>CAMYKU010000006.1 GCA_947259105.1 uncultured Alphaproteobacteria bacterium
CCAGTCGACCAGACCATCGCCGTTGAGGTCGACAAACTCCCCCTTGCGTCGGTCCTCATCGGGTGCGTCTTCGTTGAAGATCGTAAAGGGGGGTTTGTGTGGCGCGCTCGACTGCCAGCCAAGGTTCTCCGGCTTCCACGCGAAACTCGTCGGGGCGAGGCAGCTTTCCGTCCCGCCGATGCCGTCGCATTCGGTGACGCTCAGCAGCCGCGAGCGGCCGGTCGCGGCGCCGGTCTCGTAGGCCAGGCGGTAGTCGCGCACCAGGGCGCCGTCGGTGTGGGTGCGGATCGCGGCGAGGCGCACGTCGCTGTTGATCAGCGCGCCGCCCGGATAGCCCTGCGCCGTGTCGGGCCGGGCCTCGTAGATGAACTCGACCGCGCTCTGCGCCGCGACCGCCGCCGCGTCGTTGTACGCATAGTCGATGCGGTCGAGCCGGTGGGCGCCGGCCGCCGAGTCCTCGAAATACGTGAACGTCAGGTAGTTGCCGACGGTATCGGCGATCCTGTCGACCGCCCAGGCGCGCACCTCCGGCGGCGCCTCCGGCCCCGGCGCGGGGGTGAACACCGCCTCGATGCGCGAATCCTCCGTGGCGCCGTAATCCATGATCTGGCCGGTCTTGGCCCACACCCGGAACCACACCGGGCTGGTGCCCTGGACGCCGGTGGAGCCGGCCACCTTGCCGTACGACACGACCTTGAACAGCCCGTCGATCTCGGTGCGGTACTCGGTGCCGTCGGCGCCGTAAGTTCCCGCGACCGCGACCAGCCGCTTGCCGTCGAGGCAGAAGCGGTCGTCGTCGCTGTATTCGATGCCGCCCCATTGCCCGTCCTGCGCCGGGGTGCGAGGGCAGCGGGTGATCGCCGACATGCCACTGATGGACCAGCCGACCCCGGCGATGCCGTTGCCGCCGCCGCTGGAATAGTCGAGCGACAGGCTCGGCGCCATGCCGGCGAGGCCGGGCGGCACGTCGATCGGGATCGAGTAGTTGGCCTGGCCCGTCTGGTCGACCGCGAGCGCGCCCGGCGTCACCCCGGCGACCGTGGTCTGGGCCCATGAGGGGGCAGCGGTCACTCCGAGGATCACGAGGATCAGGACGAACGGCGGAATCCGGAAACGCATCGCGGTCGCGCGCATGGCAGAGCCCCCTTGTGCGCGGCAGGCCCGCCGGATTCGCTCCCGGCGGATGCTGCCGGTTAACCATGACTTCCGGCAACGATGCAACTTCAGGGACGCGCGCGTCAAGAGGGAAATTTTAAGAAAATTTTAGCGTTTCTTGGTGGGCTCAGGAAATCCTTTTATTTTCCGTGTGTTATATGTCCAGCTAATATTTATGGGTATAGATGTCCGCAGGAACAGCGCCATCGCTATCCGTTGGGATGCACATCTATACAACCTTCGGATAGCATTGCCGCCGCCGCCCCCCTCACCCGCGCTTCGGCGCCAACCGGTCCAGCCGCAGCCGGTGCCGCCCGTCGGTGATCCTGGCCGCCGCGGCGAGCACCGCGGTGAGCGCGCCGAAGCCGGTGCCGCCGGCGATCAGGAACATGATCAGGGTCTGGTACTTGACCGCCTCCACCGGGTCGACGCCGGAGAGGATCTGGCCGGTCATCATGCCGGGGATCGCGACCAGGCCGGTCGCCGCCATGGCGTTGACGATCGGCATCAGCGCGGTGCGCAGCGCCGCCGAGGCGACCGGGCGCAGCGCCTCGCGCCGGGGCCGGCCGAGCGCCAGCTGGGCCTCGATCGCCGCCTTCTCGCGGCTCGCCGTCGCGGTGAGCGTATGCAGGCCGAGCGCCACCCCGGTCATGGTGTTGCCGAGGATCATGCCCAGGAGCGGGATCGCATAGCGCGGGTCGTACCACGGCTGCGGCTGCACCTGCGTGGTCAGCGCGAACATCGTGACCACCGCCGCCGCCGCCAGCATCGCCGCGGTGCCGACGCCATAGCCCCACCAGCCGGCCAGCCGCCGCTCCTGCCGCGCCATCGCCTCGCGCCCGGCGAACAGCACCATCAGCAGCGCGAACAGCGCCGTCAGCCACGGCGAGACCAGCGAGAACAGCAGCTTGAGCACCAGCCCCATCAGGCCGAGCTGCACCGCCATGCGCAGGGCGGCGATCAGGGTGTCGCGGGCGAGGCCCAGCTGCAGCCAGATCGACAGCCCGGCATTGACCAGCAGCAACGTCGCCGCCAGGGCCAGGTCCCAGTAGTCGAGGGCGATCAGCGGCATGTTTGGCTCCTTATCCGCTGTAAGCGGAGGCGGCACCGGCCCGCTCCCCCACCCGGCCGCCCAACGGTATCGTACGGGGTCTTTCGTGCTGAGCGGGCTGGAGCGAACATATCGGACAATGCACTATCCTCGCGCCTCCTCGCGCGCGACGCCCTTCTCGAAGCGCAGGCCGCGCCTGGCCAGCCGCCGCGCCTGGGCCGGATCGTGGGTGACGAACACCAGCGCGCCGCCGCCGGAGAGGAACTCGCGCAGCCGCGCCTCGACGGCCCAGGTCGCCTCGACGTCGAGGCCCGAGGTCGGCTCGTCGAGCAGCAGCACCTGCGCGCCCTGGACCAGCGCCCGCAGCAGCGCCAGGCGCTGGCGCTCGCCGGTCGACAGGCGCGACACCGGCCAGCCGCCGGCCTCGGCCGGGATGCCGAGCCGCGCCGCCGACGGGGCGGCGGCGTCCCAGTCCTCGAAATGCTCGCCCACGCGCTCGGCCCACCAGCCGGATTCGGCGGGAACATAGGTCACCCGCCGGCGCCAGCGCGGGGCGGGCATCGCGTTGCGGTCCTCGCCGCCCAGCGTCAGCGCGCCGTCGTTGGGGTCGAGGTCGGCCAGCGCGCGCAGGAACAGGCTCTTGCCGGAGCCGGACGGGCCGCTCACCGCCAGCGCCTCGCCGGCCGCCAGCGCGAAGTCGGGGACCTCGATGCCGGTCCGCGCCAGCCCGCGCACCGAAAACAGGGGCGCGTCGCGTCCATCGCTAGAGCATTGTCCGGGCATCTGGATGCGGGTTTCCCTCGTTCAGGCATTGAGTCCCACCCCCACCCTGCCCTCCCCCATCAAGGGGGAGGGAAATCTTTTCGTCACAGCACCATCTTATCCCCCTCCCCTGGCGGGAGGGGGCAGGGGGAGGGGGACAACGAAACGCGACGGCGAAAGCCGGCTCAGATTCCATCTTACCCAATGACGCCCTAGACGTCATGCGCGGCGGCGCAGAGGTTGGTCAGCTTGGCGACCGCGAGGTCGCGCCCCAGCAGGCCGAGACCGCAGTCGGGCGCCGCGATCAGCCGGCCGGCGTCGATGTGCTGCAGCGCCGCGCGCAACCGGCCGCGGATCTCGTCCACGCTCTCGACCCTGCTCCTGGCCACGGCGACCGCACCGAAGATCACGGTGGTGGTCGCGAAACGCTCCAGTAGCGCGAGGTCGTTGTGGCGGTGCGCGTCCTCCAGCGAGACCGCCTGGACCGACGACTCCTCGATCGCGTCGGCGAGACGCAGATAGGCGTTGCGGTCGGCCTTGGGATAGTCCGGGTTGTCCAGCCGGTCGGGATAACCGCAGCACATGTGGACGGTGCGCACCACGCCCCCCGGCGCGCCGTGGAAGCAGCGCTCGAGGTTCTCGAAGCCCCAGGCGAGCGCCTGATCCGGCTTGCGCGCGAACACCGGCTCGTCGATCTGGATATGGCGGCATCCGGCGGCGGCCAGGGCCTTGAGCTCTTCATTGATCGCCGCGGCGAGGTCGGCGCCGAGCCTCGCCTCGTCGTCGTAGAACGTATTGGCCACGGTATCGGTGATCGTCATCGGCCCGGGCATGGTCACCTTCAGCGGCTTGTCGGTGAAGGCCTGCGCCACCCGCCAGTCATGGGCAAGGAAGCGGTCGCGCGCCCGCACCTTCCCGGTGATCGTGGGCAGCGAAGCGGCATAGGCGCCGCCGCGCAGCTCCTTCTCGGTCAGGGTCGCGAAATCGATGCCATCGAGATGCCGGCAGTGGTAGTGGATATAGTTCTCGCGCCGCACCTCGCCATCGGTCGGGATGTCGACGCCGGACGCCACCTGGTCGGCGATCACCGCCCCGGCGGCGCGCGCGAACAGCGCCTCCGCCTCGGCGCCGGCCTGTGCCATCTGCGCCGCGTAACCCTGCGTCGGGCTGACCGTGTCCGGCCCCGCCGCGCCCTGGAACCAGTCGGTGATCGGCACGTAATCCGGCTTCGGAAAGGCGCCGATGGTGGTGGTCTGCAGCCGCATGTCCGCGTCTCCGCGTGTGGTTCCGGCGGCGCATGCTAGCGCATTATCCGCTTTCGCGAAATCGGCGCCGGCCCGCCCCTGAAGAGCAATCTTTGGGGTTTTGTTTACCTTCTTGTCACCATTTGCGGCCTAGTATGCGCGCAAGGAGAGCCGAAGATGACAGCAGTGCAGGCGAAAGAGGCCAACTGGCAGGGCCATATGAGCGCGGCGCAGGCGGCGCTCGACGCCGGTGACGACATCCAGGCCGAGATGGAGCTGAGAGCCTCGATCCAGGCCGCCGAAAACGGCAACGACAGCCTGCAGCTGGCGGCATCGCTCAGCAACCTCGCGGCGCTCTACGACGCCTACGGCGAGTGCGAGGCGGCGCTGCCGCTGTACGAACGGGCGCTCGGCATCATGGAGGCCGCCTACGGGCCGCAGAGCGCCGAGGCCGCGAGCGTCCTCAACAACCTCGCCGAACTGTTCCGCTCGTGGGAGCGCAACAACGATGCGATCCCGCTGTACGAGCGCGCCATCGCGATCCAGGAAAAGACCCTGGGCCCCGATCACGCGGAACTCGCGGCGACCCTGAACAACCTTGCGATCGCGCTGCACGACATGAGCGACTACGAGGAGGCGGAGAAGCTGTACCGGCGGGCGCTCGGCATCATGGAAAAGACCGCCAACGAAGCGCGCCCGGAGCTGGCGGACGTGCTGGTCAACCTGGCCGGCCTGCTGGACGACCGCGGCCGCTACGAGGGCGCGCTGTCCGCCTTCAAGCGGGCGCTGGAGATCCAGGAGAAGACGCTGGAGCCGGACCACCCCTATATCGCGACGACGATGGGCCGCATGGCCTCGGTGTTCCAGGCCCAGGGCAACCACCGCGACGCGGTGCGTCTGGTCGACCGGGCGCTGGAGATCCGCGAGATGCGCCTCGGCAGGGAACATCCCGACCTTATCAAGAGCCTCGAGAACTTCGCCAAACTGCTGCGCCGGGCCGGCGAGGACGAGCGCGCCCGCGAAATGGACGCCCGCGCCCGGGCCATCCGGCAGAGCATCAAGGACTAGGTGCGGCGGGGAAAAGTGGAGCGGGCGATCGGGATCGAACCGACGACATTCAGCTTGGGAAGCTGACGTTCTACCACTGAACTACGCCCGCGCCGCAGACTCTTATATGGCACGCGGCGGCGGCGTTCAAGCGGCTGATGTCCAGCCGTAGCTGCGCCGGAGAACCCGAGGCAGCGACTCCAATCGATTTCCAGCGCCGGTCCCGGCGCCGCACACCCCCACCCCGACCCTCCCCCATCAAGGGGGAGGGAGTATTTGGGGCTGCCCGCAAAACGAGCCCTCCCCCTTGATGGGGGAGGGTTGGGTGGGGGTGGATCACCGATCTTTGCGCGTGGCCCGCCTCAGCCCGCCCGGCGGGCGGCGAGGACGGTCCGTATGCTCGGTGCCCAGGCGATTGCGGCGAGGGCGAAGCCGGCGATCTCGATGCCGGGCAGCAGCGGGAACAGCAGGCAGATCGCGGCGATCAGGAAGGTGCCGCGCCGCCACTGCGGTATCGGCCCGGTCAGGAACTCGGTCTTCTGGATGCCCATGGCCAGCACCGCGTAGCCGAGCAGGTAGCGCAGCGCGGCGTAGACGATCGCCCCCGGCTCGCCGATCAGCAGCAGTTCCGGCACGTAGACGAAGCTGAACGGGATCAGCACCAGGGTCGCCCCGAATTTGAGCGCCGCGAAGCCGGTCTTCATCGGGTCCGCGCCTGCGATCGCCGCGCCGGCGAAGGCCGAGACGCAGACCGGCGGCGTCACGTTGGAGAGGCACGCGGCGTAGAACACCACCAGATGCGCCGCCACCTCGTCGACGCCGAGATGGATCAGCGCCGGCGCCGCCACCACGGCGAGGATGATGTAGGACCCGGTGGTGCTGCTGCCCATGCCGATGACGATCGAGATAATGGTCACCAGGACCACCGTGAAGAACAGCTGCCCGCCGGCGAATTCGACCAGCACGGCCGAGAACTTCAGTCCCAGCCCGGCCAGCACCACGCCGCCGATGATGATGCCGAGGCTGCCGATCGCGGCGCCGGCCGAGGTGTTGTTGTGGGCGCCCGCGACCAGGCCGTGGAAGACCTTGCGCGGGCCCATGCGGGTCTCCTTGCGCAGCCATGAGAGGGCCAGCGTCGCGACGGTGCCCCAGAACGCGCCGTAATTCGCCGAGTAGCCCATGAACAGCAGGGTGATGACGACGATCAGCGGGATGAAGAAGAACCAGCCGCGGCGCAGCACGTCGCGGACAAGCGGGATCTCGTCGTCGGGCAGGCCCTTGAGGCCGGTGCGCATGGCCTCGAGGTCGACCATCAGCAGGATGAAGGTGAAGAACAGCACCGCCGGAATCACGTTCATCATGGCGATGCCCAGATAGTCGCGCTGGGTCAGGGTCGCCAGGATGAACACGCCGGCGCCCATGATCGGCGGCATGATCTGGCCGCCGGTCGAGGCGATCGCCTCGATGGCGCCGGCATGGTGCGGCTTGAAGCCGATGCGCTTCATCATCGGGATGGTGAAGGCGCCGGAGGCGACGACGTTGGCCACCGACGAGCCCGAGATCGAGCCGAACAGGGCCGAGCTGAGCGTCGCGATCTTGGCCGGGCCGCCGCGCCAGCGCCCGGTCAGCGCCGTCGCCAGCTCCATGAAGAAGGTGCCGGCGCCGCTGCGCTCGAGGAACGCGCCGAAGATCATGAAGGGAAAGACGAAGGTCGCGAAGGTCGCGGTGACCACGCCGAACATGGCCTCCTGGGTCGAGAAGCTGAATTCGAGGATGCGCTCCACCGGCATGCCGGAATGGGAGAGCTTGCCGGGCAGGTACGGGCCGAAATAGAGCTGCGCGAGGAACAGGATCGCGATGATCGGGATCGCCGGGCCGAGGACCCGCCGGCTGGTCTCGAGGATCACCACGATGGCGACGGCCCCCATGGCGAGGTCCCACTGACTGGGATCGCTGACGCGGAACATCGCATAGGGCACGTACTGGTCCATCCAGTAGCCGATGCAGGCCACGGCGGCGGCGATCAGGACCGCGTCGATGACGCTCGGCCGGTGCGCCGGCGCCCCGCGCCGGGCCGGGAAGACGAGGAACACCAGGATCGAGGTGAACAGCAGGTAGAAGCCGCGATTGGTCTCGGTCGAATAGAGACCGAACCCCGACGTGTAGAGATACCACAGCGAGAACGCCGCCGCGGTCAGCGCGTAGCCGACGGCGAAGACGCCGGACAGCGTCCGCCCCCTGCCCTTGATATCCGGAAACCAGCGTTCGGCCGTCATCGACGCTCACTGCGGAGACTTTTTTCCCAAACGGGCGACCGTGCGTCACCCCCCTCCCCAACCCCTCCCCCTGTCCAGGGAGAGGGGCTTTCTATCGCAAAAGACCAACTGCTTAGCCCCTCTCCCGCCTGGGCGGGGGAGGGGTTGGGGAGGGGGTGGGAACCCGGCGGAGCCGGGCAAGTCGCATACACGTGACTGTCTCCACCTTGCGGGGCCGGATGCATGGAAAAAACCAGCCGCCGGGGCTTGTGCCGCGGCGGCTGGCGTCAACACTCTCGGTTATTCCTGCCAGAGGCCTTTCTTCTTGTAATAGGCCTCCGCGCCCGGGTGCATCGGCACGCCGAGCGCCAGGAAATTCCTGGTGTCGGGCTCCATCTGCCCCCACGCCTTGTGGCCGGCTGCCAGCTGCTTCTTGATGCCGGGCTGGTAGACGAGATCGAGGATATCCTCGACCGCCTGGGCCGGCACCCGCTCATGCGCCACCCAATAGACCGTCAGGTACGGCAGCTCGACGTCCGGCACGCCCTTGTACGTGGTCGAGGGCATGGTGCCGGGGTTGTAGAACGGGTAGGTGCCGGTGATCGCCTTCATCTCGCCGGCGGTGTAGGCCAGCACCACGGCGCCCTTGGTCTCGGCCAGTTCCTTGACCGCCGCGGCCGGGGCGGAGGACTGGCAGAGCGCGTCGATCTGGCCGTTGCCGAGCGCCCGCCCGGCGTCGGCGAAGGTCATCATGCTGGGCTCGATCTTGTCCAGCATGCCGGTGGCCCGCATGATGTTCGAGCAGTTGAACACCGTCCCGGACCCGGGCGGGCCGAGCGCCACCTTCTTGCCGGCGAGGTCGGTAATTTTGGTGATGCCGCTGCCCGGCAGGGTCACGAAATAGGTCGGCCCCTTGTAGGCCTTGGCGACACCGCGGAACATGGTGCCCTTGGCGCCCCCGGCGAACGGCCCTTCCGGCTTCTGCGACATGAAGACATGGGCGCCGTAGACGATGCCCATGTCCAGCTCGCCCTTGATGATGCGCTTGGCGTTCTCGGTCGAGCCGCCGGTCGTCACCTGGGTGATGTTGTTGTTGTACTGCGGCAGCTTCTCGGAAATGATCGTGCCGGCGGTGCCGACCATGTAATACATCACGCCGCCGGGGTTCGAGCCGCCCCAGGCGATGTTCGTCTTGTCCTGCGCCGCGGCCGGCTGGACGAGCCCCAGCCCGGCCAGCGCGACGGCAATGAAAGCAACGAGTCGCATAAGTTCCTCCCTTGGATACGAGTTCGGCCGGGCCGCCGCGCATCGCCAGGCGATGCCGGGCCCGCCCCTTCACGGCGCCGTCGCGGCCCTCCCTGTGGCCGCCACGATGGCGCAATGACTGCCGGCC
The DNA here is from genome assembly GCA_947259105.1 of uncultured Alphaproteobacteria bacterium. Taxonomy (GTDB): domain Bacteria; phylum Pseudomonadota; class Alphaproteobacteria; order UBA8366; family JADFVY01. The sequence continues at coordinate 8,908 of CAMYKU010000006.1, forward strand.
GCAAGAACGGCACCGGCTTGTTTCAGGAGAATTCGAGGTGGCGGCCCGCTTGCGCCGCCGCCCCCGCCTCCAGCCACGCCCTTCTTTCTGCTGCGATCGGTTGGCCCGACTCAAGGGCAACCGGCAGCCGGTGTCAACGGCCTTGTTCGCGCGGCGATGCGCCGCCACCCGCGTCAGTTGAAGCGTCGCGCGGTCCGGCTCGACGACCCGCGCCAATCGACCATCGGGCGGATGGGGTGTTTGTGCGCGCAGCGGGGCGTCTACGGTGTGCGCTGCCGGCCCCGGACGGCGTAAACAACGCCATTCCGTGATCTGGGAAGAACAGGGCCACGCCCGGGGCTGGCAATACGGGACGGGCGGGTATGGACCGGAGAGGCTTATTGGATGTTTTGCGGCACTGGTGGCGACAGCGGCGCGTGCGGATTCGCGCCCAAGGTCACCAGGGTGTTCCTGGCGAGGCCTGGGGCGGGGGATCCGGCATTCGATCTCAAAATCTGAAATGCAACCTTTTCGTGTATTATGTTAACACTTTCGCAATAAAAAAGTGCTGTCGCCCGGGTTGTATCTCAGGTATACTGTGCGCCTCCGTTAATACTACTTGTTTCGGGGCGCGACCGGCACTTGCGGGTCGCGCCCTCTTTATTGGCCCTGGCCCCGAAGACGGGCGTCGTTCCGGACGAGCCCTCACCCCCCGCCCGGCGCGCCGCCGCCGTCACCAGCTATGCCCTTCTTGCTGCTGATGTCGGTTCGCCCGACTCAAGGGCAACCGGCAGCCCGACTCAACGGCCTTGTCGGTGGCGCCGAATGCCGCCGCGCGCGTCAGTTGAAGTGCCGCGCAGACCGCCGGCGCGGAACAATATCCCGGGTGCCGGGAGTCCCGGCAGGCACGGGGGCCGGCCGGTCAATCCGACGATTTGTCTTGCCGAAAGGACCCCTGGTGGGGCCTAAATATGTGACCCTGCGCCACCGCCGGACGATCGGGTTACTGCATGGGAAAGAAACGCCTTGTTAAGCTCGTAGCGGCGGCGGCCCTGTCGGCCGCCTGCCAGGTCTTCTCCGCGAATGCCGCGGTTGCCCAGACAGGCACCGATCACGCCCAGGAGCCGCTGGAGGACGCCGGCGCGACGCCACACCCCCCCGGTCAGGAACCCCTGTCCGACCCCGAGTTGAAGACCGGTATCATCCTGCGCTCGGCGAAATCGGGAAACTGGGACCTCCGCCTGACCTTCCCGTTCTCGATCGGCCTGACGGAATTCAATCTGGACGCGGGGATCGACCTCGACAGCGTCTCGACGGTCTCCGTGGTTCCGACGCTCGAATTCATCGTCCCGGTCGACGAGAAATGGACGTTCCTGCCCTTTGCGGGGGCCGGCGGCGCCGCGGCGGTCGGCGATCAGAAGCCGGTAAGCGGCGAAAGTACCATCGGGATCCTGACCGGCGGGTTGCGGGCGCAAAGGTGGCAGCCGTTCGCCGAGCGCTACGTGTCCGCCCTGGCTGTCGAAGCCCGCTACGATGCCGCCCTGACCAGCCGCAACGGCCTGCTCGGCGATTGGGGGAGCCTGACCGGCGCGGTCGAATTTCGGCGCAGCTTCGGGGCGCCGCGCGACGGGCCGCGCTTCCAGCCCGGCCTCTACGCAAAGGGCTACTGGTTCTGGGACCCCGTCGAGCTGGAGATCGAGGGCGTCACGCCGAGCTTCCTCAATAACCAGAAAGAGTTCGGGATCAGCCTGGGCAGCAGCAAGCCCTACAAGGTTTGGGGCATCAAAGTGCCACGCGTCTTTCTCGGCGTCCGGCTGGGCGAGGGCGTGCGGAGTCTGCGCATCGGCTTTGGCCGGCTGTAAGTTCGCTGACCGCCCCGAACGGCCGCGCCCATCGCTCCCATGGATGGTAATCGGCGGTCGCCCGGACGTTGCAGGTGAGGTTCGAGGCGTTGCCGATGCCGAGGCCGCTGAAATCTGCACGGAGCGCCGTCGACCACCGCTCGTTGATGCCCCACTGGACGTGCGCGCCGGCGGCCAGCTCGAACCAGTCTTGGCGGCGCGCGGCAGCGGCCCGGGCATGACGTCGATCTCCTGCTTGAGATAGTGGTAGCGGCCGCCGAGCATGAAATCGACCGCGGTTTCGGACGGGTCCGGCAAGGCTCCCCCGGCGGAACCTGTTGGCATGCGCGGCGGCGGCGTTATACTGGCAGCGTCATGGGCCAACACGGACGGGAGACTCTGATGAAACACATGAAGGTACTGATGGCGGCGGTCGCGCTCTGCTCGGGTGCGACGCAGGCGCTCGCACAGCAGGACGCAGATGAACGGGATCCGTGGGAGAAGTGGAGCATCAGCGGCGGCGCGTTCGTCGCCGACCTCGACAACACCATCCGGATCGGCGGGCCCGGCGTCGGGGTCGAGTTCGATCTGGAAGAGGCCCTCGGCCTGAAGAACTCGCAGTCGGTGTTTCGCTTCGACGGCAACTACCGCTTCGGCAACAACAACCGCCACCGTTTCGACTTCACCTGGTTCGACCTGTCGCGCGACGCCACCAGGACGTTGCAGGAAGAGATCGAGGTCGACGGGATCGTCTATCCGATCGGCACCACCATCGACAGCGAATTCGACCTAGCTTTCTATAATGTCCGGTACGCCTATTCGTTCATCAAGGACAACCGCATCGACTTTGCCGGGTCGCTCGGGCTGCACATTACCCAGGTCGGGCTGTACATCGACGACAGCGCCGGTATCCTCGGCGCGGGCGGCGACAGCGTGACTGCGCCCCTGCCGGTGATCGGCGCGCGACTGGACGTGGCGCTGACGGAGAAATGGTACGTGCGCTCGTCGCTCGAGGCGCTCTATCTCAGTTTCGACGACTTCTCCGGCAGCCTCACCGACATCATGGTGGCCGGGGAATACCGTGCCTGGGAACATTTCGCCATTGGCCTGGGCTTCAATGCCGTTAATTTGAAGCTCGAAAACGACGACTCGATGGGCCTGGGTTTCACCGGGAATATCGAGTCCCGTTTCGCCGGTCTCATGCTGTACGGCAGGGCCATGTTCTAGCGCGTAACCCGCCTGGCTGGTTGATGCACTAACCAGCCGGCCGGCCCGTGCTCGACCGCCGGTCCAGCCACAGGCCGGTCGGCGGCAGGATGATCCACGGAACGATGTAGTAAACCGACAGATACCAGAATTCGGCAAAGAAACCCGCGCCGTAACCAAGATAGACCCCGCAATACACAAAATCGTAGAGCAGCAACGGGACGGTTATGTAGAACGCCAGCCAGTTCGCGACCGCCAGCCTGGAGCGCCCCCTGACCTTCTTCAGTACGCGAAAAACGACGTACCAGAGCGGGAAGAGGATGGCCAGATCGAAGATGATCATGAACCTGCCGGAGTACTGCCGATAGTAATCCGGCAGGCCGATAATCCAGAAGATCGCCCAGGCCGCAGTCACGACCGCAAGGAGCTTGAGATGCCATCGGGCATTCATTACCGGGCGACAGGCTGGCGGATGATGGTCTTAAACTTCGCGGGCGCGGTCCGTCGCGGGTCACCAAGGTAAATCTCATGATGCCTGCCCGCCCGGCTGAGGCCTTCCCCCGCGATGAATTCGTGGAGCCGGGCAATCGTCGGAGCTTCCCCGGCATAGGGTCCGACATGCAGGATTTGGGCCGCCCTGCCTTCTGCGAAGGACTCGAACCGCATCCGTGGCGCCCCGGGCAGGTCCTTCTTCCCGGCGGCCTGCGCCCTGGCGTCCGCCCATAGCTCCGCGGTCACCCACTCCGGCTGCATGATCATCGCGGTCCATTTCCAGATGTCCTTGTTGTCGGGGCTGAAATCCGCCGGATCGTCGGTCCACCACAGGCCTTCGAGGGGCATCACGCCGTAGTCGACGGCCGCCGGGCCCTTCTTGATCATGAACTTCGCCGTGTAGGACACCGTGAACAGCGCCGCGACGGCATCCAGATAGTCGTCCGAGGTGTTCGGATCGCCCTCGCCGTCGATCATCAGGAAATTCATCGCCGGCACATCGACGACGGCGACGGATTTCGCGGTGGCGCCATAGAGATGCTTGAGCTCCTTTTTCAGATCGACTTTTTTCACTGGCTCGTCTCCGCCCCGTTGCCTGCCGGTGTCATCAGACACACCGGCGCCCCCATCGGATCGGTCAGCATGCACACGCGCCCCACGTCGGGGATGTCTTCCGGTCCCGCGATAACCTGTCCGCCGAGCTGGGCCACACGGGCGGCGCAGGCATCGATATCGCGGACCGCGATATAGGCGGACCAGAACGGCGGCCGTGTCCGGGAAAATTCCGTGGCCGGGTTCATCATGCCGGCGACGTCCCTGCCATTGTGCCGGAAGACGGTGTAGGTGCCCCCGGGTCCCGCATCGACCTCCTTGCGCGTCCATCCGAGCAACGCCGAGTAGAACGCGCCGCATACCTGCTGGTCGGTGGTGATGAGCTCGTTCCAGATGAACGTTAAGTCCTGGACCATGTCGCCCTCCACATCGAACGTGACGGCGGGCCTATCGCATATCGGCGCCCCCGGCGCATTGACCTGGGTCAGTGGTCCGGGCAGTTCGAACTCTCGGCGGCAGGGCGCGGCCCGGCAGGGCGCCGATCAATCGGCGAGCATGGTCAACGCGGCCCGGCGGTCGCCCGGCTTCATGCCAAGAAACAGCTTGCGGGCCTTCGCGATGTCCTTTTCGGACCCGCTCTCGGCGGCGGCCTTGAGGGCAAGTGTGGTCGGATGATCCGGTCCGCAGATGAACGCCACGGCTTTGGCCAGGCGCCCCATGGCGTCACGGTCGAACTTTACCTCTTCCATTCGGGAGTTCCCCAGGCATTAGCCTGTTTCGTCGCGTCGATCCGCTTCGGGCGTGGCGACGCTAGTACGACACAGTGCCGGGCCGTCACCGGCGCCGCCGGCAGGAAGACCATAGCACATCCCGACTGCCAGCGATGTCCGCTTTCTGAAAAAGCGGACACTATTCGGCATGGCAGTCCGGGGCCGGCCACTGCATCAAGAGCGGACGTTGGCCCTCGAATTCTGTAATACCGCCGTCACCACAAAGTTACCGGCCATTCCTCGAGCCAGTGCTCCAGCAGGTTGATGTGAGGTGCCCATCAGGCTTCATCTCCGCCGTCCTTTCGCCAGCCTTTGGATATGACCGCCGGTGTCTCTTGCAAGGTGCATTCGTCCGCTAGGGGTGTGATCCACCTATAGCGCCGCAACGTATCCAGAGACGTTGAACACAATCTTAATGGAGGCAATCATGTTCAGACTTGTACCTGCAGCGGCGGCTGCTTTGGTTCTTTCACTCAGTGCGGCTGTCGCGTACGCGGATGCTGGCGGCGCTCCTGCCGCGCATGGTACTGACGGTCGAGGATTTGGCGACGCCGTGAGCGGGGCCGAAAAGGGTCCCGATGGCTTGGCGGGTCACACCAGTGGCGGTCGCGCTGGCGGTGCACCTGCTGCGCACGGCACTGATGGTCGAGGATTCGGCAACGCCGTCAGCGGGGCCGAAAAGGGCCCCGATGGCTTGGCGGGTCACACCAGTGGCGGTCGCGCCGGTGGCACCAGAAACTGACTGTTGTCGCATATTCCTGGGAGAGGGGGGCTTCACATAGGAACGCCTCCCTTTTCTTTTGAAAATCCCCACCGGTTCTGGCAGCACCTGATTTGAATCCGCGACATCAGCCCTGGATTTTCAGCGCTGTTACCCCGGTCATATGTCCGCCCCGGGTCAAAGGCAGTCTTCCAGCCCCACCAAGCCCTGCAACCGCTTTGCCGCGCAGAGCAGATTTCGAAAGCACGGACGTCTGGTCCGGGCCGGAAACCGGTCCTGTGACGGGATCACCGGGAGCGGGTGAAGATCGCCGGCCCCGCCACCTCTGCGCCCCCGGGGCAATCCGCGCCGGGGCATTGATTTCCGCCGGCGGATCGCGCATCGTCACCAACTGCCTGTCCCGCCACGCAAGTCGAGGAGACCGACCATGACCGAGGACGCCCGATCCGAACTCACCCGTCCCGGCACGTTGCGTGCCGGCATCAACCTCGGCAACATCCTGCTGGTGACGGGAACCGGGCCCAAGGGCGAGCCGCAGGGGGTCGCGCCGGACATGGCGGCGGCCATTGCCGAGCGCCTTGGCGTCGGTGTGTCCTACGTGACCTATGCGACCCCGGGGGAGCTTGCCGACGCCGTGGAACGGGACGAATGGGACATCGGCTTGATTGCGGCGGAGCCGAAACGCGCCGAACAGATCGCCTTCTGCGAGCCCTATGTGGAGATCGAGGCCACGTATCTCGTACCCAAGGATTCGCCCCTGCAATCGATCGTTGACGTCGACCGGCCCGGCGTGCGGATCGCGGTGTCGGACCGCGCCGCGTACGATCTGTATCTGAGCCGCACGCTGAAGCATGCGGAACTGCACCGCGCCCAGGGCCTGCCCGGCGCCTTCAAGCTGTTCGTCGACGAGAAGCTGGATGCGCTGGCGGGCCTCGTGCCGGCGTTGCAGGAAAACGCCGAAAACCTGCCCGGCTCGCGCGTCCTGGACGGGCGCTATACCTCGGTGCGCCAGGCCATCGGCACCAGGCCGGAATGCAGCGCGCTGAACGCCGTCGTCGCAGAGTTCACCGCCGAAGCCAAGGCGAGCGGCCTGGTCGCCGAACTGATCGAAAAGCATGGCGTCACGGGCAAGCTGCAGGTGGCGTCCGGCGCCTAAGGCGATCGCGCCAGCAATTGCCCGTTACCCGCCCGCCTTTCGCCGCGCCGCCTTGCCGCCATCAGGCGACACCGCGTACGGCGCCGAATGCCTCAGCGCGGCGGCAGCATCGCCTGATCGATGAAAAACAGGTCTGTCAGGAACGACCGCACGGCGATCAGCCCGTTGGTGTTATCGACCATGTCGGAACTGATGGAGGGTTGTTCGAGAAGCACGGCGATCACGGAGCGCATCACCGCCATGTCGGCCAGAAACCGGTCACGGAACGGCTCCGCCGCCGCCGCGCCAAGGGCGTCCGGGGCCGCCTTCTCCATGGCCTCCAGGGCGGACGCGAAGCGGTTCAGATAGTCCCGGATCTTCGAGGCGCCCTCGTCTTGCGTTTCGCGTTTGCGGCCCTGCGCGGCATAGGCCAGCATGAATTCGTAAGCTTCCTCGACCGCATCGATGGCATCCCGGATGGCCACGGCGTGACGAAGCTCAGTGCTCTTGTTCATGCCTTGCGCCTCTCGTCAGGAGCGGCCCGCGGCCCCGGACCATCGATTTCAGCGTCGCCCAGTGTTCGGGAAGCAAGGCAAAATAGACGTGCAGGATCACGAGGAAAATGATTGCCAGCGAGGCAAATCCGTGGGCGACGTAAACGATGCCCCACTGCGCGTCGGACAGGATGGACGGATCGCGCCGCCACCATGGCGTATCGATCTTGGCCATCATCAGAAGTCCGGTCGCGGCAAGCACCAGGACGACGAGACCGGACAGCCAGTGGTAGCCCTTCTGGTAGGCGTCGTATTTGGCCGGCCCCAGCGTGCCGGACCGCGCCCGCAAATCGAGCAGGACTTCACGCAGGTCGTCCGATCCCGGCATCATTTCCCCGACGCCGTGGACCAGCCCGACCCGAAGCCAATGGAACAGAATGGCTGCGGCCAGGACGAACCCGCTGATCCAGTGCGCGGGAACCCAGTCGAAACGCAGGCCGAGGATCGGCAGGAACGCGGTGGCGCACAGCACGATCACGCTGAGCGCCATCGTCCAGTGAAAGACCCTGTCCGGCCATTGGTGACGCGTCCCGGTCTCCCTCAGTTGCGAATCCATTCACAAGCCTCCCTCGGCCATGACGGCCGGGCATCGTTCAATGTGCGGGAAGAATCAGCGCGCCCGACGGCGCGCCCTCAATACCTGATGCACGATAATGGCGAGGCCTGCAAGTGCGACCGGGACCCACAACAGGTCCCAGGACGCACCTACAAGCAGTTTTCGGCCATAGACGTCCGTTGTGTAGCGCAGGACCTCCATCGAGTCAGGCCGCCAGCGACCGCGCGGCGCGCTTGGCCAGGTTTTCCAGCAACGGAATCTTGAAATGGTTGTAATTTAGCGGCTTCGCTCCCCGCGACGCGACCCGCGCGACCAGCGTTTCCAGGTCCTCGCCGGGGGTTTCGCCCTTGATCAGGTCTTCTACGCTGGTCATGCGTCGCGGTGTGCACTGCACCGCGCCGGACGCCAGACGCACATCGGCGATGCGGGCGCCGTCCATCTTTGCGGCCATGGCGATACTGAGCAGCGCGAAATCCCACACGTTGCGGTCGGCGACTTTCTCGAAATACTGGCGCGACCCGGCCCATTTGCCGGGGAACCGCACGCCGAGCAGGATATCGCCGGGTTTGAGCACCGTCATGCGGGTGATATCGATTTCGGGTCCGATGAAGAAGTCCTCCGCCTTGACGATGCGCTGTCCTTTCTTGTTCCTGATCACCATTTCGGCCTCCAGCACCACGGTGGCCGGCGCCGTATCCGAGGGCGTGACCGCGACGCACCGGCTCGCCTCGAACAGCGTGTGCTCGCGGTTCATGGCCGTCGGCGTATTGGCGTAGCAGGTGTTGCCGCCGGCCCGGTAGCACGGGAACCCGTCACGGTAATAGAAACAGCGGGTATCCTGGGAGAGGTTGCCGCCCAGTGTCCCGGCATTGCGGATCTGCGGGCTTGCGACGTGGCCCGCGGCCTCCGCCAGCACCGGGAATTTCGCGCGGATGACCGGGCTTTCATTGATTTCCGTCAGCGTCGTCATGGCGCCGACCGCGAGGCCACCGTCGTCTTCTTCGCGGATCCCGTGAAGTTCGGCGATGCTGGAAATGTCGACCAGCACCGGCGGTTTTTTCACCCGGTCCTTGAACCAGTCCAGGCTGTCCTTGCCGCCGGCGATGATCCAGGCATCCTTGCCGTGCTCGCCCAGCAATTCCAGCGCGTCGGCAACCGAGTCGGGCTGGTACAGTTCGAAATCGTACATCACGTCAGACATGGTCTTGGCTCCCCGCCTCCCGGCTCATTCGCAGTTCGTCTGCAACGGTTTGTGGGACTGTGGCCGACCCGCCGCCGCATTGAGGATCATGTCGGTGACGACCGGAGTCCGGTTGAACATGTACCCGCCCAGCGCCTCCGAAATGGCGCAGATCAGCGCCGACGAGGCCGCCCCTTCCAGCGGTTCGCCGATCCCCTTGGCGCCGACCGGGTTCTGGGGGTCCGGCTGGTCGACCGCATCCCAGCCCATCTCGGCGGGTATGTCGAGATAGGTCTTGGGCTTGGCCTGATGCAGACCCCGGGCGCCCGGCCGGCCATAGGCCGGGTCGTAGATGTGCCGCTCCGTCGATGCCAGGCCGAAGCCCATGACGGCGCCGCCGCGCACCTGCGCGGCCAGACCCTGGGGATGCATCACCGTGCCGCAATCGGCGACGCCGACATAGTCGAGGATCTCGTACTTACCGGTTTCCAGATCGAGTTCGATCTCGATAAAGCCGACCGACAGAGCCGGGACCACGCCTTCCTTGGCGAGGTTGTCCTTGGCGACCCCGATGAGGCCGGTGCCGGCGATCGCCGCGACCGCGGCCCGGGTCATGGGATTGATATCCTCGGGCACCTCCTGGCCGTTGAACGCGCCGCCGAGCTTGACTGCCCGTTTGGCGCAATCGGCGAACGAGACGCGCCGCGCCGTGTCCGATTTGTGCACCACGTGCTCGTCGACCAGATCGTAATCATCCGGCGACCCGCCCAGATCCATCGACGCGAGCGTCAGCAGTTTGTCCTTGGCGTCGGTCGCCGCGACGAAGTTGGTCCGGGTCATGGTGAAGCTGGTATTGGAGCCGAACTGGCCGAGGTTCCACGGCAGGCTGCGCGCCGTGCCGCCGCGTTCGATGGTGCAGCGCGACCAGTCATAGCCCAGCACCTCGGCCGCGACCCGCGATGTCGAGGCATACGAGAAGGTGCCAAGGTTGCCGACGCCGGTGTGGATGTGGAGGATCCCGTCGGGCGTGATCCGCACCAGCCCGTCGAAGCCGTTGCGTCCGGCACTGTGATACGCCTGGCCGATCGCGACGGCGCGCACCTTCGAGCCGTTCCGCTGGCCGGACGTCTTTACCCGTTCCGCCCAGTTGAAGCGCTCGCCGCCCTTTACCAGGGCCTCGCGCAGATAGGCGCTGGTCACGGGTCCCTGTTCGGCGCCGTATTTGGCGTCCTTGCCGCCACCGCCCGGCGCGTTGGCGAGGCGGATCGCCAGACGGTCGATGCCGAGCTCCCGCGCCGCCTTGTCGATCAGGGGCTCGAACATATTCGCGGTCTGGTTCTCTCCCGGCCCGCGCTGCGCGCCCTTGGGCACCGTGTTGGTCAGGACCGGCATGGCGCGGAACCGCATGTTCTCGGGCTGGAAGACGATGCTTGTGGCGTTGCCGACATTGTTGAAGTCGGGGAATCCCGATGTCGAGCCGAGGTCCTGCACGACGTAGACATCGGCCGCGATCAGCCGCCCGTCCTTGCGGAAGCCGAACTTCGCCCAGGCCTGGAAACCGGCGCGCGCGTAACCGTTGTAGTATTCCTCGGCGCGGCTCACCCGCGCCAGGCACGGACGCCCGCCGAGCTTCTTCGACATCAGCGCCGGCAGCGCCATGAGCGGATAGGACGTGGCCTTGCCGCCAAAGCCGCCGCCGCAATACTCGGCCACGAACACCAGATCGGACGGTTCGATGCCGATCAGCCGGGCCAGGGCCGGCTGGGCGAAAGCGGTCGACTGGGTCGATCCCCATACATGGCACTTGCCGTTTTCCCAGTACGCGGCCGCCGTGCGCGGCTCCATCGCATGGTGCGCGTTCGATGCGTGGACCATGTTCTCTTCAACGACGACAGCGGCCTCCTTGAAGGCCGCCTCCACGTCGCCGAACGCCCACTCGACTACCGGGGTTCCCTTCGGCAGCGCGTCCTCCCCGGCGAGCGCGAAGTCCTTGCCGCTCCATTTAATCTCCTGGAATTCGATGCGGCGGCCCGAGATATTGCCGCCGGTGAGCGCATTGGGGCCGCCGGGCCTCAGGCTCTCGAGCGGGTCCACACAGAAGGCAAGCGGCTCCAGTTCGATTTCGATTGCGGCAACCGCGTCCTCCGCGGCCTGCTCGGTTTCCGCCGCGATCGCGACGATCGGCTGGCCGACATAGGCCGGCTCGGCGGCCAGGATCGGCTGGCCCGTGGGCCCCGGCTGCTTGACCTCGTCGGGCGTCAGCGCGGCAAGAAAACCCGGGACCTTCTCGGCCCGTCCGAGATCGATCTTCTTGACCATCGCGTGCGGCATCGGCGATGCCAGGATGCGAATGAACGCCATGCCGTCGGCGCGGAAGTCCTCGGCGTAGCGCGCCGCACCGGTCACCTTGGCTTCCAGGTCCGGCGGCGTGAAATTCTTGCCAATCAGCTTGTATGCCATGGTCAGGCCCTCCCTGCCGCTTTCATGACGCCGCGCAGATAGTGGTCATAGGCCCCGCACCGGCAAAGATTGCCCGACATGGCCAGGCGCGCCTCGTCGACCGTGGGATTGGGGTTCTTCTTCAGCAGTGCCACCGCGGCGACCACCTGTCCCGGCGTGCAGAAGCCGCATTGCGGCCCGATTTCGTCGATGAAGGCCTGCTGGACCGGATGCAGCGTGCCGTCAGCGGCCGCGACGCCCTCGACGGTGACGATGTCCTTGCCCCGCACGCGATGGGTCAGCGTCGAGCACGAGTATATCGCCGTGCCGTCGGCCATCACCGTGCAGGCGCCGCATTCCGCCCGGTTGCAGCCGATCTTGGTGCCGGTCAGTCCGAAGCGGTAGCGAAGCGTGTGGGCGAGAGTCTCGTTCGGCGGGACCTCGGCCTGGCGCTTTCGGCCGTTGACGGTGAAGGACACCAGCCGCTCCACCGCGCGGGTATCGGCCCGCGCCCTGGGCACGCCGGGGAAAATGTAAGCCGCGCCGGCGATCACCACGCCGGAACAAACGACGCCGCGAATGAAATCGCGGCGAGTCATGTTCAGCGGCTTCCAGATCGGGATGTCCGAACCCTCAGGCCCAATCTCCTTGATTGCGGGCTCGCTGCCATAGTCCAAAGTGGGGTCATACGGACCGAAGTCGTCCATCGAGAATCCTCCCTTTGGCGCCCGATCCGGCAGGCATGGTCATCTGTGCCGGGGAGTACGTTGGCTTTCTCGGAATGCTCGGGCGCTCCCTGCGGCAAAATGTAGCACCCGGACTCGCCGCCGGCAAGATCGCATTCTTGCCGCGCAAGCAGAAGTGAACGAAAAACGGCGGCGGTGCTTGCAACCGGCGCGAACGATGAACCGCCTGCGAATCGAGGGCCCGGGAACCACGATCGGTGGGGACAAGAAGATCGAGTCAACCTTGGCGCGATCGACGGCGGCGATACCGGCCCCAGAGCCGATCCGGATTGAACGGAATCGCCTTCGGCGATCCGCCGAGCCGGTGAATCGGCGCTGTCTTCAAGTTCTAGTGCAGAATCACGCGATCGATCATGACGACGATCAATCGCGATCCGCTCTACGCCGCGTACAAGCGCAGGAAGTTCTTTGCCGCGCGCACAGCGCGCGCCTCGATTTGCGCCTTCTTCGGTGCGGCCAGAAGGTCCAGAAGACGCCGTACCTGGGTGTCGCCGAGCAGCAGGCCAAGATAGTCCTCGGCCGCCTTGGACGGGGCTTCCATTCTCAAAGCCCCGCGTTTCTGGCTCAGCTCGAGAAAGCGGACGAAGCCCGGCAGCGTGGCATCACGGCCGGTGCTGGACAGGATCTGTGCGAGCCGGGGATCCGACAGCGCTTCCGAAATGGCGGCCCGGTTGATCGCAACCGCGCTGTCGCCCAGCAATAACTCCAGAAGCGCGCGGCCGAACTCTACCAGTACGACTTCGGTGGGCGCATCGCCCTCAAGATGACGCGCGAGCACCGCTTGAACGGCTTCGGCATTGCGCCGGATCACCGCCTCGAAGAGGCTTTGCTTGTCGCCGAACCAGGCATAAAGCGTTTCCTTCGATGCCGACGCGCGCCTCGCGACTTCGAGCATGCTGGCATCGCGGTATCCGCGCTCCGCAAGAACCTCGATCGCAATATTCATGATCTCGTGGCGGCGCTGGTCGCGCAATGCAGCCTTCATGTCCAGTGTCCGCTCATACTGGGTCTTGACACAATCCGTACCACTAAGTACGGTTAAAGACAAGCGTACTGACTGGTACGGATATATCCCCGGAGGAATTCGATGTCAGATCCTGGAGAGTCCGCGGCCCGGGAGGACCGATACGCGTCGGCGGCGATCGTCGTCCTTCTCGTGCTTACCGGCGTGATGTTGCTTGCGCTGTTCTCGCGCACGGCGCCGCATCCGCCGCTCGAAGTGGCGCCCTTCGCACTTGGCCCATTCCTGGGCGCCTCCCTGGCGATCGGTGCCGCTGCCTTCCACCTCGTCCACCGGGGCGCGCGCCATGGCGGCGCGCTTGCCTTTCTGTTTTCCCTCACGGCCCTGGTGGCGTTCGGGCCGCAGAAGTACTTCGACCCGGCATTCCCGCGCATCTGGCCTGCAGTGATCACCGCGCAACTCGCCGTGATTGTCATCATGGCCTGGTGGGTCGCCGCCTTGAGGAGGGGGCGACAGGTCCAGTAACGGGATCGCCCGTTTGATGATCGTCGCGGTAGCCCCCAGCCCTCAGCCGCCCGCCTTTCGTTGTGCCGCATCCGGCTCGACCTTGCCGACCGTACCCTCCACCCCGTCCAGCGCGCCTTGGGTCAGCTCCAGCGCGAGGAACCGCTCACGCTCGACCGGGCCGGGCAATTGGAGCTTTTCCGCCGCGGCGCGGGTAAAGCCGAGCTTGCCGTAATAGGCCTCGTCGCCGACCAGCAGGATGGCGGCCCAGCCCCGAGCCCGCGCCCGGGCGATGCCGTGCCGCATCAGCGCCTTGCCGTAGCCCTTGCCGGAGAGGTCCGGGCGCACCGCGATCGGCCCCAGCAGCAATGCCGCCCCGCCCTCCGGCAGCATGACCGGCCAGAAGCGCAGCGTTGCGGCCAGACCCTCGCCGTTCTCGATGACGAAGGAGAGGCCCGGCGCCGGGGCGACGCCGTCGCGCAGCCGGTAGACGGTCTTGTGGTGCCGGTCGGGCCCGAAGGTGAGGTCGAGCAGCCGCTCGATGGCGGCCGCGTGGTCGTCTGTCTGCTCAATGATCTGCATGGCGGTGATCCTGCGACGAAACGGGAGGTTTTTCGCCGTCGCAGGATCCGCGGGGGGGATCAGCGATCCCGGGTGAGCGGCCCTGACGGCGGCATGGCGAGGGGCCGGCGCGCACAGGCGCGGCCGCTTCCTCGTCGTCGCAGGCGTCGCAACTGGGCCACGTGGTGTCTCCCGGATCCGGTTGAAGGCAAGCGCTATATCACGGTGCGCACGGGCGCGCCAGAGTAATCGGGACGGCCGCCCGCCGGCCGCCTAATGCACCTGGTGCGCCTCGTGCGGGCTGTCGAGCGAGAACGCGGGGACGGCGACGTCGAACATGTCGCCCTCGGGGCCCTCCATCTCGTAGGAGCCGACCATCACGCCCGACGGCGTCGAGAGCGGCGTGCCGCTGGTGTATTCGAACGCCTCGCCGGGCTCCAGCACCGGCTGCTCGCCGACCACGCCGGGGCCCCGCACCTCCTGCACGCGGCCCTGCGCGTCGGTGATCGTCCAGTGCCGGTTGACGAGCTGCACCCGGCGCTCGCCGAGGTTCTCGATGCGGATGTGATAGGCCCAGACGAAGTGATTGTCGTCGGGCTCGGACTGCTCGTCGAGATAGACGGGGCGGACCGTGACCTTGATGTCGTCGGTGATGGCTTCGTACATCGCGTGATCCTCTTGCTGCCCTGCCCGGCCGGGACCGGCAGCGACAATGTATGCCGCCGCGGCGAAATGTCCAGAAGCAACCGGGCGAAGTTGCCGTCGTCGCCGGATCGCGGGGGGCCACCCCCCGGCAGTCACGCGATGCCGTTGGCCCGTCTGCGTCCTGGCCTGCATACCCTGGCACGGGATTCCGGCGCAATTGGGGCGCAAATGGGGCGGCGGCGGCGGCCGGATCACTCGAACGCGGCGCCCGGGCGGCTGCCGATTTTCTTGAGGATCAGCGCCAGCGGGCAGAAGCGGGTGAATGCCGCCTGCAGCACATTGGCGCCGACCACGGCGGTAACGAAGAGCCAGTACTGCGAGTGAACCTGCGACAGCGCGAGGCTGGCGAGGATCATGGTGCCGGCGAAGGCCATTACGATGCGGTCGATGGTCATGACGGGTGCGTCCTCTCAAGATTGCGTGGCCGCGATGGGCCCCGGACATCGCCTGTATATAAGAATTTTCTAATTTTAAAACAAGAGTGAAAAACCGGAATTTCCGGAGCCTCTACTGTGTCTCCGATTGTCCACGATGGCAGCTCGCCCGGCAGGGTTCAGCCGATCTCCACCACCTTCCCGCCGGCCGCCCTTGCGTCGTCGGGATCGTGGGTGACCAGCAGCACCGGCAGGCCGCGCTCGGTGGCGTGGCCGAAGACGAAGCAGCGGATACGGTCGCGCAGCGCCGCGTCGAGCCGCGAGAACGGCTCGTCCAGCAGCAGCGCCTTGGGCGCCGCCAGCAGGGTGCGCATCAGCGCGATCCGCGCCCGCTGGCCGCCGGACAGGGTGGCCGGGTCGCGGTCGGCGAAGCCGGGCAGCTCGGCCTCCTCCAGCGCCGCTTCGATGCGCGCCCGGCGCTCCGGACCGGCCAGGCCCGGGGGCAGGCCGAAGGCAAGGTTGCCGCCGACCGAGAGGTGCGGGAACAGCAGGTCGTCCTGGAACAGGATGCCGACGCGGCGCGCCTCGGGCGGCAGGCCGGTGATGTCCGCACCGTCCAGCGTCGCCCGGCCGGCGATGCGGAAAGCCGGGTCGGCGGCGCCGCACAGCCAGGCCAGCAGGGTCGACTTGCCGGAGCCGCTCGGCCCCATCACGGTGACGATCTCGCCCGGCGCGACGGCAAGGTCGAGCCCGGCGATCAGCGTCGCGCCGTCCAGCGCCACGGTGACCCCGTCCAGCACCAGGCTGCCGTCGCCGCTCATGCGGTGAACGCCTTCATGCCGTGGCGCCGGCGGTAGAGCCAGGCCGGGACCGCGATGGCGAGGGTGAAGCCGAGCCAGGGCAGCAGCGCCTGCAGGAAGGCATAGACGCCGATCACCCGGCGGTCGCCGCCGGCGGCGAGGCTCACCGCCTCGGTCGTCAGGGTCGCATAGCGGCCGCCGCCGGCGAACACGGTCGGCAGGTACTCGCCGACGCTGACCGCGAAGCCGACGGCCAGGGCGAACAGCACCGGGCGCAGCAGCATCGGCAGTTTCACGCGCCAGAACACCCGTCCGGGCGAGGCGCCGAGGCACAGCGCGGTGCGCGCGTAGCGCTCGTCGAGCCGCCGCCAGGGCCCGGCCAGCGCCAGGAACACGTAGGGCAGCACGAACAGCAGATGGCCCCAGACCAGCGCCGCCCAGCGCCCGTCCAGCCCGGACGCGACGAGCAGTACCTGGACCCCGAACAGGAAGCCGATCTGCGGCGCCAGCAGCGGCGCATAGATCAGCCACAGGGCGCGCGAACCGGGGGTGACATGGGTGCGCTGCTCGTTCTCGAGGCAGCCGAGGACCAGCGCGATGGCGATCAGCGCCGCGGCCAGCGCCACCGACACCGTGGTCCAGCCCGGCCAGGCGAGCGCGTCGGCCTGGCGCGCCCAGTTGCCCGGGCTCCACACCGACGGCAGAACATCGGGCCAGCGCCAGCGCCGCGCCACCGACCAGATCGCCATGCCGAGCATGCCGAGCAGCCCGACCGCGAAGACGATCCCCATCGCGCCGGTCGCGGCGATCCGGCCGCCCCGCTCGCCATGGCCGCGCCCGCCGGCCGCGATCCAGCGCCGGCCGAGGAAGGCGGCGAGCCGCTCGCCGCCGTGGAACAGGCCGATCGCACCGACGACCAGCAGGAACTGCAGCCCGGCCCCGGCGGCGGCGACGAACTGGCGGGAAAGGTCGGGATCGCTGAACCAGCGCAGCACACGCGGGGCCAGCGGCGGCGGCGTGCCCGGCGCCAGCACCAGCGCCATGTCGACCACCGACAGCGAATAGGCCAGCACCGCATAGACCGGCAGCCGGATCTGCGGCCAGACCAGCGGCAGCACCGTCTTGAACCACGCGGTGGCGGGCCCGTAGCCGAGCGAGCGGGCGACCGCGAGGGTGCGGTCCGCCGGCACCTGGCCGAGCGCCGCCAGCGTCATCAGCAGCAGGAACGGCACCTCCTTGAGCACCAGCCCGCAAACCAGCGCGATGCCCCACGGGTCGGGCACGGTGGCGATGTCCGGCGGCCGCTCCCAGCCGGTCAGCCACGGCGAGACCGCGCGCGCCGCCCAGCCGCTGGGCGATGCGAGGAACGCGAAACCGATCGCCACCGCGACATGGGGCACGGCGAGCAGCGGCGCCAGCAGCCGCCGCACCGCAACGACCGGCCGTGTGCCGTGGCAGGCGGCGAGGAACGCCAGCACCAGGGCGAGAGAGACGATGGCGGCGGCGAAGCCGGTGCCGAGGGTGAGCCGGATCGACGTGACGAGGCCCGGCTCGGCGAGCAGACGGCGCCACGGCGCGAGGCTGAACTCGGTGCCGCCGAGCGCCGGCAGGACGCCGAAGGCCGGCAGCCAGGTGCCGACCAGCCCGGCGGCCACCGGCCCCAGGAACAGCAGCAGCGTCACCGCGGGAACCCAGCGCAGCATGGCGGTCAGGCCGGCGCTACCTCATACTTCGAGACGCGGCTTCGCCGCTCCTCAGCATGAGGCTCTACCGTTTGTGTCCTCATCCTGAGGAGGGCCGAAGGCCCGTCTCGAAGGGTGAGGTTGCGCCGCCGTCCGAACGCCATCATCACGAGCCGTAACGCGATAGCCAGGCCTCCTCGATCCGGGTCATCCAGCTGGGATGCGGCTCCGGCAGGGTCGGGCCCAGCGCCTCCGGCGCCAGGGTGGCGGCGCCCAGCGGCAGGTCGGCGAACAGCTTGCGGCCGGTGGCGTCGAGCCGGTCCATCGCCAGCACCGTATTGTCGCCCCAGACCTCGGGGTTCTCCTTGCGGGCCTGGGCCTCGGCCGACATCAGGAAGTCGGCGACCACCATCGCGCCTTCGCGCGCCCTGGCGTTGTAGGGGATGGCGACGAAATGGGTGTTGCCGATGGTGCCGCCGTCGAGCACGAAGCTGCGCGCGGTGTCCGGCAGCAGCCCGGCGGCGATCGCCGACGAGGCCTCGGCCGGGTAGAACGAGATCGCGATATCGACCTCGCCATCGTCCAGCAGGCGGATCAGCGCCGGGCCGTTCTTCGGCCACACCTTGCCGCCGCGCCACAGATGCGGCGTCAGCGCGTCGAGATAAGCCCACATCGGCGCCGTGACGGAATCGAAATTGTCGCCGGCCGGACGCTGCAGCACCGAAGGCTCCGCCGCCGTCGCGTACACCACCTGCTTGAGGAAGGTCGAGCCGATGAAGTCCGGCGGCGCCGGATAGGCGATGCGCCCCGGATGGGCCTTCGCATGGTCCAGGATCGCCGCCATGCTGCGCGGCGGCTCCGGCAGCACCGCGCTGTCGTGGATGAAGTTCAGCTTGGCCATGCCCCAGGGCGCCTCCAGCCCGTCGGTCGGCACCGTGAAGTCGAGCCGCGTGGTCGGCTTGTTCACCACGTCGACCAGGGCGAAATTCGGCAGCTGTTCGGCGAACGGGCCGAACAGCAGGGACTGGTCCTTCATCGCCTTGAAGTTCTCGCCGTTGATCCAGATCAGGTCGACCGAGCCGCCCTCGTGCCGTCCCGCGGTCTTCTCGGCCAGCACCTTGCGCACCGCCTCGGCAGTATCCGACAGCTTGACGTGGCGCAGGGTGACGCCGTACGCCGCCTGCACCCGCGCACCGACCCAGGCGATATAGGCGTTGATCCGCTCGTCGCCGCCCCAGGCGTTCCAGTACACCTCCTGGCCGCGCGCCTTCGCGGTGATGTCCGCCCAGTCGAGCGCCTGCGCCCCGGCGCGCCAGGGCATCGCCAGGGCCGCGAGCAGGACGAGGGTCAGGATCAGCTTCGTGCGCATCGTTCGGGCCTCCCGGCGGTCGGTTTTTGCGTCCGCCGCCGACCCTAGCCGCATCGGCCGCGCCTGTCAGCCACGCAAAACGTCCCTGACACAACTGTGATGCGGCGGATAGTTGTTGGCTGTCAGCTAATCGCTAACGGCTGACCGCCGACAGCTAGAGGCTGACATCGCGGGTGCGGCACACTACTTTAAACGCTGACCGTTGACAGCCAGCAGGAGGGACAGTGCCATGCCGTCCGAAGCCGCAACCGATCCGCTCAAGACCGCACCCGCCAAGCCGGCCGATGCAGGAGGCCGTGCGCGAGCCGGGCAAGACGACTCCGCCCGCCCCGGCAGGGACGAAGCCGAGTCCGCCGTGCGCACGCTGATCCGCTGGGTCGGCGACGACCCGGACCGCGAGGGGCTCCTGGACACGCCGGGCCGGGTGACCCGCGCCTGGGAGGAGTTCGGCGCCGGCTACACCCAGGACCCGAAGGAGATCCTGGCCCGCACCTTCGAGGAGATCGCCGGCTACGACGAGATGGTGGTGCTGCGCGACATCGGCTTCGAGAGCCATTGCGAGCACCACATGCTGCCGATCATCGGCCGCGCCCATGTGGCCTACCTGCCGCGCAAGCGGGTGGTCGGGATCTCAAAGCTGGCCCGCATCGTCGAGGCCTTCTCCAAGCGGCTGCAGATCCAGGAGAAGATGACGGCGGAAATCGCCGACACCATCCAGGAGGTGCTGGACCCGCACGGCGTCGCCGTGGTGGTCGACGCGGCACATCACTGCATGACGACGCGCGGCGTGCGCCGCGGCGGCGTCAACATGGTGACCAGCCGCATGCTCGGCGCGTTCCGCAAGGACCCGAGCACACGGCGCGAGTTCCTGGCGATGATCGGCCATCCGCACGTGCACCTGGCATGACCGGTCCGGCGCAACACTTCACGGGGGGACGGACATGACGGAACCGCTGAACCGCGGCGACATCATCGCGCTCTTGCAGCGCCTGGGGGGCGGCGACGACGCCGAGGTGCTGGAGGCGGCGCGCGCACTGCACGCCGCGGTCGCCGGTGCCGGCACGAACTGGGAGGCGCTGCTGGTGCCCGAGGACGCCGGCGATTCCGGCGCCGAGGCGGACGACGGCGTGGACGAAGACCTGGCGGACGACGGCGTGGACGAAGACGTGGCGGACGACGGCGTGGACGAAGACGTGGCGGACGACGGGGTGGACGAAGACGTGGCGGACGACGGGGTGGACGAAGACGTGGCGGAGACGCCCGCGCCCGCCGAGCCGGAACCCCCCGCCGGCAAGCACGGGCAGAACGCCAAGGCGCTGGCCCTGATCGACAAGCTGCTGGCCCGGCCCAACGTCACCGAGGCGTTCCGCGAGGAGATGGCGGGCTACAAGGCCGACATCGCCGAGGGCGACTTCACCGACGCCGACTACAAATACCTCCGCGCCCTCGCCAAGCGGCTGTCCGGCAAGGGCTGAGGGGAGGAGCGGCGCCGCCCGCGAAGGCCGGCGCATGTATCACCACACTTCTCGCCACGCACGCCTCATCCTGAGCCTGTCGAAGGATGCGTGTGCGGGGAACCGCCACCGGCGGGAGCGCCTGGAAGACGGCACTTCGGTGCTTTTCCCTCTCTCTCCGACACATCCTTCGACAGGCTCAGGATGAGGCGCGCGTGGACAGGGCGATACCGCAAGCGCGGCCCCAGTGTCGCCCGAATTGATCCCTCCTGCGCGCCGTCCCCCTCCCCTAGAGCAATTCAAGATTGTATGGATTCGCGCTTGCGGCGGCGGCGCGACCTCATACTTCGAGACGGCGCTTCGCGCCTCCTCAGCATGAGGACACAAGCGTTGAAGCCTCATGCTGAGGAGGGCCGCAGGCCCGTCTCGAAGTATGAGGTCGCTCGATGCCGGTGCCGAACAATCTTGAAATGCCCTAACCGCCGGACAGATATGTCCCGAGGAATTCCCGGAACGCGGTCCAGGACTGCGCGTCGGCGCGTTTGCGGTAGCGGTCCGAGTCGAACACCGTGAAGGCGTGCGGAGCGCCGGAATAGACCTGGATCTCGTAAGCGACGCCCGCCCCCTCCAGCTCCTTCGACAGCGCCGCCACATGGTCCATGGTGATCGAGGTGTCGGCGCCGCCATGGGCGATCAGCAGCGGCGGCGTGGACTTGCCGTAGCCCTGCCCTTCGGGCGTCGCGAGGCCGCCGTGGAAGGTGGCGTAGCCGGCGATGCGGTCGGCCTTGCCGGAACGCGCGAGCTCCAGCGTCGCGGCGCCGCCGAAACAATAGCCCATGACCACCGCCGGCCGGTCGCTGATCTTCCGTGCCTCGGCGAGGCCGCCAAGGATCAGGCCGCGCATCTTCTCGCGGTCGTTGTACAGCTTGCCGGTCTCGGCCTTCTTGGCGCCGGTCTCGACCGGCCGGTTGCCCTTGCCGTAGAGGTCGACGGCGAAGGCGTCGTACCCCATCGCCGCCAGCATGTCGGCGCGCTTCTCCTCGTACGCCGTGAGCCCGTCCCAGTCGTGGATGACCAGCACCAGCCCCTTCGACGCGCCTTTCGCCGGGGCGCTGTAACCCTGATACGCCGCGCCGCCGACCGAATAATCGACCTTCTGCCCGGCCTGGGCGGCCAGCGGCAACGCCGCAGCCAGAATGAACACGAATGCAAATCTCATGGTTGTTCTCCTCCCGTTGGAACCCACAAACGAGCGCCATCATGCCGGGAGCGGCGGGGGATGTGAAGGGGGGAGACGCGGTCGGCAGATCCGGACACAACCGCCCGGCGGGATGACGGCGGGATGAGGGTCCCGGATTTTACATCCGGGACCCTGCGGCGCCGGGCGGTCCCGGGTCAGCGGAGCCCCGAAACCCGCAGAAATCGCCTTTGCATGGGGTTGTTCCAAGCATCCGGGCCCCGCCGCCGGGCCGCTCGCCCCACTGCCCGCTTCCTCCGGCGCCTGCAGCGGACGTTCTTGCTGAAGGTAGACCGTGCAACGGATAGACTGCGGCGCATGGATGATCGCGGACCGCCCACACGCAGTCCGGACACTGCCGGGCAGGCCGGGGGTATCGGTCTTTTCCCTCGGCGATTTCCCGGATCCGCAGTTCCGTTCGCAGCGCCGGCCGGCCGCGCCCCGCACGGGGGCACGGCCGGGGCGTGCTCACTTCAGCGGGAAGCCGTCCCGCTGGCCGTGCGGCGTCAACAACAGCAACTGGTTCTGCCGCACCAGGCTCTTGATGTCCTCCAGAACCTCATCGGCGCCGGCCTGGCCGGCCTTGAGGTCGCCGATGTCCCTCTTCATGGCCGCGGTGTCCAGTTTCAGCGCCTCCGAATCGGTCTTGATGCTCTGGACACAGCTGAGGATCGCGTCGGTCTGGAACGAGCCCAGCAGGTCCATGCCGATCCCGACGATTTCCTTGGCGCCGTTGGAGACGTGGAACGCCACTTCAAGCGGGATCGCGCAGGCCGCGCAGTTGAAGCCGGCGGCGGTCTGGTCGGAGCCGCGTTCGCCGCTGTCGCGTACGGCATCCAGCACTTCCGTGACGATCGACAAGGCGACCAGGGCGCCGGCGCCGATCGGGTCGGAAAACGGGATCTCGAACACCGGCTCGCAGACGTTGGATGCGCTCGAGAACCGCAGGCCCAGCTGGGCGATCCGCACCCGTTCCCCCTTGATCCTGTCCGAGGCCTTGAGCGTCGCGGAAATGCCGTCGCCCATGCGGCCCACCACCCGGTCTTTCTTGCGCTTCTTCTTGGCCTCGTTCTCCTCGCAGACCCGCTCGCAGAGATTCTGCTTGCGTTCGTGCACCTTGACCTTTTTCCCAGCCGCGTCCTTTGCGGTGAAGACGTCGCATTTGTCGTTGCCGAGATTGGTCGGGTATTCCAGTGTCAGCCCGGTCGGAACGAAGGCCTCCGGGTCGTCGTCGTCCTCCAGAACCTCTTCCCACTTGCACTTCTTGCCCTTCTGCCGATTGGCCTGGGCAATCATTTCGTCGTAGTCCGCCTCCTCGGCGTCGTCGTTGGCGTCCTTGCCCCGCTGACGCTCTTCACGCAGGGCCTTGATTCTCTCCAGCAGGTCGTCGTCGACCTGACTCGCCTGCGTCCCCAGGGCATACATCCGCAGGCTCTGGGTGTCGTTGATCAAGCCCTCGACCTGATCCAGCAGGTCGATCTGGGCCGTGAAAATTTCATCCGCGCAGGCCTTGATCGTGTCGGTGCTGGCGCCGCACTCGACCGAACTCTGGGCGTTCGCCGGCGACGCCCACAGGACGAATACGCCGGCCAGAATGATTGCAGAGGCAGTGGTAATCCGTCGAGACGTTGTCATGACGGCCTCCTCAAGGAGCTGTGGATACCCTGCCTTGGTGTGGAGCTATCAGATTTTGGCGGCGGCCGCCATGATGCAGGTCAAAGCCGTATGGCGCGGCCCCGGCACGCCGCACCTGACCCGCGCCGCGTGCATGGGGCAGTACCCTTCGGGGCTGGACATTCCGCCCTGAATGGCGGAATCTCCGGCCCGTTCAACAACCGGGGCATTCCGATTGATCGATTTCCGTCCCATCCTGTTCATCGTCGGCCTGTTGCTGGCGACGCTGGCGGTGGCGATGACGCTGCCGGCGCTGGCCGACGCAGTGGTCGGCCATCCGGACTGGCAGGTGTTCGCGGCCTCGGCCGCCTTCACCTTCTTCATCGGCGCGGTGCTGATCCTCACCACACGCAGCTCGAAGCGGCGCATCAATTTGCGCCAGGCCTTCGTGCTGGTCGCCGCGTGCTGGCTGGTGATCCCCACCGTCGGCGCGCTGCCGTTCACCTTCGCGCTGCTCGAGCTCGACTACACCGACGCCTTCTTCGAGGCGATGTCGGGGGTGACGACGACCGGCGCCACGGTGCTCGTCGGACTCGACTCGGCGCCGCCGGGAATCCTGTTGTGGCGGGCGCTGCTGCAGTGGCTGGGCGGCATCGGCATCATCGCCATGGCGATCACCGTGCTGCCGATCCTGGGTGTCGGCGGCATGCAGCTGTTCCGCATGGAAAGCTCCGACAAGTCCGAGAAGGCGATGCCGCGGATGGCCCAGGTCGCCACCTTCACCGGGCTGATCTACCTCGCCGCGACGATGCTGTGCGCGGCGCTGTACTGGGCCGCCGGGATGGATGGGTTCGACGCCGTGGCGCATGCCATGACGACGCTGGCGACCGGCGGGTTTTCGACCCATGACGGCTCGATCGGCCATTTCGACAGCGCCCTCATCGATGCCGTCGCGGTCGGCTTCATGATCGTCGGCA
The DNA here is from genome assembly GCA_947259105.1 of uncultured Alphaproteobacteria bacterium. Taxonomy (GTDB): domain Bacteria; phylum Pseudomonadota; class Alphaproteobacteria; order UBA8366; family JADFVY01. The sequence continues at coordinate 33,317 of CAMYKU010000006.1, forward strand.
GCCTGCCGTTCGTCCTGTACTTGCGGGCGGCGCGCGGCGCGCCGGGGCATCTGTGGCGCGACCAGCAGGTGCGGCTGTTCATCACCATCGTCGCCGTGTCGGTGGCCGCCATGACCTTCTATCTGAAACTGTCCGGCGGCGTCGACGCATTGTCGGCGCTGCGCCTCGCGTCCTTCAACGTGATCTCGGTGATTACCGGCACCGGCTACGCCACCGCCGATTTCAATGCCTGGGGCGGGTTCGCGGTGGCGGCGCTGTTCTGCATGATGTTCATCGGCGGCTGCGCCGGGTCGACGACCTGCGGGCTGAAGATCTTCCGCTTCCAGGTGCTGTACGCCGCGGCGCATATCCAGCTGCGCCGGCTGCTGCAGCCGAACGGAGTGTTCATCCCCTACTACAACGGCAAGCCGATCGAGGATTCGGTGCTGGCCTCGGTGATGGCGTTCTTCTTCCTGTTCATCCTGTGCTGGGTGGCGCTGGCGGTCGGCCTCGGGCTGGCCGGGCTCGACTTCATCACCGCCGCCTCGGGCGCCGCCTCGGCGATCTCCAATGTCGGGCCGGGGCTGGGGCCGATCATCGGGCCGGCCGGGAATTTCGCCGACCTGCCGGACGCAGCGAAATGGATGCTGGCGGCCGGCATGCTGCTCGGCCGGCTGGAGCTGTTCACCATCCTGGTGCTGCTGATGCCGAGCTTCTGGCGCACGTAGCGCGCCAGAACAGGAATCAGGAATCAGAGATCAGATGGTCGTTCGTCGTCTCTGGTTCCTGATCCCTGATCCCTGATCCCTGCGTCAGCGCGAACAGCGTATCGGGGTCCTGACGCGCCGGCAGCAGCAGATCGAGACGCGCATCGCCGGTCTCGAAGCAATGGCCCAGCGCGCGCGCCAGCTCGGCCAGCCCGAGGCGGATCTGCACCGGGCCGCGGCGGCCGCGCAGCGGCGCCGCCAGCAACCGCGCGAAGGCCGCCTCGATGCGCCCATCCACACCATTGCTGCCGGTGGCGATGAAAATCGAAGCGGCGAGTTCGACGACCGGCCGGAACGGGATCATCAGATCGTCTGCCAGCCCGGCCCGGACGCCCTGGTCGCGCAGGCCCGCGCCGGGGTGCAGCCCGGCCGCGTGGACCGCCCGCGTCGCCGCGATGCGCAGCGCGGTGTGGCCGTAGTTAACCACGGCGTTGGCGCCCGGCCGCGCCGGGTCGCGGCGGAACCCCTTGCCGACGAGCCACGGCCAGTAATGCCGGGCGATCTCGGCCGCAAGCTCACCGCGCGTGCGCTTCGCCGTGCGCCAGCCGCGCATCGGCCGCGGCGCGGCTTTGAGCGCCTGCAGCTTGCCCTTGCCGCCCATGGTTTCCAGCGCCAGCACGCGCTGCGCGTCGCGGGCCCGCTCCAGCTGCCGCAGCAGGTGCCGCGCATAGGGCGGATAGAGCGCCAGCTGGGCGCGGATGCGGGCCGGCCAGCTCCGGTTCGGGACCTGCCAGGCCAGGCTGTGCGAATCGTGATTTGGGCCGCGCAACACGATCCCCGCGCCGCACTCGGTCAGCGCCGCCAGCGCCGGCGCCGTCCAGGACGGGCCCGGACGGTACGCCACCATGCCGGCGATCGCCTCGACCGGAACGCGCTCGGCCTCGCGGTCGCCGCCGGCGATCACGATCTCGCGTCCGGACAGCGCCACCGCGCGGCGGTCCTCGGCGATTTCGACGATCCGTGCGGCCTCTTCGCGCAGGACGGCGGTTTCCAGCTCCATCTCAGTCTCATTCCCCGGCGCCGCTTCGGTGCGGCGCGCGCCCCCCAGAAGACGCCCGCAGCGGTTAAACCCGCGTTAAGAGCCTGCCCCGTCGATGGTTGCCCGGCGGCGCCGGCGGGAGTATGGTGCGCGCCGTTCGGCGCAACCGGCACCTTCTATTCGGACATTATGACGGACACTCCCGCACCGCGGCGCATCGGCGCCGTCAACTGGCTCGGCCTGTGGACCCTGTACCTGAAGGAGGTGCAGCGTTTCGTTGCGGTCAAGACGCAGGCGATCATCGCGCCGGTGGTCACGACCCTGCTGTTCCTCGCGGTCTTCACCCTGGCGCTGGGGCGCGCGGTGGAAATGGTGAACGGCGTGCCGTTCGCGCAGTTCCTGGCGCCGGGCCTGGTGATGATGGCGATGGTGCAGAACGCGTTCGCCAACACCTCCTCGTCGCTGGTGATCTCCAAGGTGCAGGGCAACATCGTCGATATCCTGATGCCGCCGCTGTCGCCGGCGGAGCTGACCGTCGGCATCGCGCTGGGCGGCACCACCCGCGGCCTCGTCGTCGGCGCCGCGACGCTGGCCGGCATGCGGGCGTTCGTCGAGTTCGGAATTCACGACGTCTTCTTCGTGCTGTTCCACGCCTTCGCGGCCTCGCTGATGCTCTCGCTGCTCGGCATGATCGGCGGCATCTGGGCCGACAAGTTCGACCACATGGCGGCGGTGACCAATTTCGTGATCACCCCGTTCGCCTTCCTGTCGGGCACCTTCTATTCGATCCAGCGGCTGCCCGGGCTGTTCCAGACGCTGGCGCATCTCAACCCGTTCTTCTACATGATCGACGGATTCCGCTATGGCTTCACCGGCGTCACCGATACCGCGCCGATGCTGGGGGTTGCGGTCATGGTGGGGATCGATACCGTGCTGGCGCTGATCTGCTGGCGCCTGTTCGCCACCGGCTACAAGCTGAAAGCCTGAAATGACGCGGCGGCGCGCCCCGGACGATGCCGCGCCGAGCAGCCGTCCGCAGGATGGCGTGCGCGAGCCGCGCAAGACCGCGCCGAGCAGCCGTCCGCAGGATGGCGTGCGTGAGCCGCGCAAAACCGCGCCGAGTAGCCGTCCGCAGGATGGCGTGTGCGAGCCGCGCAAGACCGCGCCGAGCAGCCGTCCGCAGGATGGCGTGTGCGAGCCGCGCAAGACCGCGCCGAGTAGCCATCCGCAGGATGGCGTGCGCGAGCCGCGCAAAACGGCGCCGCGGGCCCGCCATATCGGCTGGGTCAACCGCATCGGGCTGTGGACGCTGTTCTGGCGAGACCTCCTTCGCGACCTCGAGATCTGGAAGATCACCATCGCCGCGCCGGCGCTGCAGGCGGTCCTGTTCGCGCTGATCTTCCGGCTCGCGCTGGGCGGCGCGAACCTGACCATGGGCGGTCTCGACTTCTCCGCCTTCCTGGTGCCGGGCCTCGTCGCCCTGGTGGTCCTGGAGCGCGGCTTCGAGTCGACCGCCTACATGATGGTCTACGACAAGCTGGAGGGCATGATCACCGACGTCATCGGCGCGCCACTGACCCCGGCCGAGATGGTAACGGGGTTCGCGGTCATGGCCGCGGTCTCGGCGGTGATCACCGGCATCGCGACCTGGTTCGCCCTGCTGCCGTTCCTTGTTGCGGCACCGGCGGCGCCGGTGCTGCTCCTCGCCTTCGCCTTCGGCGGCGGCATGATGATGGGGCTTGTCGGGCTGGCCGGCGGGCTGTGGGCCGACAAGTGGGACCACATCAGCGCGGTCCAGAGCTTCGTCGTCATCCCCGGAATCTATATGTCGGGCGTGTTCTTCTCGCTCGACCGGCTGCCGGCGGATATCCGCGTGGTCGCCGAGCTCAACCCGGTCTATTACGTCATCGACGGCGTGCGTTTCGGGCTGACCGGCGGCGCCGAAGCGGACCCGCGGACCGGCCTTGCCGTGGTGGCTGCCGCCGTCGCAGCGCTCTGGCTGCTGTGCTGGCGCCTGCTGGCGACGGGGTACAAGTTGAAGCCCTGAACTGACTCGTTTTTCGGAAAGCAAAACGGTTGATTTCGTAGTGGAATGCTTTGCAAAACAAAAACAGTATCGTTAACAACTTAATAAGGATTTTCCTATCAAATACCCCTTGTGACGAGTCAATTTGTCGTGGAGGAAGCAATGGTCGAATCCTATGCTGTCCGAGACGCGGTTTTAATTTGGATGCGACGGTTTGCATTCTATTTTCTCGGCGCAACAGGCGCGACGGGCGCGCTGCTCATGCTGTTCGGCACCCTGCTGTATGCCAGTGGCGTGCTGGAGTGGTAGGTCGCGGGTGCCGATCTGGCCTTAATGATCTGATATAAAACCATAAATTCCGTTACATGACAGACAGGGACCGCCGCGCCACCATTCGATGTGCGCGGGAGGCGGCTCTCGTACCCGGTGCAACATCCGAGCCGCCGCGGCGGGAGTTGTCACAAATCCATTAAATTGTTGCGGCCTCGCGTGCCCACGACGCGGGATGCCTGATTCCCAGCGGTTGTGGCCGGCTCCGGTCGGGTCATGGCGTGGAAATGGAATCGGTTTTGCACTTCCTCGCGTCGAGCCTATTGAAAGAACGCGGAGATTTTAGTAAAATACGGCATAATTGCTGCATTTCCTGGGGAGGAGGTTATGGCAAATATCAACGGGTGGCGTGCGCCTGTGGGCGCATGGGGGCGTCGGATCGCATTCTGTTGTTTCGGCGTCGTATCGACCACGCTCATGCTGATCGCGCTTATCGCGGCGTTCCTGGTCATGAGCGGCGTGCTGGAATGGTAGGAAGACGGTAGGCGGTTGGCCGGGGTCATCCGGTCGACGGCGTCCTCGGCACGTTTGGCCTGCCCACGCCATCATTCGGCGCTGACGGCCGGCGCGCGACTGCCGGTGTGCCGATTCGCGCGGGCGACGGGCGGGGTTCGCCGGGTTAGGATCGGGCGGTATCGCGACCATCAGGGAGACCCGCCATGCCGCAGCCCGATCATATCGTCCGCACGAAGCTGCCCGACGCCGACGGGCTTGACGAGGACATCAAGGGATATTTTGCGAAATGCCAGGAGAAGCTTGGTCTGGTGCCCTACGTCTTGCGCGCGTATACGGGCAACCAGGAAAAGCTGCGGCATTTCATCGCCTTCTACAACGAGTTGATGCTTGCGGAGTCGGGCCTCAGCAAGCTTGAGCGCGAGATGATCGCCGTCGTCGTCTCCTCTGCGAACCGCTGTTACTACTGCCTCGTCGCCCACGGCCAGGCGGTACGGCAGCTTTCCGGCGACCCGCAGCTGGGCGAGATGATGGTGATGAACTACCGGGTCGCGGAACTGGAGCCGCGCCAGCGCGCCATGCTGGACTACGCCTGGAAGCTGACCACCGACCCGCACGGCATCGGCGAGCCCGACCGGCAGGCGCTGCGCGACGCCGGGTTCAGTGACGCCGACCTGTTCGACGTCACCGACGTCGCCGCCTTCTTCAACTATACCAACCGCATGGCGCACGGTCTCGACATGATGCCGAACCCGGACTACCACGCGATGGACCGGTAGCTGTTAGCTAGTGGCTAACGGCTAACCGCTTCCTTTTCCCCCCGTTGACACCGCAAGGCCAAATGCAGATACTCCGCGGCTTCCGTTGAAATGTGCGATCCCGAAACCCCGGGAAGGGGGAGTCCGTGATTCAAGCCGTGATGCCGACCTATGGCCGTTATGACGTCGCGTTCGAGCGCGGCGAAGGCGTCTATCTGATCGCCGCGGACGGAAGGCGCTTCCTCGACTTCGCGGCGGGCATCGCGGTGAACAGTCTCGGCCACGCGCACCCGCACCTGGTCAAGGCGCTGCAGGATCAGGCGGCGAAGCTGTGGCACACCTCGAACCTGTACCGGTCGCCCGGCCAGGAACGGTTGGCCGAGCGGCTCGTCGCGGCCTCGTTCGCCGATACCGTGTTCTTCTGCAATTCCGGCGTCGAGGCGATCGAGGGCGGGATCAAGATCTGCCGCCGCTATCATTCGGCCGGCGGCAACCCCGGGCGCTGGCGCATCATCACCTTCGAGGGCGCCTTCCACGGGCGCACCCTGTCGGCCCTGGCGGCCGCCAACAACCCCAAATATCTCGACGGCTTCGGCCCGAAGGTCGACGGTTTCGACAACGTCGCCTTCAACAACCTCAACGAGGTGCGCGCGGCGATCACCGACGAGACCGCGGCGATCCTGGTGGAGCCGCTGCAGGGCGAGGGCGGCATCCGCAAGGCGCAGCTGCATTTCCTGCGGGATCTGCGCGCGGTCTGCGACGAATACGGCCTGCTGCTGTTCCTCGACGAGGTGCAATGCGGCATGGGTCGGACGGGCAGGCTGTTCGCCCATGAGTGGGCGGAGATCGCGCCGGATGTCGTGGCCACCGCCAAGGGGATCGGCTCCGGCTTCCCGATGGGCGCGATCCTGGCCCGCGAAGTGGCCGCGCGCGGCATGGTCCCGGGCATCCACGGCACCACGTTCGGCGGCAACCAGTTGGCGATGGCGGTCGGCAACGCGGTGATGGACGTGATGCTCGCCAACGGCTTCATGGACCGCGTGCGCGAGCGGGGCGAGGCGCTGTACGGCCGCCTGACGGCGATCGCCAAGATGTTCCCGGAGATCTTCAGGTCGGTGCGAGGGGCGGGGCTGATGCTGGGGCTCGAATGCGTCGTACCCGCCGGCGACGTGGTCGACAGGCTGCGCGACGGCGGGTTGCTGACGGTGCCGGCGGCCGAGAACGTGGTGCGCATCCTGCCGCCACTCGTCATCGAGCAGTCCCATATCGACGAGGCGGCGGGGATCATCGAACAGGTCGCCGCAAAATGGGGATCGGCCGATGGCTAGGCCGGCGCCCCGGCATTTCCTCGATCTCGACGAGGTCGAAAAGGACGAACTGCGAAAAATCCTCGACCTCGGCCGTGCCTTCAAGGACGGCACGGCGGCCGGCCCGCAGCCGCTTGCCGGCAAGACGCTGGCGATGATCTTCGAGAAGCCGTCGACCCGCACGCGGGTGAGCTTCGAGGTCGGGGTTCGCCAGCTCGGCGGCGAGGCGGTGGTGCTGAGCCACACCGAGATGCAGCTTGGCCGCGGCGAGACGGTGGCCGACACCGCGCGCGTGTTGTCGCGCTACGTGGACGCGATCATGATCCGCACCGATGCGCCGGAAAAGCTTCTGGAACTGGCCGAATACGCAACGGTGCCGGTGATCAACGGGCTGACCGACCGCTCGCACCCGTGCCAGCTGATGGCCGACGTCATGACCTACGAAGAACACAAGGGGCCGATCGCCGGGGGCCGCGTTGCGTGGTGCGGCGACGGCAACAACATGGCGACGAGCTGGATCCATGCTGCCGCGCAGTTCGATTTCGAACTCCGCCTGGCCTGCCCGGCCGACCTCGCCCCGCTGCCCGACGCCATGGCCTGGGCAAGGGCAAGGGGCGCCAGCGTCAGCGAAACCCGGGACCCGGAGGCCGCGGTCGCCGGTGTCGATTGCGTGGTGACCGACACCTGGGTCTCGATGGGCGACAAAGACGCCGTGAGCCGGCACAACATGCTGAAGCCGTACCAGGTCAACGAGCGCCTCATGGGCCTCGCGGCAAAGGACGCGATATTCATGCACTGCCTGCCGGCGCACCGCGAGGAAGAGACGACCGCTTCGGTCATCGACGGCCCGCAATCCGCGGTCTGGGACGAGGCGGAAAACCGCCTGCATGCGCAGAAGGCCATCCTTGCCTGGTGCCTCGCATGACGGAACATCCGGGCGGCAGGCCGGCCGACGACGTCATACAGCCGTTCCAGATCGAGGGACCGGGCCTGCGCGGCCGCCTGGTGCGTCTCGGCCCGGCTATCGACACCGTCCTCAAACGGCACGACTACGCGCCGCCGGTGGCCGCGCTGCTGGCCGAGACGCTGGCGCTGGCAGTGGCGCTGTCGGCGGCGCTCAAGTATGACGGGATCTTCACGCTGCAGATAAAGGGCGACGGGCCGGTCCCGATGATCGTCGCCGACGTCACCAGTGGCGGCGCGCTGCGGGGCTATGCCGAGGTCACGGGCGACCTGCCGCCGGATCCCGAGATTCTCGCCGCCCCGGTGCCGCGGCTCGTCGGGGCCGGACACCTGGCCTTCACCGTCGACCAGGGTGAGCATAGCGAACGGTACCAGGGCATCGTCGAGCTCGCCGGGACATCGCTCGCCGAGTGCGTTCACCATTATTTCCGGCAGTCGGAGCAGTTCGGCGCAGCCATGCGCCTGACGGCGGGCCGCAACAGCGCCGGCCTGTGGCGGGCCGGCGCCATGATGCTGCAGCGCCTGCCCGATCACGAGCCGATCATCGTCCGCGAGGAACGTGACGAATCGTGGCGCCGTGCCGTCATCCTGATGGACAGCGTGACGGGAGAGGAACTGCTGGACCGCGACCTCGCGCCGGCGGACCTGCTGTTCCGGCTGTTCCACGAGGACGGCGTCCGGATCTTCAACCAGCAGGAACTGACGTTCGGGTGCCGTTGCTCGCGCGCGCGGGCCGCCCGCATCCTGGGCTCGCTGCCGCGTGCGGAAATCGAAACGCTGTTCGTGGACGGCCGGATCACGGTGACCTGCCAGTTCTGCAATACCACCGAGGCGTTCGACCCGGACGAGATCGCCGCCCTGTATGATGCTTGAAGGCGTGCGGCACGACCGGCTATGCTTCGCCGACACCGCCGTCATCCGTGCACGACAAGGAAACCGCGCCATGCGACGTATCGGAAAACTCGCTGTTCCTGCATTCCTGGCCCTGGCCCTCGCGGCCTGTACATCAGGGCCGCCGGAGCCGACGTCATGGCCGGATATCACGTTCACGAATCTGCGGCCGATCGAATTCGACGTCGCCGAAATCAAGATCGTCACGCCGTATCGCGAACCGATCGAGCGGCCCCATGTCGGCGAACAGTTCCCGGTTTCGCCCAGCCGTGCGGCGCGGAACTGGGCGGAGGACCGACTGCGCGCCGTCGGCCGGCGCGGAACGCTGACCGTCAGAATCCTCGAATCCGGCGCGGTCGAGGAAGTGCTGGAATCGTCCGGCGGCCTGAAGGGGATGCTGACCTGGGAGCAGTCCGAGAAATACACCGTCGTCATCGCCATGGAGATCAAGGCGCTGGACCCGGTCGGCCCGCGGGCGGCCACGGCCACGGCGCGGACCCGGAAAAGCACCACGGTCCGCGAGGACGCGACGCTCGAACAGCGTGACCAGATCTGGTACGTGCTGACCAAGGATACGATGGCGGATTTCGACGCCGCCATGGAGCGCCAGATCCGGACGACCCTGGGCGGCTTCCTGAAATAGCGGCGCCGCGATCGGCGGCCGGCGCATGCGCAAGGAGACCGGGGAGTCCCCGGGCGCCGGCAAACCCGGCCGGCGCCCGCCGAAGAAGGCGACCGCGAAACACCTGGAGAACGTTGCGCTGTGGTATCTGCAGCGCTTCGCCGCCAGCGCCGCGAGCCTGCGCCTTGTGCTGATGCGCCGGGTCGACAAGTCCGTCCGCGCGCACGACACCGACCGCGCCGAGGGCACGGCCCTGGTCGACGATATCGTCGCACGGTTCCGCGCCTCCGGCCTGCTGGACGACCGGGTGTACGCGGAAGGGCGCGCGCGCAGCCTGCATCGCCGCGGCGTCTCGGTCCGGGGCATAAGGGCGCGGCTCCGCGCCAAGGGAGTCGGCGCCGAAGACATCGAGGCGGCGCTCGCCGTGCTGCGCGAACACGCGGCGGAACCGGACCTCACCGCCGCCATCGCCTATGCGAGCCGCCGCCGCATCGGCCCGTACCGCAGGGGCGGCGACCGCGAGGCGATGCGCGAGCGCGACCTCGCGGCCCTGGCCCGCCAGGGTTTCACCTATGACACCGCCCGGCGGGTGATCGGGGCGGACGACGTCACCGCGCTGGAGATGGAGGCGGAAACGCGCGACGCGTGACGCAGAGTGCCGAAGCGCATCCGCCCGCCGGGGCCCGCCGCTGGCAATTTCCGCCGTTCCGGCCCGCCGGCAAAAAACCGCATGAAACGCCCCCTGTCCGCATCGCCCGCCACCCGCCGTCGCCGCCAATCCGGAGTCTACCGGTTGTGGCGAACATCTCCAAATCCCGGCGCCCCCGGGCCGCTCCGGCTTGGCCGCACGCGCCCGATGTGGAGGAACAACCCCATGCACCGTGGTTTTCTGCGGGTTTCAGAGCGGGGTTCGGGGGTGGCTTGCGGTAATATGATACCGGTTGCGGCGACGCCGGAATGCGCCCCGGCGCCCCCCCCCCCCACAACCAACCGCAAGAATCGGAATGCGCGCCGTTGCGCCGGGTGCTATCCCGGTCACCCTGTCAACCCGAACGGGAGCGCATAATGGCCGACGGCGGCATAAGGCTGAACATGGGCGTGCGGGACTGGGCGCTGCTCATCGTCCTCTCGCTGCTGTGGGGCGGGTCGTTCTTCTTCGTCGAGGTCGCGCTGACCGCGCTGCCGCCGTTCACCCTGGTGCTGCTGCGCGTCGGGCTTGCCGCCGCCGCGCTGCACGTCTTCCTTCGCTTCAGCGGGCTCGGCATGCCTTCCGGCTGGCGCGTGTGGGCCGCGTTCTTCGGCATGGGGCTGCTCAACAACGCGATCCCTTTCACCCTGCTGGTCTGGGGCCAGACGCAGATCACCAGCGGCCTCGCGTCGATCCTGAACGCGACGGCGCCGCTGTTCACGGTCATCGTGGCGCACGCGGCAACCCGCGACGAGCGGCTGACCGGCGGCCGCCTGGCGGGCGTCGTCATCGGCTTCGCCGGCGTCGCGCTGATGATCGGGCCCGACGCGCTGGCCGGGCTCGGCGACGATCTGCTGGCGCAGATCGCGTGCCTTGCCGCCGCGCTGTCCTATGCCTTCGCCGGCGTGTTCGGGCGGCGCTTCGCGCGGATGGGCGTCAAGCCGGTGCAGACGGCGGCGGGCCAGGTCACCGCCTCGTCGCTCCTGCTGCTGCCGCTGGTGCTGCTCGTGGACCGGCCATGGTCGCTGCCGATGCCGGGGCCCGGGGCCTGGGCCGCCATCGTCGCGCTGGCGCTGCTGTCGACGGCGCTCGCCTACATCCTGTATTTCCGGATCCTGTCGACTTCGGGTGCGACCAACCTGCTGCTCGTCACGCTGTTGATCCCGCCGACCGCGATCCTGCTGGGCGTCACCATCCTCGGCGAGCGCCTGGAGGCCATCCACGTCGCCGGCATGGCCCTGATCGCGCTGGGCCTAGCCGCCATCGACGGCCGCCCGGCGCGCGCGGCGCGCGCACTTTTCAGTCCATGATCCACTTGCGTGGAGTCGGCGCCGGCCCGCGCCAGAGTGTCTCAACTCTGCTTTGTTTGGATTCGCGCTTGCCATGGCGGCGCGACCTCATACTTCGAGACGCGGCTTCGCCGCTCCTCAGCATGAGGCTCCAGCATTCAAGCCCTCACGCCAAGGAGGGCTATAGGCCCATCTCGAAAGGTGGGAATACTCAAGATTTTCCTCATGCTGAGGAGGCTGCGAGAGCAGCCGTCTCGAAGTGCGAGGAAAATCTCCCCCGTTTCGCGGAGGTCCCCTCTATGGGGAAGGGCTCTGATCCGGCCCTAATCGGCGGGCCCGTCCGGCGCCTCGCGGCGGCTGGCCCTGTGCGAGGCGGGGATGCCGCCGGGCAGCACGACGAACCTGCGGCGCTCGACCGCCTTGCCCGGGGCGGCGGCGTAGATTTGCTTGGTCGCCTCGACCAGCAGCACCCCGGCGAAAGTCTGGAACAGTTTGCTGCCGATGCGCTCGATCGCCGGCGCCGACTTCAGGAACAGCCGGCGGCGCAGCGGCGGGATATAGAGCGCCCGCGCGGTATCCCCCGGCGTGAACATGCAATCCCGCAGCAGTCGCCGGATCTGGCCGTTGGTGTAAGGGTAGCCGTGGCCGAACGGGGTGCGCTCGCTGCGCGCCCAGATGCCGGTCCGGTTCGGCACCACCAGCAGCAGCTTGCCGTTGCCCTTGAGCACCCGCCAGGACTCGCGCATCATCTCGCGCAGCTCCTCGCTCGCCTCCACCGCGTGCACCAGCAACAGGCGGTCGACCGACAGATCGGCGAAGGGCAGCGCCGCCTCGTAGGCCAGCGCCACCTGGCCCGGCTCGTTCGGCGGCCACGGGATCACGCCCTGCTGCGCCGGCGCGATCGCCATCACGCATGCGGCCTCGGACTCGAACTGCCATAGATAGGGCGTCGCGTGGCCGAGCCCCAGCACGCTCATGCCGTGCACATCCGGCCACACGGCGCGGATGCGCCGGCGGATCATGCGCCGCGCCACCTGCCCCAGCGGCGAGCGGTAGAATTCGTCGAGATCGATGACGTCGTTCCACATGGGCGCGGAGTTTAGCAGAAAGCCCGGCCGGTTGGGAACAGTCGGTGAACAGCGGCGGGGTTGTCGTGCGGGGGCGGCGGGGTGTAACCTCCGGGCCGCCGGGCGCTGGCTCAGCCGCCGCGCCTTACCGCGAACCCAAAGTGCAACGGTAAGCGCGACAGGACAGGGAACGGACGATGAAACTTCGCTTTGCGGCGACCTCGCCTTATGTGCGCAAGGTCGTGATCCTCCTGCATGAAACCGGCCAGTTCGGGGATGTCGAACTCGTTCCGACCAACGTCTGGGATCCGGCGACCGACGTCGCCGCCGACAACCCGCTCGGCAAGGTCCCGGCGCTGATCCTCGACGACGGCACGGTGCTGTTCGACTCACCGGTGATCTGCGAGTATCTCGATGCCCACCATGACGGCGTGGCGCTGTTCCCCGGGCCCGGTCCGGAACGCTGGGCGGCGCTCAGGCTGCAGGCGCTGGCGGACGGCGGCCTCGACGCCCTGCTGCTGCGACGCATGGAAGGGCTGCGCGAACCGGCGCAGCAGTCCAGGGACTGGATCGCGCGCCAGGTCGCCGCCGTGGACCGTTGCTTCGATGTTCTGGAGCGCGAGGCCGCATCGCTGGACGGCAACGTGACCATCGGCACCGTCACCGTCGGCTGCCTGCTCGGCTATCGCGATTTCCGGTTCGACGCGGACGGCTGGCGCAACGGCAGGCCGAAGCTGGCCGCCTGGTACGAGGCGTTCGCGCAGCGCCCGTCGATGCTGGCGACCATCCCGAAAGATCCGGCCTGAGCCGGCCGCGGCGCAGGGCGTCCCGCATCCAGCTTCAGTGATGCACGTCCAGAAGCGGCTGGAAGCCGGAGAACACAGGCTCCAGCTCCACGCCCAGCGCATCGCCGAACTTGCTGACCGCGATGTAGATCGCGATGGTGAACACGGCCTCGACGATCTGCGGCTCGGTGAAATGCTAGGGCAATATCCCATCGCACGGAACCGATCCGGTTCCGTGCGATGGGATGAAATTGCCCGTTGTTTCAAAGGGCGAGCAGCTTTATCCGAACACGTGGAACCGCGAAAAGCGATTCCACGTGTTCGGATGCTGCTCTGGTGCAGCCGGTCCCAGAGTTCCTTCGGGATCCGGTTGGCGGCCACGCCGATTTGAATCGTCAGGTCCATCAGCGCCTTTTCCGCGTCGGTGAAGTGCGGGCCTTCGGGCCGGAGAGGACCCCCGCATGCCGCCGACCAGCCGGCCGTCTTCGAAGATGAAGAGAATTTAAATAAAATCAGCGGCGATTATTGGGCTAACCAGCCGTTTTTGGCCCACGGTTTGCTTCTATCTTTCCATCGGCAACTAAAAGAGGGAAGGATCGGCTGATGTCCAGGTTTGTTGTACTATCGTTGTCACTCGCCATTTCGCTTTTTGCGAATGGGGCGCTTGCAGATTCGCACGAAGAGAAGCTCCGGCAGTTTCTGCCGACCGTGCAGTCTGCACTCATGGAGCAGGACGTGGTCCGGACCCTGCGGAAATATAACGAGATCCACCGCGAAATGACCCGCGCCGACATCGACGGGCTGGAGGCGATCTGGCAGGCGGAAATGAGTTCCGCCAACCGGCCGCTGGTCACCGGTGTCGTTCGGAACGTAACCGCCCTGCGCATGAAAAAGGTCATCAGGGAGACCGGGCGTGTCATCATGCGGATCAACCTGGTTGAGGCCAAGGGCCTCAGCGTCGCCCAGACCGCGGTCTTTCCACGTATCTGGCAGGGGCCGACCGAGAAGATCATGAATGTCGCCACGGTTAATTCCAACATGGTGAGCATAGGCGATATCGAATTCGACGATTCCGGCAAGCAACGCCAGTTCGAAGCCACGTTCCCGGTGACCGATCCCGATACCGACGAGCTGATCGGCGCGGTGATCCTCGTTATCGACGCGGACGCGCTGGAGGAAGCCTATCCGGACCACGCCTTCTGACGACCGGCATCCGCATCGGATACCGGTTTGCCGGCGGGCGAGCCGCAGGGAACACCAGCCGGCCAGCGTCATCGCCGCAACAAATCCCTTGATGCCAGAAGTGCGCCGCCAGTAATGGCGGCGCACGCGGCTGTCACGAACCGGGTCGCCTCGCCGGCGCCGAAGGCGGTCGGCCCGGCTTCGACCGACAGCGCGTCGCCCGCCGGTAAACCGCGACCTCCGCCGTCACGCCATGCCCCGCGCCAGCTCGATGACCCGCCGCGTCTCGCGCCACAGGTCGAGCGCCTCCAGTTCGGCCGGCGCGAACCAGCGCGCCTCCGCCGCATCGCCACCGCCGCGCGGCGTACCGGCGGTCCAGTCGGCCCGGAAGTCGACCAGCGTGTAGTGATACTGCAGGCCGCCGTCGCCATCGCGGGTCAGGGAATCCACGACGTCGACCAGCGGGCCGAGTTCCGCCTCGACACCGGTTTCCTGGCCCAGTTCGCGCAGTGCGCAGCCGCGCACCGTCTCGCCGAGCTTCTGCCGCCCGCCGGGCAGGCTCCAGGCCCCTTCGCGCGGCGGCTTGCCGCGCCGGATCAGCAGTACGTCCGCGCCCCTGAAACAGACGATGCCGACCCCGACGATCGGCGCCTCCGGGTAGTCGCGCTTCATGGCCCCCCCGCGCCGTTGTTCGCGGGAGGCAATCTGGCACGCTCGAAAGCGGGCGGCAATATCGCGGTTCAGCCGCCGCTATCGAAGCGCGCCTTGACGCTCTCGAATCCCGCCCAGAGCGCCTGGCGCATCATCGCCGGCATTTCTTCCTCGGCGCCGGGATCCGGATCGAGGCGCGTATGCCATTCCATGAGAGTCCGGTCGCCATCGGTAATCTCCCGCAACCGCACCGTGGCCTCGTGGTTGGTCATCGGCATCGGCGAATCGTCGGTGATGGTGTAGCCGTAATAATATTCGTCGTCGGACCGGGCGGTCTGCCGCTCCAGAATTTGCGTACCGTCGGCCAGCGTGCAATGGCGCATCGAGCCAACCTCGTCGGCCGCCGGTCCTTCCTTCATCACGGTTTTCTCGACGACGGGGTGCCACTCGAAGATATGGGCATAGTCGCCGACGACCTTCCATACCTCACCGATCGGCGCGGGGATCACGGCACTCAGATAGATTTCGGTCATTTCTTTCTCCTGCTGGTTTTGGACATTGTTTGGAACAGATATTCCAAACTGGGCAAAAAATTATTCGATCGCGGCGCCTGCCTGTCTGGCGATCGCGCGCAGCAACGGCTCTTCCGGCCGGCTTCTGGCGAGAACCCGAAGTCCGGTCAGCAGGCCCAGCAACGCCCGGGAGGCCTCCGTAGCGTCCACTGTCACCGGGATTTCGCCGGTGGCCTGGCCACTGTGGATGATGCGGTGGAAAAACCCCTCCATCCGCGACAGTCCGCCCGCCACGATCCCGGCGATTTCGGGATCATGGGCGGAGAGCTCGACGGACGTGTTGGCAAGAAAACATCCGTTGTGGGCATCGTCGGCCAAGGCGCTCGCCACCGCATCGTCGAATACCGCCAGAACCGCCTGGCGCGGTGAATATTGCCGTTCGAGACCGGCGAGATAAGCCTCCAGCATATCCACCGCGTAGAGCCGCAGCGCCTGAATGAACAGGCTGCGTTTGTCGCCGAAGGTCGCGTACATGCTGGCCCGGTTGACGCCCATGCTGTCGACAAGGTCCTGCATCGACACACCCTCGTAACCCTTCGCCCAGAAGGCCTCCATGGCCCGTGCAAGGGCGTCATCCACGTTGAACTGCTTGTCCCAGGGCATCGTCTCGCTCCTCCAGCCGCACAACCAGCATAGCTTATTTGGAACACTCATTCCATACTATTTTCCACCCCGGCGCCGGTACTGCGTGCGGGTGCGTGCGGGCCGACACGACCCGAACGGATAATGCGCCAGCATCGCTTTCCGCTCTCGCATGTTTGCGGCGGCGCGCCGGCAGGGTAGATTGATCCGCCCCGCCGGCGCCCCCGCAATGCCACAGAGGAAACGACAAGGAATGGACTACCGCAATCTTGGCCAGAGCGGCCTGAAGGTCTCACCCGTCTGCCTGGGCGCGATGATGTTCGGCGGCCAGACCGATTCGAAGACCGCCCAGAACATCATTTCCATCGCCCGCGATTCAGGCGTCAACTTCATCGACACGGCGGACTCCTACAACAAGGGCGAGAGCGAGCGGATCGTCGGCAAACACATTGCCGGGGACCGCGACAAATGGGTGCTGGCGACCAAGGCCGGCAATCCCATGGGCTCCGGCCCCAACGAGCGGGGCATGGGGCGCAAGTGGCTGCTGCAGGCGATCGACGGCAGCCTGGACCGGCTCGGCACGGATTACGTGGACATCTGGTATCTGCACAAACCCGACGCCGATACGCCGCTGGAGGAGACCCTGTCGGCGGTGGCCGACGTGCTGGCGACCGGCAAGGCGCGGTACTGGGGCGTGTCGAACATCCGCGCCTGGCGGATCGCCGATGCGGTGCGCATCGCCGACGGGCTGGGCATGGCCCGCCCCGCGGTCTGCCAGCCGTACTACAACCTGTTGAACCGCATGCCGGAGGTCGAGGTGCTGCCCGCCTGCGATCACTACGGCATGGGCGTGGTGCCGTACTCGGTGCTGGCCCGCGGCGTGCTGACGGGCAAGTACAAGGCGGGCGCGGAACCGGAGGCGGGAACCCGCGCCGGCCGCGCCGACAAACGCATCATGCAGACCGAATTCCGCGAGGAATCCCTGGCGATCGCGGAACGGATCGCCGGGCACGCGAAGGCGCGCGGCATGACCGCGGCGGATTTCGCGCTGCTGTGGATGCTGAACAACGAGATCGTCACCAGTGCGCTGACCGGCCCGCGCACGGTCGAGCAGTGGGAGGGTTATCTCGGCAGCCTGCGCTGCGAATTCACGGCCGAGGACGAGGCGCTGGTCGATTCGCTGGTCGCGGCGGGCCACCCTTCGACGCCGGGGTATTCGGACCCGCAATATCCGCTGACCGGGCGGCGGCCACGGACGGGGTAGTCGCCTGTTCCCCCTCTACGCCGGTTTCCGCGCGACGATCAGCTTGATGATATCCTGATACAGGTGGCGTTCCTCTATGATTTCCAGGCCGGCCTGCGGCACGTATTGTTCCGTATGCCGCTCGAAAGTGGCGCCGTAGACGAGGCGGACCCAGGGGGCCCAGAGCCGCATGACGAAGCGCTTCCGGGGATTCTTTGAATATTCGTATTCGAGCATGCGGATCTCGCCGCCGGGCTTGACGATCCGCGCCAGTTCCTTGAGCGCCGGAAGCTGCAGCGAATCGTCCAGCACGCAGAACAGGAAGGTCGCGACCGCCGCGTCGAAATGGCTGTCGGGAAGCCCGCTGTCACAGACATCGCGTTCCAGAAGTTCCACGTCGATGGCCAGCCGGTCGCGTCGCGCGCCGGCCCGGGCCAGCATGGCGGGGCTGAGGTCGATACCGGTGACACGGACGTCCGGCGGGTAATACGGCATGTTGCGGCCGGTGCCGACACCGGCGTCCAGGGCCCGGCCCGACAGCCCGGCGAACATCTGCGGCCGGATCGGCGCATAGCGGCGACTCTCGAACGGCAGGTCGAGCAGATCGTAGAAGCGGGCGGTCGAGCGGTAAATCCTGTGCGCCATGATCCGGCCATGATAGCGCCGCACGCCGGGAAAGGCCCGCGACGCATGCGCATGGGCGCGCGCCGCATTTTGGTGGCGGTATGTTGTCGGTTCACCCCATAGCGCTCGGATGCAGCTCCGGCATATAGCCGCCGGCCAGCGCCGAGACCGTCGGCCGGGGTGTCAGGACGGTTACCAACGTCGCGGGCGGCCGCTGGACTGCGTTCCGGTAGCCGTCCGGCGTCCAGCCGGGCAGCGCGTCGCCCAGAACCAGCCGCGGCACGTCGTCGCCATCGCCCAGGCGGATGAAGGTTCCGTCCGGCAGGTCCGCGAGCCTGGCCTCCTAGGTGGCCTGCCGGCGGTGCCGGGGGTCCATGCGGGCCGCATGCAGAATACCGTCCAGTTCCGCCGCTTTCGGGATGGCGCCGGCATGGCCGGTCCCGTTCGCCCAGCCGGCCAGGAAGTCCTGATAGCGGCCGCGGCGGCATTCGGCGCAGGGCCGGTGCCCGGCGGCCAGCGCCACGGCTTCGTCGAGAAAGAACAACTCGGTGTAGCGGCGCGGTTCCATGACGCGGCGCCATCGGCCCCTGAACGCCAATACGCAGACGATCCAGTGCTTGTGCCGCCAGCGCGCCCGCCCGAGCCGTTTCCGGTCGTCGTGCAGGATTCCCCGGTTTCCCATGAAGCAACCGCGCGCGGGATCGGCGACGATTGCGCCGGTCGGGGTGACGCGGTTCTGCAATGCCATGGCTGCGAGGCCTCAGCCGCCTTGCGCCGCCTCGCGCAGCCTGTCGTCCACGTCCACCTGCCAGCCG
Source organism: uncultured Alphaproteobacteria bacterium (assembly GCA_947259105.1). Classification (GTDB taxonomy): domain Bacteria; phylum Pseudomonadota; class Alphaproteobacteria; order UBA8366; family JADFVY01. Next base: position 51,890 of record CAMYKU010000006.1, read on the forward strand.
GTGACCAGGGCGTTGGTCTCGTTCGCCATGCCGATGACGGCCAGCAGTTCGGCCAGCATCGCGTCCGTCATGCCCTTGCCCCGCGCCCCGGCGAGATGCGAGTTGATGCAATACTCGCAGCCGTTCGTGACGCTGACCGCGACGTAGAGCATTTCCTTGGTCAGCGGGTCGAGCGCGCCCGGCGCCATGACCTGCTTTATGCTCTCCCAGGTGCGCTTGAGCGTCGGCGGGTCCTGGGCCAGCGCCTTCCAGAAATTGTTGATCCAGTCGACGCCGCGGGTTTCCATGATGTCGTCGTAGACCGCGCGGATTTCCGGCGGAGCGTCCTCGTATTCGACGAATTTACCGATCGGCATGGGCCGGCCTCCCTATTTGTCGCCGGCCGCCAGACTCTTCAACAATTCGCCGAACTTCATCGGGAACGGGAAGACGATGGTCGAGGCCCGTTCGCTGGCAATCTCGGTCAGGGTGGTGAGGTAACGAATCTGCATTGCTTCCGGAAGCTCCGAGAGCGTCCTGCCGGCCTCGAGGAATTTCTGGGCCGCCTGCGCCTCGCCGTCGGCGTCGATGATCTTGGCGCGCCGCATGCGTTCGGCCTCCGCCTGCTTGGCGATGGCCCGGATCATCGATTCCTCTAGGTCCACATGCTTGAGCTCGACATTGGCGACCTTGATGCCCCAGGCGTCGGTCTGCTCGTCGAGGATCTGCTGGATATCCCGGTTCAGCTTGTCGCGTTCCGCCAGCATCTCGTCCAGCTCGTGCTGGCCCAGCACCGACCGCAGCGTGGTCTGGGCGAACTGGCTGGTCGCCATGGTGAAGTCCTCGACCTGGATGATCGCCTTTTCCGGATCAATCACGCGGTAATAGACCACCGCATTGACGTGCGCCGTGACGTTGTCGCGGCTGATGACATCCTGGGTCGGCACATCCAGCACCCGGGTGCGCAGGTCGACGCGCACCATCTGCTGGAAACCGATGACGACGATCCTGAGGCCCGGCCCCCTGACCCCCGTGAACCGGCCGAGCGTGAAGACCACGCCGCGTTCGTATTCCCTGAGAATCCGCAGCGATGCCGCGATACCCACCAGCACGACGATGGGGACGATGATAAATAACCATGACATTTTCCGACTCCTCAGCTTTCCGTTTTAACGACGCTCTCCGGTCCCACGACGAGGGTCAGGCCATCGATCTCGCCGACCACGACCCGGGCGCCCGCCTCGAAACCGCCGTCGGCGGAGCGCGCCTGCCAGATCTCGCCCTGGAACCGCACATGCCCGGCGCCGCCGGACCAGTCGACGACCGTTCCCACGGACCCGATCATGGCGTCCCGCCCGCTGACGACCGGCCGCGACCGCGATCGCAGCAGGAGCGTCAGGATCAGCAGCATCATCCCGCCGGCCACGGCGGCAACGCCGCCGATCGCCCAGGGAGAGATGCCGAATCCCGGCACGTCGGTCTCGATCAGCATGACCGAGCCAATGACGAACGCGACGATGCCGCCGATGCCCAGCGCGCCGAAGCTGGGCATGAAGACCTCGCCGACGATCAATGCGATGCCCAGCAGGATCAGGCCGGCGCCGGCATAGTTGATGGGCAGGACGTGCAGTCCATAAAGCCCCAGGACGATGCAGATCGCGCCGATCACGCCGGCGATCAGGGTGCCGGTGTAGAACTCGATCAACAGGGCGGGCACGCCGATGGTGAACAGCAGCAGATAGGCGACCGTCGGATCGGTGATCACGGCAAGAAACTCCGTGCGCCAGTCGGGCGCCTGATCCACCACCGCGAGCCCCGCGGTCTCCAGCGTCTTGTCCACCCCGGCGACGTCGACCGTGCGGCCGTCGGCCTTTTCCAGGATTTCTTCCGGCGTCTCGGCGATGAAATCGATCACGCCCTGCTCCAGCGCGTCCTCGGCCGACAGGCTCGCCGCCTCGGTCACCGCCTTCACCGCCCATTCGGCGTTGCGCCCGCGCTTCTGGGCCAGGCTCTTGATATAGGCCACGGCGTCGTTCAGCATCTTGTCTTCCATGCCGGGCTTGCCGCGCTTCGGCTTGTCGTCCTCAGCCTTCTCCTCATTCTCTTCTGAATCGTCCCCGGACTCTTCGTCCCCGGACTCTTCGTCCCCGGACTCTTCGTCCCCGGCCTCATTGTCCTCCTCGGCCGGTTTCTCCTTTTCGGCGTCCTCGTCCTCCGGCTCGTCCGGCGCCCCGGACTCGCCGCCGCCCATCTGCACCGGCGTGGCGGCGCCCAGATTCGTGGCCGGCGCCATGGCGGCGAGGTGGCTCGCATACAGCATGTAGGTCCCGGCGCTGGCGGCGCGCGCGCCGGACGGACCGACATAGCCGATGACCGGCACCGGGGCGCCGAGAATATCCTGAATGATCGCACGCATCGAGGTATCGAGGCCGCCCGGCGTGTCCATTTGCAGGATGACGACGGTGGCGCCGCCCTCAACGGCCTTTTCCAGCCCGCGATGGATATAGTCCGCGACCGCCGGGCCGATCGCGCCCTTGACGATCAGCCGCGCCGCGTGGCCTTCGCCCTGGGAATGCCCGCTTCCCATGGCGAGCATGCCGATGGCCAGAGCGGCGACCGCCAGCGCTAACACGCGCCAGGCCCAAAGCAACCGCCTGTCGATCGACCAAAGCATGAGCCAATGATGGTCTTTTGCGCGGATAGTGTCCAGCCCTGGCCACACGCGATGTCGCGATTACCCGTTGCGGATGCCGGCCAGGAAGCGGGCGAACTCCCGGGACAGCTCGCCGGCCCGTTGTGCGAGCGATTCCGTGGCCGTCATGACCTGCCGTGCGGCCGACCCCGTGTCACCCGCCGCCGTGCTGACGGATTCGATGTTCGCATTGACCTCTTCGGTGCCGGCCGCTGCCTGCTGGACGTTGCGGGCGATCTCCTTGGTCGAAATGCCCTGCTCCTCCACCGCGGCGGCGATGGTCATGGAGATGTCGTTGAGTTCGCCGATGATGTCGCGGATACCCTGGATATCGTCGACGGCGTCCCGGGTCTCGTCCTGCACCGCCGCGATCTGCTTGGAGATTTCCTCGGTTGCCTTGGCCGTCTGGTTGGCAAGGTTCTTGACCTCGTTGGCAACCACCGCAAAGCCCTTGCCGGCCTCGCCGGCACGCGCCGCCTCGATGGTCGCGTTCAGGGCCAGCAGGTTGGTCTGGCCGGCGACATCGTTGATCAGGTCCACGACTTCGCCGATCCGGCCCGCCGCCTCGGTCAGCCCCCGGACGGTTTCATCGGTGCGGATCGCCTGTTCGACGGCACGCCCCGAGATATCGGCGGATTGCCCGGCTTGCCGGCCGATCTCCGAGATCGACGCGCTCAACTCCTCGGCGGCCATCGCCACTGTGGTCACGTTGCTCGTCGCCTCGCGGGACGCCGCGGCCACCGCTGCCGATTTCTGGGTTCCCTGGTCTGCGGTTTCCGCCATCCGCCCGGCGATTCCCTCCATCTGGCGGATTTCCCCGGCAACCGCCTCGACGACGCCGGTAACCTGCGCCTCGAACCGGTCGGCCAATTCCAGCATCGACCCGCGTTTTTCCTCCAGCGTACGGGATTCGCGTTCGCTCCGCTCGTGCTGGAGGCGTTCGTTCTCGATCGCGTTTTCGCGAAACACACCGAGAGCACGGGCCATGCCGCCGATCTCGTCGGCACGCCCGGTCCAGGCAATTTCGATCTGCTTGTCGCCGGCGGCAAGTCGTTCCATCGCACCGGTCATCCGGCCAAGCGGCCGCGTCACCCGCCACAAGACAATCCAGAACGAGAGGGCGATGGCGGTGCCGCCGGCAATCAACAGGATGATATCGACCCTGATGTGGCGCTGCCCCCGCGCGACCGCGACCTGCGAGATTCGTGCCGATGCCTGCGCCGCCAGACGGGCAAGTTCCTGCACCGAGACTACAGTGGCCTGCGACCGGGCGCGCCATTCGTCGGCGGTCGTCCGATAGACCCCATCGGACAGGCCGGCACGAATAATGTCCGACCGCAATTGCCGATAACCTTCGAATACCTGGCCGGTTCTGCGCTGCGCGCTGACGATCGCAGGATCGGCCATCGGGCGCGACGCATAGGCGCTTACGGCGTCCCAGCCACCGTCAATATGCCCCTGATGGTGTCCAAGCTGCAGAATCTGGTCTGCCGACAATGGCGCCGACTTTGAGAGGGCCGTTGCCAGCAGATCGCGCTCGCGGGCCGTATGTTCGGTGATCTTCCACACCGCCTGTTTCAGCGCGGCAAGGTCCTGAATTCGCGAAAATCGTGGCGGGAAGTCCAGTGAATCGTTTGGGCGGAACTCGGCGGCAAGCCACAGCCGTTCCAGCGCCTCGACAACACCGGACACGCCCGGCCACCACTTTTCGGCAAGCTCGTCATCGGCGCCAGGCGTCTTATCCTGCCGGAGCAGCTCGTCGACCCTGGCGCGGAGAACATTCAGGGCCTTCTCCTTCTGGCGAAGCGCCGCGAGATGCGGCGCCAGCCCCGAAGTGTCAGCGCCACTGAACGCTTGGGTCACGTCCTCGATCAGCGACATCGCAGTGGCCCGGTGGCTGGCGATCCTGTCGCGCGATCGCGGATCGGCCGCTCCGGCATAACCGCCGATACCGAGCGCGCGCGCCGTGGCCTCCCGCTCGGCCGCCAGGGCCGCCGCAGCGTCCAGCATGCGATCGGCGGCGGCGCCGGCAGTGGACGCGACGATCGCGTTGTCCCGCTTGTGAATGGCGTCGATGGTCAGCGCGATGGTGTAATAGCCGATGATCCCGGCGAGCAACAACAGGATCGTCACCAGGCTGTAACGTACGCTGAATGCCCTGCTTGCTTTGTGTGAAACGGAACCGGAAATTCCCTGCATCTGGTCGAATTCTCCTTGAGCTGGGCGCGGCTCGGCGAAAATTATCACTTACAATAATAATGTGTTATATGCGCAATATCTTCTTGCACTTAACAAAATATGTACAATAAAACCGCATCACAATTTGTTTATTTCATTGCCATCATGTTAACGAGTGCACTCTCGACCGCCGGATTCGGCAGCCAATCGTGTTCCACGGATCGGGACGGTTTTCCCCAACCTTGCTCGGCCAACACCGAATCTTAAATAAAATTTACCTATTTGGAGTTAAGGAAAGGCTAACAACCATACCCCGTCCGGTTACCCGTGCGTGATACTTCCGGCGTTGCCAAGACCGGTTGAGGCAGGATTGACGGACGGCGGCATCCGCCGGCTCCCGGCGAATGGACGGTCACATCTCGGGATCAGATTGTCTTGACGTCCCGCAGGAAGACGTCGATCTGGGCGCGCAGGCTTTCCGCCTGTCGCGACAGTTCGCCCGACGACGCCATTACCTGCGCCGCTGCGCTGCCGGCCTGTCTGGCCGCCTCGGTCACGCCCGCGATGTTGCTGTTCACCTCGGACGTGCCGCGAGCCGCCTCGCGGACATTGCGGGCGATCTCCTGGGTGGAGATACCCTGCTCCTCGACGGCGGAGGAGATCGTCGTCGCGATCTCGTTGACCTCGCCAATGATCGCGCGGATCCTCTCGATCGCGCCGACCGCATCGGTGGTTTCCTCCTGGACGGACGTGATCTGCGCCGCGATCTCCTCGGTTGCCTTGGCGGTCTGGTTGGCGAGGTTCTTGACCTCCTGCGCCACCACGGCAAACCCCTTGCCGGCCTCGCCGGCGCGGGCCGCCTCGATCGTCGCGTTCAACGCCAGCAGGTTGGTCTGCCCGGCGATGTCGTTGATCAGGCTCACGACCTCGCCGATCTGGCTCGCGGCCTCGGCCAGACCCTGCACCGTCTCATTGGTCGTCTCGGCCTCGGTCACCGCGTTCTGGGCGATCTTCGCCGACTGCATGACCTGGCGGCCGATCTCGGAGATCGAGGCCGACAGTTGCTCGGCGGCGGCGGCAACGGTTTCGACATTGGCCGACGCCTGACTGGATGCGGTGGCCACCGCGGCTGTTTGGCCGCTGGCCAGTTCAGCGGTCGACGACATCGACTGCGCCGTCTGCTCCAGTTCGGTTGCCGCGGATGCCACGGCGCCCAGCACACCCGATACCTTGCCGTCGAACCCGTCGATCAGCCCGTCGACGCGCTCCGCGCGCTGCTCCTTGGCGCGTTGCCCGGCCTCCCGCTCGCGGGTCAATTCCTCGTTGCGGATCAGGTTGTCCTTGAAAACCAGGACGGCCTGGGCCATCTCGCCCAATTCGTCGCCGCGATCGGTCCCCGGAATGTCGGATGCCGAATCCCCGGCCGCCAGCGCGTGCATCGACGCCGCCAGCGCTTCCATCGGCGCGACCAGCCATTTCCGGTTGGCAAACAGGAACCCCAGAATAACCACGACCTGCGTCAACCCCAACAACAGGGCGGCGGTAAGCGCGATTTTGTTCAGGCTCCCAACCCTGCCGTAGACGTGGCTGGCAGCCGACCGCCGCGCAAGGTCGAGTTCTTCGGTCAGGACGTCCAGCGCCGCCAGCGCAGGGCCGTCGTCGATCTGCACCGCCAGGTCGATGTCCTTGGCCGGCATATCGCGTTCCAGCAATTGCGAGACCGTCTGAAGCGCCGCGGCATAGTGTCCGACCACACCGCGCAGATCCTCGAGCGCGCGCCGCTCACGATCGTTCACACCCAGTTCGATATAGGTGTTGATCGCACGAAATGCGTCGTCCACCTTGCCGCCCGTCATCGAAATCCGGACCGTCTCGCCCCGCAGGACGAGATTCTTGAACTCATGGATCAGGCCGCCGTAGCCAAGCGCACCGCGCAGTTCACCCAGCGTATCGGACTTGCGTCCGGGGCCCTTTTCGAAGGCTTCCCATGTCTTGCCGAGCTGGTGGGAGTCGATAAATACCCGCCCCGATATGGCGACGGTGAACAGCGCTACGACGGCGAACACGAACGCCATCCACGTCCCCGCGGTTTTCATTCGCATGTTCAACAAGAGGTATAGGAGAAGACGACGCAATTTCTTTCCCCGGGGGCGCTCCATCGCACCCGATATACATATAGAACAAAGAGTTAATTATTGGTTTGCGCGGCGTGACCTAGGGCAATATCCCATCGCACGGAACCGGGCCGGTTCCGTGCGATGGGATGAAATTGCCCGCTATCTCGAAGGGCGAGCAGCTTTATCCGAACACGTGGAACCGCGAAAAGCGATTCCACGTGTTCGGATGCTGCTCTAGCGCGCGACAACGGGACACCCCCCGCGCGCCGGCAACGTCAGCGGGGCGCGGTCTGCCAGCCGGGATGGATCCAGGGTTGCTGGTTGGAGGGAGGCAGCGGGTCGCGGCCGAGGATATGGTCGCTCGCCTTTTCGCCGGCCATGATCGACGGGGCGTTGAGGTTGCCGTTGGTAATGCGGGGGAAAATCGAGCTGTCGGCGACCCGGAGCCCTTCGACCCCGATGACGCGGCATTCCGGGTCGACGACGGCCATGGCATCGTCGGCCGCGCCCATCCTGCAGGTGCCGCACGGATGGTAAGCGCTCTCCACCGCTTCACGGATGAAATCGTTCAGTGCGTCGTCGCTCTCGACCGTACTGCCCGGCGCGATCTCGCGCCCCGCATAGGGCGTGAAGGCGTCCTGGGCGAAGATTTCCCGGGTCAGCCGGATGCAGGTGCGGAAATCCTCCCAGTCCTGTTCATGCGACATGTAATTGAACCGGATGACCGGGTTGTCCCGCGGATCGGCGGACCGCAGCCGGACATGACCCCGGGACGCAGAGCGCATCGGCCCGACATGGGCCTGGAAACCATGGGTCTTTGCCGGCGCCTTGCCGTCGTAACGGATCGCAACGGGCAGGAAATGATACTGGATGTCCGGATATTTCACACCGGCGGCGGAGCGGACGAACGCGGCGCTTTCGAAATGGTTGGTGGCGCCATGGCCGGATTTCAGGAACAGCCATTGCGCGCCGATCCACGCCTTGGAGAAGAGGTTCATATGCTTGTAGAGCGTAATCGGCTGGAGACATTCCTGCTGGACGTAGAGTTCCAGGTGGTCCTGCAAATTCTCGCCGACGCCGGGTCGGTCGGCGATCACCTCGATGCCGTGCTCCCTGAGCTCCGCCGCCGGGCCGACGCCGGAGAGCTTCAGCAGGCTGGGCGAATTGATCGACGAGGCGGCGACAATGACCTCGCGCCGCGCCCGCACGGTCTCGATCCGCCCGCCGACCTCGAACTCGACGCCGACGGTGCGCCCGCCCTCGAACAGGACGCGCCGCGCGAGGCCGCGCCGTATCGAGACGTTCGGGCGTTTCAGGGCGGGCTTCAGATAGGCGTTGGCGGCGGACCAGCGGCGGCCCTTCCAGATGGTCATCTCCATCGCGCCGAAACCTTCCTGCCGCTCGCCGTTGTAATCCTCGGTGACCGGATAGCCGGCCTGCCGTCCGGCCTCGACGAAGGCATGGAACAGCGGATTGCGGCGGGGCCCGCGGGTCACGTGCAGGGGCCCGCCCGATCCGCGCCAGCCCTCCTGGCCGCCGTGGGCATCCTCCATGCGCTTGAAATAGGGCAGCACGTTCGCGAAGGCCCAGCCTTTCGCACCCTGTTCCTCCCAGTGGTCGTAGTCGCAGGCGTGCCCGCGCACGTAGACCATGCCATTTATCGAGGACGAACCGCCGATCACCTTGCCGCGCGGACAGGCCATGCGCCGCCCGCCGAGATGGGGTTCGGGCTCCGATGCGTAACCCCAGTCGTAGTGGCTCATGTTCATCGGATAGGACAGCGCCGCCGGCATCTGGATCAGCGGGCCGAAATCGCTGCCGCCGTATTCCAGCACCAGCACCGTGTGCCGGCCGTCCTCGGACAGCCGATACGCCATGGCGCAGCCCGCCGAGCCGGCGCCGACGATGACATAGTCGGCTTCGCGCGGTCCGGTCATGTCCCGACTTTCGGCACGGCTTGATACTCCTTGCGCACTGGAACGGCTGCGGCGATCCGGCCTGCCCGCGCAGCATGGTTTTCTTATATTGAACGGTCAATTGGAAAAGATTACGCTTCAATGCGTTATCCTGCGGCAGAACGCATTGCGCGGCGCCGATCCAATATCGGCCCGTCCCGGCGGAAACCAAGAAATTTACTCTGACAGGGAGACTCACATGCTCAAGACAATCGCGCGCGGTACCGCGCTGGCCGGCGTTCTCGCGCTCGCCGCAACGGCGGCGCAGGCTGCCGGCGATCCCGCCTCATGCAAGACGGTCCGCTTATCCGACGTCGGCTGGACCGACATCACCGCGACCACGGCGGCGACCTCGGTCGTGCTCGAAGGGCTCGGCTACAAACCGAAGGTGGAACTCCTGTCGGTGCCGGTGACCTATGCCAGCATGAAGAACAAGGATATCGACGTCTTCCTCGGCAACTGGATGCCGACCATGGAAGAAAATATCAAGCCGTTCCGCGAGGACGGGTCGGTTGATGTGCTGGGGGTCAATCTGGAAGGCGCCAAATACACCTTCGCGGTGCCGAAATATGTCGCCGATGGCGGTCTGCGCGACTTCGCCGATATCGCCAAGTTCAAGGACAAGCTCGACGGCAAGATCTACGGTATCGAGCCGGGCAATGACGGCAACCGGCTGATCCTCGACATGATCGACAAGAACGCATTCGGCCTGAAGGGTTTCGAGCTTGTGGAGTCGAGCGAGCAGGGCATGCTGGCGCAGGTCAAGCGCGCGTCGTCGCGCAAGCAGTGGGTGGTCTTCCTGGGCTGGGAGCCGCACCCGATGAACAGCAGTTTCGAACTTGCCTATCTGTCCGGCGGCGACGACTGGTTCGGCCCGAATTACGGCGGCGCCACCGTCCATACCAACACCCGCGCAGGCTACGCCAGGGAATGCCCGAATATCGGAAAACTCCTGGCGAACCAGAAATTCACGCTGGCCATGGAGAACGAAATCATGGGCGCGATTCTCAATGACGGGGTCGAGCCGAACAAGGCAGCGGCCGCGTGGCTGAAGAAGAACGCCGGCGTGCTGGATGCCTGGCTCAAGGGCGTCGAGACCGTCGATGGCGGCAACGGGTTGGCCGCCGTCAAGAAGTCGCTGGGGCTTTAAGCGACAAGATTGTTCGACGATGCGGGCCGGGTCTGCAAGACCCGGCCCCCTGCCGTTCGCTTGACAACGGCAACGTAACCGGGGAGCGCTGCGCATGCTCGACTGGCTTACCGACAACAAGATACCGCTGGGCCGCTGGATCAACGGGTTCGTCGATTTTCTCAACGAGAATGTCGCCTGGCTGTTCGATTTCATCTCGGATGTCCTCGGCTTCATTATCAACGGCTTCATCGACATCCTCCTCTGGGTGCATCCGCTGGCGCTGATCGCGCTGCTGGCCGGTCTCGCCTGGTGGCTGCACCGGTCGTGGCGGATGTCGGCGCTGATCGTCGCCGCGCTGATGCTGATCCTAAATCTCGGTTATTGGGAGCCGACGATGGAGACGCTGGCGCTGGTGCTGATCGCGACCTTGATATGCATGCTCGTTGGCGTGCCGGTCGGCATCGCCGCGGCGCACCGCCCGTGGCTCTATACCGCGATCCGGCCGATCCTCGACCTGATGCAGACGGTCCCGACCTTCGTCTACCTGATCCCGACGCTGATCCTGTTCGGGCTGGGAGTGGTGCCGGGGCTGATCTCCACCGTCATCTTCGCGATCCCGGCGCCGATCCGCCTGACCTATCTCGGCGTCGTCGGCGTGCCCAAACCGTTGATCGAGGCCGGCGAGGCGTTCGGCGCGACCCGGAGCCAACTGTTGTGGAAAATCGAACTGCCGCACGCCATGCCGACGATCATGGCCGGGCTGACCCAATGCATCATGCTGTCGCTGTCGATGGTGGTGATCGCCGCGCTGGTCGGCGCCAACGGCCTTGGCAAGCCGGTGGTCCGCGCCCTCAGCTCGGTCAATATCGCGCAAGGCTTCGAGGCCGGGCTGGCAATCGTCATCGTCGCCATCCTCCTCGACCGCCTGTTGAAGCAGCGCGGCGCGCCGGGCGGGGAGCGCTGACCCGTGGCGGTGGTTGAATTCAAGCAGGTCGACGTCATCTTCGGCGATGATTCGAAGGCGGCGCTGGACATGCTCGACCGCGGCGAGGACCGCGCGGCGATCCTGGAGGCGACCGGCTCGGTGCTCGGCGTGCATGACGCGACGCTGGCCGTCGAGGAAGGCGAGATCTGCGTGCTGATGGGCCTGTCCGGTTCCGGCAAGTCGTCGCTGCTGCGCTGCGTCAATGGCCTCAACAAGGTAACCCGCGGCGCGGTGCTGGTCGCCGAAGGCGGCAGCCAGGTCGATGTCGCGTCCTGCGACGCGGCGACGCTGCGGCATCTGCGGACGAACCGCATCGCCATGGTATTCCAGCAGTTCGCGCTGTTGCCCTGGCGCACGGTGGCGGAAAATGTCGGGCTGGGGCTGGAACTGCGCGGCATGGGACGCGCCGAGCGCGACCGGATCGTCACCGAGAAGTTGAAGCTGGTTCATCTAGACCAGTGGGCGGATAAATACGCGCATGAACTGTCCGGCGGCATGCAGCAGCGCGTCGGCCTCGCCCGGGCGTTCGCCACCGATGCCGACATATTGCTGATGGACGAGCCGTTTTCGGCCCTCGACCCGCTGATCCGCGAACATCTCCAGGACGAGCTTCTGGAACTGCAGCGCAGCTTGAGGAAAACCATCGTGTTCGTCAGCCACGACCTCGACGAGGCGCTGAAGCTGGGCACCCATATCGCCATCATGCAGGACGGCCGGATCATCCAGTACGGCACGCCGGAGGAGATCGTCGGCCGCCCGGCGACCGATTACGTCCGCGCGTTCGTCGCCAACGTCAATCCGCTCAACGTGCTGCGCGGCGAGAGCCTGATGAGTCCGACGTCGGAGCTGGACCGTGACGCCGGCACGCCCGAGCTGGTGTTTCTGGAGCCGACCGGACGCTACCGCTGCCGGCTGGACGAGGCGCGGCGGCCGGCGGCATATCTCGACGGGGACACGGAAATCCGCTGCGTCGAGTGGACGCCTTCCCTCGACCCGGCGGGCGACGGCGGCGGCGCGATGATCTCCGGCACCGCGGCGACGCCGATGCGCGCCGCCATCGAGGCGCTGCACGCGAACGGAATGCCGATGCCGGTGCTCAACGAAGACGGAAGGCTGATCGGCGCCATCGGCGCGAAGGAACTGGTCGCCGGCATGCTGCGCCGCCCGCAGGGCGAAGCGGAAAGCAGCGAGCGGTGATCACCGGCCTTTCACGGGCCCATCCCCCGATACTTCACGCATACCCACCCCCTCCCTTCCCTCCCCCGCCCCATGGGCGGGAGAGGGTTTTGGAGAGCAGCCTCATCTTCCGCAAGAGATTGTTTCTCAATATGATCGCGGGATGACGATCTCTCATGCCCGTCGACTCAGAGGCAATCTGACTCGGGCCGAGCGCCTTCTTTGGAGCCGGCTTCGGCGGAATCAGTTGGATGGTTTCTATTTCCGCAGGCAAGTGCCGATCGGGTCATTCATTGTCGATTTCCTGTGCGAGGAGCGCGGCCTGATCATCGAACTGGACGGCGGACAGCATGCCAAGCAGGCAGGTCATGACGCCAGACGAACCTCATTTCTTGAAGATCGGGGCGATCGTGTGATCAGGTTCTGGAACGGTGAGGTTCTCGAAAATCCCGACGGGGTGCTCGAAACCATACTGTCGGCGCTATTGGCGCCGCCGGAGTAACTCCCCCTCCGACGCCAGGGCGGTCGGGATAGGTTGCGCTCGAAAGCCCTCCCCCGCCCATGCGGCGGGGGAGGGTTGGGAGGGGGTGGGTTCGAAGAAAATGGGAGAGGAAATTCGAGGCAAATCTCAACCGCGTCCCATCTGCCGCAGGATCGCGCCTGTCGCTGCGTGCGCCGCGTCGTCCATGCCGGTCAATACCGTGAAGTGGTTGGCGCCGGGTATCGCCTTCGCGACTGTTTTCGCGCCCTTTTTACCCCAGGCTTCGGCCATGGTCTCCGCCTGCCATCGGAACGCATCCGCCTCGTCGCCGCCCCAGTACAGCGCAAGCGGCGCAAGCGTGGCGGGCGCCATGAACAGCGGACTGTTGCGGCGGGCGGTTTCCAGGTCCATGCCGACTTTGTCGTTGATCGTGGTGTCGACGAGAGGCGCGAGATCGAACAGGCCGCTGACCGATACGCCGCCCTTGACGAGATCCCGCGGCAGCCCGTCCGCAAACTCCCCCCAATCCGTTGCAATCGCCATGCCGACAAGCTGACCACCGCAGGAATGGCCGGAGACGGTGACGTTGTCCGGGTCGCCGCCGAACCGCTCCGCCTCACGCCACAGCCACGCCAGGGCGGCGCGGATCTGCCGGCCGATCTCGTCGATGGTGACCGCGGGGCACAGCCCGTAATCGACCACCGCGACATGCGCGCCGGCGTCGACCAGCGGCCGCGCAACGAAACTGGACGACTTCCTGGTGTTGGACTGCCAGTAGCCGCCGTGGATGTACATGTGCACGGGCGCGTCGGCGGCGTCGGCGAAAAACAGGTCCAGCATCTCCGCGTCGCTGTCGCCATAGGGAACGTCGAGGGCCTTGCGCGGCGCTTCTTCTTCCCAGGCCGCGCTCTTCGCAGCCCACTCGGCCAGCAGCCCGGGATGCTCGGGGACGTTGGCGCGATTGTTGTACTGCCGCTCCATTTCAGGATCGATCATGTTTCCCCTCCTGTTCTGCCATCGGACAGGGCATCGGCCGTCTCCTATATTCCCAGATACCGGTGCGCGAGTTCGGGATCCCCGGCGAGGCGGTCGGAACTTCCGGACCAGACCACCCGGCCCTTCTCGAGAATATAGTGCCGGTCGGCGATGCGCGAGAGCGCCGCGACATCCTTGTCGATCACCAGGATCGCCTGCCCGACTTCGCGGAGCCTCGAGAGCACACGCCAGATCTCCTGCCGGATCAGCGGCGCCAGCCCCTCGGTCGCCTCGTCGAGGATCAGCAGTTTCGGGTTGGTCATCAGGGCGCGGGCGATCGCCAGCATCTGCTGCTCGCCGCCGGACAGCATGTCGCCCATGTTGCCGGCCCGCTCGGCAAGGCGCGGGAACAACCCGCAGATCGAGCCGTAATCCCACGGCGTCCCGTTGCCGGACCGGTTGGCCGCGGTCGCGACCAGGTTCTCGCGCACGGTCAGGTTGGCGAAGACGTGCCGTCCCTCGGGGACGAGGCCGATTCCGGCGCGCGCCACCGCATAGGATGGACGGCCCGCGATCTCCGCGTTCCCGAACCGGATCGATCCGCTGCGCGGCGCCGTCAGCCCCATGATCGAGCGCACGGTTGTCGTCTTGCCCATGCCGTTCCGGCCCATCAGGGTGACGACCTCGCCGGCGTCGACCCGCAGGCTGACGCCGAACAGGATCTGGCTGGCATCGTAGAATGTCTCGATGTCCCGGACCTCGAGCATCACGCCGCGCTCCCGAGATAGGCCTCCCGGACCGCTGCATCGGCGCGGATCGCCCCGGGCGCGCCGCTGGCGATAACCCGGCCGTAGACCAGCACGCTGATTCTGTCGGCAAGCGCGAACACCGCGTCCATGTCATGCTCCACCAGCAGGATCGAGACCTTGCCCTTCAGTCCCGACAGCAGCGAGATCATGCGCACCGATTCCTCCCTGCCCATGCCGGCCGTCGGTTCATCGAGAAGCAGCACTTTCGGACCGGTGGCGAGCGCCATCGCCAGCTCGAGCTGACGTTGCTCGCCATGGGCCAGAGTCTCCGCCCTCACCTCGGCGCGGTCGGCGATTCCCGCTGAATCGAGCAGTGCCCGCGCCGGGACGCGCAGCGCCGGTTCGCGCCTGGCGCTGCGCCAGAAGTGGAAGCTGTGGCCCGTGCCGGCCTGAATCGCCATGGCGACGTTGTCCTCGGCGGTAAAACCGCGGAACAGGCTGGTGGTCTGGAATGACCGCGCCAGCCCCAACCGTGCCCGCGCGTCCGCGCCGAGGCCGGTGACGTCGCGCCCGTCGAACCACACCGATCCCGCATCCGGTTTCATCTCGCCGGAAAGCTGCGCGATCGCCGTCGTCTTGCCCGCGCCGTTCGGCCCGATCATCGCGTGGATCTCGCCCGGCCGGACCTCGAGCGAGAGATCGTCCACCGCGACGATGGCCCCGAAACGCTTGACGAGGCCTCGCGCGTGGAGAAGCGCGGTGCCGCCGCTCGTCCCGGCCGGCATCGGCGCGCCGGTTTCCGGGCCGTCAGCCGTCACGGGGCCCCGCCCAGGACCGTTTCCACGGACCGCTCCAGGATGTCGAGGCCTTCGTTCAACCCGTCGTCGTCGATGGTCAGGGGCGGACAGACTTTCAGCACCTCGTCGCGCGCGCCACAGGTTTCGATGACAAGCCCGTCGCGGAACGCGGCCTCGGCAATCCGCCCGGGGACCCCCGGCCGGTCCCACGCAATGCCTTGCAGCAGCCCCAGGCCCTTCACCCGCGCGGCGTTGGCGCCTGCGACCGTTGCAATGGCCGTCAGCCGGTCCGTCACGGTTGCCGCCTTTCGCCCGATGTCGGTCTCGAAGCGGTCCGTTTTCCAGTAGTCGAGGGCAGCGGTGGCCGCCACGAACGCAAGGTTGTTGCCACGGAACGTGCCGTTGTGTTCGCCCGGCTCCCACCGGTCGAGTTCCGGCTTGATCAAGACCATCGCCAGGGGAAGACCGATGCCCCCGATCGATTTGGACAGACAGACGATATCGGGATAAAGGCCGGCACGCTCAAAGCTGAAAAAACCGCCGGTCCGGCCGCACCCGGCCTGGATATCGTCCACGATCAGCAGAATCCCATGCCGTTGCGCCAGCCCCTGCAGCCGCTGCAGCCAGTCGGCGGACGCCACGTTCAGGCCGCCTTCGGCCTGCATCGTTTCGACCAGAAACGCCGCCGGAATGTCGACCCCGCTTCCCTCGTCCGCGATGAACTTTTCGATCAGCGCGATCGTATCGATGTCGGCCCCAAAGTAGCCGTCGAACGGAAACCGCGTCACGTTCGTCAGGTCGACTCCGGCCGCCTGCCGCTTGCCCCGGCTCGACGTTGCCGCGAGCGAACCCAGCGTGACGCCGTGGAAGGCATGCGTAAAGGCGGCCACCGTCGGACGCCCGGTGACCTTTCGCGCCAGCTTCAGCGCCGCCTCCACGGCGTTGGTTCCGGTCGGCCCGGAAAATTGCATCTTGTATGCCAGCTGCCTGGGCTTCAGCACGACACCGTCGAAGACCTCCATGAATTCGGCCTTGGCCCGGGTATGCATATCCATGGCATGGAGGATTCCGTCATTCTCCAGATACCGCAGGACCGCACGCTTGATGGCGGCGTTGTTGTGGCCGTAATTGAGGGCGCCGCAGCCCGCGAGAAAATCGATATAGCGGCGCCCGTCGCGATCGAAGAGCTCGTGGCCGGTTGCGCGCTCGAACACGGTCGGGAACGCGCGGCAATAGAACCGGACCTCGGATTCGAGCGTCGTGAATACGTCCTGGGACATAGCGGTGATCCGCCTTTCCTGTCATACGGCCGAAGCCGCACTCCCCGGTTCTTACCGTGCGCCGACGCCCCCGGCGCCACTCAAAAAAGGGACAAACCCAGCGTACCCTGCATCCGTGCAGCAGCATGCCTCAGCCGTCACCGGTAATCGAGTCCCAAAGCCGCTGCGGCGCGGCGGGCGCGATGCGTATGACCGGCGCGACTCCCGCACTGGGTCAGGGTTCATCCTCCCGGCCGACGAGCCAGCCGTAGATGCCGCGCCGGGCGAACAGCACGACGAAGATCAGGACAGGGCCGAGCACGACCATCCAGTGTTCGGTCCAGGTCGACAGCACCTCCTCGAGCATGAGGAAGGCTGCGGCGCCGAAGACCGGCCCCAGCAGGGTGCCCATCCCGCCCAGGATGACCATCACCAGGATCTCGCCGGACCGGGTCCAGTGCATCAGCGATGGGCTGACGAACTCCGTCTGGTTGGCGATCAGCGCGCCGGCGAGACCGGCCACCGCACCGGCAATCGAGAAACAGGCCAGCTTGTAGCGGTAGGTGGGAAAACCCAGCGCCACCATGCGGCGCTCGTTCTCACGCACCCCCAGGACGACCATGCCGAAGCGCGAGCCGGTGAGCCGGACACCGAGGCCAAGGAAGATCAACAGCAAGGCAAGGCAGATGTAATAGAAGGTCGCGTCGCCGGACAGATCAAGACCCGGAATCCGGCTGCGTCCGTACAGGCTGAGCCCGTCATCGCCGCCATAGGCCTCCAGCGACACAAAAAAGAAATACAGCATCTGCGCGAAGGCGAGCGTGATCATGATGAAATAGACGCCGCCGGTGCGCAGGCTGACCGCGCCGATGGCCAGTGCCAGCAGCCCGGCGACCAGCATGGCGGCCGGCCAGACGATCAGCGCGGCATCGCTGCCCGGGATCAACCCGAGGAAGTCCGATCCCTCGAAGCCGTGCTGGAAGAGAATGCCGACGACATAACCGCCGGCCCCGAAGAAGGCGGCGTGACCGAAGCTGACCATGCCGCCGAAGCCGAGGATCAGGTCGAGGCTGGCCGCGGCGAGGCCGTAAATCAGGATCCGGCTGCCGAGGCTCACATAGAACGGCTCGTCCAGCGCCAGCGCCGCCGGCGGCATCAGCAGCAGGAACAGCAGCGCGCCCAGATGCACCGCCTGCCGACGGCTGATCCGGCCGATGTCGGGGAGTTCAACCATAGGCCGGGAACAGGCCGCGGGGGCGCCATATCAGCACCGCGGCCATCAATATGTAGATCGACATGGAGGCGAGCGACGCCCCTACCCCGTCGGCGGTGGCGGGATCGGCGACCAGCCGCAGCAGGGTCGGCAGGAAGGCACGGCCCAGCGTATCGACCAGCCCGACCAGCAGCGCGCCGACCAGCGCGCCGCGGACCGAGCCGATACCGCCGATCACGATGACGACGAAGGTGAGGATCAGGATGCCCTCGCCCATGCCGACCTCGACCGCGAAGATCGGCCCGGCCATTGCCCCGGCCAGCCCCGCCAGCGCCGCGCCCAGCCCGAAGACCAGCGTGTAGAGAAGCTTCACGTTCACGCCCAGCGCCCCGATCATTTCGCGGTTGCTGGCGCCGGCACGGATCAGCATGCCGACGCGCGTACGGGTGATCAGGACATACAGGAATGCGGCGATCGCGATCCCGGTGAGGATGATCGCCAGCCGGTACATCGGATAGGGCGCGCCCGGCACGATTTCCACCGTGCCCGAAAGCGCCTGCGGCACGTCCATGAAGATCGCCCGCGGGCCCCAGACGATCCGCACCATCTCGTTGAAGAACAGGATCAGCCCGAACGTCGCCAGCACCTGGTCCAGATGGCTGCGTTCGTACAAGTGCCGCAAGGTTACGACCTCCACCGCCATGCCGGCGAGGGCCGCCGCCGGCAGGGCCGCCAGCAGGCCCAGCATGAACGAGCCAGTCCACTGGGCCACCGTCGCCGCGACGAAGGCCCCGACCATGTAGAGCGAGCCGTGCGCCAGGTTGATCAGGTCCATGATGCCGAAAACGAGGGTCAGCCCCGCCGCCAGCAGGAACAGCATGACCCCGAGCTGCAGGCCGTTCAATACCTGTTCGAGAACCAGCAGCGTGCTCATCGGGGTGTTCCGTTTGAATACGGGATTTCGCGGCCCGCCGCCCTCCGCCGGAACAGGCCGAACCGCCGCGTAGCGGTGTCTCGCCCTGCCCTGGCGCCCATCGCGATTCCGTAGGACGAGAGCGGGAGGCCGGCTTGCGGGGGCGCCGGACCGCGGCCCGGAACCTTCCCTACATTATGCAGTCCTTGGCGTAAGCATCCTGGTGGTCGCTGAACACCTTGCCGACGATCTTGTTGGTCAGTTCACCGTTTTCGTCCCGGTAGACCTGCCGGACATAGATGTCCTGGATCGGGTGGTGGTTCGCACCGAAGCGGAAATTGCCGCGCACGGATTCAAACTCCGCTTTCGTCAGCGCCAGACGGAACGCGCTCTTGTCCGACATGTCGCCCTTGACCGCAGCCAGCGCGGAGCCGATCAGACGTGCGGCATCGTATCCCTGACTGGCATACAGCGAAGGCCGGCGGCCGTATTCCGCGATAAAGTCGGCAACGAAGGCGCGGTTGGCCGCGTTTTCGATATCCGCGTTCCACTGCGAGGAGTTGAACACGCCCAGCGCGGCATCGCCGACCGGCTTCAGGATCGTCTCGTCGAACGAGAAGGCCGGCCCGAACAGCGGGATCGACTCCTTGAGCCCCGCCTGGGCGTACTGCTTCAGGAAGTTGATACCCATGCCGCCCGGCAGGAAGAAGAACACCGCGTCCGGCTTGGCCGCGCGCAGGGCGGAGATTTCGGCTGCATAATCCTTCTGGCCCAGCTTGGTATAGACCTCGCCCGCGATTCCACCCTTGTAGAAGCGCTTGAAGCCGGCCAGCGCGTCCCTGCCGGCCGGGTAGTTCGGGGCCATGATATAGACGTTGTTGTAGCCCTTGTCCGCGACGTGCTGGCCCATCGCCTCATGCAGATTGTCGTTCTGCCAGGCGACATTGAAGTAATTCTCGTTGCACATCTTGCCGGCCAGCGCCGAGGGTCCGGCGTTCGGACTGATATAGAAGGTGCCGCCCCTGGTTACGGCCGGCACCACCGCCATCGCCAGGTTCGACCACACGATGCCGGTCATGATGTCGACCTTGTCCGACTTCACCATGCGGTCTGCGATCTGCTTGGCGGTTTCGGGCTTGCGGCCGTCGTCCGAGACGATGAGTTCGACCTGCACACCGCCCAACTGGCCGCCGCCCTGCTTGAGCGCCAGATCGAAACCATCGCGGATATCGATGCCCAGGCTGCTGCCACCGCCTGAAAGGGTCGTAATCATGCCGATCTTGATGCCATCCGCCAGAGCCGGCGCCGGGAGAAGTCCGGCTGCGGCGGCGACGGCGAAAGCGAATTGTATTTTCCTGCGCATGGGATTGCTCTCCCGTTCGTTGTTATCCTGTTTCGGACTGCGCATGATCTCGCCGTCCGTTCCCTCTTTATAGCCGGGTCTGCGACGCGCGCAAATGAACAAGCCCTAACCGGTTTTGGTGCGCCGCGGTCCCACCCGCTCCAACAGCACGGCCATCCGCCGCCGCCGCCGCCACAACAGGACCGTGGCCACCAGGCAAAGCAGCCCGCCGACGGCTAGCGGCCAGCGCAGCCCGAATGGGCCGGACAGCGCCCCCATGACCAGCGAACCCACCGCGGGGCCGCCCCGGAAGATCACCCCGTAAAGGCTGAGCACGCGGCCGCGCACGGCGTCGTCGACGGCCCCGAGGATCAGCGTCTGGGTGGCGATCGCGCTGGACACCATGGCGCCTCCGAAAATCGCAGCCGCCGGCACCGCGACCCAGAACAGCGCGGTTCCGGTAAACAGCAGCAGCGAAATCGCACAGCCGCCGCCGCCAATCAGCGCGATCGTCAGCAGGCCCGCCGTGCTGCCCCGCTTGGCCAGCCAGACGCCGCCGGCCACCGCGCCCAGGCCGACGGCCGAGGTCAGCCAGGCCAGGCCGCCCGCACCGCGCGCAAACACGACATCCGCGAATCCGGGCAACAATTCGCCCATGGGGCGGGCCAGGACCGAAATCGTCAGCATCAGCAGCAGCAGCGGGCCGATCGCCGGATGGCGGATGGTGTATCGCACGCCCTCGGCGATCTCGGCCAGCATCCCGCCACCGGGTCCGATGGCCGCGGCCCCGCGCTCGAGTCGCAACTGCGTTAGCGCGAACAGCAGGGCGATGACCGTAACAGCATACAGTGCAAACGTCGGCGCCACGCCCCACACGGTTATGACAAGGCCAGCGAGCGCCGGCCCGACGAACCGCGCCAGATTGAAAATCAGCGAGGATATGGCGACGGCAGCCGGCACGTCGTCGGCCTTGACCAGCGACGGCACAAGCGACAGCCGCACCGGCATGTAGACCGCCCGCACGGCGCCAAGGAAGGCCGTGAGAATCAGCAGGGAGACGATCTCGATCAGCCCCGACCAGGTCAGGACGAACAAAACCAAGGTCTGCAGCAGCGACAGGCCCTGGCAGATCAGGGCCAGGCGCAGGCGGTCGAGCCGGTCCGCCAGAACGCCGGCGAACGGCCCAACCACGACCGCAGGGAACAGGTCGGCGAAGGCGACGGCGCCCAGCCAGAAGCCGGAATAGGTCATCTCCCACGTCAGCCAGCCGACGCCGAGCCGCTGCACCCACAGCCCGACCAGCGTAACGGCGCTGCCGGCTGTGTAGATCGCAAAATTCCGGTTGCCGAAGGCGCTGCGAATGGCGCCGAAATCGGCCAGGCCGTATGCCATGAGGATGTGATCTTTCGCGTAACCGTCGTTACCAGTTAATCCGATTTCGAAACGCTGCGGTAATATTTCTGCGCATATTATGCGCCACAGTTTCGCGCGTCAGGAAAAGGAGCGCCGTGTGATGCACACACCAGCCGTCGAGATAGCGGATCTGCGCCGCATCGTAAATCGCCTGCTCGACCATATCGAGGGCAGCGGGAGACGGTCGATCACCCTGAACCAGACGTTTTACTGGGACGTGCCGGAAGAAGAGCGTTACGGGATCGACGACCTGCCCGGTGACCTGGACGTGCGGTCGCTGCATGACGACTGGGATTGTATCCGATTTTTGCTCGAGGAGGGGGAAGAGCCGATCGTCGACCAGCTGAGCGAAACGGCGACCTTGCTTCGCTACATAGCCGACAGCCTTCGCGAAGAGATTGACTGAACGCGCGCCCATGACAATGCGGACGGCATCATGAGCAGAAGGAGCCTTTACCTGGCGGTCGGCTTCCTGTGGGCCACGCTGCTCGGTGTCGGCGCGGGCCTTGCCGCCGCCGCCATCGCTGCCGGTGTGGCATGGATCTATCTGTTCGGCGATTCGACCTGGCCGGACTGGACAAACTGGGCAATCCCCGGGGTCGGCGCGGTTATCGGACTGGCGACGTTCGCCGGCTCGATGGTCGTGACCCGCATTGTCGCCAATCGTCATGATGCGTCCGGAAGCAAGAGGGCCGACGAAAAGGGCGGCAGCATGTTCGCCTGGCTTCTGCTGCTGCTCGGCCTCGCGGTCGCGGGTGGCTTCGCCTGGCAGGAATATGGCCGCCAGGAAAAAATCGAGAAGGCGCGGGAAGAGGCCGCCGAAGCGGACCGGTATTTCCCGATGCTGCTTGCCGAGACGCACCGGATCGCGGATATCACCGTCGAATGGCCGGGTGGCGGCCGTGACGGAAGCGCGATCGTGACGCTGGACGGCCTGCGCGAGGGAAGGTACCGCCTTGACTGGCAGGTGCGCAACACACTGTATGAGAAACCCTTGCTGAAGAGCGGCAAAACGCTGCAGTTGACGGCCGGCTCACGGGTGCTGGAATTCGCCCTGCCCGCGCAGGAGATCGTGGAGGGTTACCGGACACTGCTGGGCCGACAGGATGCGAATGTCCTGGTCGACGAGCCCTTCGTCTTCGAAGTGGAGCTGGCGCCGATACCGGACGAACTCGAAACGTCGCGAATGCCGGCTCACGAGATACAGAATTTGGGCAATGGCTGGTCGCCCCTGATTCACCGGTCAGGCAAGGAATTCACCGTACGTTTCTTCCTGCGCGGGGGCGCATTGTCCTGGGAATGACCGAATTTGCCGCTCGCCAATCCATTATGCCGGAGCTAGCCCGCGAGTTATGAGAGTTCAGACGCTATATGCCGTTGCGGGCCTGATCTGGGGCCTCATACTGGGGCCGGACGCCGGCCTTTACGCCGCGCGCGTGATGGGCGGTGTCGCCTGGCTGTACCAGTACGAGGACGGGGCGTGGGCAGACTGGGTAATCATTCCGTTCGGCGCCGTCATTGGCCTCACCGTTCTGTTTTCGTGCTACCAGCTTGGCGCCGCCGCCGGTCGCCGCTATGACGACACGACGGTCCAGCGTCTCAGACATGCGAAATCGTTGCCCTGGGCACTGCTTGTCGTGGGCATCGCGGTCGGTACGGTGACGGCGCTGACGATCGACAACCGGCAACGCGCGGTCGCGAATTACGTACAGGCGCAAAAGGACGCCGCTGCCCGGCTGCTGGTTTTTGCCGAGACGCTTCACCAGATCACGGCATACGGCGTCAAGTGGCCGGGCGGCGGCGAAGCCGGGCGCATCGATCTGTCGTTCGGCGGCAGGCGGCACGGCGATTATCGACTCGACTGGAAGATCCTTTCGCAGGACGGAAAGGAACCGCTTCTGGATGGCAGCTATGCGGTGCGCCTTGACCCGAAATACAAGAGCACGAATATCCCCATCAGCGCCGTGGAACTGGCCAACGCCTATGTCCTGCGCAGCAAGAGGCCGGGCGCGGAAATTGTGGTCGATGAACGATTCAGGCTGGTGTTGGAATTGCGCCCGGTCCTGAACGGCAGGGAATGGAATGCGCTCCCCGATGACGAGGCGGCACGGCTGGATGACGGCGAATCGATCCTTCTGGCCCGCGCCACGACGGCGTTCCGGGTAAAGTTCGAGGCGCGGGGCGGACGCATCAAATGGTAGGGCCGGGACCGTCGCGGGGCCACGGCACGAAAAAGGCTCGCTTGACCTCGCGGCGCCCCCATCCGACATTCGGTGCATGACTGCAGAGGCCCGAACCGACAGCACATCCCCGCAGACCGTCTGGCTTAAGGATTACCGGCCGCCGGACTGGCACATCGAGACCGCCGCCCTGGCATTCGACCTGGGCGAGGAGTCGACGCGAGTCACCGCGCGTCTCGCCGTCCGGCACAATCCCGACGGCCGGACCGGGCCGCTGGTGCTGGACGGCCAAGACTTCAAACTGCTGTCCGTTGCGATCGACGGCGTGCCGCTGGGCGACAAGGACTACCAGCTGACCGGCGAACGCCTGACGATCGCGAGCCCGCCGGATTCCTTTACGCTGGAAACGGTGGTGGAAATCCGGCCGCAGGACAATACGGCGCTGGAGGGACTCTACAAATCCAGCGGCACATTCTGCACCCAGTGCGAGGCCGAAGGGTTCCGCCGGATCACGTTCTTCATCGACCGGCCGGACGTGATGGCGACATATCGCACCACGATCACCGCCGACAGGACGCGCTATCCGGTGCTGCTGTCGAACGGCAACCTCGTGGAGAGCGAAGACCTTCCCGATGGACGCCACCGCGCCGTATGGGAGGATCCGTTCCCCAAACCCTCGTATCTTTTCGCGCTGGTGGCCGGCGACCTTGCCTGTGTCGAGGACACCTATACGACCGGTTCCGGGCGGGCGGTGACCCTGCGCATCTACGTCGAGCCCGGCAACGCGGACCGCTGCGCCTGGGCCATGCAGTCTCTGAAGAACGCGATGGGCTGGGATGAGGCGGTCTACGGCCTGGAGTACGACCTGGACATCTACATGATCGTCGCGGTCGGCGACTTCAACATGGGCGCGATGGAGAACAAGGGCCTCAACGTTTTCAACGCGAAGTTCGTGCTGGCCAGGCCCGAAACCGCGACCGACAGCGATTATGCCTTCATCGAGAGCGTCATCGCCCACGAGTATTTTCACAACTGGACCGGCAACCGGGTGACCTGCCGCGACTGGTTCCAGCTGTCGTTGAAGGAGGGCCTGACGGTCTTCCGCGACCAGCAGTTCTCCGCCGACATGCGCAGCGCCGCGGTCAAGCGGATCGGCGACGTGCGCGCCCTTCGCGCCCGCCAGTTCCCCGAGGATGCAGGGCCGCTCGCACATCCGGTGCGCCCGGACTCCTATATCGAGATCAACAACTTCTATACCGCCACGGTCTACGAGAAGGGCGCCGAGGTGGTGCGCATGATCCACACCCTGCTGGGCCCGGACGGATTCCGCAGGGGCATCGATCTGTATTTCGAGCGCCATGACGGGCAGGCGGTCACGTGTGACGACTTCGTCACCGCGATCGAGGATGCCAACGGTGCGGATCTCGCGCAGTTCCGGCGCTGGTATGCCCAGGCCGGCACCCCGAAGCTCAAGGTCGCGGGCCGTTACGACAAGGCGAGCCGGACTTACGAGATGACCTTCCGCCAGTCGGCGCCGCCGACCCCCGGCCAGGATGCCAAACTGGCGCTGCATATTCCCGTCTCGGTCGGCTTGCTCGACGCGGAGGGCGGCGATATGCCCCTGCGCCTCGAAGGCGAGGACGCCGCGAACGGCGGCACGAAGATCCTGGAGCTGCGCGAGCCGGTCCAGACCTTTCGCTTCGTCGATGTGGACGCGCCGCCGACCCCCTCGATTCTGCGGGGTTTCTCGGCGCCGGTCATCGTCGAGCAGGACCTGCCGGAGCACCAGCGTCTGCAGCTGATGGCGCACGACAGCGACCTCTTCAACCGCTGGCAGGCCGGCCAGGATATCGCGCTGCAGCTGCTGCTGCGCGGCGTTCGGGCGATCCAGCGGGACGGCGCAGGGCCGGCCGGCAAGGCCTTCGTCGCCGCGCTCGGGCGAACCCTCGAGGACGAAACGCTGGACCCCGCCTTCGCGGCGGAAATGCTGGCCCTGCCGGGCGAGGACGTGATCGCCGACCGCATGGAGGTGATCGACGTCGAAGCTGTGCACCTGGCGCGCGAAGGCCTGCGCCGGACGATCGCAAAGACTCTTGGCGACAGCCTGCTGACCGCCTACCACCGCCATGCCGGAAACGCCCCACCCTCCCCCGCGGCGCGCGCGGCGGGCCATCGGGCGCTGAAGAACCGGGCCCTCGGCTATCTGGTGGCGACCGGTGAACCTGAGATGGACGATCTCTGTCACACGCAGTTCGAAAACGCACAGACCATGAGCGATTCCATCGCCGCGCTGGCGCTGCTGGCGCACGGCGATTCGCCGCACCGCAGGCGCGCGCTGGCGGAGTTCCGGCAGCGCTGGTCCGACGACCGGCTGGTGCTCGACAAGTGGTTCATGGTGCAGGCGACGGCGCCGCGCGCCGATACGCTGGAGCGGGTGCACGAGCTGATGCGGGACTCCGCGTTCTCGATGCGCAATCCGAACAAGGTCCGCGCCCTCATCGGCGCCTTCGCCGGCGCCAATGCCGTCCGGTTCCATGCCGCCGTAAAGCGCATCCTCGACCACGACGGGCTGAGCCGCGACGTCTACGAGATCGCCAAGAAGACGCTGGGGTAAGAGCCGCAACCCGCCAGCTGTAACGCCGCTCTGCGGCCGGCAGGCGCGGCATGCGGTTCGCGTTGACGATCCCGGGCGGACTATCCGGCTTCAGGCGGGTGGGAACAATCAACCACATAAGATACTGGAAAGACATGCAAGGCTGTCTCAGCCCTTGGGATGTCCGGCGCGGAATATAGATAAAACATTCTTAAAACGTGCCACATTTTTTCTTTTTTATTTTCAAATCTTCGTGTATGTCGATACAGATTATAAGTTCAAACTGCACTCCTTTGTGCTTGAATTACTACGACACTCCGTCAGGGAACTCCAGATTGACAGGAAGGGTGGCCCAATGACACGATATCGTCCGGTATTCCGTTTTTCCGCCATTGTTTGCTTACTCGCCGCAGCCCTGGCCGGGCCGATTGCGCCGGCCGCTGCGCAGGAAAGCGCCTATGTCTTCCATCCGGTCGCCGTAACCGGCGAGTACGCGCCGGAAACCGACTGGTCGATATTTGGAAGCGTCGGATTCGGCGATCTGGATGATTCAGGCCTCGTCGCATTCACCGGTTCAGCAAGTTTCTTTAGTCGCGGAATTTGGGCTGGATCGCCGGGTCACGCATCGCTGGTCGTGCGATCCGGAGACCCGGCGCCCGGCGGCGCCGCACTTTCGTTCAACCAGTTCTGGGGCGGCGCATTGACGAACGCATCGGGCGCGGTTGCGTTTCATGCAACCTACAATGCCGGTGGCGTGCTCTCTGGCGATGGGCTTTGGGCCGGCTCCGCTGGGAATATGGGCCTTTTGGCATTGAGCGGCGATCCGGCGCCCGGCACCGCGGGATTCCCGTACTCTTCGCATAACTTTGGAATCGCCTCTATCGACGATTTCGGCGTCACATCGTTCAACGCCGGCTTCGATACGCCCAGTGGCCAGAGGACGGGAGCATGGACTGGAACACCCGGTGCCCTGGCGCCCGTGGCGCTGAGCGGCGATCCGGCGCCGGATACCAACGGGTTGTTCTTCACCCATATCTACATGGTCCCCAATAAAGCGGGGACGGCGATAATAGCCGCCAAAACCGACGATCCCGCCGCCGCCTTTCCCGGCGGATACTGGAAAACCGGAACCGCCGGCCTGAGCGCGGTCGCCCAGGCAGGGGACGAGGCGCCGGGTACCGGAGGCCGGACATTCGGCAATTTGACGATGGGCGCAAGCAGCGCCTCCGGAAGCGGGTCTACGGATACTCCTAGTGTGGCGGTCATCACCGGGCCGGTTTTGAACCAGTCGGGCAATGTCGCGTTCAACGGCTATCTCAATCCGCTCGATCCCACGACCGGTATCGGGGACGAGGGAATCTGGATTCAGGACGACACGGGCCTGCATCTGGCCGCCCTGGTGGGAGACACCGCTCCCGGCACCGGCGGACTGCAGTTTGCCGATTTCAACCACGTCAATTACAACATCCTCGGACAGATTGCGTTCGACGCCGCACTGAATGCCGCCGACCCCGGCAGCGATCGCGGGATTTGGCGCGGCGTGCCGGGCAGTCTCAGCCTGCTGGTCCGCGAAGGCGACCACGCCCCGGGCACCGCCGGAGAAACTTTCGGCACCTTGACGCTGGGGCCGTCCATGAACGATGCCGGCGATATCGTCTTCTATGCGCAACTGGCCGAAAGCCGCAGCATTGGCGTTTGGGCGGTTTCGGCCGAAGGGATTCTCACGCCGATCCTGCGGGAAGGAGATTCCCTGACGGTAAAGAGTGGCGACGTCCGTTCAGTTCAGTCGATCACATACATCGATGGATTCCCCAGCTCTTATTCCGCGCTCCATCTCTTCAATGAAGCCGGTCAACTGGCAATACTGGTCGGCTTCACCGACGGAACGAACGGGATCTTCCTCGCCTCGCCTCCCCCCGACACGCCCAACCTGCCGCCGGTCGCCAACGCCGGGCCTGATCTTACAGTGAACAACACCCAGTTCGTCACCTTGGACGGCACGGGGTCTTACGACCCGGAAGGCAAGCCCCTCGATTATGTCTGGACCATCGACGGCATGCTCTTCGCCGGCGGTCCCACCGTGACCCAAGCGCCGTTCCCGGCCGGTACCTTCACAATCACCCTCACCGTCACGGATTTTTACGGCGCAACCGCATCTGACTCGATGATCCTCACCGTCACCAACGACCCACCGGTCGCCAATGCCGGATTGGACCAGACGGTCCAGACCCTGGAGACCGCGACGCTGGACGGCACGGGTTCGACCGACCCGGAAGGCGGCCCGATCGACTACGCCTGGAGTCTCGGCGGTGTCCTGATGGCCACCGGCCCGGCTCCGGTCGTGGGGCCATTCGATGCCGGAGTCCATACGATCACCCTGACCGTGACCGACGTGGACGGCGCCAGCGCGACCGACGAGGTTGTGGTGACGGTACTGAACCGCGCACCGGTTGCCAATGCGGGGCCGGACCGGACGGTGAACCACGCCCAGGCAATAGCCCTGGACGGCACCGGTTCTTCCGATCCCGAGGGCGGCGCGCTCGGCTATGCCTGGAGTATCGGCGGCGTCCAGATCGCCACCGGCGCCACCCCGACGGTGGGTCCGTTTGCGGTCGGCACCTACACGGTTACGCTAACGGTAACCGACGACAAGGGCGCGACCACGACGGACAGCATGATCGTCACCGTGATTAACCAGGCGCCAGTCGCCAATGCCGGGCTGGACCAGACGGTCAACCACGCCCAAACGGTGGCCCTTGACGGCGCCGGCTCCTCCGATCCGGAAGACGGTGCGCTTGCCTACGCCTGGAGCGCCGGCGGCGTGCAGATCGCCACGGGGGCGAATCCCGTCGTTGGGCCTTTCGCGGTCGGCGTACACGCGATCACGCTTACAGTGACCGACGATCACGGTGCCACGGCCGCCGACAGCATGGTGATCACCGTAACCAACGAGGCGCCCCTCGCCGATGCCGGGCTGGACCAGACGGTCAACCACGCGCAAACGGTGACGCTCGAAGGCGTCGGCTCCTCCGATCCGGAGGGCGGCGTGCTGACCTTTGCCTGGAGCCTCGGCGGCGTGCAGGTCGCGACCGGCGCGAATCCCGTCGTTGGGCCTTTCGCGGTCGGCGTTCACACGATCACGCTCACAGTGACGGACGACAAGGGCGCGACCGGCACCGACAGCATGATCGTGACCGTGACCAACGCTCCGCCCCTCGCCAATGCCGGACCGGACCAGACGGCCAGCCACGCCCAGACGGTTACGCTGCCCGGCTCGGGCTCCGATCCGGAAGGCGGCGCGCTCAGCTATACCTGGAACCTCGGCGGGGTCCAGATCGCCACCGGACCCAACCCAACTGTCGGACCGTTCGCGGTCGGAACCCATATGGTAACGCTGACCGTTACCGACGATCACGGCGCCACCGCCACCGACAGCATGCTCATCACCGTGGTCAACGAGGCGCCCGTCGCCAACGCCGGACCGGACCAGACGGTTAGCGTCAGGCGCAGGACCACAGCGGTGACCCTCGATGGTTCGGCCTCAAGCGATCCGGAAGGCGGGGTCCTGTCCTATCTCTGGACCAAGGACGGGCAGACCGTCGGGACGGGCGCAACTGCCCGGGTAGATCTGGCCGCCGGCGTCCATACCTTCATCCTGACGGTCACCGACGACCACGGCGCCGCAGTTTCGGACAGCGTGGTCGTGACCGTCTCCAAGAGACGCTGGGGTTCGTGACGCGTATTGACCCGGACCGCGGGGAGCCGGCCGATGGTGGCGGCTCCCCGCCCGGCGTCGATTCCGAGTCAGCGGATTGAGTCCTAGCCGCCGAAG
>CAMYKU010000007.1 GCA_947259105.1 uncultured Alphaproteobacteria bacterium
GGCGCGGCCTGAATGGGAACCGCTTGATGCGGCGCGCCCCGGCTTGCTCGCGACGCCAAGGCCGAATCCCGAAGCAGCCCCCGATTTCCCAGCACCGCGCCCGAAGCCTGATTTGGAGAACATCGGCTCGACTCTGCCAGCGCGCCCCAGGCCCAGGCCCGACCGCGCGCTGGTGCCGGACTATGGAACCGAACCAGAGCGATCTTCCCCAGATGCCGGCGCCCAAGAGCGGTTTTCCGACGAATGGGAGGCGAAGGGCTGGGGCGGGCCACGCGGTCCCCATGCTGTTCCCACGCTCACGGACAAGCTGGAACGTGAAGACAATCTGAGGGCGGACAAACCCGCACGGTTTGTTGTGCGTGAAAGTCCCGACGCTGATGACGGGCCTGTTGCTTGGGAGTTTCCGTCAAATGGAGCGGCCAGAGTGCTCCGGCACGACATGGATATTCGGACAGCCGCTAGGAAATACGGCGTTGATGGAGACCTCATTCGAGCAGTGATGTGGGCCGAAGCAGCCAGAGGGCATAAGTTCATTTTCAATGATCTGGCGGATACAATGGATCGCTCCTTGTCTTACATGCCGATGAACATCCAGCAGGAGAAATGGGCTAGGTTAATTGGCGTGGCGCCCGGAGAATTGAGGAATCCACGACTAAACATCGAAGCAGGTGCCGAGCTGTTGAGGCGGATTTCCGAACGAATCGAGGATCCAACCCCGGCAAAGATCGGCTCGGTCTGGAACTACGCGGGACGTGAATCGGTAAGCGATTTTGGCGCCTACATCGGTCGGTTGTACAGCGAGAAACCGTGGCGGTCCTGGAGAGTTGGAGATCCGTCCGAGGGCCCCACCATCCTGCCATGAAATCGGCGCGCCAAGAGGTACCTGCAGTATCCCTGCATAAGCCGGGTCCAAATTGCCTTGACCGCGCCTTAATCCAGTAGTCTGATTCTGCCGGTGCGACAAAAGGACCGGATCGACTTGGCATTCAATGATGGGGTGTATCGTGAGATCGGGCACAGGCACTGAATCCCGCCGGCGCAGGTTCATGCCGGTGTTCGGTCGAGCAGTTCGATTTGCCTTGGCGTGCGCAGGGTTGAGTTATGTACTTGCGATTCCGTTGATTTGCCTTGGCATCTTCATGGAGCTGCATCTACCTGACGAGATTTGCATCGATACCGACCCATCAGGGCTCGGAATATGGCTGCAAGAGGAGGGCAAGCAGGTCTGTAAGTTCCTGGCCCACAGAATCCTGCTATTCTGGAGCTTGGCGGCGATGTTGGCATCGCCGGTCGCGATCGCCTTGATTTGCCTGCGCCGCCAAAAGCGTCGGCCTGCCCCGACGGTATCGGGTTTGCGCTCAAACATAGTGTGATCCGGGTTCGCGCTCGCGAGAAAATTCCAGCGGCCCGACCCTGGAGGATCGCGTCAAGGACATCCGCGCCCGCAAGCAGGAGGCGCTGACCCGCGGCGACCGCAAGACGGCCGAACGGCTGGACGAGGAGGAGCGCGGTCTGTGGGGGAAGATCACGCCGGCGGGGTGATGCCGCTTGAAGGCAGACCCTGCAATCCGTACAATTCCTATTGTCGGAGGTTTGCGCCCGGCGTTGTGAATGCTGGCTGATTCTCCGTTTTTTCCGTATTTCTCCGTTCCCCCGACGCCGGCCCACCGCTCCCGCTTGAGCGGCCCGGGGCGGGGCTTTTTCGCAATTCGCGTGACCCGGCGGTCCCGTTATCGGGGCTGGGGCGACCCGTGCGGCCACTTCGCCACGCGGCCCATCGTCCTGCCCATCCCGCCGCCGGCCCATCGCGCAGGGTTGCTGCGATCCCGAACCATCTTTCAAACCACAAGGGTGAACAGCAATGAGTACCCAGATCGACAACAGCTTCGTCAAGCAATACGAAGCCGACGCCCATGACGCCTTCCAGCGTCAGGGCTCGAAAATCCTCAATACGGTCCGGCACAAACCGGGCGTCAAGGGATCCTCCACCACCTTCCAGCGCATCGGCACCGGCACCGCGACCACCAAGGCGCGGCACGGCGTCATCACGCCGATGAACCAGGACCACACGGCGATCGAATGCGCGCTCAGCGACTTCTACGCCGGCGACTGGGTCGACAAGCTCGACGAGCTGAAGACCAATATCGACGAGCGTGGGGCGGTCGCCAAGGGCGGCGCCTGGGCGCTGGGCCGCAAGGTCGACGACCAGATCATCCTGAAGCTGGATGCGACCGCGCAGACGCCCATCGCCTGGACGGTGACTTCCGGCGCGGCCGTCCGCAATGCGCTGATCGAGATGGTCGAGGCGCTGGACGACAAGGACGTGCCGGACGACGGCGACCGTTGGGGGCTTCTCACGCCCAGGGCGTGGTCGATGGCGCTGACCGTCAAGGAGTTCGCGTCCTCCGACTATGTCGGGGAGGACCGGCCCTACATGAAACGGGCCCAGGCACGGACCTGGCTCGGCGTCAACTGGCTGCGCCACACCGGCCTGCCCGGTAAGGGCACGGCCACGGCCAAGGTCTTTGCCTACCACAAGTCGGCGATCGGTTACGGCTCCGGCGCGAACATCACGGCCGACATCACCTGGCACGGCGACCGTGCGTCGCATTTCGTCAACCACTGGATGTCGGGCGGCGCCTGCCTCATCGAGGATGCCGGCGTCATCGAGGGCAGCCTCGACGACACCGCCGCGATCCCGACGGCTTAAGGAGGGCTGAAACATGGCTAATACTCTTGGCACACAGATGACCAGGCTCGGTGCCGGCACGCCGCCCGATCCGGGTTTCGTGGACGGTTCCGTGCGGGGGTTCGTTGAGGAGATCACGCTCGCCGCCCAGGCGGTCGGCGACACCATCGAGGTCACGCGGCTGCCCAAGGGGGCGGTGCCGCTCTACGGTGTGATCGTCACGGACACGTCACTGGCCACTGCGGAGATCGCTATCGGCGTTTCCGGCACTGCCGGAAAATACCGGACATCGGCGACACTCACGGCGACCACACCCGAGTTGTTCGGTGTGGCCGGTGGTGTCGGCGGCGCATTGACGGCCGAGGAGACCGTCATCGCCACTGTCGGTGTCGCGGCGCTTCCGGCATCCGGCACGCTGCGGGTGATGTTGTTCTATAGCTTCAACTGATCTCCGGCTGAAAGCGCAACGGGGCGGCTCGCACGGGCCGTCCCGTTTTTGTTCCGTACTCCGGGCGGCTGTTGCCGCCGGTTCGAACCATTACGCATCCGTTGGCAAGGAGGCCGCGTGAATCATGGCGACCGAATCAGGTATCTGCAATTCCGCACTCTCGAAGCTCGGCAACAACCGCATCAATTCGCTGACCGAGGGCACGCCGGCGGCGAATCTGTGCCTTGAGCAGTATGGCAAATTGCGCGACCACCTGTTGCGGTCGCATGACTGGAACTTCGCGGCAAGCCGGGTGAAGCTGGCGCAGCTTTCAAGCACACCGGGTTTCGGCTATGACTACCAGTATGCCCTGCCATCCGACTGGATGCGGACCATCAGCGTTCACCCCGCAGACAGCCGAAGGCAGCACATAACGGACTATGCGACCGAATCCACCGGGGCCGAAGGGCGGGTTCTGCGGACCGATTACCCGGATGTCTATCTGCGCTACGTCCGCAAGGTGGAAGATCCGAATGTCATGGATCCCGCGTTCCGCGAGGCGCTGGCCTGGCGGCTGGCGCTGGAGCTTGCGGTGCCATTGGCCAAGTCGGGCGCGCTGCGGGACCGCATGGCAGCGGGATTCGAGGACGCCCTGGCCATTGCCAAGAGCATCGACGGTCAGGACGATCCGCCGCAAACGCTGCCCGACGGTTCTTGGGTCACGGCGAGGCATTGACCGATGGCGCGCGCGAATCTCCTCCGTCCGTCCGTCAACGCCGGCGAGTTCAGCCCGCGCATGGCCGCACGGGTCGATATGCAGCAATATCCGTTTGCGGCGGAAACCCTCGAGAATTTAATCCTCCTGCCGCAAGGCGGCTTCATGCGGCGGCCGGGCACCCGCTATGTCGCGGAAGTCAAGGACGTCAACGCGAAGTCCCGCCTGATGCGGTTCCGGTTTTCCACCGAGCAGGCCTATGTCATCGAAGCGGGGGAGAGGTATTTCCGGTTCTACAAGGACCAGGGGCAGATCGCGGTGGCCGATACCGACGCTGTGATCGCCAACGGCGATTTCGCATTGGCCACAGGCTGGGATGACAGATCGGGACTCCTTGAACTGCCGTTCGATTCCGAGACAGGTGCCTTTACCGCCAGCCGGGTAGTGACGGGCGGAACCTCGGCGGCGACGGCAACAGTCGTGGCGGTAAACAAGGGCGTGACCGGTACGGGCAATTACGGTGTGTTGACTCTGTCTGGTGTCGCCGGCGCGTTCCAGGACAACGAACCGATTACCGACACCGCGACGGGCGCGGCGACGACGAATTTCCCGACCCCACTCGGAACGTCAGCAGCGATCAGCTACGATTCGGTCAACGGGCGGCTCAACCTTGACGGACTGACCGACGATTTTGCCTGGGCTGAACAGGACGTTGCGACGACGAAAACGGGCCAGGAGCATGTCTTGCGGTTCCGCGTCCTGGGTGCGGCCGGCGATACCGCGCAATTGCGCATCGGCACCACCAGTACCGGGAACGACCTGTTGGAGGACAGAGACGTTGCCGTTGGCTACCACGCCTTCGCATTCACACCCACCACGAGTCCGTTCTATGTCCAGTTCCGGGCCAAGAACAAGACGGTCCAGATCGATGATGTATCGCTTCTCAGCGGTACGGCGATGGAACTCGCCACACCCTGGGCGGCCAGTGACCTGCCGGACTTGCGCAGTGCGCAAAGTGCCGACATCCGCTACTTCACCCATGGCGACCACCCGGTCTACCGGCTGCTGCGCTATGGCCACACCAGCTGGTCGCTGGAGGAAGTGGACTTCGCCGACGGCCCGTACTACGACGCCAACATCGGCAAGACGACACTGACGCCGTCCGCCACGGCGGGAATCGGCGTTTCCGTTACGGCGTCACGAACCGACGGCATCAATAACGGGTCCGGATTCAAACCTACGGATGTCGGCCGGTTGCTGCGGATAATGCACGGGTCGGCCTGGAGCTATGCGCGTATCGTGGGTGTCCTGTCGCCGAGCGAAGTGACCGTCGACGTCAAGCGTGATTTCGGGGGCACCACCGGTTCACTTGACTGGGCGCTTGGCGGATGGTCCCAGACAACAGGTTATCCGCAGACGGTCGCCTTTTATGAGGGGCGGCTCGCCTTCGCCGGAACCAGGGACAGGCCGCAGAGCTTCTGGCTATCGCAGAGTCAGGATTTCGAGAACATGCGTCCCGACAGTACGGCCGGGGCGGTCGAGGACGACGACGCGATCGTGCGAACGATCGGTACCACCGAGGTCAACGGCATCCAGTGGATGTCGCCTGGCCCGACACTGGTACTCGGCACCGCCGGCGCGCAGTGGGTGGTACGCGCTTCGCTCCAGGATGAACCCATCACCCCGGCCAGCGTCAACGCCAAGGCCCAGACCACCCGACAGTGTGCGGGCATGGACGCGCTCCAACTCGACGAGGCGACGCTGTTTGTGCAGGCGGGCAAGCGGAAGCTGCTGCAATACGGTTACAGCACCGAAATCAGGGGCTATGAGGCCCGCGACCTCACCATCCTTGCGGAGCATGTCAGTGAATCGGGGTTCGCCGGCCTGGAATATCAGGAAGAACCATGGTCGATCATTTGGGCTTTGCGTGCGGATGGTGGCTTGGCCGCGCTGACCTATCGCCCGGCGCAGGACATCGTCGGCTGGTCGCGCCACAGGCTGGGCGGGTCGTTTGGCGCAGGGCAGGCCGCAGTTGAAAGCATGATCGCCATCCCGGGGAATGCGCCGGGCGACAGTGAGGATCGCGACGAGTTGTGGCTAATTGTGCGGCGTACCATTAACGGTGCGACCAAACGATATGTTGAGTTTTTTGAGGCATCCTACGAGGACGGCGATGTCCAATCGCATGCCTTCTATCTGGATTGCGGACTTGGTTACGACGGTGCGGCGACCAGCACGATCTCTGGCCTGAGCCATCTGGAGGGCGAGACCGTCAAAGTGCTGGCCGATGGCGCGGAGCACCCGGACTGCACCGTCGCGAGCGGCCAGATCACGCTGGATGCCGGCCACTCGAAGATCCAGGTCGGCCTTTCCTATACGAGCACCTACAAATCACTGAAGATGGAAGGCGCCGCCGCGATCGGTACTGCCCTGACCCAGACCAAGCGCATCGGCCCGGTTGGCCTAGTGTTGCACAATACGCTGGGATTGAGGGTCGGCCCCGATAGCTCGCACCTCACCGAAATCCCGTTCCGGGCCGTCAGCGACGCCATGGATAACGCAATTCCGCTATTCACCGGGGAAACGGCGATAGAGGACTTTCCTGGTGAGTGGGAAACCGATCCCCGTATCGTGATTCAGAGTGACGCGCCCCTTCCGATGACGGTACTGGCGATCGTGCCGCGCGTCGAGACGAACGATAATCTTTAAGATCGATGAGAACCGTGCCGTTTGAGTTCCAGCACCTCGCGGCGGTGAAACTCGGCGCTGAGGAGCGTGTGGAGTATGCGCGATTCGGCCCCGGCCTGTTTGGCATCCTTGCCGCGCCGCAGGGACCGGCATGTACCCTTGTTGGCAAAAACGACCATATCCTCGGCTGTTTCGGCATGCATGCGGCTGGCCGCGACGGCGTTGTGTGGGCGGTGCTCTCCGACGAAGCGCGTGCCCGGCCGTTCGGCCTGCACCGGGCTGCCAAAAGTCATCTCGACAGGGTCGAACGGTTGTGCCGGACGGACCGCATCCTGACTGTCGTTCGGGACGGATACGAGGCTGGGCAGCGCTGGATAACGTGCCTCGGATTCACCTATGACGGCGACATCGAAGTGAGCAACTTGCGTTACAGGAGGTATGTGAAATGTCAGCAGCAGCACCAGCGTTGACGATCGTTGGTTCGGTGGTCAGTGCCGCCGGGTCGATATCCGCCGGGAACGCCCAGAAGAAGTCGGCGCAACAGAACGCTGCGCTCGCGCGCATGCAAGCGGAAGAAAATGCGCGCCGCTCGCGTCGCCAGTCCAGCGCCTTGATGGGCCGGCAACGGGCAGTCATCGCGGCTTCCGGCAACACGACTGAGGGTTCGCCACTGCTTATCGTGCAAGACACGGCAGCCGAAGCAGAAACCGAGATTCGGCACATCCTGCGCGGCGGCGAGGCCCGGGCAAGCGCTTACCAACAGGCTGGAAATGCTGCTGCACAGGCCGGTTTTATCGATGCCGGCTCGACGCTGCTGAGCGGTGTCGGCAGGGCCCTGAACATCAAATAACCGGTGCCAAATCTCCGGCGGACCGAGTTCGCTTTGCGGATACGCCGCGGGCTCGTCCCCGGGACGGTCGATCCGGATACGTAGAACCAGCACATCCGGAAAGCGCGCCTAGCCCTGCTGCGGCCGTCCTTGGAAGACCCGCTCCCGACCGGCCTGGCCCCAACGGATCCCGCGCTTCTTGGCTCCTCTCCATTTTCGTTTTCCCCCTCCTTCCTCCCTTTCCTCCGGCCGGTTCCCTCTGGCCCGGATTTCCCCCAGTTACAATTCCCACTGATGTTCATAGCGTGCGCCCGATGTGCGGGCCATCGGCTCCTGTGGTCCGCAAGCGTGCGTCATGCTTGTGTCCAACGACTGCTGCGGGCACCATGGAGTCCTATACGGTTGGGAGCTTCCATGAGCGACCGGCATGACACTCAGATCATCGATATCGCGATCGCCGACAAGAGTCCGATCGTGCAGAGCGGCCTGCGCGCCATGTTCGAAAGTGACGAGCGGTTCCACGTCGTTGCCGTGGCCGCCGATGGCGAGCGCTTTATGGAGGCCGTCAACAGGCTGTCTTTTGACATTGGCATCATCGGTTGGGAGATGCCGTACCTTAGCGGGAGCGCCGTACTACGAACATTGCGCGGACGGGAAGATGCGCCGCGGGTCGTCATCTACACCGGGAGCCAGGAACTCGACATACCGCGCCAGGCAATGGCGCTCGGTGCGGCCGGGTTTTGCCATAAGAGTGATCCGCCGGAACGGCTTGTCGAGACCGTGCTCGCCGTGGCCCAGGGCCGCATGGCATTTCCATATGTCGATGTGCGGTTGCTCGAATTGAATCCGCTTGCCGGGCTTACCGACCGCGAGCGTGAGATCCTGGCTGCCTTGGCCCAGGGGATGACGAATCAACAGCTCGCTGACGCCCTGAAAATCTCTCTCAATACGGTGAAATTCCACCTCAAGAACCTGTATGGCAAGCTTGGGGTCGACAACCGTGCCCAAGCCGTCGCCAAATATCTCGGCCGCGCGATGCGTTAATCTGCCGCGTTCAATCTACCCCGATGGGTGGGTAATTTACCCTCCACAAGATAGTTGGTTGCTACCTCTCAGGGTGTTCGCAATCATCAGCAATCCCGGCAGTCTGCGGGGCAGCGAAATCGGGAAGCGGCTCGCCGCAATCGAGACCTAACATGACTGCACTGCTGCAAACAGCGAAAACCGATCCGTCGTTCATCTACGCGCTGCGCGGCGTTACAGAGGCTGCGGCGCGCGCGGCATACGATTGGATTGGCCGTGGCGACAAGCACCAGGGCGACCTCGCCGGCGTGGAGGCCATGCGCGCGGCGCTGAACGCGTTGCCCGTGGGCGGTACGGTGGTGATTGGCGAGGGCGAGAAGGACGAGGCGCCGGCGCTCTACAACGGCGAGACGGTTGGCGACCCCTATGCTGACTGCCAATGCGACATCGCTGTGGACCCGGTCGAGGGCACGAGTTACCTCGCGAAGGGCATGACCAACGCAATGGCGGTAATCGCCATGTCGCCCCGCGGCACGATGTTCGATCCGGGTCCGGCCTTTTATATGGAGAAATTCGCCGGCCCGCCGGCGGTGCGCGGCAAGATAGACCCCAAGGCGCCCGTCGCGGACAAGTTGAAGGTGCTTAGCGATGCGCTCGGCAAGCCGGTTTCGGAACTAACGGTCTATGTGCTGGAAAAACCCCGCCACAAGGAACTGGTCGCTCAAATCCACGCTGCCGGCGCGCGCGTTGCGCTTTATCCTGCGGGCGACGTCGCCGGCGCGCTGATGGCGGCGATCCCGGAGTCGGGTATCGATGCGCTAATGGGCACCGGAGGTACGCCGGAAGGCGTCATCTCGGCCTGCGCCATCCGGTTGCTCGGCGGCGAATTCCTGGGCCGTCTGGACCCGCAGTTGCCGACCGAGATCATCGCGGTGCGCAATGCCGGGATGGACACGGAGCATTGGCAGGGCGTCGAGGAACTGATCAGCTCGGACCAAGTCTATTTCTGCGCGACCGGTATCACGACCGGCCTGTTGTTCGATGGCGTTGAGCGCAGCCGCACGCATGAGAAGACCCAGACACTGATGATATCGGGGCCGAAGGGGGAACGTCAGATACTGACGACCTGGCACCCGGACATCAGGGCGGTCTGAGGGCCTAGGGAAGGAACATAGGATGCCGAAGAATCGTCGGGTCGATCGTCCAATCATTTTGGGAATTGTCGGTGACTCCGCTGCAGGCAAGACCACGCTGACCGCCGGCATCGCCCATATCCTGGGGCCGGAGCGCGTGGCGATGATCTGCACCGACGACTACCACAGATATTCCCGCGAAGAGCGCGCCGAAAACGGGATTTCGGCGCTCGATCCGCGCGGCAATTTCATCGACATCCTGGAGCAGCATATCAAGCTGCTGCGTGAGGGACAGCCGATCCTCAAGCCCATTTACAATCACCATGGCGGCACGCTGGACGCCCCGGTCTATATAGAGCCCAAGGAATATGTGATTCTCGAGGGGCTGCTCGGCTATTCCACCCGCGCCATGCGCGACTGCTACGACGTCAAGGTCTATCTCGAGCCGGTCGAAGATCTGCGGGTGAAGTGGAAAGTCCAGCGCGATACCGCCAAGCGTGGCTACACGGCGGAGCAGGTCCTGGAATCGCTGAGGAAACGCGAGCACGACAGCGCCGATTTCATTCGCCCGCAGCGCACCTTCGCCGATATCGTCGTGCAGTTCTATCCGCCGGCCGGGCAGTCCGAAGAATCCGGCGCGTATCTGAACGTACGCCACGTGCTGCGCCCGACGCTGCCGCACCCCGATCTGTCACCGGTGCTGGATCTCGGCGTCCGCAACGGGCTGAAACTGGAACTGTCCCGCGACATCGACGGCAAGCCGGTGGACATGCTGGATATTGCCGGCGATATCGACGGCCGGCGGGCCAAGGCAATGGAGGAGCTGCTTTGGGGCCTCATTCCCGAGGCGCAGCACCTGCGTGACCATCTGGGCGAGTTTATCGACGAGCATAACGAAACGGCGATCAGCCATCCGCTGGCGCTCTCGCAGCTCTTCATTACCTATCATATGGTGAAGGCCGCGATGGGCGTACATGCGATCTGATTGCGGAATTCAGAAGGGAGACCAACCATGGCAATGGTTTCATTGAGGCAATTGCTGGACCACGCCGCCGAGAAAGGCTACGGCGTCCCGGCATTCAACATCAACAACATGGAGCAGCTGATCGCCATCATGCAGGCGGCCGAGAAGACCGACTCGCCGGTGATCCTGCAGGCCAGCCGCGGTGCGCGCTCCTACGCCGGCGATACGATCCTGCGGTACCTCGTGATGGGCGCGGTTGAGATGTATCCGGATATACCGATCTGCATGCATCAGGACCACGGCAACAACGCGCAGACGTGCATGTCGGCTATCACCAACGGTTTTACCTCGGTGATGATGGACGGCTCTCTGGAAGATGACGCCAAGACCCCGGCCAGTTACGAATACAATGTTGATATCACCAAGCGGGTGGCGGACAGCGCCCACCTTGTCGGGGTCTCGGTCGAAGGGGAACTCGGATGCCTCGGCTCGCTGGAGACCGGCGAGGGCGACAAGGAAGACGGTCATGGTTTCGAGGGAAAACTGGACCGTGAGATGCTGGTCACCGACCCGGATCAGGCGGCGGACTTCGTCGCCCGAACGAAGGTCGATGCGCTGGCCGTCGCCATCGGCACCTCGCACGGCGCCTACAAGTTCACCCGCAAGCCGACCGGCGACATTCTGGCGATGAACGTGGTCAAGGCGATCAACGAGCGGCTTCCGGAGACCCATCTGGTGATGCACGGCTCCTCGTCGGTGCCGCAGGATCTGCAGGACGTCATCAACGAATTCGGCGGCGAGATGCCGCAGACGTACGGCGTTCCGGTCGAAGAAATCGTCGAGGGCATCAAGAACGGCGTGCGCAAGGTCAATATCGATACAGACTGCCGCATGGCAATGACCGGACAGTTCCGCAAGATCGCGACCGAGAAGAAGGCGGAATTCGACCCGCGCGCTTTTCTGAAGCCGGCGATTGCAGAGATGAGCAAGCTCTGCGCCGACCGGTTCGAGGCTTTCGGGACTGCCGGAAATGCTTCGAAAATCAAACCGGTTCCGCTGGCCGAGATGGCCAAACGTTATCAGTCCGGCGCACTCGATCCCAAGATCGCGGGCGCAGCCCAGGCCGCCGAGTAACGGCGGGTAAGGAGAGCTTTAGATGAGTGGCAAGAACTACAGCGCAGGTGTGAAGGCCTATCGGGAAACCTATTGGGAGCCCGACTATCCGGTCAAGGACACCGATCTTCTGGCCTGTTTCAAGGTCGTCCCGCAGGAAGGCGTCGATCCGGAAGAGGCCGCCGCCGCCGTCGCCGCGGAATCCTCCACCGGCACCTGGACCACGGTCTGGACCGACCTGCTGACCGATCTGGAGTATTACAAGGGCCGTGCCTACAGGATCGAACCGGTTCCGGGCCAGGACGGCGCGTATTTCGCGTTCGTCG
This sequence comes from uncultured Alphaproteobacteria bacterium, assembly GCA_947259105.1. Taxonomy (GTDB): domain Bacteria; phylum Pseudomonadota; class Alphaproteobacteria; order UBA8366; family JADFVY01. The sequence continues at coordinate 11,908 of CAMYKU010000007.1, forward strand.
CCTACCCGCTGGACCTGTTCGAGGAAGGCTCGGTGGTCAACGTCATCACTTCGATCGCCGGCAACGTGTTTGGCTTCAAGGCGGTGCGATCGCTACGGCTTGAGGATATCCGCTTCCCCGTCGCCTACGTGACCACCTGCGGCGGGCCGCCGCACGGCATTCAGGTCGAGCGCGACATCATGGATAAGTATGGCCGCGCCATGCTGGGCTGCACCATCAAGCCGAAGCTGGGGCTGTCGGCCAAGAATTACGGAAGGGCGGTCTATGAATGCCTGCGCGGCGGGCTGGATTTCACCAAGGATGACGAGAACGTCAACAGCCAGCCGTTCATGCGCTGGCGCCAGCGTTTCGATTTCGTCGCCGAGGCGGTCCACAAGGCCGCGGCCGAAACCGGCGAGAAGAAGGGCCATTACCTGAACGTCACCGCGCCGACGGTCGAGGAGATGTTCAAGCGCGCCGAGCACGCCAAGTCGCTGGACATGCCGATCATCATGCATGACTACCTGACGGCGGGTTTCACGGCGAACACCTCGCTCGCCAACTGGTGCCGCGAGAACGGCATGCTGCTGCATATCCACCGCGCACTACATGCGGTGCTCGACCGCAATCCCAATCACGGCATCCACTTCCGGGTGCTGGCCAAGATGCTGCGGCTCTCTGGCGGCGACCACCTGCATTCGGGCACCGTGGTCGGCAAGCTGGAGGGGGACCGCGAGGCGACGCTGGGCTGGATCGACCTGATGCGCGAGAAGTTCGTGCCGGAAAATCGCGAGCGCGGCATCTTCTTCGATCAGGACTGGGGTCATATGCCGGGCCTTTTCCCGGTGGCGTCCGGCGGCATCCATGTCTGGCACATGCCGGCCCTGGTCTCGATCTTCGGCGACGATGCGGTGTTCCAGTTTGGCGGCGGCACGTTGGGCCATCCCTGGGGCAACGCGGCGGGCGCGGCGGCCAATCGCGTGGCGCTGGAAGCGTGCACCGAAGCCCGCAACGCGGGACGCGATGTGGAGCGGGAAGGCAAGGACATCTTGACCGCCGCGGCCAAGCACAGCCCCGAGCTGGGGGCCGCCATGGAAACCTGGAAGGAAATCAAGTTCGAGTTCGATACCGTCGATAAGCTGGCGGCTGGCTGAACCGGGCAGGAGAGGACGAAAAGAGATGAGCAAAGTCGCGAATATCCAAGACTACCGGTCCAGCCAGGACGATCCGGGCAGCCGCAGATACGGCACCTTTTCCTACCTGCCGGAAATGGCTGCCGACCGCATGCGCAAGCAGATCGAGCATATGGTCGCAAAGGGCTGGAACCCGGCGATCGAGCACGTGGAGCCGTCCCGTTCAGCGGATAACTACTGGTACATGTGGAAGCTGCCGATGTTCGGTGAAAGGGATATCGACCGTGTCCTCGCCGAGATCGAGGAGTGCCGCAAGGCATGGCCGAACCACCTGATCCGCCTGATTGGATACGACAACTACGCACAGTCGCAGGGCGCGTCCATGGTAGTTCGTCGTCCGGGCGCCTGACCGGGCGCTACGGGAATCGATACGGGCTCTTTCGGGGAGATCGGGATCGCCCGAACAAGAATTCAGAGGGAAGGAAACGAAACCAATGCACAGCTTCATACCGCCCCGGCGCATCCTGATGGGCGCCGGACCCACGGAGATACCAGCCCGCGTCTTGAGCGCTACGGCCCGGCCCACGCTGGGCCACCTGGATCCGGCATTCATTGGACTGATGGAGGAGGTGAAGGACCTTTTGCGGTACACGTTTCGCACCAAAAACGAGGTAACGTTCCCGGTCTCCGCGCCTGGTTCGGCCGGCATGGAGATCTGTTTCGTAAATCTTGTCGAAGCCGGCGACAAAGTGATCGTGTGCCGCAACGGCGTGTTTGGCGACCGCATGCGTGAAAACGTGGTGCGGCTCGGTGCCGAGGCGATCATGGTCGACACCGATTGGGGCAAGGCCGTCGAGATCGACAAGCTGGCGGATGCGTTGAAGGCGAATCCAGGCGTCAAGGCGGTTGCCTTCGTGCACGCGGAAACCTCGACCGGTGTACGGTCCGATGCGCCGGAAATCTGCGCGCTGGCGGAAGCCTACGGTGCGTTGACGATCGTGGATACCGTGACATCGCTGGGCGGCTCATCTGTCTGCGTTGACGAATGGGGCGCCGATGCCGTCTATTCCGGTACACAGAAATGCCTTGCCTGCCCGCCAGGGCTGGCCCCAGTGACCTTCAGCGGCCGCGCCATCGAGGTGCTAAAAGCGCGCAAGACTCCGGTACAAAGCTGGTTCCTCGATCTGAACCTGATTCTCGGCTATTGGGATGGCGGCGATACCGGCCGGTCCTATCACCACACTGCACCCGTGAATGCGCTCTATGGCCTGCATGAGGCGCTCGTTATGCTCATGGAAGAAGGGCTCGTCGAATCGTGGGCGCGCCATCGCGACAATCATGACATCCTGAAAGCCGGGCTTGAGACCATGGGGCTGGAATTCCTGGTCGACGCAGAACACCGGCTGCCGCAAATGAACACCATCAAGGTGCCCGAAGGGATCGACGAGGCGGCCGTTCGGCGGGAGTTGATGGACGAACATGGTATCGATATCGGCGCCGGGCTCGGCCCGCTCGCGGGCAAGATCCTGCGCATCGGTTTGATGGGCCAGGCCGTGCGGCTGGAAAACATCATGAAGCTGTTGTCTGGCCTGGAAGCGGCGTTGATCCGACAGGGCATGGACCTCAAGCGCGGCGATGCAATTCGTCAGGCGCGCAATGTCGCGACCCTGTTCGCGGGGAAAGGCGAGCCAACCGGAGAACGGGCGATCACGCCCTGCGCTGCCTGACCCAAGGGAGTATATCACCTACAATCGCGTGTGATTTGTTGAGGGGCGGCATCAATTGGTGCCGCCCCTCTCTCTTTTTGAATGCACAAAATTACATAGGTTTTTCGTCAAACTTGTTGCAGGGCAAGAATTTTTCAGCATTGCGGGCCGGTTTTTGACAAGAATCAATTCAAGATTCGCGACATCGGACTATGGATTCTCGCCTGATCGGGAATAGACCGGCAAAGACGGGAGATGATGCCAGTGAGCGCGAGCCTTAGCCGCAAGAGCCTGTTTGGCGGTGCGTGGGATAGCAAGGCCGATCCGATCCGTCCGCCCTGGTCACTTCCGGAAACGGCGTTCACTGAAATCTGCACCGCCTGCGGCGACTGTGTCGCTGCCTGCCCCCAATCGATTCTCCTCAAGGGCCGCGCCGGCTATCCCGTTGTCGAATTCTCGCGCGCCGCCTGCGACTTTTGCGGCGCCTGCGCAGACGCCTGTTCCGAATCCGCTTTCGGCTCGCGCGACGAGTCGCCGTGGCGGCTGACGGCACACTTCGGCGACGGCTGCCTCTCATCCCGTGGCATTACCTGCCGGGTCTGCGCAGAGTGGTGCGACACGCACGCTATTCGCATTCGCCTGGAAGTCGGCGGCCGCGCCCATCCACAAATCGAGGAGGCGGCGTGCACGGGATGCGGCGCCTGTATTTCGATTTGTCCCGTGAAGGCGATACATCTGGAGGAAGCGATATGAATATCTGCGGCGTACTGGTGCACGCACATCCCGATCGTGGTGACGAGGTCGCGCGGGCGATCGGAGCGATCGCAGGCGCTGAACTCCACTACACGGTGCCCGACGGACGCATGGTCGTAACCGTCGAGGACGTCGGCGAAACATCCGCGGGCGACGCGGTGCTCGCGCTGCACAGACTTCCGGGCGTGCTTTCCGCCGCCCTCGTCTATCACCATTTCGAGCCGCAATCGGCGACCGAATCAACTGCCAGGATCACTGGGGAGTAGCAGCGATGCAACATTCACGGCGCGATTTCATCAAGACCTCCGCCATTGCCGCCACGGCGGCGGCCGCGGGTGTAACCCTGCCGAAACCGGACGGCGCGCAGGCCGCCGCCGGCAGCGACATCCGCTGGGACAAGGCGCCATGCCGGTTCTGTGGCACCGGATGCAGTGTTCTGGTCGGCACCAAGGGCGGCCGCATGGTCGCGACCCAGGGCGATCCCGATGCCCCGGTCAACAGGGGCCTGAATTGCATCAAGGGCTACTTCCTCTCCAAGATCGTATACGGGCGTGACCGGCTGACCCGGCCGCTGCTGCGGATGTCGAACGGCAAGTACGACAAGGAAGGTGAGTTTACCCCGGTCAGCTGGGACCAGGCTTTCGATGTGATGGCCGAAAAATACAAAGCGGCCCTCAAGGCCAAGGGACCGGGATCGGTCGGCATGTTCGGATCCGGCCAGTGGACGGTCTGGGAAGGCTATGCCGCCGCCAAGCTGATGAAGGCGGGATTCCGTTCAAACAACCTCGACCCCAACGCACGCCACTGCATGGCCTCCGCGGTTGCCGGTTTCATCAGGACCTTCGGCATCGACGAGCCGATGGGCTGCTATGACGACCTCGAGCATGCAGACGCCTTCGTCCTGTGGGGTTCCAACATGGCGGAAATGCACCCGATCCTGTGGTCGCGCCTGACCGACCGGCGTCTGACCGCGGACCACTGCCGGGTGGCGGTGCTCTCCACATTCGAGAACCGCAACTTCGACCTTGCGGATATCGGCATGGTCTTCAAGCCCGGCACGGACCTAGCGATCCTTAATTACATCGCCAATTACATCATCCAGAACGGCCGGGTGAATGAGGACTTCGTCAAGGCCCATGTGAATTTCCGCCGTGGAAACGAGGATATAGGCTATGGGCTGCGTCCAAGCGACCCACGTGAGCAGTCCGCGAAAAACGCGACCAAAGTGGGTGGTTCCACGGCGATGAGTTTCGACGAATACAAGGCCTACGTCGCCGAATACACGCTGGGAAGCGTCAGTGCCCTGTCGGGTGTCGAGCCCGCGAAGCTGGAGGCGCTGGCCGAACTCTATGCCGACCCGGAACGCAAGGTGATGTCCCTGTGGACCATGGGATTCAACCAGCATGCCCGCGGCACCTGGGTGAACAACCTGTGCTACAACGTGCATCTTCTGACCGGCAAGATCTCCGAGCCGGGCAACGGCCCGTTCTCGCTGACCGGTCAGCCCTCGGCCTGCGGTACGGCGCGTGAGGTGGGTACCTTCGCCCATCGCCTGCCGGCCGACATGGTGGTCATGAACGAAAAGCATCGCAAGATCGCCGAGGAAAAATGGCAGCTACCCGAAGGCACGATTCCCGGCAAGCCGGGCTTCCATGCGGTGCTGCAGAACCGCAAGCTCAAAGACGGCGAGTTGAACGCCTACTGGGTGTTGTGCAACAACAACATGCAGGCCGCGCCCAACATGAATGAGGAAACCTGGCCCGGTTACCGCAATCCGGACAATTTCATTGTGGTGTCCGATCCCTACCCTACGGTGACCGCGCTGGCTGCCGACCTGATCCTGCCGACCGCCATGTGGGTGGAAAAGGAAGGCGCCTACGGCAACGCGGAACGCCGCACCCAGTTCTGGCGCCAGCAGATCAAAGGGCCGGGCGAATCGAGGTCCGACCTCTGGCAACTTGTCGAATTCTCGAAACGCTTCAAGGTCGAGGAAGTCTGGCCGGACGAACTGGTCGCCAAGAAACCGGAATACAGGGGCAAGACGCTCTACGACATCCTGTTCGCCAACGGCACGGTCGATAAATTCCCGCTGACCGATATGCAGGAGGGCTTCGACAACGACGAGTCGCAGCATTTCGGCTACCACATCCAGAAAGGCCTGTTCGAGGAATACGCGGGTTTCGGTCGCGGCAAGGCGCACGATCTTGCCGATTTCGACACCTACCACAAGGCTCGCGGCCTGCGCTGGCCGGTGGTGGACGGCAAGGAGACGCTGTGGCGTTTCCGCGAAGGTTATGACCCCTATGTCAAGCCCGGCAAGAGCGTGGAGTTCTATGGCAAGCCCGACGGCAGGGCGGTGATCTTCGCGCTGCCCTATGAGCCGCCCGCAGAGGTGCCAGACGCGGAATACAATCTCTGGCTGGTCACCGGCCGCGTGCTGGAGCACTGGCATTCCGGCTCGATGACCCGGCGGGTGCCCGAACTGCATCGCGCCTTCCCCAGCGCCGTCCTGTTCATGAACCCCGACGACGCCAAGACGCGCGGATTCAAGCGGGGCCAGGCCGTGCGCATCAGTACGCAGCGCGGTGCATTGCTGACCCGGGTGGAGACCAAGGGCCGCAACGTAATGCCGGAGGGAGTGGTCTTCATTCCCTGGTTCGACGAGGGCCAGCTGGTCAACAAGCTGACACTGGATGCGACGTGCCCGATCTCCAAGGAGACGGATTACAAGAAGTGCGCCTGCAAGGTGGAATCCGCCTGAGGCATAGGCAGTGGCAGCGACGGATCCAGACAAGGCCTTGCCCCGCGTGAAGGATCGGCGGCGGTTCCTCGCCGGGATTGCCCGCACCGCCTGCGGTGTCGGGATCGCCGGGCTGCTTCTGGGCCTGCTGGCACGGCAGGGCGGCGCGCGGCCCGCCTGGGCGATCCGTCCGCCGGGCGCCGGCGAGGAGGCGGACTTCGCCGGGGCGTGCGTGCGCTGTGGACTTTGCGTGCGGGATTGCCCGTACAACACGCTGCGTCTGGCGGAATTGGGCACGCCGGTCGCCACCGGCACGCCTTACTTCGTTGCCCGCGATATTCCCTGTGAAATGTGCGAGGACATTCCGTGTGTCGTGGCCTGCCCGACGGGAGCGCTGGACCACGGACTGACCGAGATCGAGAAAGCCCGCATGGGCGTTGCGGTTCTGGTCGGGCAGGAAGACTGCCTCAACTATCTCGGTCTTCGCTGCGACGTCTGTTACCGGGTCTGCCCGCTGATCGACAAGGCGATCAAGCTGGAAAAACAGCACAACATGCGGACCGGCGCGCACGCCCTGTTTATTCCCACGGTGAACAGTGAGCAATGCACGGGCTGCGGCAAGTGCGAGAAAAGCTGTGTGCTCGAGAAGGCGGCGATCCGCGTTCTCCCGACCGAGCTCGCCAAGGGCGAACTTGGTGCCCATTACAGGCTGGGCTGGGAGGAACGCGAGAAGCATGGCGGGCCGTTGCTGCCCGATATCATCGACCTGCCGGACCGGATGCCGGGGGTGGCGCAATGACCGACAATGTCCCGTCGGCGAGCCGCGGTCTGCTGGCCCGGAACAAATGGCTGCTCCTGCGGCGGGCGTCGCAGCTGGGCTTCCTTGCGTTGTTCCTGGCCGGGCCGCTGACCGGTATCTGGATCGTCAAGGGCACGCTGGCCTCGAGCCTGACACTGGGCGTCCTGCCGTTGACCGATCCCTATATGCTGTTGCAGAGCGTGTTTGCCGCGAACCTTCCGGCCACAACCGCCCTTGTCGGCGCCGCGATCCTGCTGGCCACCTACGCGCTGATCGGTGGCCGGGTTTACTGTTCCTGGGTCTGCCCGATCAATATCGTGACCGATGCGTCGCACTGGCTGTCATCGCGGTTCGACATACCCAAGGGATGGCAACCGAAACGGTCGCTGCGTCACTGGATCCTCGGCATGACGCTTGCCGCCTCGGCGGTGACCGGGGCGATCGTATGGGAGCTGGTCAACCCGATCACATTGCTGTACCGCGGCGTGCTTTACGGGGTTGGTCTCGCCTGGGCCGTGGTGCTCGCCGTATTCCTGTTCGACCTGTTCGTCAGCCGCCGTGGCTGGTGCGGCCATCTCTGTCCAGTCGGGGCGTTCTACGGCCTGGTCGGCCGTTTCGCATTGCTGCGCGTCAACGCCGCCAGCCGCGCAGCGTGCGACGACTGCATGGATTGCTACGCGGTCTGTCCGGAACCCCATGTCATTACGCCCGCCCTGAAGGGCGCCGAAAAGGGTCACGGCTCCGTTATCCTGTCGTCCGACTGCAGCAATTGCGGCCGCTGCATCGACGTCTGCGACAGGAAGGTTTTCGAATTTTCGTCGCGGTTTGCGCAAGCGACCGAGAGGTCGCCGCAACCGCACAGGAAAGCAGCATGAAATATCCAGATGAAGGGAGTGCCACCGTGAACAAGACAATCAAGGGATTTCCGAAATCCGCCGTTCTTGGAGCGTTCGCCGTTCTCTCGCTCGCAGTTGCCACGGCATTGTCACTCTACGTCCCGGAGCGGGCGGTGGCGCAGCCGGCCGGTGGTGTCACGAGCCTGCGGGGCGAGACCGAGATACCCGACGAAAATCTCGTTCCGGAAATCGAGCGCCAGGACACCCAGGCCGGCAGTTTCGAGAGGGCCTATCGGCAGCAGCCGCCCCTGATCCCGCACAAGATCCAGGGCTATCAGATCACCCGGACGGTGAACCAGTGCATCCAGTGCCATGACTGGCCCTACAACGTCGATCAGGGCGCGCCGAAAATCAGTGAAACCCACTATTTCAACCGGGATGGCGTTGCGCTCGACGAGGTGTCATCGAACCGCTGGTTCTGCACCCAGTGCCATGCGCCCCAGAGCAATGCAAAGGAGCTGGTACGCAACGACTTCAAGTCTGCGCTCGATCTCGATTAGCAGGAAGAGGCCATCATGACCGACACGAACGGGAACGGCGCGCCTTCGGCCGGCGCCAAAAACGGCGCGAACGAAGCGCAGGGCGTCACCTGGCGCGGGCGGGTTCGTCAGGTCTGGCGATTCATCGCCTCGCCACACGCGACCGCTGCGCTGGGGACGCTGGTGGTCGTCGGTTTCGCCACCGGTATCGTTTTCTGGGGCAGTTTCAACTGGTCGATGGAAATGACCAACAACCAGGAATTCTGCGTCACCTGCCATGAGATGGAGCAAAACGTGTTCCGCGAATATCGCGAGACCAGCCACTACTCGAACCGCACCGGTGTGCGTGCGACCTGTCCGGACTGCCATGTGCCGAAGAACTGGTTTCACAAGGTCGCCCGCAAGATTCGCGCAAGCGCCGAGCTCTATCATCATCTGGTCGGTTCCATCGACACGCGCGAAAAGTTTGAGGCGCAACGCGTCCGGCTCGCCACCAATGTCTGGCGCACGATGAAGGAGACAGACTCGCGCGAATGCCGGAACTGCCACAATTTCGATTTCATGGATTACACGCTGCAGGAATCGCGCGCCTCGCGCCGCCACCAGGAAGGCATCGACGACGGCCGCACCTGCATCGATTGCCACAAGGGCGTCGCCCATACGCTGCCCGACGAGGCGTATGACGCCTGGACCGCGATGCAGGCGCAGCTGGAAGCCGACGCCGGGCACTGACCGTTCCGAACGAGAGGGGTGACGGGTTGCCCCGTCACCCCTTCACGCAGACGATCTGCTTCAGCGTGTGGACGATGTCCACCAGGTCCTCCTGCGCCGCCATCACCGCGTCGATGTCCTTGTAGGCCATCGGCGTCTCGTCGATGACCTCGGCATCCTTGCGGCATTCCACGCCCTGTGTCGCCTTGGCATGGTCCTTCAGCGTAAAGCGCCGCTTCGCCTCGGTCCGCGACATCGCGCGGCCGGCCCCATGCGAGCACGAGCAGAACGACTCCTTGTTGCCCTTGCCGCGCACGATGAAGGACCGCGCTCCCATCGAGCCCGGGATGATGCCCAACTCGCCCGCGCCGGCGCGGACCGCGCCCTTGCGGGTGACCCAGACATCCGCGCCGAAATGCTTCTCCTTCGACACGTAGTTGTGGTGGCAATTCACCGCCACGTCGCCCAATGCGAAATCGCGGAAGTGTTTTCCCATCACGGCCAGCACCCGGTCCATCATGATCTGGCGGTTGGTACGCGCGTAATCCTGCGCCCAGCCGACCGCTTTCACATAGTCGTAGAAGTGCTCCGACCCTTCCGCCAGATAGGACAGGTCTTTGTCCGGCAGATGGATGAACCACCGCTCCATCTCGCGTTTTGCCCGCTCGATGAAGTAGGAGCCGATGCGGTTGCCGATGCCGCGCGAACCCGAATGCAGCATCACCCACACGCGGTCCGCCTCGTCGAGGCAGATCTCTATGAAGTGGTTGCCGGTGCCCAGCGTGCCGAGATGGACGACGTTGTTGGCCTGACCGATCTTCGGGTGCTTCTCGACGATCGCCGCATGGCCGGCCGCGAGCGGCTTGTTGCGGTGAAGCGCGGTGGTCCACGTCTCCTCCACATCCTTGGGAATTTCTCCCCAGGCGCCACGGTCGCCCTTGCCTCCGTTGTTGGTTCGGCCGTGAGGTACCGCTGCCTCGATCGCCGAGCGCAGGCCCGACAGATCCTCCGGCAGCTGGTGCGAAGTCAGCGAGGTCTGCACCGCCATCATGCCGCAGCCGATGTCGACGCCGACCGCCGCCGGGACGATCGCGCCTTTGCACGGGATCACCGAGCCCACGGTCGCGCCCTTGCCGAAATGCACGTCCGGCATGACCGCGACGTGGCGGTGCACGAACGGCAGGGCGGCGACGTTCTTGAGCTGCTGCAGTGCCGCGTCCTCGACCGGCACGCCACTGGTCCAGGCCTTGATGCCCGCGCCGCCAGTGTCGATGAATTTGTAGCCGGTCATCATCTTTCTCCTTCTTCAATACATACCGCGAGCAACAAAAAAACCTCCCGAACGGGGTTCGGGAGGGCCTGGAAACGCGCTGCTGGTGCAGCCATGCGTTCGACGATCACATCGTCATGGGTCTCCCGAAATTGCGCGCAGGCAGCCTGTCCCGGCCGTCCGTTGACGCCAGTCGGTAGCTGTACCGGGTTATGTTACTCAAGCGCATTATCATCGGACCATTTCAATAAAACTGCGTTTCTTCCGCCGCCGGAGATTGGCCCGGGCCGGGGCGGGCTTATACATCGGTTCAACCGATGCGGTCAAGCCCCTTGCTCCGCCCCACCGGCATGTTCGCGGTCTCGACGGCGTCCACATCCGGTAACCCACCGGCCGGTTCAAAAGCCGAGCTTGCCGAAATGATGTTCCCAGGCGAGTTTCTGGTCGGCGGCGTTCATCAGGCTGTAATAACCGACGCGCTTTGCCCATTGGCGCTGCGATTCGACGACTTTCGCGAAAAACGGATCCTTCATGAGATCGTCGAGGACGGCGTCCCAGGCTTCGAGCTGCGCCTTCATGACGTCTCGCGGCGCACGGCGGACCTTGACGCCGTGCCCGTCGATGAGTTTTCGCAGGTCGGCCGGGTAGTTTTTCATGGCGGTCGCGTAGTTCGCCGTGCTGGCCGCCTCCGCCGCATACTCCAGGATCGCCTGGTGTTCCGCCGGCAGCGCCGCGAAGATGTCCCCGTTGAAGATGATTTCAAAGAACGTGGCGGCCTGGTGGAACGAGCCCATCACGTAATTCTTCGCCGCATTCTGTGCGCCGAGCCGGCTGTCCGAGGTCGGGTTGTCGTATTCGAAGGCCTCGATCCTGCCGCTTTCCATCGCGGGAAGGATTTCCCCGCCCGGTATCGCCACGACGGACAGCCCGACGCGGCTCATGATTTCGGCCGCCGGCCCGACGGTCCTGTATTTCAGGCCCTTCAGGTCCTCCACGGTTGCGAACTCGCGGGTAAACCAGCCGAGTGGCTGGGCCGGCGCCGGCATGCAGAAAAAGCCGACCAGATTGCGCTTCAGGATGTCCTGAACCAGCTCGCGATACAGCGCGTGGCCACCGCCCTTGTGTATCCAGGCAAGGGTCTGCGCCGCGTCGGCGCCAAACACCGGACCGCCGCCGAACAGCGCAGCGGCTTTGTGCGTGGCGTGCCAGTAGGCGGTCACCGCGTGGCCCCCGTCGAGCCGCCCATCGTGCACCGCCTCGTGCAGACGGTCCGGGGGCACCACCGCGCCGGCCACCGAATAGTCGATCTTCAGCCTCCCGCCGGCCATCTCCTCGACACGGCTCACATATTCCATCGCCATTTCGTGAAAAATGTCGGCCGGACCCCATGCGCCCTGCATTCTCAGGGTCGCGGTCCGGGCGTGCGAGATTTGCGGCCTGGCCACTGCCGCGGCGGCCGCCACCGCCGCGCCGATTTTCAGAAAACGCCGGCGAATGGCGCGTTTCCTACTGCTGGAATTTCTGGTGTTCGCGCTGTCCGCCATCGTTCTCTCCTCGAGAAATCGGTCCGGGTCAGCGGACTACCCAGGGAGCGGATTCATGGTAAAACTGTTGCAATTCATCTCGCCGTTCCGGGCTGACCAGTACCCAGAACAAGACCCAGAGCGCCAGGGTTGCCATTGAGGCGATCTTGATGAGCAACGGCCAACGCGGTCCCAGCCGAGACACCAGCTTCCGCCAAACCGGGCCGTATCGGCGCAGCACGACGACGCCCAGAAAGACCGCCGACAAGACAATGACGACCGCCAACTTGAGGCTTTCTTCGGGGCTCTCCATGGTCGTTCAGCAGCCGGGGTGTGCCTTACCGGTTCTTTTCGGCGTCTTTCTTTTCCTGGGCCAATCCTGCCCTCGCCGATCCGACAAAGTCCCACAGCATCATCACGATGACGAGGCCAACGATAATCGCGAACGGAAGGACGCCGATGGAGTGGGCCAGGCCGGCGACGAAGGCGACAAAGATCACCGATGCGATCAGTCCGGAAATCAGATTGTCCATCTAGAAATCCACCTGTTTGCTCAAGTGCGGCAGCATAACATCATTCTTCCAGTTTGTTCAGCAGCCAGCGCGCAGTTCTGAACAGTCTTGCGTCGTCGCCACGCTGGCCCACAAGCTGCGCGCCGAGCGGCATGTCGTTCGGCCCCTGCAGGATCGGCAGGTTGAGGGCGGGAACCCCGCACAAGGTCCAGATCGTGCAAAAGGCGGGGCTGCCCGTGCTGTCCAGACCAACCGGCGCCTCGCCGGCGACGGACGGAGTCAGAATGGCGTCGTATTCCTCGAATATTTCGTCGAGTTCTTCGTTGAACGCCCGGGCGCGCTCGATGGCGGCGTTGTATTCCATGGCCAGGACCTTCTGCCCGCGTTCGATCATCTCGCGCAGAACCGCGCTCAGCTTGTCCTTGCCATCCTTGTATTCGCTGTCGAAGCTGACGGCCAGATCCGCTTCCATGATCGTGCGGTGGGTATCGAGCGCCCCGTCGAAGGTCCGCGGCAGGTCCACGATTTCGACGCGCTCGCCGACATGTTCAACCAGTTCACGCAAGGCGTCCTTGGTTGTCTCCTCGGCCTGGTCCCAGACCGGCGAGCGCACGAATGCGAACCGCGGTTCGGCCGGGGCCTCCTCCGCCATGACCCGAGAAATACGGGGTGCGGCGCGTGGCCGCATGTCGGGGTCGCGGTCGTCATACGCCATCAGCGGCTCGGCGATCAGCGCGAGATCCCCCAACGATCTGGCCAAAACACCGACGGTATCCAGCGGGCGAGATTGCTTGAGCACCCGATACCGCGAAATCAGCCCGTGCGTGGGCTTGTAGCCGAACACGCCACAGAACGACGCCGGGCGGATGACCGATCCATTGGTCTGCGAGCCGACCGCCAGCGGCACCATGAACGAGGCCACCGCCGCCGCCGAACCACTGGACGAGCCGCCTGGTGTGCGCGTCGCGTCGTGCGGATTGCTGGTCTTGCCGGGCGAATAGACGGCAAGTTCGGTGGTGACCGTCTTGCCGAGGATAATTGCGCCAGCCTCTCGCAAGCGGGAGACGACGGTGCAATCCGTCGCCGGCGTTCGCCCTTCGTGCAGCGGCGTACCGTATTCCGTCGGGTAGTCGGCAGTGTCGAAGATATCCTTGACGCCGACCGGGACGCCATGCAGGGGTCCGAGCGGCAACCCCCGCTGTCGCTGCTCGTCGGCGCGGTCCGCCTGGGCCAGCGCGAGTTCCGGGTCGAGATGGGTCCACGCGCCGACGGTATCCTCGAACTCGCTGATTCTATCGAGACTGGCCTGCACCAGTTCCCGCGCAGTGGTCCGGCCGTCGCGAACGGCAGCGGCTGCTTCAAGCCCGCCGGGAATGCTCGCCTCAGACATCGTCCCCGCTCTAGCCGGGGACCTTGCCGAACAACGCGTCCGGTAGCCACAGGGCGATCCCGGGGAAGTTGTACATCAGAACCATGGCCAGAATGACGATGGCGAGATACGGCATGATGCCCCGGAAAATATCCATCAGCTCGACGGTGGAGCCCGCAACGCCTTTTAGATAATAGGCGGCCATTGCCATGGGGGGCGTCAGGAACGAGGTCTGCAGGTTCAGCGCCACCAGCATGCCGAAGAACAGCGGATCCACGTTGAAGGTCGGCAGCATCGGCAGGAAGATCGGCACGAAGATGATGATGATCTCGGTCCATTCCAGCGGCCAGCCGAGCAGGAATATGATGGCCTGCGCCAGAACCAGGAAGCCGACAGTGCTCAGTTCCATGGACAGCACCCATTCCTGGATGAGGTCGTGACCGCCGAGATAGGAGAACACCGAAGCGAAAGTCCAGGATCCGACGAACAACCAGCACACCATTGCCGAGGTTTTGGCTGTCAGGAACACTGCTTCCTTGAGCCGCTGCCAGGTCAGGGACCGATAGCTCGCGGCCAGGACCAGACCGCCGAAGGCGCCCACCCCGGCCGCTTCGGCCGGTGTCGCCAAGCCGCCGAGGATGGCGCCCAGAACGCTCAAAATCAGTACCGCCAGCGGCACGAACGACGTCATGAGTTCCCACAGTATCCGGCTGAAATGCGGAATTTCCTCTTCGGCGGGTTTCGGTGCCAGGGACGGGTTCAGCGTAGCCCGGCCGACCACGTAGATCATGTACATGCCGGCCAGCATCAGGCCGGGGAACATGGCCGCAGCATAGAGCCGCAGCGGCGACAGTTCGGCAATCGCGGCGTAGACGATCAGCATGATCGACGGCGGTATCAGAATCCCGAGGCAACCGCCGGCACAGATTACGCCTGCGGCGAACCTGGTATCGTAGCCCTTGGCCAGCATGGCGGGAAAAGCCAACATGCCCATCAGGGTCACGACCGCGCCGATGATGCCGGTGGCGGTGGCGAATACGGCACAGGTGGCCAGCGCCGCCACCGCCATCGATCCTGGCAGGTTGCGGGCAGCCAGCTGGATGCTGAAGAACAGGCGATTGACGATATTGGCGCGCTCGACGATGTAGCCCATGAACAGGAACAGCGGCACCGCGACCAGCACGTCGTTGGACATGACAGAGAAGGTATTCTGGACGAACAGGTCGAAGATCCGGTTGTCGAACAGGTTGTCCATCCGCAGCGGATCGTAATAGGCGTAATACCCGAAGCCCAGCCCCATGGCGATCAGCGTGAAGGCGATTGGAAAGCCCAGCATGACAATGAAAATGAACAGGCCGAGCATCATGATGGCGATTTGAGGATCGGTCATTGTTCTTTCCCCAGCGCCCTGAGGTCGTCCTGCTCATTTAGAAGCATGGTTTCGGTTTCCTGCACGTCGTGCAGGCGGGCTGGCCACTTTCCGGTCCGGATGCAGATGACGCAACGAACCGACTCGGCGAGACCCTGCAGCAGAACCAGCAGGCCGGAGATCGGGATCAGGGTCTTGAAGAAATAGATCTGGATGCGGGACGGGCTGGACCAGCTGACCTCCTTGTAGAACCAGGAGTCGGCGGCGAAACCGTAACCGTAATACAGCAGAGCCAGCGCGCCCGGACCGAGAAACAGAATATACAGCGCCAGGTCGATGACGGCTTGCACGCGCCGCGGCATCAGCCGGTAGACCACGTCGCCGCGGACATGCGCGTCCTGCGACAGGGCATAGGCGCCGGCCATCATGAACAGCGCGCCATACATCTGGACGCTCATGTCGAACGCCCACACGGTGGGTGAATTCAGCACGTAGCGTACGAAGACCTCGTAGACGGTGGAGAACGTCAGGATAACGATGCACCAGGCGAATGCTTTCCCCACCCAGGCGCTGAGGCTATCGATGAAATGAAGGACTCGGGTCATGGCGGCTTGAGATATCCCTGACAGTCAGAAGTCGGGGCGATACCTTCCGGCATCGCCCCTGAATCTGTCTAATGGCAGCCTGTTTCAGGCAACCGGACCGACGTCAAAGCTTGCCGAAGTAGTGCTCGTAGGCGGCCTGATAGTTTGGCGCGTTGTTGAGCGCATAGGTGCCGTGACGCTGGGCCCATGCCTTCTGCGAATCGATGACCTTCTTGAAGAAGGGGTCGGTCTTGTTGAAGCGCTCGATAACGATGTCCCACGCCTTGAGCTGGTCCTTCATGACGCTGTCCGGCGTGCGGTAGACATTGACGCCGTGGTCCCTCTTCAGCACGACCAGATCCTGCGAGTACCGCTCCATCGCCTTCCAGGCCATGTCGGACGATGCCGCCTCGGAGGCGTATTCCAGGATCGCCTGGTGTTCCTTGGCGAGCTTGTCGAAAAGCGTCTTGTTGAAGATGATTTCAAAGCACTCCTGCGACTGGTGGAAACTGGCCAGATGGTAGTGCTTCGAGACATCCTGCATGCCGAAGTCTTTGTCCGAGGTCGGATTGTTGAACTCGGCGGCGTCGATCAGGCCGCTCTTCATCGCCGGCTGGATTTCGCCGCCCGGCAGCTGTACGACCGACATACCCATTTCCTGCAGAACGTCGGCGGCCAGGCCGACGGTGCGGTACTTCAGGCCCTTCATCTGGCTGGCTTTCTTGATCTGCTCCTTGAACCAGCCAAGCGGCTGTGCCGGCATCGGGCCGGTGAAGAAGCCGACCAGGTCGAGTCTCAGATTGTCATGCATCAGCTCGTAATACAGGTCCTTGCCGCCGCCGTACTGGATCCAGCCCATCAGTTCGTTGGCCGACCAACCGAAGCAGGGGCCGGTGCCGAACAGCGAGGCGACCGGGCTCTTCGAATACCAGTACGCGGTGACCATATGCGCGCCGTCGAGCACGCCCTTGTGCACCGCGGTCTGCATCTCGGCCGTCTTGACGACCGCGCCGACGCCAAGCAGATCGATCTTTAACGAACCGCCGGACATATCGTTAACGCGTGTGACATAGTCCTTGGCGAATTCGAGGAAGATGCCCCCGCCCCAGGCCGCCTGGACCTTCAGGACGACTGGCGCCGCCCTGGCGACATTCGGCATGGCAACGGCTGCGGCGGCGCCCACCGTGGCGCCGGCACCTATTTTCAGGAATTTTCTCCGGCTGGCCGTGTTGGCCTTCGTGTCCTTTTTGGTCATCGTTTCATCCTCCCGACTTCAAGGAATGCAATCGCTAAAGGCACGGCAACAGGTAAGGCCCGGACTATGCGTCCAGTGTCCCCGGCGCCGACCCACACTTTACATGCGTGATCTGAACCAAATGGAAATGAGTTGCTCCCTGTCAGATCTATTGACGTGTCCGAAACGCCTTCTGTCGCTCCGGCGCGCCAAGGTTTCAACATTTTCAGCGAGTTCGCAACAGGAATCGCCAAGCTACGGATTTGAAACGGAAAATTGTATACATTTTTTCTTCGATCCGCTCAGGCGACGCGGTCTTGCGGTTCGCGTCCCGCAAGGACCGCATCGAGATTGTCGAGCGCCCGGAACCCCATGGCGTCGCGAGTCTCCTGCGTCGCGCTACCGATATGCGGCAGGAGGAACGTATTGGTCAGGCCGCGATATTTCGGATTTATCGCCGGTTCGTTGTTGTATACGTCGAGGCCTGCGGCATAGAGCTTGCCCGACTCCAGGGCGGCGATCAGCGCATCGTCATCCACGAGCGCGCCGCGCGCGGTGTTCACGACGATCGCACCGTCCGGCAGCAGGCCGATACGCCGGTCGTTCAGCAATCCCTTGGTTTCCGGCGTTGCCGGGCAGTTGAGCGACAACACATCGCAGAGCGGTAACATCTCGTCCAGTGACGGATGGTAGGTCGCTCCGAGTTCAAGCGCCGGGTCGATCCGCTGGCGGTTATGGTAATGCACATCCATGTCGAAGCCTCTTGCACGTCTGGCCACGACCTGGCCGACCCGGCCCATGCCGACGATGCCAATTCGCTTGCCGGTTATTTGTACACCGACCATGAACGCGGGGCTCCAATCCTTCCATTCGGCGCTTCGCACCAGCCGCTCGCCTTCGCTTGCCCGGCGCGCCGCACCAAGCAGGCAGAGGATTGCGATCTCGGCGGTGGCGTCGCTCAACACATCCGGCGTATTGGTGACAACGATGCCGCGACCCTTGGCAGCCTGCAGATCGACGTGGTCGACACCGACCGAAAAATTGGCGATTGCCCTGACGCTGTCCGGCAGCCGGCCGATGACCTCGGCCGTCAGTTTCTCGGTGTGACACGGCATGATTGCATCTGCGCTTTCACATAGCGCCAGCAATTCGTCGGTGGTATAGAGCCTGTCGTCGGGGTTGAGGCGCGGCACATAATCCCGCCGCAATCTGTTCTCTACGGATTCCGGCAGCTTGCGTGTTACAACGACGACGTGTTTGTTGTTCATATTGGTTCAACCCCCTAATATTCAGCCGGCGCGCTGGCAGCATTTTTGTAACACATTCGTTTACTTTTTCGAGTCATGATGGACGCGGCGCGGAGATCAACCCACATTACAGGGTGCGACATCCGTCAATGGCAACAACGCCAGTTAACCGGTGTCGCGAAGAGCGTAAAAAACATGAAACGGCTGCGGTACGGATTTTCGATCCTCGTCCTGTTCGCCCTGAGCGCCTGCGCAATTGCGCCGGTCCCGGGACCCGAAGCGCGTGCTGCCGCCGATCAGCTTGCCGCGGATATCGACAGGAAGCAAAGGCAGTACACCGGCGGGGCCGTCAGGACCCAGCCCGACGTCAAGCTCTTCGCCCGGGTATTCGAGCGGGTCAAGTCAGAGTATGTGCGGCCCGTGGATGAAGATATCTTGCTCGCCGCGGCTTCCCACGCGCTCAACGATGCGCCGCCGCCCAGCGGTACGGTCAGCGACAACTGGCTCGTCGAGCAGGCGATCAATGGCATGTTGGCGTCGCTCGATCCCTATAGCACCTATCTGCCGCGCGATGAATACGAGGCGATGCAGGATTCAATGCGCGGTCAGTTCGGTGGACTCGGAATCCAGATCACGTTGCCGGATGACGGTGTCGGCGTCATGGTCGTCATCCCGCTGGAGGGAACGCCGGCGGCAAAAGCGGGCCTGATCGCCCGAGACAGGATCACACACGTCGACGGCGAATCGCTTGAGGGGTACAGCTTGGGAGAGGTCGTTCGCAGGCTGCGTGGTCCCGTGGGAAGCCGCGTCGTTCTAACCATCCGGCGCGGCGAAGACGATGCCTTCGATGTGCCGATCGGCCGCTCTGTTATTCACGTGGACGTCGTGAAGTGGCGCCTCGAAGGAGATTTCGGGTATCTGCGCGTTACGGGATTCAGTGAGGATACGTCGGAAGACATCGAAGAGGCCGTATACAAGATCCGCTCACATCTTGGTGGCCGCCTTGCGGGACTCATTATTGATCTGCGCGACAATCCGGGCGGGCTTCTGGTTGAATCCGTCGCAGCCTCCGACGCGTTCATCGAATCGGGCGATATCGTCGTTACCAAGGGGCGGTACCGGACCCAGCGATACCGTGCGACCAGTGGAGATATCGTGGCCGGCCTGCCGATCGCGGTGCTGATTAATCGCAACTCTGCATCGGCGGCAGAGATTTTCGCCGGCGCGCTCAGGGACCATGACCGGGCGGTATTGATCGGCACGCGCAGTTTTGGCAAGGGTACGGTTCAAACGGTTATGCCGATGGGCCGTGGCACGGCGCTCAAGCTTACTACGGCGGCCTATTACCGGCCCTCCGGTTCGTCCGTTGACGGCGGTATCATGCCGGATGTTGCGGTCGAGGATGATCGCGAGACGGAAATCGATGAAGGCCTGCTGAGGGCGGTCGCCGAACTCAACCGGCTCGCTGCGCTTTAGGCCCAAACACGGCCGTTCCTCCGTTTCAGGAAGTTCGTTGCACCCCGGGCAACTCATGGAGCCGCGCCTCTACGGCCGTGCGCGCCGGCAGGCTGTCTTGGGCACCGTCGACGGTACACGCAAGGGCGGCACCGACCGACGCGTAACGTGACGCCGCCTCCATACCCAGTCCCCGGTCAAGCGCTGCCGCCAGCCCGCCGCAGAACGCATCCCCCGCGCCTGTGGTGTCTATCGCATCAATTGGCAGTGCGGGAATCCGCCAGCCGCCGGTGGGGCCATACGCCAAGGCGCCGTCCTGGCCCAACGTGACGACACACGTCATGCCGTAACGTTTGGCCAGCATATGCGCCGTGTCCAACGCCTGATCCGCCTTCAGACCGGAGCTGTTTGCGAGCGCCGCGGCCTCGGCTTGATTGACCACCAGGACGTCAACGTTTTCCAGGACATGCGCCGGCACGGGGTACGCCGGCGCCAGATTCAGCAATACCCTCGCGCCGGCCTTTCTGGCCCTTTCCATGAGCGACCAATTCTCGGCCGGCGGCACCTCCATCTGCAGGGCAACCAGGGTGCCGTCGCCAAGCAGCGAGTCGGGAACCTGGCCGGCGGCCACATCGAGATTTGCACCGCTCGCCACGACGATGGCGTTTTCACCCCGACGGTCCACCGAGATCGTCGCACAGCCGGTGGGTCGCTGCGATTCGGCGACGAAGTCCAGGCCGACGCCTGCCTCGCGCATGATACGCAACGCATCCTCGGCGAACGGGTCGCCGCCCACCCGGCCGACCATTCGGGTCTCGCCCCCGGCCCGTGCCGCGGCGACTGCGGCGTTTGCGCCTTTGCCACCGGGATGGATGCTGTACGATTCCGAGAGGACCGTCTCGCCCGATCGAGGGAGCGTATCGACCCGAAACACCAGGTCGACGTTGATGGAACCAAAGACGACAATCACAATTGTTGAAGAGTCAGTGGGACAGCAGCACGGGCACGGTCATGTGCTCCAGGATATGACGCGTGGCGCCACCAAGCACGAGTTCGCGCATACGCGAATGCCCATAGCCGCCCATGACGATGAGATCCGCACCGCTGTCCGCGATCTGGTTCAGCAGGACATCGCCGACGTCGATGTCCAGGCCGGTCGTCTTGCTCGCGGTCGCATTGATTCCATGCCGGGCGAGGTGCTCGGCGATGTCGGCGCCGGGGGCGTCGCCAATACCGTTCGGCTCGACAGCAAAGACTTCAACGCTATCGGCCGCCTCCAGAATCGGCATCGCATCGGCAACCGCACGCGCCGCTTCGCGGCTCGCGTTCCAGGCGACCATGACCTTCTTTCCGAATTTCGCTGGCGCGCCGATATACGGAATCACGAGTACCGGCCGGCCGCTGACCAGGATCAGATCATCGACCATATCCTCGCTGCCGCCGTGCTGGCTTTCGGCATTGTGCTGGGAAACGATGACGAGATCCGCATAGCGGCTCCTCAGCGACAGCGATTCCAGGGGCATGCCCCTGGCCAGCGACCACCCGCTGCGGTCTGTAATCCCGGCAGCCGCGACCGCCTTTTCGAACATATCTCGCGCCGTTGCGGCAGTCTCCTTGCGCTGGGTCTCAATGATTTCCAGGGCAGAGGCCGGAATTTCGATCGCCGCGTATCCGGGAATCTCGGGTGGGCGGTCGACTGCCAGACCCGTCAGATGTGCATCGTGGTCGCGGGCCAATGCGCACGCGGCGGCCAGGGTGGCCGGCGCTTCCCGGGATCCGTCGATATAGACCAGGATATCCTTAAGGGGCATATCGATTCCAACTCCTCGTATTCGTGAGACCGCAATCGTCTTCTTGCCCCGAAACACGCCGCTGTGCATTGATACGGGTCAAAATACCGGCTTCGGAGCCTGCATCTCCTCAAGACGTCCTTCCGCAACAGCATGGCACGCGACCTGGCGTCCGTGCGACGGCTTCAGTTCTGGAGGGTCCGTTCGGCAGCGTTCGTACGCATACGGGCAGCGGGGGTTGAATGCGCAGCCGGAAGGCGGATCGGTGGGGGACGGCAATTCGCCGGTCAGCTTTATCTTTTCACCCCTTAAGGCCGGATCGGCGACCGGTGTGCTGGACAACAGCGCCCGCGTGTACGGGTGCTGTGGCGATTCAAAGACAACGTCACGCGGTCCCTGTTCCACCGCCCGACCGAGATACATCACCATGACCTCGTCCGCGAAATGGCGCACGACGCTGAGGTCATGCGAAATAAACAGGTACGCAAGATCGAATTCTTCCTGCAGATCGACGAGCAGGTTCAGGACCTGCGCCTGGATCGATACGTCGAGGGCCGATACCGGCTCGTCCAGGACGACCAGTTTCGGCCGCAGCATCAGCGCTCGGGCGATCGCGATGCGCTGACGCTGACCGCCGGAGAACATGTGCGGATAGCGGTCGTAATATTCAGGCCTCAGGCCGACGCGCGCCATCATGTCCCGCGCGGCGCGCGCGCGTTCCGCCGGGCTCATTCGGGTGTTTATCGCCAGCGGTTCCTCAAGGATCGCACCGACCTTTCGCCGCGGATTGAGCGATCCGTACGGATCCTGGAAGACGATCTGGACGGTTCGGCGCAGAGTCTTCAGAACTGCCTTGTCGGCCGCGGTGGCGTCGATACCGTCCAGCAGCAGTTGCCCCGAGGTCGGCGGCTCGATCAACGTAACGAGCCGCGCCAGGGTCGACTTGCCGCAGCCCGACTCGCCCACCACCGCCAGCGTCCGTCCGGCCGGAAGCGAGAAACTTGCCCCTCGCAAGGCCTTGAGGTCAGCACTCGCCGTAAAAATTCCACGGCCGACGCGGTAATGGCGGGTCAGGTCGACACCCTCGACAACAGGGGCCGCGGTCATGGTGTGTCCGCTCCGACCGGATGGTGGCAGCGCACCGCGGCGCTGTTCGGCAACGGCTCCAGCAATGGCAGTTCGGCGCGACAACGGTCGGTTGCGTATCCGCAACGGGGATTGAACAGGCAACCGGTCGGCCGGTCGCCCTGGCCGGGGACGACACCGGGAATCGTCGGCAGCCGGCGCCCTGTGCTGCGTTCCGGCATGGCGTCGAGCAAAGCCGCTGTGTAGGGGTGCCGGGGCCGGGAAAACAGGCCGGCCACGTCCTGCTTCTCCACCTGCTGGCCGGCATACTGCACGGCGACGCGTTGCGCCGTTTCCGCCACGACGCCCATGTCATGGGTGATCAGCAGCAGCGCCATTCCGCGCTCGCGCTGCAGGTCCAGCAAGAGGTCCAGGATTTGCGCCTGGATTGTCACGTCCAGTGCGGTGGTGGGTTCATCTGCGATCAGCAGTCGCGGATTGCAGGCGATCGCCATGGCAATCATCACGCGCTGACTCATGCCGCCCGACAGTTGGTGCGGGAACGCGTTCAGCCGGCTTTCCGGCGATGAAATCCCGACCATGTCCAGCAGTTCGATCGCCCTCTTGCGTCGCGACGCCCGGTTGCCGGCTTCATGCGCCGCCAGCATCTCGGTAATCTGGAAACCGACCGTGAAACACGGATTCAGGCTGGTCATCGGCTCCTGAAAAATCATTGCCATGTCCTTGCCGCGAATCGCCCGATGCGCCCCGGCCGACAGCGACAGCAGGTCGTGCCCGTCGAACCGCAGCCGGTCCGCCGTCACAATAGCGGTCCACGGCAGCAGCCCCATCAGCGCCAGCACCGCGACGCTCTTGCCCGATCCCGACTCGCCGACGATCGCGACCACCTCGCCTTCGTCGACCACGAGATCGATCCCGTCGACCGCGCGGAACGGCCCGGCCCGGGTCCGGAAGTCAACGGACAGATTGTCGATCTCGAGCAGCGCCATCAGCGTTTCAGCTTCGGATCCAGGGCGTCCCGCAACCCGTCGCCCATCAGGTTAAAGGCCAGAACGGTAATCAGAATCGCCAGGCCGGGGAAGGTCACGACCCACCACGCACGCAGCACGAATTCCCTTGCCTCGGCCAGCAGCGTTCCCCATTCCGGGGTCGGCGGCTGCGCGCCCAGGCCCAGGAAACCGAGTGCCGCCGCATCGAGGATTGCGCTGGAGAAGCCCAGCGTTGCCTGGACCACAAGCGGCGCCATGCAGTTGGGCAGCACGGTGATCAGCATCAGGCGCAGCAGTCCTGCGCCGGCAACGCGGCTGGCGGTGACGTAGTCGCGCGACAGTTCGGAAATCGCGGAGGCACGCGTGAGGCGGACGAAATGAGGCAGATAGACGATGGCGATCGCGAACATCGCGTTGACCAGGCTCGGGCCCAGGATCGCAACGACGACGATGGCCAGCAACAGGCTGGGAAGCGCCAGCATGACGTCCATCGCGCGCATGATTCCGATCTCGACCGGCCCGCGGAAAAAGGCCGCCACCAGCCCGAGTGAAACCCCGGCCGCAAGCGACAACGTCACCACCAGCGCACCGATCATCAGCGAGTATCGTGCGCCGTGGATGATGCGCGACAGCATGTCCCTGCCAACGGCATCCGTGCCGAGCGGATAAAGGAACGACCCACCGTCCTGCCAGAACGGCGGGCGCAGCAAGGCGTCGCGGTACTGCTCGTTGGGCGGATGCGGCGCAACCAGATCGGCGGTCACCGCCAGCAGGGTAATAATCACAATCACCAGCAGACCGACGACCGCGCCCCTGTTTTCGCTGAAATACTCCCAGAACTCGCGCAGCGGATGCGGCGGCGCGATTCGGGGAGGATTGTTCGTCGTCTCGCTCATGAGCCGCCCGCCCGCCGGATGCGCGGGTTGATCAGCCCGTAGGCGAGGTCGACCAGCAGATTAACGGTGATCACGACGCAGGCGACCAGCAGGACCCCGCCCTGCACCGACGGGTAGTCGCGCCGCGAGATCGAATTGACGAGCCAATTGCCGATCCCCGGCCAGGCGAAGATGGTTTCCGTCAGGATCGCGCCGGCCAGCAGCAGCCCGACCTGCAGCCCGATGATCGTGACCACCGGAATCAGTGCGTTGCGCAGGGCGTGCAGCCCGATAATGCGCAGCGGCGGCAGGCCCTTCGCGTGGGCAGTGCGGATATAGTCTTCTCCCAGCACCTCCAGCATGGCCGAGCGTGTCTGCCGCGCGATCACGGCCAGCGGAATCGTGCCGAGGACGATCGCCGGCAGGATCAGGTGCCGAAACGCGGATTTAAATGCGCCGGGCTGGCCTGATAGCAGGCTGTCGACAAGCATGAATCCGGTCACCGGCTCGAAATAGAACAGAACGGAAATGCGGCCCGAGACCGGGGTCCAGCCAAGCGTTCCGGAAAACAGGATGATCAGCAGCAGGCCCCACCAGAAGATCGGCATGGAATAGCCCGCCAGCGATACCGTCATCACCGTATGGTCGAACATGGAGCCACGCCGGACCCCTGCGATAATGCCCGCCGGCAGCCCGACCAGCAGGGCGAACATCATCGCTGTCAGCGACAGCTCTATGGTCGCCGGGAACAGGGTCAGGAATTCCGACAGGACCGGCTGTTGGGTGACGATCGACTTGCCGAGATCGCCCTGCAGCAGGTCGCCCAGAAAACCCAGATACTGTTCCCAGAGCGGCCGGTCGAACCCGAACTGCCGCAGCAGCTCCGCATGGCGTTCCGGGTCGATGCCGCGCTCGCCGACCCACAGCTCGATCGGGTCCCCGGGCACCAGCCGGATCAGCGAAAACGAAACCAGCGTCACACCCAGAAAAGTGGGAATGACCATGCCGAAGCGTGTCGCGATAAAGCGGAGCATAGTGGCGGCGACCGGGGATCAGGCAAAACGGGGCGGGCGGAGATATCCCCGCCCGCCCATGCAATCCTCAGCGTCCTGCTACTTCAAGTCCACGCCGTAGAACGCGTGCCCGCCAAACGGGTCGATGCGGTAGTCGACGACGTCCTTGCGCACCGGAACGAATACCACCGAGTGTGCGATCGTCACCCACGGCGCCTCCTCCTTGAAGATAAGCTGGGCTTCCTCATAGAGCCTGGTGCGTTCTGCGACGTTGCTGGTCTGTTTGGCCTGGATCAACTTGTCGTTGAACGGCTTATGGCACCAGCGCGCCCGATTCGTGCCGTCCTTCGCCGCATCGCAGCCCAGCAGCACGTACAGGAAATTGTCCGGATCGCCATTGTCGCCGGTCCAGCCCAGCAACACCGTATCGTGCTCGCCGTTCTTCGAGCGCTTCAGATACTCGCCCCACTCGAAGCTGACGATTTCGGCCTCGACCCCGATCTTGGCCCAGTCGGCCTGGATGACTTCCGCCATCCGCCGCGCGTTGGGGTTATAGGGGCGTTGCACCGGCATGGCCCAGATATTGGTCTTGAGGCCTGCGGCCCCGGCTTCGGTAAGCAGGGCCTTTGCCGCCTGCGGGTCGTACGGGTAGTCCTTGGTTGCGTCATTGTACGACCAGATCGTCGGCGGGATCGGGTTCTTCGCCGCCTTGCCGGCGCCCTGGAACACCGCGTCGATGATCGCCTGCTTGTTGATCGCCATGTTCAGCGCCTGGCGCACCCGCTTGTCGTCGAACGGCTTGCGCTCGACGTTGAAGGCGAGATAACCGACATTGAGGCCTTCCTGCTGGAGCATGTTGATGTCCGGGTCGTCCTGCATGGCGGCGATATCCGCCGGGTTGGGGTAGGGCATGACGTGGCATTCCCCGGCCTTCAGTTTTTGATAACGCACGCTGGCGTCCTTCGTGATGGCGAAAATAAGATCGTCGATCGGCGCCTTGCCGGCCCAGTAGTCCGGATGGGCCTTGTAGCGGATCACGGCATCTTTCTGATACTGGACCAGCTGGAAGGGGCCGGTGCCGACCGGTTCCAGGTCGACTTTCTCAGGCGTGCCCGCCGCCAGCATCTGGTCGGCATATTCCGCCGACAGGATCGAAGCAAAGTCCATCGCCAGGTTGGCGATGAACGGGGCTTCCTGCTGGTTCAGCACGAACTGCACCGTGTAGTCGTCGATCTTGACGATGTCCTTGATCAGCGACGGCATGCTCATGCCCTGATAGTATTCGTACGTTCCGCCGGAGACCTTGTGATATGGATGATTCGGGTCGTGCTGGCGCTGGAAGCTGTAGAGCACGTCGTCCGCATTGAAGTTGCGCGATGGTGTGAAGTTTTTCGTGGTATGGAATTTCACACCCCTGCGCAAACGGAAGGTATGGAGCAGCCCGTCTTTCGACGCCTGCCATGATTCGGCGAGCCCGGGCGCGATCTTCGTGCTGCCGCGCTCGAACTCCACCAGCTTGTTGAAGAGATGGCGGGACGACGCATCGAACGTCGTGCCCGAGGTATACAGCGAGGGGTTGAAGCCTTCCGGGCTGCCCTCGGAACAATAGACCAGGGTCTTTGCCGACCCTGCTGCGGAAAACGCAACGGTTGCACCTATGCTGACCGCCGCCATGAGAATACGGTGTTTCACTTTCCTGCTCCCTGATTGTCGAATGCTGCCACGCGGCAACCCCTGAAGATGATCCGGGCATTCCTTGCCGGACTCCAAATTGAGCCATATCCCGAACCGTTTGGTGAGAGGCTATGCCCCTTACTCGCGCTCTGTCAATTGCCCATGCGCAAAGAAAATTCCCGGAGCAATCGCAACTACCGCAGGTCGACCCCGTAGAAATAGTGTCCGCCGAGCGGCGAGGCGACGTATCCGGTGACCTCGCGGCGGAGCGGGGTAAACGAAACCGAGTGCACCAGCGGCACCAGTGGCGCCTGTTCTTCGAGCCGTTCCAGCGCGATGTCGTAAATCGCCTCGCGTTCGGCGCGGTCGGCCGCACGGCGCGCCTCCAGCAGCAGGCGATCGAATCCCGGATCGCACCAGCGCGACCGGTTGGCGCCGCTGGTCAAGGCCGCGCAGCCCAGGATTGGCGACAGGAAGATGTCAGGATCCAGGGTTTCGCCGATCCAGCCGAACAGAATCGTCTCGTGTGCGCCGACCATCGAGTGCTTCAGGAACGTCTCCCAGTCCGGGATCGTGACTGTCGCTTCGACACCAATGGCGGCCCACTGGTCGCGGATCATTTCGGCGACCCGCCGGGCGCGTCGCATATAGGGCCGGCTCACGGGCATCGCCCAGATATTGACACGGAGGTTGTGGTATCCGGCCTCTGCGAGGATTTCGCGTGCCCGGTCGGGATCATGCCGCGCCGGGGCCTCATCGGCTGCGTTCGGGCGAAGGCCGGGTGGTAGCGAACTGGACGCGGCAGTTCCGATCCCGCCAAGAGCTCCGTCGACGATCGCCTGGCGGTCGATGGCGAGCGTCAGGGCGCGGCGTACCCGAACGTCACTGAGAACCGGTTTCTCGGTGTTGAACGCCAGATAGCCGAGATCGGTGGCCGTCTGCCGCGCCACCAGAACCGAAGGGTCCGTCAGGAGCGCCGGCAGGTCGGCCGGATCGGGCTGGTCGATGACATGACACTCGCCGTTGCGCAGTCTCTGCATGCGCACGGAGGTATCGGGGGTGATCGCGAAGACCAGGTTGTCGAGCCGCGCCGCGCCGCGCCAGTATTCCCGGTGCGCCACATAGCGGATAAGGGCGTCGCGCTGATATTGCACGAGCATGAACGGGCCCGTTCCCACGGGTTCCCGGTCGAGCCGTTCCGGGGTGTCGGCCGCCAGCATCGCCTCTGCGTATTCGGCGGAAAGGATAGACGCGAAATCCATCGCCAGTATTGCGAGGAACGAGGCGCTCGGCCGGGTCAGCCGAAACGCAACCGTCATCTCGTCGGCCGCCGTTACCGACTCGATCAGCTTATTCAGCCCCAGGCTGCGGAAATATCGATAACCACCGCCGGAAACACTGTGCCAGGGATGTTTGCGGTCGAGCTGGCGGGCAAAGCTGAACACGACATCTTCCGCGGTCAGCTTGCGGGTTGGCCGGAAGCTGTGTGTTGCATGGAACGAAACGCCGGCCCGAAGGCGGAAGACATACCCCAGCCCATCTTTCGAAATCCGCCAGGACTCCGCAAGCGCCGGGACGATCTCGGCACTCCCGGCGCGGAACGTTACAAGGCGGTCGTAGATCTGCCGTGAGCTCGCATCGAACGTGGCCTGGCTGGTCGACAGCTGGGGATTGAAGCTGTCCGGGCTTTCCCGCGAGCAAAAGACAAGCGTCTTTACCGGTGTTGCCGCCTGGCCCGCCGTGGACAGGCAGGCAAATGCGGCGAAAACGATGATAAGAACGCGCAAACCCGCACTCCTCGGCGAAATCGGGACGACCGGCGCGGCGGCCGCCGGCCTGCTGCGAGTATATTTACCGCCGGTCTCCTTGCCATCGGTTTAACGGGGCCAACATTTCTTGGCTAGCGGCGGGGCCCGGTGTAGTTTGGCGGCCACGACTTCGGGCCGGGCCGCCGGCCGCAATTCATGAAAGGGAACATGGACCATGGCCATTGCATCCGGGAATTCCCCAGAAGCCCGCGATATTGCCAGCGTATTGCATCCGTATACCAACCTTAAGAAGCACGAAGAGACAGGTCCGCTGGTTATTGCCCGCGGCGAAGGCGTCTGGGTCTATGACAACGCCGGCAATGGCTATATCGAGGGCCTGGCGGGTCTGTGGTCGACGTCACTCGGTTTCGGCGAGGAACGGCTGGTCGAGGCGGCCGCGCGGCAGATGCGCGAACTGCCCTATTACCATGGCTTTGCATCCAAGAGCCATTTGCCGATGATCGACCTGGCCGAGCGGCTCAAGGAACTCGCGCCGCTGCCGATGTCGCATGTGTTCTTTGCGAATTCCGGTTCGGAAGCCACGGATACCGTCGTCAAGCTCGTCTGGTACTACAACAACGCGCTCGGCCGGCCGGAAAAGAAGAAGATCATCAGCCGCATGAAGGCCTACCATGGGGTTACCGTGGCGTCGGCCAGCATGACCGGACTGCCCTACAACCACCGTGATTTCGACCTGCCGATCAAGAACATCATCCATGCCGACTGCCCGCATTACTATCGTTTCGGCGAGGCCGGCGAGAGCGAGGAGGATTTCGCGACCCGGATGGCCGCCAATCTCGAGCGGCTGATTCTGGACGAGGGGCCGGATACGGTCGCCGCCATGATCGGAGAGCCGATCATGGGTGCAGGCGGCGTTATCCTGCCGCCCGCGACATACTGGCAGAAGGTCCAGGAGGTTCTGGAGAAATACGACGTTTTGCTGATCGCCGACGAGGTCATCTGCGGATTCTGCCGCACCGGCAACATGTTCGGCAGCGAAACCTTCGGCCTGAAGCCCAACATGATGACCATGGCGAAGGCGCTGTCCTCCTCCTATCTGCCGATCTCCGCAGTGATGATCGACGAGAAGGTGTATGCTGTCATTCGGGACAATTCTGGCAGGATCGGCACCTTTGGCCACGGCTATACCTACAGCGGCCATCCCGTTCCTGCGGCCGTGGCGATCGAGACGTTGAAGATTTACGAGGAGCGCGATATTCTCGGGCACGTCCGCTCGATCGCGCCGCGCCTGCAGGAGGGAATCCGCAGCTTCGCCGACCACCCATTGGTTGGGGAGGTGCGCGGGACCGGGCTAATCGGCGCCATCGAGCTTGTTAAGGACAAGGCGACACGGGAAAACTTCGATGCGGCGCAGGCTGTTGGCCCGTATTGCATGGCGCGCGCGCAGGAGCATGGCCTTCTTGTCCGCGCCCTGCCCGGTGACGCCGTCGCGTTCTGTCCGCCGCTGATCGTCAAGGACGCGGAAATCGACATGATCATCGAACGGTTCGGCAAGGCGCTCGACGATACGGCGGAGATGGCTGCCGGACTGTGATTGGAGGAATTGCGACAAATTGTCCCGTTTTTGACGCAGGTCAACCCGCCGATACCATTGTACGGCTATGATCGGGTGTTGGACGAGGGCGATCTTACGCGCAGAAGGGTTTAGAAACAATGGATTACGATCGGTTTTTCCATGACAAAATACAGGCTCTGAAGAACGAGGGCCGATACCGGATCTTTGCCGATCTCGAGCGAAAATGCGGTCACTTCCCAAGTGCCGTGCGGCATGAAGACAACGCACTATCGGACGTTACCGTGTGGTGTTCGAACGATTATCTCGGCATGGGACAGAACAGGCTGGTACGCGACGCGATGGTCGCGGCCATAGACAGTTGCGGCGCCGGCGCCGGCGGGACGCGGAACATATCCGGCACCAACCATTACCATGTCCTGCTCGAAGAGGAGCTCGCCAGCCTGCATGGCAAGGAAGCCGCGTTGTTGTTCACATCCGGCTATGTTGCCAACATGACCGCGCTGTCGACCCTCGGGGCCCAGCTTCCGAACTGCATTCTCTATTCCGATTCCCTGAACCACAACTCGATGATCGAGGGCATCCGCCATTCGCGCGCCGACAAGCGGATTTTCAAGCATAACGATCCCGGGGACCTTGACCGCCTGTTGGCGGCGGACGATCCGAACGCGGCCAAGGTCGTGATTTTCGAGTCGGTCTATTCAATGGACGGGGACATTGCGCCGATCGGCGAAATCTGTGACGTGGCCGAGAAGTACAACGCGATTACCTTCCTGGACGAGGTGCATGCGGTCGGCATGTACGGACCCAACGGCGCGGGCGTCGCGGAGCGGGACGGCGTCATGGGCCGGGTCGACATTGTCCAGGGCACGCTCGGCAAGGCGTTGGGCGTGATCGGCGGATACATCACGGCCTCGGCCGATCTGGTTGATTTCGTGCGGTCTTACGGCGACGGCTTTATCTTCACGACAGCCCTGCCGCCGGCAATCGCCGCCGGCGCCCTGGCCAGCGTGCGACACGTTCGCAAGACGCAGGAGTTGCGCGACCGTCACCAGGAACGTTCCGAGACGCTCAAGCGCCGGCTGAAGGACGCCGGACTGCCTGTCATGCCGTCGGTGTGCCACATCGTGCCGGTCCTGGTCGGTGACGCGGCCCTGTGCAAGCAGGCCAGCGACCTTTTGCTGGAGCAACACCGGATCTACGTCCAGCCGATCAACTATCCGACCGTGCCCAAGGGCACCGAGCGGCTTCGCCTGACGCCCTGTCCGCTGCATGATGATGCGATGATGGACGAACTGGTTGATGCGCTCGTCGATGTTTGGCGGGTTTTGTCCCTGCAGCGTGCCGCGTGACGCTGTCCACGGCCTGAAAATGCCCCGAACGCGCCTGTGACCTGATCGCCGCGGGATGGCGAGAGAGAACGTGCCGCTGCCGGCCGGCATGTGCTGTAAACCCACGACAGCCTTTACTTTTTCCCGAGCTTGAATAGCATAGGGCGCAGAGCCGGGTCAGCCGGCCGGTGGGGCGCAACCTCTGCGCTCGAACAGACAGGGTACTTTAGTCTAGGGTATGTACGATAATAACGAACCGATTGTCCGGTTCATCGATGTCCAGAAAAGTTACGACGGCGAAGTGCTGGTCGTAAAGAATCTGAACCTCGACATCGCGCGCGGCGAGTTCCTTACCATGCTGGGCCCCTCGGGTTCCGGCAAGACCACCTGCCTGATGATGCTGGCGGGATTCGAGCCGGCGACGCATGGCAAGATCACGCTGAACGGGCGGCCGATCAACAATGTGCCGCCCCACAAGCGCGGCATCGGGATGGTGTTCCAGAACTACGCCCTGTTTCCGCACATGTCGGTCTGGGAAAACCTCGCATTCCCGCTTGAAGTCCGCAGAATGGATAGTGCCGAGGTCGAGAGGCGCATCAAACGCGCGCTGGAAATGGTGCAGCTGCCGGAGATGGCCGGCCGCCGTCCCGGCCAGCTGTCCGGCGGCCAGCAGCAGCGCGTGGCTGTCGCTCGCGCCCTGGTCTTCGACCCCGACCTCGTGCTGATGGACGAACCGCTTGGTGCGCTGGACAAGAACCTGCGCGAGGAAATGCAGTACGAGATCAAGCATATCCACGAGAATCTCGGTGTCTCGGTGGTCTATGTGACCCACGACCAGTCCGAGGCGCTCACCATGTCGAACCGCATTGCGGTGTTCAACGACGGCATCGTCCAGCAGCTTTCGACCCCGGCGGAACTGTATGAGCGGCCGCAGAACGCGTTCGTCGCCCAGTTCATAGGCGAGAACAACCGCCTGCTGGGCACAATCCGGGCGATCGACCAGGATACCTGCACCGTCGAGGTCGATGGCAGCGGAACCGTGCAGGCCCTGCCGGTCAATGTTTCGAGCAATGGCGAGCGAACGACTTTGTCGCTTCGGCCGGAGCGCGTAACCATAAACCCGCCGGAAGGGTCCGTGCCGAACGTGTTCGATGGGACCGTGGAGGAACTGATTTATCTGGGGGATCACATCCGCACGCGGGTCAATGTGTGCGGGCACGACGACTTCATCGTGAAGGTGCCGAATGCGTCGGGGCACGCTGCCCTGGCGGAAAAGGCAACGGTGAAGGTCGGCTGGGACAAGGAGGATTGCAGGGCGCTTGATGCCCACCAATCAGGCTGAAAGGAATCGCCGTATGGATTCCGGGGAGGGCAACACGATCCGCCCCGACGCTTTAGCCGCCGGCATCGCCGGCACAAACAGAACCGGATACGAGGGAGTGCCAACAATGAAGTCGTTTCTCAAATATACAGTGCTGGCGACGGCCGGAATATTCGCTGTGTCCACGGCGGCGCAGGCGGACAGCCTGACCGTCGTTTCCTGGGGTGGCGCCTACACCAAGAGCCAGATCGAGGCCTATCACAAGCCGTACGCCAAGATGACCGGTCTCACCATTAACTCAGAGGATTACAATGGTGGCCTTGCCCAGATCAAGGCGCAGGTGGAATCCGGAAACGTGGTTTGGGATCTGGTCGATCTCGAACTATCCGACGTCGCTTTGGGATGCGATGAGGGGCTGCTGGAGCCGATCGACACTTCGATCCTGCCGTCGGCGCCCGACGGTACGCCCGCAACCAAGGATTTTCTGCCAGGCACGATCCATGAATGCGGTATTGCGACGATCATCTGGTCAACCATCTACGCGTACGACAAGACCAAGTTCCCGGGCGGCGGTCCGAAGACCATGGCCGATTTCTTCGATACCAAGAAGTTCCCGGGCAAGCGCGCGATGCGCAAGGGTCCGAAGCCGAATCTCGAATTCGCTTTGGTTGCCGAGGGAGTCCCGGCCAGCGAGGTCTACGACGTGCTCTCGACGCCCGAGGGCGTAGACCGCGCCTTCAAGATGCTCGACCGCATCAAGGACGATGTTTTGTGGTGGGAGGCTGGCGCCCAGCCGCCGCAGATGCTGGCCGATGGCGAAGTGGCCATGGCTACCGCCTATAACGGCCGCATCTTCAACGCCGTCGCAACCGAAGGCAAGCCGTTCGAGATCGTCTGGGACGGGCAGGTTTGGGACCTTGACCTCTGGGGCATTCCGAAGGGCGCGAAGAACAAGCAGGCGGCTCTGGATTTCATCAAGTACTCGACCGATACCCAACGGCTGGCCGATCAGGCGGCCTGGATCTCCTATGGTCCGGCTCGCGCGTCCTCGATCCCGCTGATCGGCAAGCACGCCGAGGCCGGTATCCCTATGGGCCCGCATATGCCGACGGCGCCGGCCAACTTCAAGAACGCCATTCAGAACAATTTCGCATGGTGGGCCGACCACCAGGATGAACTGAACGAGAGGTTCGCGGCCTGGCTGGCGAAATGATGTTCGATCGGGAGGGGTGCGCCGATTCTCCCCTCCCGCATTTTTCGAAGTTTCTGGCTGGAGACTCCAGGGTGAACGGGTCAAGCGGCGGCGACGGACATGGCTGAGGCGACTGCCGGCAATACCGTGTTGACGACGGCCGACGGTGTGCCGCTGAAGCGCAAGCTGCGCCAGACGCAGCAGCAGATGAAACGCCGCGCATTCGGCCTGGTGCTGCCGCTTCTTGCCTTTATTCTGATTACCTTCGTATGGCCGATCGGCCTGATGGTGTATCGCAGCATCGACAACCCGACCGTCTCCGAATCCATGCCGAACGCCACCGCGGCCCTGCAAGCCTGGGACGGATCGGCGGGCGGACTGCCGCCGGAAGAGATCTACGCGATTGTGGCACGGGATCTGGTCCAGGCCCGCAAGGACAAGACCGTCGGCAAAGTCGCAACGCGCCTCAATTACGAGCTTCCAGGATCGCGGTCCCTGATTACGTCGAGCGCGCGCAAGTTGTCCAGGATTGAGGAAGGCCCCTGGAAGGAGGCCATGACCCAAGCCGACAAGAAATGGGGCGAGCGCCAGACCTGGCTTGCCTTTCAGCGTGTGTCGGCGCGGTACACGCTCGGCTACTATCTGGCGGCCGTCGACATGACCTACGACGAAGATGGCAAGCTCGCCGCCCAGTCGGAAGAGCGGCAGATTTACGTCACGCTGTTTTTGCGCACCCTTTGGGTGAGTCTGTTCATCACCGTTGCCTGCATCGTGCTCGCCTATCCGATTTCCTATCTGATGGCGACCCAGCCGCTGCGCATCAGCAACCTGTTGATGATCCTGGTCCTGCTGCCGTTCTGGACCTCCCTGCTGGTGCGCACGACCTCCTGGATCGTGCTGCTCCAGACCGAGGGGGTGCTGAACGACATCATGGTTGCACTCGGGTTGATCGGCGACGAGAACCGCGTACAGATGATCTACAACATGACGGGCACCATCGTGGCCATGGTCCACATCCTGCTGCCGTTCATGGTGTTGCCGCTGTTCAGCGTCATGAAGACCATCTCTCCCAGTTACGTGCGCGCCGCTCAGTCGCTCGGCGCGACCCCGGCACGGGCGTTCTGGAAGGTCTACTTCCCGCAGACCGTGCCGGGCATCGGCGCGGGCTCGATCCTCGTCTTCATTCTCGCCATCGGCTATTACATCACGCCCGCTCTGGTCGGCGGGCGGACCGGCCAGCTGATCAGCAATTTCATCGCCTTCCATATGCAGAAATCGCTGAACTGGGGACTGGCCGCCGCGCTCGGCGGCATATTGCTGGCCGGGGTTCTTGCGCTGTACTGGCTGTACAACCGCATCGTCGGTATCGATAACATGAAGCTGGGCTGACGGAATGGCCGGACCTCCGCCATATGCGACCCCGCTCGATCGTGCCTGGTATTACGGGTTCCGCTTCATCTGCGCGCTGATCTTCCTGTTCCTGATCGCGCCGATCCTGGTCATCATGCCATTGTCGTTCAACGCCGAACCGTACTTCACCTTCACCAAGGGCATGCTCAGCCTCGATTCGGAGGCGTTTTCCGTCCGCTGGTATGAGGACATAATAACGAACCAGCAGTGGCTTCACTCCATCAAGAACAGTTTCATCGTCGGGATCTCGTCCACCATCCTGGCGACGACCTTGGGCACGGCGGCGGCGCTCGGCCTGAGCCGCTCCTATCTTCCCTATCGCAGCCTGATCATGGGGGTGCTGATTTCACCGATGATCGTGCCGCTGATCATCACAGCGGCCGGCATGTATTTCTTTTACTCCGACCTTAGGCTGACCCAGACCTTCACCGGCTTGATCCTTGCTCACACGGTGCTGGGCACGCCCTTCGTGGTGATCACTGTGACCGCGACGCTGGTCGGATTCGACCACAGCCTGACCCGCGCGGCGCAGAGTCTGGGTGCCGACCCCACGCGCACGTTCTTCAAGGTGCAGATGCCGCTGATCCTGCCCGGTGTGATTTCCGGCGCGCTGTTCGCCTTTGTTACGTCGTTTGACGAGGTCGTGGTCGTGTTGTTCATGGCCGGGTTCGAGCAACGCACGATCCCGCGTCAGATGTGGGCCGGAATTCGCGAACAGATCAGCCCCACGATTCTGGCCGTCGCGACGCTGCTGATCATATTCTCGATCTGCCTGATGACGGTGCTGGAGCTGCTGCGCCGCCGCAACGAGCGCCTGCGGGGCCTGAGTCCCGGGTGAAACCGGAAAAATTGATTCGAAATTCATTAACCGCTTTCCCATATATGGGTGTAATATTGGCATCTGGATCTTACCCACGGACGGTTAACCATGTATCGGGACAACACGCTCATACCGGCCGAAGCGGTGCGGCTTGCCGCACTGGGAAGCCTTGTCGAGGCGGACAAGCCCTATGGCGACCTCGCGCGGGAAATCCGCTTTTTCGTGGCGCGTATCGTCGGGCCGTCGCTCGACCTGCTCGGCACCTCGCTGGAGCTTCTCCGGCTTGAGGGGATGATCGCGGCCAAGGACGGAACAGCCGCCACCGAAAACCTGCCGGACGATTGCACGCTGCACCTTACCGAAGACGGCCGCGCCGCCTTCCACACGCTGATGACCTCGAACGTCCGCGGGTTGGCGAGCGATCTGAGCCGCCTCGTCATCGCACTGAAAATGCGGTTCCTCCCGCTGCTGCCCGAGAACGACCGCCACGAACAGGCGGAAATCCTTGCCGAGGCGTGCGAGAGCGAACTCGCCCGCCTGAAGGATCTGCGCCAGAGTTACGGCAACGGCTTCCTTGCCGAATGGCTGGACCACGAGATCGCAGAAGCGACGGAGCGACACGACTGGTTCACGGCACTGGACGGTCGCGTCTGAGTCCCGTTCGGCGGCTCAGTAAACGTGCTGGCCGCCGGTAACGAAGATTTCCGTCCCCGTAACATAGCCGAAATCCGAATTGACCAGCTGATAGACGCAGCCCGCGACCTCTGCCGCCGTGCCCATGCGGTGCATCGGAATGCGGTTGATCAAGGGCTCGTATTCGTCGCCGATCATCTCCGTCTCGATCTCGCCGGGCGCTACGGCGTTGACGCGCACGCCGAGCTGCGCGAACTCCACCGCCATCTCCCGCGTCAGCGCCGACAGCGCCGCCTTCGACGTCGAATAGGCCGAGCCGGCAAAGGGATGGATGAAATGGCCGGCGATCGACGTGATATTGACGATCGCCCCGCCGCCGTCCTTGGCGCCGCGGCTCAGCGCGGTCGCGAAACCCCGGCTCAGTATCAGTGGGGCGAAGAGGTTCAGGTCGAAGACCTTCCGCCAGCCGTCGATCGGCCCGTTGAGGCAGCCGAGCCGCTCCTTGATCGGCGTCTTGGGCGAAATCGCGGCGTTGTTGACGAGC
The DNA here is from genome assembly GCA_947259105.1 of uncultured Alphaproteobacteria bacterium. Classification (GTDB taxonomy): domain Bacteria; phylum Pseudomonadota; class Alphaproteobacteria; order UBA8366; family JADFVY01. The sequence goes on from CAMYKU010000007.1 coordinate 49,687, forward strand.
GCGTGCAGCGGCGCGTCGCCCAGCTCCTCGTTGACCTTCTTCAGGAAACGGTCCATCGACGCCGAATCGGCAAGATCGGTCGGGATATGGTGCGTCCAGTTGGGGTCGCGCCCGCAGGCCTCGGGCGGCTCTTCGCGGCTGCAGGTGATGATCCGCCAGTTCTCGCTCGAAAAGCGCATGACCGTGGCATGACCGATGCCCCGGCTGGCGCCGGTCAAAACGACCGTCTTCCTGCTATCGTTCATGACCGTGAGTTTAGCGCAAAGCGTGGCGCGCTCAATGCGCCATGATCACAAGCATATCCGCCGCCGCCAGCACCTCGCGGGTCACGCCGCCGAACACCAGCTCGCGCAGGCGGCTGTGGGTATACGCGCCCATGACCATCAGGTCCGCGCCGGCCTCCGTCGCCGTCGCCAGCAGGGTTTCGCCCACCGACTTGCCGCCCTCCGCCTCGACATTTCGGGTTTGCGCCTTGACGCCGTGGCGCGCGAGGTATGCTTCGAGCGCCGGCGCGTCGGCTTCCGGCGGCGCCGGCGATCCCACCGTTACGATCGTCGTGGCCTCGGCCCCGGCCAGGAACGGCAGGGCGGCGGCGACGGCGCGTGCCGATTCCAGGCCCCCGTTCCAGGCAATCGCGACATGGCTGCCGATCGTATCCGCAGGGCGGGAAGCGGCGACCAGCAGCGGGGTGCCGCTTTCCAGCAAGGCGGCCTCCAGTGTCTCGGCGACAGTCGTCACTGCGGCCTCGGCCTCCGGGCGCGATACGACGACGAGATCCGCGAGGCGCCCGCGCCGTGCGACGCTGGCATCCGGACGCCCGACGGTCTCGACCCAGTTGCAGCTCGGTCCTTCGCCCGCCGCCTCGGCGAGCGGCAGGCCGGTCTTGGCGCGCCAGTCGTCGAACGCCGCGCGCACCCGCCTCGAGCGTTCGTCGGCCTGTTGCTCCGCACTGGTGATCATTTCCTCGATCAGCGCACCGGACATGCCCTCGCCGATATACGGGATCATGGTGCGCGGATCGGCACGCACATGCATCACGTCGACATGCGCCGCAAATTTCCTGGCAACCGCAACCGCCGTCGCCAACGCCGATTCGTCCGACGGTACGCCGTAGAGCGGTGTGAGTACGACTTTGATTCCCATAGCCTCTGCCCCTTATTCGCCGCGGCGATGCCGTCGCCGCCCGTGAGTTACTATAACTGATAGAATCGCCGCGTGTGCCATGACCTGCATCAAGCTGGCGCTACAGCCGCTTGCAGCGATTTCAGGACCTCCGCGGCGACCGATTCGGCCGTGCCGGACGCATCGATTCGCGACCAGCGCATCGGGCCTTTCTCGCGCCGGGGGTGTTTGCGCAGGAACCCTGCCGTTGCGTCCGAGGCATCGTCCCTTCGGGCGGCGACCCGTTCGATCCGCAGGTCCAGCGGCACATCGAGCCAGAGGCCGTGGAACGGCACCCTGGCATCGCGCGCCACGGTCTCCAGCGCGTCGCGCTCGGCCGGTTCGGCATATACGGCATCGGCGATCACGGTCATCCCCGCTGCAAGCCCCGCCTTCGCTGCGCTGGCGACCTCGCCGTAGGTCTGTACCGTCGCCTCCCGGCCGTACGCCTCCGGAGGAAGCGGGTCCTCCAACCGGCAGCCGAACAGGTGCTTGCGGGTCACGTCGCTCCGGATGATCAGCGCGCCGGGCGCTTCCCCCAGATACGGGGCCGCCAGGCTGGCGACGGTGGATTTGCCGCAGCCCGATTCGCCGCCGATTGCGATCAGCCGGGGCGCGTGCGGCGTAAGAAAACCGGTGGCCAGCTTCAGATACTCGCGCGCCGATGCACGCATGGTTTCGGCTTTCGCCTCGTCATGCTGATAGGCGGCGCCACTCGCCTCCACCTTGGCCCGGATCGCGGCACGGCACGACAGGAACAGCGACACGGCGGGCAGGCCACCGCGATCGCCGGTGCGCTGCAGGTAGCGGTTGAAGGTCAGATTCGCGAAATCCCGCCGGCCGCGGTGTTCCAGGTCCATAAGCAGGAACGCCAAATCGTACAGGACGTCCGTGCACGCCAGGATCTCGTCGAATTCCAGGCAGTCGAACAGCGTCGGCCGGCCTTCCCACAGGAAGATATTCCGCAGATGCAGGTCTCCGTGACAATGGCGCACGAATCCGGCCGCGCGCCGCGCGTCCAGCAGCCTGGCGCACCGCTGCAGCGCCTCGTCGGAGAGATGGCGGAGCGCCCCCACGCCGGTTGCTCCGAAGGCCTCCGGCATGGCCGAGATCTCCTCGATATCGTCGTCGATGATCCAGCGCAGGGCCTCGCTCCCGCCGCGGTCGGGCCGGGGTTCGGCCGCCGCATGAAAGGCTGCGATCTCGTCCGCAGTTTCGATCATGTGCGATGCGGTAAGGTCTCCGCGTTCGGCCATGCGATCGAACAGCAGATTCTGGTCGAACCGGCGCATGACGACGATCCATTCGATCGCCTCGCCATCGCCGTCGAACGCCAGTGTTCCATCCGCCCGCCGCGCGACCGGCCGGCAGCCGAGGTAGAAATCGGGCGCCGTGCGGCGGTTGAGGCGCACTTCCGCTTCGCAGGCGGCCCGGCGGCGGTCAAGCGTCGAAAAATCCATAAAGGGGAACCAGACGGCGCGTTTCAGCTTGTAAGCCAGATCGCCGGCCAGGAACACCATCGCTGCGTGGGTATCGATCCGCTCCGGCGTCGTACCCCCGTGGGTCGCCGGATCCTCCAGGAAGGCGACGACGGCGCTCTGATCCTGCGTGATTTTGCCCGGTTTCATGACGCGTCCCCCGGTACGTTGCCGGTGTCAGGGTCTGTAAAACGCGTGCTTTTCGATGAGTCCCGTGGGGTCCTGGTGAATCAGCACCTCGGCTTCCGGGAACGCATCGCGGATTTCCATCTCTACCATATCGGAGATTTCGTGCGCCTTGAGCAAGGTCAATTCCGCGCTCATGACGAGATGGAACTGGATGAAACTGCTCGGTCCTGAGCGGCGGGTGCGCAAATCGTGCACGCTGGCGACCTCGGGATGGGACATGGCGATCTCGCGGATGGCGTCGCGGTCCCCCTCCGGCATCTCCCGGTCCATCAGCATATCCAGCGCGTCGCGCACGATGAGCCACGCGCTGTACAGGATGTACAACGCAATGACCGCGCCGAAGATCGGATCGGCATAGAGCCAGCCGAACCAGCTTCCCAGAATCAGCGCCGCGATCACCGCGAAATTGACCAGAATATCGCCCTTGTAATGCAGTGAATCCGCGGCAACCGCGAGCGAACGCGTGCGCCGCACCACCCAGAGCTGGAACAGCACGAGGATGGCGGTCAGCGCGATCGAGACCAGCATCACCGCAATACCGGCCTCGGGCCTGGCCAGCGGCCGCGGGTTGATAAGCCGCTCACCCGCCTGGAACAGCAGCAGCACCGCGGATCCGGCTATGAAGGCGGATTGCGCCATCGCTGCGAGCGCCTCTGCCTTGCCGTGGCCGAACCGGTGCTCGCGATCCGCGGGTGTGAGGGCGTGGCGCACCGCAAACAGGTTCACGATCGATGCCAGCGCATCGAGCAGCGAATCCACCAGGGTCGACAGCATGGCGATCGATTCGGTGACGACCCAGGCGCCGGTCTTCAGTGCGATCAGCGTCAACGCCACAGAAACCGAGGCATAGGTCGCAAGCCGCATGAGGCGGCCGTTCGCCGCCATATCCGGCTGTGAGCCGGGGACTCGCTGCGCTTCGGACGTCATGGAAACAGCCGCTCGATGGTCCACGTGTCGCCCTTGCGGGTGTGGACGATTCGTTCATGCAGCCGGAACCGGCCCTCCTTCCAGAATTCGATCCGGTCCGGCGTGACCCGGAAGCCCGACCAGTGCGGCGGCCGGGGAATCTCGCCCAGCCCGAATTTTGCGGTGTACTCGGCCACGCGCTTTTCCAGCAAGAACATGCCCTCCATCGGGCGGGACTGGTCGCTGGCCCAGGCCCCGATGCGGCTGCCGCGCGCACGTGTTGCGAAATACTCGTCCGCCTCGGCGTCGCTCACATTCGTCACCGGCCCTTCGATTCGAACCTGGCGGCGCAGGGATTTCCAGTGGAACAGCAATGCCGCCTGCGCATTCTCGGCCAGATCCCGTCCCTTGCCGCTTTCAAGGTTGGTGTAGAAAACGAACCCGCCGTTGTCGACTCCCTTCAGCAGCACCATGCGCGCCGACGGACGGCCCCGCGAATCCGCCGTCGCCAGCGTCATCGCATTGGGATCGTTGGGCTCCGACACCTGCGCTTCCTCGAACCAGGACCGGAAGCGCGGAAACGGATCTGTTTCTTGTTTTCCAGTCATCGCAGCCACATATAGCACATGGCGGTTGAGGCAAATCAATCGCCCTTGCACACGGACCCGGTATATTCTTTGGGCATGACGGCAAGGCGCATCGTTGCGGGTGCGATAGCGTGTCGCGCTGTCATCCTTGGGGGGTGGCAACCGAGCGAAAGGACACATCATGCTTGGCAAAAAAATCATCGCCGTCGGGCTGGCGGCCTCTTTGTTGTCCGCCTGCGAGTCTATGGGACCCAAGGAAACGACGGGGACCCTGGTCGGCGCTGGCGCGGGCGCCGTCATCGGTGGGCAGGTTGGCGGTGGCGAAGGGCGACTCGTCGGGGTGGCGGTCGGCACGTTGCTGGGCGCACTGCTGGGCGGCGAGGTCGGGCGGTCGCTGGACCGCGCCGATCAACTGGCCGCGCAGCAGGCCTACCAAGAGGCTCAGACCGCACCGATCAACAGGACGATCGAATGGAAAAACCCGGACAATGGCCATTACGGCACGGTGACGCCGGTCCGCGAAGGCACCTCGACCGTCGGCGAATATTGTCGTGAGTTCCAGCAGACCGTCACCATTGGCGGCCGCCAGGAGCGCGCCTACGGCGTGGCCTGCCAGCAGCCGGATGGCAGCTGGAAGATCGTACAGTAGGCAGGTCGTTAACGAAAATCCCGTAAGATCGGATAGTAGACTTTGACGTTGCGGCGTAGCTGAGGGCGATGAGCGATCCCTATGAGATTCTGGGCGTGGCACGGACGGCCAGCCAGGACGAAATCAAGAAGGCGTACCGGACGCTGGCCAAGAAGCTGCACCCGGACGTCAATCCGGGCGACCAGGCGGTCGAACAACGGTTCAAGGACGTCTCGGCCGCCTATGACCTGTTGTCCGACAAGGAGCGGCGGCGCCAGTTCGACGCCGGCGAAATCGGCGCCGACGGATCGCCCCGTCAACAAAACCCCTTCCGGCATCAGTACCGAAAGGATTCCGCGGGCGGCTTCGACTTCGGGGCCGGCGGGATCGATATCGACGATCTGTTCTCGGACCTGTTCGGGCGCGGCCGCCGCACACAGGCCAGCCATCAGGCCAGTCCCAAGGGGCAGGATCTCACCTTTACGGTTACGATCCCGTTCCTCGAGGCGATGCGTGGCGGGTCGCGCCGGGTGTCGCTTTTTTCGGGCAAGACGCTGGATGTGAACCTTCCGCCGGGCGCCGAAGACGGCCAGCGGCTGCGCCTCAAGGGGCAGGGCATGCCAGGCCCTGCGGGCGGCGCGGCCGGCGATGCGTTCGTCGAAATCCAGGTGGAGCCGCACCCCTACATGCGCCGCGAAGGCCTGGATGTCCATCTCGACCTGCCGGTTACGCTCCACGAAGTGATCCTTGGCGCCAAGGTGAAGGTGCCGACGATCGACGGCATGGTCTCGGCGACCATCCCGCCAGGCTCGAACAGCGGCACCGTGCTGCGTCTGAAAGGGCGTGGCGTCATGATGCCCAAGGGCGGACGCCGCGGCGATCAGTACGTCAAGCTGCAGGTCACCCTGCCGGACAAGGCCGACGACAAGCTGGCCGAGTTCCTTGGCAGCTGGAAGCCGCCGGCCGATTACAATCCGCGCAAAAAACTGAAGCTGGACTGACCGACGCCCGGCCGGCCAGGCGCGGCCCAGCCACGCCGGCAGGCGGGTTCGTCAATCGCCCTGCGAGGCGTCGTCGCCCTCTTCCGTGTCGACATCGTCGTCGTCGGAACGCGCGAGGTCTTCACCGGCATCCTGCGGAACTGTCAGCAGGGTCTTCAGCCGAATATCCATCGTCTTTCGCCCGGCCGCCTCCATGGCCTCGAGCGTCCCCGACAGCTCCTTGCCCCAGACATGCCGGGCGGCCTCCGCCGCCGTGGACGACACCGAAAGCCCCATGTCCCGGTGCAGGTCGGCAAGCGACACCATCTCCAGGTCACGCGAAAGAATCCACGCCCCGCGGTCCGAACGCGCGATGTAGCGGCCGCGCAGCAGCAATCTCGTGGCCCGGTCGAGCATCTCGGGCGGCTGGCCGGTCTTGCGCGACAGATGCCGCATCGAGAGCCCCCCGCCGCGCCGGTTCGCGGCAAGCAGCAGGGCCAGGATCGCGGCGGCGGCCAGCAGGATCGAGGCGGGCGAGCGCGCACCCGGCTCGCGGCCGCTGATGCCGGCCCGCCACTCCGGCAGCGCAGCCACCATTTCCGCACCGTACAGCACCACGTTCCACACCACATACATCCAGATCAGGAAGATCGGGAATGTGGCCATCGCGCCATAGATCGTCTGGTAGGTCGGGAACGTCACCACGTAGAACGCGAAGGCCTTCTTCAGGATTTCCAGAATCACCCCGGCGGCGATGCCACCGATCAGCGCATCGCCGGCGCGAACCGGATAGTTCGGGACGAAGACATAGAGCAGCGTCAAACCCGCGATCTGGATGATGGGCGGGACCACACTGGCCAGCCGGGTCAGCGGGCCCGTGTATTCCTCGACCCCGGCCGCCTGGGCCAGCGTAAACAGATAGCCCGACAGCACCAGGCCGGCGCCGATCAGCAACGGGGTCAGGGTCAGGACCAGCCAGTAGACCGGCAGCCGCGCCAGGAGATTGCTGGTCTGCCGGGTGCGCCAGATGCCGTTCAGCGTGGCGCTTATCGTGGCCAGCAGCAGGACGGATGTCAGCACCAGGAAGACCACGCCGACGGCGGTCAGCTGTCCGGTCTTGCCGGCGAATGCCTCCAGATGCCCTTGCACGACGGAGCCGACCTGCGGCACGAAATTCTCGAAAACGAAGCTCTGCACCTGTTCCCATACGCCGGCAAACGCGTCGAACGCGGCGAAGATCGCGACGCTGATCGCCAGCAGCGGCACCAGCGCCAGCAGGGTCGTATAGGTCAGCGCCGCGCTGCTCTGCGTGCATCGGTCCTTGGCGAACCGGCCCAGCACGTAGCGCAGGAACGCCAGCCCCGATGCCGCGCGCGACAGGATCCCCGATCGTTCCTTGTGTAGGGCGTCGTCGTGTTCCATACCCGGCGATCATAGACCGGTTGCAGGTGCGATGAAATGCATGATGCGCGGCTTTGACCGTGCGACGTTTGTGTGTAGGATGGCGCGCAGCCGCATCATGTCCCCCTGGAAGAGGAATCAATGACCGACCCGCAACCGCTTATGGCCGGCAAGCGCGGCTTGATCATGGGCGTCGCGAACGACCGTTCGATTGCGTGGGGCATCGCGCGTGCGGTCGCGGCGCACGGCGCGGAGCTGGCCTTCACCTACCAGGGCGAAGCGCTGGCGAAGCGGGTCAGGCCCCTGGCCGAATCCGTGGGGTCGAACCTCGTGCTGTCGTGCGATGTGACGGACGAGGCCAGCGTGGAAGCCACGTTCGACGCGCTCAAGAAGGCGTGGGGCAATATCGATTTCCTGGTCCATGCGATCGCCTTTTCGGACAAGGACGAACTCAAGGGCAAGTATGTCCACACCAGCAGGGACAATTTCCTGCGCACCCTGGACATCTCCTGCTTCTCCTTCACCTCGGTCTGCCGCCGGGCCATGGAGATCATGCCGAATGGCGGCAGCCTTCTGACGCTGACCTATTACGGCGCGGAGCGGGTGATGCCCCACTACAACGTGATGGGCGTGGCCAAGGCGGCGCTGGAGGCAAGCGTGCGGTATCTGGCGGTCGATCTCGGCAGCCAGGGCATCCGCGTCAACGCGATTTCCGCCGGGCCGATCAAGACGCTCGCGGCTTCGGGAATCGGCGATTTCCGCTATATCCTGAAATGGAACGAGTTGAACTCGCCGCTGCGCCGCAACGTGACGATCGACGAGGTCGGCCAGGCCGGGCTCTACCTGCTGGGGGATCTCAGCGCCGGCGTGACCGGCGAGGTGCATCACGTCGATTGCGGTTATCATACGGTAGGCATGGTTTCGGTGGACGCGGCCGACGAGGTGTCGCAGCTGCTGGCGAGCCTCAACGGCAAGAGTTGATGAGCGGAAACGGCTTCGGCCATCTGTTTCGATTCACGACCTTCGGTGAAAGTCACGGGCCCGCGATCGGGTGTGTGGTCGAAGGCGTGCCGCCCCGCATCCCGCTTGCCGAATCCGACATCCAGTTCTGGCTCGACCGCCGCCGGCCCGGCCAGTCGCGCTTCACGACACAGCGCAGGGAGCCCGATGCGGTGCGCATCCTCTCGGGCGTGTTCGAGGGCCTGACCACCGGCGCGCCGATCGGCCTGCTGATCGACAACGTCGACACCCGCTCGAAGGACTACGGCGACATCAGGGACAAGTTCCGTCCCGGCCACGCGGACTATACCTACTGGAAGAAATACGGTATCCGCGACTATCGCGGCGGCGGGCGGTCCTCCGCGCGGGAAACCGCGATGCGGGTTGCGGCGGGCGCGATCGCCCGCAAGATCCTGGGCGATTCGATCCGCATCCGCGGTGCGCTGGTGCAGATGGGCCCGCACCGGATCGACCGCGCCGCGTGGGATTGGGACGCCGTCGAGGACAACCCGTTCTGGTGTCCGGACCGCAAGGCGGCGCAGAGCTGGGAGGGCTATCTCGACGCGCTGCGCAAGGACGGCTCGTCGATCGGCGCCGTGGTGGAGGTCGTTGCCGAGGGCGTGCCGGCGGGCCTTGGCGCGCCGGTCTATGACAAGCTGGACGCCGATCTGGCCGGCGCCATGATGGGCATCAACGCGGCCAAGAGCGTCGAGATCGGCGCCGGGTTGGGGGCCGCCGAACTGCGCGGCGAGGAGAACGCCGATGAGATGCGCATGAACGCCGACGGCTCGGTCCGGTTCCTGTCCAACAATGCCGGCGGCATCCTCGGCGGAATCAGCACCGGGCAGGACATCGTCGCGCGGTTCGCGGTCAAACCGACCAGCTCGATACTGATTCCCCGCAAAACCGTCACGGTGGACGGCAAAGATAGTGATATCTTAACGAAAGGGCGGCACGATCCGTGCGTGGGGATCCGCGCGGTCCCCATCGGTGAAGCGATGATGGCGTGCGTTCTGGCGGATCACATGATGCGGCAGCGGGCGCAATGCGGGTAGCAAACGTTTGTCGGAGCAGACGATAGCCAGTCATACCGATCAGCGCGGCGTCTCCTTTACGGCGTCCGGTGCCGAGGCCGTGCGCCATTTCGACGAGGCGATGACGTCCTGCCTCGGTTTCCGCAGGGACACCGACGATCATCTGGGCCGGGCCCTGGAGGCGGATCCCGACTTCGCCATGGGGCACTGCACCCAGGGCTATTTCCTGAAGCTCTTCGCAAACCGCGCCCTGGACGGGCGTATCGCCGAGGCGATCGCGGCGGCCGAGAGGTCGGCGGAGGAACGGGGCGCAACCCGGCGCGAGCGGGATCATATCGCGGCGCTGTCCGCCTGGCACCGGGGCGACTGGCAGGCCGCGCTGGAAAGCTGGGAGCGCATCCTTCTGCACAACCCGCTCGACGTTCTGGCCCTGAAGCTTTCCAACCATATGTATTTCTACCTGGGCGATTCGCTGAACATCCGGGATTCGGTGGCGCGCTTGCTCTATGCCTGGAACGAGGAAACGCCGGGGCACGGTTTCGTTCTCGGCATGTATGCCTTCGGGCTGGAGGAATGCGGCGACTACATGGACGCCGACGCGGTCGGCCAGCAGGCCATCGAAATCAACCCGGCCGATGTCTGGGCAATTCATGCCGTGGTCCACGTGATGGAGATGCAGGGACGGCACCGCGAGGGCACGGAACTGCTCAAGACGTCGGAGAACGTGTGGACCCGCTGCAACAACTTCGCCAACCATCTGTGGTGGCACGGCGCCCTGCTGCTGATGGACCTGGAGCGCTACCACGCGGTGATCGACGGCTACGACAACCGGATCCGCGCCGAGGAGAGCGACGATTATCTCGACATCGTCAACGCCGTCTCGCTGTTGTGGCGGCTCGAGGAGGCCGGCGTCGACGTCGGTGGCCGCTGGCAGGAGTTGGCCGACAAGGCCGAGGCCCGTTCCGGCGATCATCTCCTGGCCTTCGCCGACGCCCATTTCATGATGGCGCTGGCGGCCGATGGCCGCTTCGATGCGGCGCAGGCCATGCTCGGGTCGATGGCCGAGCAAGCGGAACGTGCCGGCGGCATGATGGGAAGAATCGCCGACGATATCGGGAGGCCGCTCTGCGCCGCGTTGCTGGCCTATGCCAACGAGGACTTTGCGCAGACGGTATCGTTGCTGGAGCCGATTCGCTACGATCTGAAATATGTCGGCGGCAGTCATGCGCAGAAGGACGTGTTCCACCGGACCCTGGTTTCCGCCGCAATGAAGTCGGGGCGGCTCGATCTCGCGCGCGCCCTGATGTCGGAGCGCACCGCAGACCGCCCCACCAGCATCTGGAACTGGCGGACCTATGCGCGGGTGCTGGCGACGCTCGACGACGAGGCCGGCGCCGTCGGTGCGTGGCGCAAGGCGCGCGACCTGCTGGCCGGGCTGACACTTTAGGAAAGGGCAAGGACGTGAAGACACTTTGGAAGATCGTCATCGGCTTCCTCGCCGTCGTCGGGGGCCTCGTCGTGGTCGTTACCGTCGCCGGGATCGTCGTGTCGCTGACCCTGGCCGACCGGCCGGCGCCGCTGCCGGAGGCGATCGTGCTGCAGCTGAACCTGGACCGCGCGGTGCGCGACGGCCCGCCGCCGCAGCAGGTGTTCGCGGGACGGCAGGGCCCCAATCTCCGCGGCATTGTCGAGGGTCTCGAGGCCGCTTCGGCCGATGACCGGGTTGCCGGGCTGGCGGTCTATATGGGCGGCCAGCAGCTGAGCATCGCAATGGCGCAGGAACTGCGCGCGGCGATCGACGATTTCCGCGCCTCGGGCAAGTTCGCCCTCATATTCACCGAGGATCTGGGCGGCATCGGCGGCGGGACCATCCAGTACTACCTTGCCAGCGCGTTCGATGAAGTCTGGCTGCAGCCGTCCGGCGGCGTCGGGCTGATCGGGATGGCGATCGAGGTGCCGTTCGCGCGCGGCCTGCTCGAAAAGCTGGAGGTCGAGCCCCGTTTCGGCCAGCGCAAGGAGTACAAATCTGCGGTCGAGTCACTGACCCGCTCGTCGCTCAGCGATCCCGCGCGGGAGAACCTCCAGACGCTGCTCGATTCGCTCTTCGGCCAGGCGGTGGCCGGGATCGCCGGGGGGCGCGAGATCGGCGAGGCCGATGTCCGCGAGATGGTGAACAACGGGCCGTACCTGGCGCGCGAGGCGCTGGATCTGGGACTGGTCGACCGGCTGGCCTACTGGGACGAGTTCATCGCCGATGCCAAGGGCCGAGCCGGCGAGGACGCCGAAGAGGTGCTGATGGGGCGCTACCTCGCCGGGATCGACCGGCCCAACCGCACCGGAACCCGGGTTGCGCTGATCCACGGCCGCGGCACGATCGTGTCCGGCTCGGCCGACGGCGGCGCGTTCGAGGAACCCGGCTTCGGCGCACACCGGATCGCCAAGGCCTTCTCCGACGCCATCGAGGACGACGAGATCGAGGCGATCCTGTTCAGGATCGACAGCCCGGGCGGCTCGTACATTGCCTCGGACATCGTCTGGCGCGAGATTCGCCGGGCCGGCGAGGCCGGCAAGCCCGTCGTCGCCTCGATGGGCGGGACCGCGGCTTCGGGGGGCTATTTCGTCGCCATGCCGGCGGACCGGATCGTCGCCCAGCCCGGCACCGTCACCGGATCGATCGGCGTCTTTGGCGGCAAGGTGGTAACCGCCAGGCTCTGGGAGAGGCTCGGCATCACCTGGGACGGGCTGCATGCCGGCGACCGCGCGGCGATGTGGAGTTTCGTGCAGGATTTCCCGCCCGGCGCCGAAGAGCGCTTCGCCGCCATGCTCGATTTCATCTACGAGGACTTCACGGCCAAGGCGATGGCGGACCGGGCGATGGAGGCGGACCAGATCGACGCCGTGGCCCGCGGCCGCGTGTGGAGCGGCGAGGACGCGCTGGCGCATGGCCTCATCGACGCCGTGGGCGGCTACCGGACCGCGCTCGCCGAAATGCGCGACCTCATCGGGCTGGAGCCGGATGCGCCGATCGAACTGGTGCTGATGCCGCGGCCGCTCAGCCCGTTCGAACAGCTCGCCAGGGTTCTGGACGGCGAGGCGTCGGCACCCGCGCTGGCCACCCTGCTGGGCGCCGAAGGTGACGGCGTCGTCGAGCAGGCAGCGCGGGAACTGGGCCTGCCCGCCGACGATCTCGACCTGCTGCGCCCGCCCGCCGGCGTGCTGCAGATGCCGCCGTTGCGCCTGCGGTACTGAGCGGAGAGCCGGCTGTTACCAGCGGCCCCGCAGAGGTGTGGCGGCCGGCACGTCCGGTTGCGGGTGGTGTCCCGGCTTGAAATCCTGCCAAACGACGCCCGGAACGTTCGCACTGTCACAAGTCATGCCGCCGTTCCGCCCGACAACGGCCCTTTGCGCCCGGGCGTCGGCACGGCGGCCTCTGACCGACACTGTAGATAGGATCGAGGAGGAAAAGGGTTCGTTTCGGGGTATTGGCCTACCGTCTTCCGGTCATTCGTCAACCGCTTAAGAACCGGCGATCCGGCCGACGGTCCCAGGGCAATATCCGTTCAGATGGAATCGGTTCCGGACAGCGGCGCGACCTCATACTTCGAGACGCGGCTGCGCCGCTCCTCAGCATGAGGCAGGGAGTATCGAGATGTTGGCGCCTCATGCTGAGGAGGGCCGAAGGCCCGTCTCGAAGTATGAGGTCGCGCCAGTACAGCCCAACTTAACGGATAGCGCTCTAGCGCTCTTTTTCCAGAGACCAGAGGGCAGCAGTGCCCTCATACAGGCGCTGCATGATCCCGGATTCCGTCACACCCAGACGGGCGCTGGGCGAGATATCCACGAGACCGCCGTGGCCCGCATCGGAATGCTCACCCCCGGCGCCGCGCACGGAAAGGCCAAAATCCTGCGCCGCTTTTTTTGCCCGCTCAAGATTACGTCCTCCCTCTGTCAGTCGGGGCAGCGGGAGATGCAGGCTGGCCCGCATGGCGGTGCCCAGATTGGTGGGACAGGAGGTAACGTAGCCGTACCGCGAGGAATGAGCGAACGCGGGAATCAGCCTGGCGAATTTCTCAAGCCCGTCATGCAACCTGCCGAACAGCGCCGCGAGGTCGCCGCCCTGTCTCATGGCCATGATCCGCAAATGATCCTCTTCTCCGACCCAGACGATGAAGTCTTCTGCGTTTGAGGCATACATGCCCCGGCCAAAAGGCCAGTCGGAAGAAATCCCGGCGGCGGCCAGATATCGATCGCCGCCCATATCCTTGAACATCTGATGGGCTGCCACCCGGCGCCGATACGCGTCTGCGTCGATCGCATGGGGTGACCCCGGCGTCAGCGAGTGGTAGTCCCCGCCAAACTGTGTATCCGCTTTCAGGGTCGTAAAGGCTTCGATCACAAGCGCTTCGAGCTCCAGCCTGTGCGCCTTTGTCATGGCGCCCGGCAAGGGAAAGGCAGCAAGATTTCGTCCGACCCGCACCCGCATGGAAACGCCGTTCAAAGCGGGATCGATGTCCGCCAGATCGCAGCGGGAAGCCGTTGCGCTCCAGTCATGTTTCTGGCCGATTTCGTGCCCAGTCGGGATGTTGTGGTAATCGCGGATCATGGGCCCAAGCAGAGGTTCGAAATCTTCATAGTCTCTGCTGTTCTGGGCGTAGGCGCCCATCTGGCTGTCAGGGTTTTCAATCCCGGTCGCGATGATCCGCCAAAGTCTGCCGCGCTTCGATTCGTCGAGAGAGTTGAAATAGTCCTCGCTAAAATACCGGGCCATCAGATTGCCGGGGTGAGCCGAGCGAATGGCGCGAATCCGCGCCATTTTCCCTTCACCGTTATGGGTATTTTCAGAAGGGGAGTTCATATCACGTTTCTCGCGATCGGGAGTCTGCTTTGCCCGAATCAATATTGCATATCCCGGAAAATCACCAAACACGTGCTGGTCGCACCTGATCACAACGCTACTGTAATAGTATTCCGCCCGCTCGCCGCGCCCTTTGTGCGCGGCGCATTGTTGTGGTAGGAGCGACGCGGCCTATGTGACTGGCTGGAACGAAAAAAAGAAAACGGGAGAGGAACGCGCGGATGGAGCTCAACGGTCGACGGATCCTGCTGTGCAACTGCGAGAAGACGATGAATCTGGACGGCAAGGCGCTGGCCAAGGCGTGCGGCGCGGACGGCACGCCGGATATCGCCAGCCAGCTCTGCCGGGCGCAGATCGATAATTTCCGTAGCGAAATTGCCAGGGGCGGGCGGGTAATCGTCGCCTGCACCCAGGAGGCCCCGCTGTTCCACGAGATCGCCGGCGAAATCGAGGGCGGCGCGGCGCTGGGCGCAGTCAATATCCGCGAAACCGCCGGCTGGTCCGACGACGGCGCGGCGGCGACGCCGAAGATCGCCGCCCTGCTGGCCGAGGCGGCGGTCGAGATACCGCCGACGCCGGTCGTGACCATGGAGTCCGGCGGCGTCTGCCTGGTCTACGGCACCGACGAGGCCGCGGTGGCGGCGGCACGGCAACTGGCCGCGCGGCTCGATGTCACGCTGCTGCTCTCGCGCCCCGGCGAGGTGATGCCGCCGCGGGCGATGGACGTGCCGGTGTTCCGCGGCACGATCGCCTCGGCGAAGGGCCATCTGGGCGCCTTCGAGATCGCCGTCGACGACTATGCGCCGGCGTCCGTCTCGGCGCGGTCGTGGCTCGAATTCGAGGCGCCGCGCGACGGCGCGGTCTCGAAATGCGACCTGATCCTCGACCTTACCGGCGGCGCCCCGCTGTTCCCGGCGGGCGAGCGTGTGGACGGGTATTTCCGGCCCGATCCCGGCAACCCCGCGCTGGTGCAGAAGGCGCTGTTCGACCTCTCCGACATGGTCGGCGAGTTCGAGAAGCCGCGCTATGTGAAATTCACAGCAGACCTCTGCACCCATTCGCGCAGCATGAAGACCGGCTGCACAAGGTGCCTCGACGTTTGCCCGGTCTCGGCCATCGTGCCGGACGGCGACCACGTCGCCATCGACCCCTTCCTGTGCGGCGGCTGCGGCGGCTGCAACAGCGTCTGCCCGACCGGCGCAGCCCGCTACGACATGCCGCCGGCCGAGGCGCTGTTCGCCCGGCTGCGCGAGATGCTGTCGACCTATACGCAAGCCGGCGGCAAGGACGCGGTCCTGCTGCTGCACGATGACCGCCACGGCGCCGATGTGATCCACGCGATGGCCCGGCACGGGCGGGGGCTGCCCGCCAACGTCCTGCCCTTCGCGGTGAACGAGGTGACCATGGTCAGTTTCGACGTGCTGTCGTGCGCGCTCGGCTGGGGCGCGGCGGCGGTGCGGATCCTGGCCGGCGCCGAGCGCAGGGACGAGCTGTCCGGCCTCGCCCAGCAGGTCGGCCTCGCGGAAGCGGCGATGAGCGGGCTCGGCTACGGCAGCGGCCGGGTCTCGGTGATCGACGAGACCGATCCCGACGCGGTGGAACGCGTGCTGTGGGACGACAAGGCGCCGGAAGCGCCGACGGCGGGATCGTTCCTTGCCATGGGCGGCAAGCGCGCCGTGACGGGGCTTGCGCTCGCCCATCTGCACGACGTCGCGCCCGCGCCGATCGACATGGTCACGCTGCCCGGCGGGGCGCCGTTCGGGCGCATCGTCGTCGAGGACGCAGGCTGCACGCTCTGCCTCGCCTGCGTCGGCGCCTGTCCGACCGGCGCCCTGAAGGACAATCCCGACAAGCCGCATCTCGGCTTCGAGGAACTGGCCTGCGTGCAGTGCGGGCTGTGCCGCAGCACCTGCCCGGAATCGGTGATCACCCTGGAGCCGCGCCTCGCGTTTACGCCGGAGGCGCGCGGCGCCGTGACGCTGAAGGAGGAGGAGCCATTCGAATGCGTGCGCTGCGGCAAGCCCTTCGGCACCAGGAGCAGCATCGAGCGGATCGTCGCGCAACTCGCCGGCAAGCACCCGATGTTCGCCGAGGGACACATGGCCGAGCGCATCAAGATGTGCGACGACTGCCGGGTGATCGACCAGTTCGAGGCCGGCGACGACCCGTTCCGCGGCCCGGACCGGCCCAAGCCCCGCACCACGGACGACGATCTGCGCGAGCGCGAAGAGGAGATCGAGGCGGCGCGGGCGAAGCTGCTGGCGGAGCGCGCCCGCGAAGAAACCGGCGAGGGCTGACCGCCGCGCCGCCGCGGGTGTGGATGTTCGCGCGCGCCGGGACTGCGGCCGCCGTCTTGCGCTATAGTGCTGCCGGAACCAACCCGTTGCGAGGCCCGGCCGCATGGAGCTGTTCTACGTCCTGCTGGTATTACTGGTCGCCACCCGCGCCTTCGGCGAACTGGCGGAGCGGGTCGGCCAGCCGGCGCTGGTCGGCGAGCTGATCAGCGGCGTCGTGCTCGGCACGGCGGTCGGCCATTATTCCGACGTTTTCCCGGTGCTGGCGACGCTGCAGGACAGCAAGGTGTTCGGCGCGATCACCGATCTCGGCCTGTTCTTCATCATGCTGTTCGCGGGCATCGAAATGCAGCCGCGCAAGATCCTCCGTTATTCCGGCGGCGCGCTGGCGGTTGCGCTGGGCGGCATGGTGGTGCCGCTGGCACTGGGTGCGGGGTTGGGTTTCGCCTTCCTGCCCGATTCGGCGCTGCGCACGCCGCAGGCCCTGTTCATTGGCACGGCGCTGGCGGTGACCGCGGTGCCCGCGACCGTGAAAATCCTGATCGACCTGAAGAAGCTCGAGACGCCGTCGGGCCAGATCATCGTCTCGGCCGCGGTGTTCGACGACGTGCTCAGCGTCGTCCTGCTGGCCTGGCTGACCGGCATGATCGGCGTCGGCGGGGCGCTTGATCCGGCGGCGCTCGGCTGGCTCGGTCTGAAGATCCTGGCGTTCTTCGTCATCACAACCGCGGTCGGGTTCTACGCCTATCCCTGGGGCGGCCGGCTCCTCCGGCATGTCCGGGAGAAGGAACTGGACCTCAGCGCCATGTTGATTGCGGCGCTCGCCTTTGCCGTGCTGGCCGAGGCGCTGGACATGCATTTCATCCTCGGCGCCTTCGTCGCCGGCGTCTTCTTCGGCCGCAAGACGATCGACCCGCGCACATATGACAGTGTCCGCAGCAAGGTCTCGGGCATGACCTTCGGGTTCCTCGCGCCGATTTTCTTCGCCTCGGTCGGCCTCAACATGGACACCGGCGCGTTCACCGAAATCCCGGGCTTCCTGGTTCTGCTGGTGGCCGCCGCCTTTGTCGGCAAGGTCGTCGGTTCAGGCGTCGCGGCGCGGGTCTTCGGGCTGAGCCGCGCCGATTCGCTCGCCGTCGGCGTGGGCATGAGCGCGCGCGGCGCGGTCGAACTGGTGATCGCCGACATCGCGCTGCGCGCCGGCGTATTCGCCGTTCCCGGTGTCGACTCGCCGCTACTGGCGAACCTGTTCTCCGCCGTGGTGATCATGGCGATCCTCACCACCCTGATCACGCCGATGTTGCTGAAGCGGGTCTACGCCCTCGGTGCGCGATAACCCCCTCCCGAAACCCGCGGAAAACGCCGGTGCATGGGGTTGTTCCACCGGGCTTGGGCTGCGCCCCCTCCCTGCGGCCCCGGTGCGGGCGCGATCCGGTCCGCCCCACGGCTCATTCCAGTTCGATGTCGCCTTCGATCGGCACCGACAATTCCACGCCCTCGACGGTCAGCACGACCTTCGCCTTCAGCTTGGCGTCGCCGGCGATGGCGCCGGATGCGAGGGCCTTCTGCACCGCATGCTCGATCTCACGCTGCGAGGTGACGCCGACCTTCTTGAGGAACTTGCGGAGGCTCATGTTGAATGTGTCTTCGTTCATCGCTTCCCTTTCTCCAGACTATGCGCTGTCGCGCTGTCCGCTCGCGCGGACTCGGCACCGGCACGCTCCCCCACCCGGCCACCCACAGCTTGACGATACCGTTGGGTGGCCGGGTGGTGGAGCGGGCCGGTGCGATGAAATCATGCAGTGATTTCCACTTCAGATTCTTTCGGCGAGCGGCAGGTTGACCAGCAGGTTCTGCGGCTTCAGCCGCACGGTATCGTCCGCCGCCATGGCCAGCGCCAGATAGACCGGCCGGCCGCGGACCTGCGGCTGGATGGCCGCCGGTTCGGCGAACTCCATCCGGAACAGGGATATAAGGCGGGCGCGCCGTTCGTCATCCACCGCCACCCCGTTGTAAAGGTCGTTCAGGATCGCCGTCGCTTCCGCGTCCAGCCCGACATGCCAGACCCACTGTTCGTCGGTGATGCTCTGCGCCGGCTGCACCGATACCGCGATGTCGAAGAAATGCCGCACCCAGCTTTCCAGAACGCGGCACAGCGCATCCAGCCCCTCGCGGCCGAAGGTCAGGTCGAGCACCGTGTCGAAACGGTCGCTGCGCGCCCAGTACTCGCCGGCATTGTCTCGGTTCAGCACGTCGAGCTCGACCTGGCGCATCGGCGTTCCGGCTTCGGCGATCAGCTTGCCGAGCGAGCCGAAACCTCCGGTCTGCCGGTACATGGCAATGGTATCGTCGTCGCCCAGAAGGATCGCGCCGTCCTGGTTCAGGGCGGTCTGCTTGCGGAAGAACAGCTCCGCCGCACGGGCCCGGAACGGGTCCTCGCAACCCTCGAGGATGCTGCGCAGGATCGCATGGGCCAGCTGGTCGACGAACAGCGGCGGCACCGGCACGGGCGATCCTCCGCCTTCGAAAAGTCCCCGGTAACAGGCCTCGATCGTGTCAGTGGCGATCAGCCGGTCGCGGAAGGCCAGAACGACTTCGTAGTTCTCGACCGCGTCGGGATCGGCCAGCGAGCCGAGACGACCTGCGTCGACGGCGAGCCGCGGATTGTCCAGCAGTTCCGTGTGCAGTGCGCGTTCGGCATCGCAGGATTCCGGCTGTGGCGCGACCTCCGGCCGCGCAAGATAGGCGCGCAGGAAATCGTCGGTCACCGCCAATCTGCCGTTGCCGTTGCGATTCAAGAGCCGGTAGCCGGAGCTGGGCCAGAGTTCCTGCATGTAACCTCGATACCGTTGTCGCCGCGTGCGCGAAGGCCATCCCTATCCTGTCGGCGCGCGCCTGCCAAGGGTCACTTGCTTTACGCCGTGCCTCCGCTAGTGTCCCGAATCTGAAGTTCGCACTATCACCGATTCAGTTGGCTGTGTCAGACTCTTTGTATGGATGGAGAGGGAGTTTGGCGATGGCACGGTTGG
>CAMYKU010000008.1 GCA_947259105.1 uncultured Alphaproteobacteria bacterium
TCGAACAGCCGCTCCGAGACGCCGCGGGTGATCACCATGGTGTCGCGCGCCTCGCGGTCGTCGATGACCTCGCCCTTGCCGTGGGAAGCGAACAGCCCCTCGGTCGACTCCCGGATAATGACGAAATCAAGGGCGCGTGTGCGCGGGTCGGCGAGCACCGGGGCGAGCCCGGGAATGGCGCGCACCGGCCGCACCCCGGCATAGAGGCTGAGCGCCATGCGCAGCTCGATCTGCGGCGAGATTTCCGTGCCATCGGGATAGCGGACGTCCGGCAGCCCCATGGCGGCCAGCAGGATCGCGTCGGCCTGCCGCGCCGCCGTCATCGATTCTTCGGGCAGCGCCGCGCCGGTCTCGGCATAGGTCCGCGCCCCCGCCGGCAGCCAGTCGAATTCGAGCGTGAAGCCGCCCGCCTTGCCCGCCGCCGCCTCCAGCAATTCGACACAGGGCCGGGTGATCTCGTCGCCGATCCCGTCGCCGGGGAATACGGCAATGCGGAAAGGGCTCTGGGTCATAGGGCTGCGCTCCCGATCGCTCCTGTGGCCACGATGCGCCGATCAATAGCGCACGCGGCCGGCGCGAGCCAGCCTGCACGGGACAATACGGTTTTCCGGAAGCGGTCCGGGCGTTCAGCCTTGCGACGCCCGCCTGAACGCCAGCGGCCTCACCGGAGCCGCAAAGACGTGGTAGGAGTGCGCGGTGATCATGGCGTCGACCCGGCGGCCGTCGGCGCTGAGCGGCAGGGCGACAAACGTCTGCCCGGCATGGGGCTTGCCGCAGAACGCCAGCGAAGTCTCCACGATTGCCGGTGTCCATTCGTCGACGCAAATGGCAAAGGCCTGCTCGCAGCGTTCGGCGTCGTCCCCGGAGATCACATCCGACCACCACTTGCCGGTCATCTCCTGACCCAGCATCCGGGTGACCTCGCTGCCGTTGAGCCGGACCATGAAGTCGCGGGGCTCGTCCTGGACATCGAAGATATTCACGTAGCCGAGCAGATCGGGGATTTCCGTGGGGTTGATATCTGCGCGTGCGGGCGCCCGGCGGTCGCCGCGCTTTTCAACCCAATACTCGTAAAGGCGCCGCAGGCGTCGGTTCTGGATATCCGCGGGGCCGCTGATGCGGCTGGCTTCCAACATCCGCCAGCACTCCCTTTATTAATTCTTGCTCTTGAGGTCGTATGCCGTGCCCCACCGCCGCGCCGAAACGGTAGGTCCCCGTTCCGTCGACCATTCACCCGATAGTGGCACAATCGGCCGGAATTTTCAACCATTATCAATATTGGTTCCGGGGGTTTTTACAACCAGTGCGGAGCCATACGGGACATGCCGGAAATTTCTCTCCCCAGCTTGCTTCCCGGCGCAGGAGTGACGCATAATTGCGTCATGCCTGCAGACGACAAGACCAGATTGCGCCGCCACCACGATATGGGTGGTCTCGACGCCGGGCCCGTGGAGCGTAGCGAGCACGACTACGCGCCCTGGGAGAAGTGCGTGGACGCCATCCTGCGCCTGCTGTCCGGCCCGAAGCGCGGGGTCCTGCAGATCGACGAGCTGCGGCGCGGAATCGAGGATCTGGGCCCGGGCGCCTATGACGAGCTGAGTTACTACGAACGCTGGATCGCCGCGATCTCCAACCTGCTGATTGAGAAGGGCGTGATCTCGATCGACGAGCTGGGCCGCAAGATGGCCGAGGTCGAGGCCCGCCACGAGGCCGAACGCGCCAAGGGGGGCAAGGCGTGAGCGCGCCGCGGTTCCCGCCCGGCGCCACGGTGCGCATCCGCAGCGCCTTCCCGCCCGGCCACGTCCGCGCGCCCTGGTATCTGCGCGGCCGGACCGGCGCGGTCAGTCATATCGTCGGCGAAATGGGCAACCCGGAGGAATTCGCGTACGGACGCTGCGACGGGCCGAAGCTGACCGTCTACCGGGTGCGGGTCCGGCAGCCCGACATCTGGCCCGATTATGCCGGCCCGCCGCACGACACGCTGGCCGTGGATGTCTACGAGAACTGGCTGGAGCCTGCCGGAGAGGAGGCGCCGTGAGCGACTCGCACGGGCATTCCCACCCCCACGGGCCGCACCCCTTCCAGCCGGATGTCGAGGATGCGCCGCTGACCCACTACCAGATCCTCCAGCTGGCGGTGGCCGAACTGCTGATCGAAAAGGGCGTCTTCTCCGGCGGCGATCTGCGCCGCACGCTGGAAGCGATCGATTCGCGCAGCCCGGCCGACGGCGCGAAGGTGGTTGCCCGCGCCTGGGTCGACCCGGACTTCAAGGCGCGGCTGCTGGCGGACACCAACGCTGCCGCCGCCGAGCTTGGCGTCGATGCCGGAACGATCCCGATCACCACGGTCGAAAACACCCCGGGCATCCACAACGTCATCGTCTGCACGCTGTGCTCGTGCTATCCGCGGCTGCTGCTGGGCCTGCCGCCGGACTGGTACAAGTCGCGGGCCTACCGCAGCCGCCTGGTCAGGGAGCCCCGCGCCGTGCTCGCCGAATTCGGCACCGCGCTGGCCGATGACATCGAGGTCAGGGTCCAGGACAGCACGGCGGAGTTGCGCTATCTCGTGCTGCCGATGCGGCCCGCGGGAACCGGCGGGATGGATGAGGACGCGCTGGCGAGGCTCGTCACCCGCGACTGCATGATCGGCGTGACCCTGCCAGACAACCCCGACACCTGATGGCGGTGCCGTGCTGACCGCCGCCGAGCTTCTGCTCAGCGGCTATTTCGGGCTGTTCCTTTCCGCGTTCCTGGCCGCCACCCTCATTCCGCTTTCGTCGGAGGCCGTCCTCGCCGCCCTGTCTGCCGCGGACGGGGTCGACGTCGCGCTGCTGTTCGCCGTCGCGACGCTGGGCAACACGCTGGGCGCGGCGGTGAACTGGGCGCTGGGCCGGTTCTGCCTCAAATGGCGCGAGCACAAATGGTTCCCGTTTTCCGTGGCCCAGATCGAACGCGCCGGCACGCGCTTTCGGCGCTACGGACTCTGGTCGCTGCTGTTCGCCTGGTTGCCGTTCGTTGGCGACCCGCTGACCTTCGCTGCCGGTGCGCTGCAGGTCCGGTTCCTGCCCTTTGTCGTCCTCGTCGGCATCGGCAAGGGGGCGCGTTACGCTGCGGTGTTGTGGGTCGCCGGCAGCGCCATCGCCTAGCCTGCTGTCGGGTGGTTTCTCGTATCGCCGTTTTTCGCGGTGTCCCCTTCAACACGCCATCGCCCATGCCCATCTGTCCAAGGCCACTGTCGCACCGCAGCGGCCGGTTGCAGCCAAAATCGGAACGCCAGCCCAGATGGCTCTCAGCATCGTCCTCGGTCTCGTCCTGCTGTTCGCGGGCGCCGAATTGTTGGTGCGCGGTTCGGTCTCGGTGGCGCGACGCCTGGGCATATCGCCGCTGATGATCGGCCTGACGCTGGTCGGCTTCGGCACTTCGACGCCCGAACTGGTGACGAGTCTGGAGGCCGCCTTCCGGGGGTCTCTCGGGATCGCCGTCGGCAACGTCGTCGGCAGCAATATTGCGAATATCCTGCTGATCCTTGGAGTCGCAGCACTGATCTCGCCGATCGTCTGCGACCCACAGGCATTCCGCCGCGATGCGAGCGTGGTTCTCGGCTCTGCGGTCCTGCTCGCGATCTGCGCCATCCCCGGGGTGATCGGCCCCGCGATCGGCTCCGGATTCTTGGCGCTTCTTCTGGCCTATGTCGGCCTCACCTACATGCACGAGCGGCGCGCCGGCGATGCCTCGGCAAGGTTGCACGAAACCGAGGCGGCATTGGCGGATCCATCGCCTTACTCCCTGCCGGCAGGACTGCTGTTCGCCATCGGCGGCATTGCGATGACACTCGGCGGCGCCTATCTCCTTGTCGACGGGGCTATTGCTCTGGCGGCTGCGGCGGGCGTTTCGGATACCGTGATCGGGTTGACCGTCATCGCCGTCGGCACGTCGTTGCCCGAACTGTCGACGTCGGTCGTCGCCGCATTTCGCAGGCAGGGCGATATCGCGCTCGGCAACATTCTCGGGCGATCCTACAACCGCTGGCGATCCCGGCCGAGATCGTACGCGTCGACATCTGGGTGATGCTGTCGGCGACCGTCCTGCTGATCGTCTTTGCCCTGACCGGACGCCGACTGTCGCGGGCCGAAGGCGCAGTATTCCTGCTTCTTTACGCCGCCTATACCGGCTACCTGGCGCTAGGAGCGGTCGCCTGACCCCTTATGCATCGCCGGCCATACGACGTAACATCGCCACGGCCCCGTCCAGCGCCGCTACCGGCGTCGCAAAATCGAGCCGTGCCGAAGCACCGCCTCTGCGAAGGTCGATGCCTTCCGGGTCCAGCCCGATGGCGTTCCATCCCACGCTGCGCCGCCCGGACAAACGACCGACGGCGAGATCAAGCAGGTCGCGGTGGTTCTCGTTGAGGGCCTCGATGGCCGCCGGTTCGTCCTCGGAAAATCCGGGCGCTGCCGTTAGGTCGTACATCAGGTCGTCGGCCTCGACCCAGTCGATCCGGCCGAAACCGGCGACCAGATGGGCGCGGACCGGACGGACCCGGAACAAATGGAAATCCACGAATTCGGCATAGACCCCGGCGGACGGATGACGCCGCAGATAGCGCGCCTTCAGGGCCTCGTACCCGGTCATCTGCGCTTCGCCCTGCAGCGATACGCGCGGACCGGTCAGCGGCTCCGCAAGCCCGGCCGTGCCGTCATAGAGGAGCGAGACCCGCGGGTCGGCACGTAGGTTCACCGTATGGTCGGCGAGGTCCGATATCAGCAGCAGCGGGCTTGCATCGTGGCCGCACGCGACCAGCACCAGAGATGCATAGGGCCACGGGCCGTCCTCGCCGCCCTTGCGCATCACGGTCGCCAGTGCTGCGCGTTCCGACGCCCGGATAAGCCGCCGGCACAGTGCCGCCGGCGGGATTTCGGCAGTCGAGCCGGTCATGCCGCTCCGGCGGCGCTCCGCCGGTCCAGGGCGAGGCGGTCGTGGAGATATCCGGAACTGCCGCCCAACACCGCCCAGAACAAGGCATTGGCGCCCAGCGACACGGCCACGAACTGCGCCGCGAGTTCGGGCGGCACGCCGCCGCCCAGGGACTCCGGGTGCGGCGCCCCGACGATATGGGGCAGCACGATCAGCGCCGCGCCGGCGAGTCGCGCCGGCCAGTTCCCGGCGAAGGTCAGCAATCCCAATCCGCCGGCCGTGGCCGCCGCAGTCAGCAGCCACCACAGCTGTCTCGCCTCGAGCTGCGCCGCCATCGAACCCGGCAATTCCGGCGGCAGCCCGAAAGCGGGGGCCAACGCGAACACGACGAAGCCGGCCGCGCCCCAGATCACGCCCTGGCGCAGCCCCACCGGCCGGCCCCGCAGCGTGAGGACCGCCGACAGAATCAGGCCGAACGCGGCGCCGGTCAGGATGTTGAACATCAGGGTCTTCACGGTTCTCGCAAGAGGGATCTCCTGCGGGCCGGTCAGCGCTGCGCCGTGTTCGTAGAGTTCGGCCTGCAGGATCAGGGGCTGCGTCTTCGCAAGGTACAGAACCGTCAGCACGACGCCCGCCGCCAGCCCGGCCAGCAGGCCGGTCAGCAACGTCCGCGAGATCATGTCAGCACACTAGTGGCAGGGAAACGCGGCGGAGTGGCGTGAATCATGCGCCGCTTCGTGCGAGACCTGCGCAAATCCAACGGCGAACAAGAGGAAAAATCCCAGAAATCCGGCAACCAGCGCCGCGGACAACCGTGAAGCCGAAATCGAAGCAGATTCTCTGCCCGGAACCGAAAGCAAGCGCGACATATCACCCTCCGTGTGTCGTGCGGGACGGCGCCCCTGTCCCGTGATTGGTCCTCCGGATGGCGCACAACCCGGGGGATGGCAGGTCTCCTGGCTCGCGGTTCGCGGTCCCTGCTCCGGCCTTCCCGGTTGCCCAGTGGCCCGGACCCGCAGGCCCGTATGGAACGGGGACTCACCGCCTACAGTTGCGGGGGCAGCCACGGCATTGTCCGGCTCGTGCCGGACGCACCGCGTTCCCTTTTCATCTTCCGTGCGGAAGAACCATCGGGGCGACACTAGATCAGGACAATCGACCGGGTCAATCGAATGCGTGCGGGAGCTTCCTCGGATCGAATTGCCGAGTCCCGGTTTCCTATTCCACCGCCGGAGGGTCCACAAATCCGGTCAACACGGCGCTGTCGCCGAAGTACAGCACCAGTAGCGCCACCGCCGCGATCACCGCGAGCGCCGCGATCATGGCGCCGACCGGGACCGAACTGATGCGGCGGCGACTCATTGCGAGTCCCTTCCCGATCGGCGAAGTGGGGCGATCCTGATGCCCCGCCGGTATATTGAAATCTTACGCAGCATGACAGAAATCTATGACATCGAACGGGTCAGGGCGGCAGGACATATCGCCGCATAACCCAAAAGTAAGACGGGAATTGTCTCCGAAGAGCCGCATTTCGGACACAGCGTGGAGCAAACATGGCGCTGCCTCCCGGTTTGGGGGTATACTGTCCACAATTGACATCGGGAGAGTGCCTTATGCACCGGACGATTGCCCTGGTCGACGACGACCGCAACATTCTGACGTCGGTTTCGATGGCTCTGGAGGCCGAGGGCTATCACGTGCGGACGTATGCGGATGGAGAGGAAGCGCTGCGCGGCTTGACCCAGCGGCCCGTGGATCTCGCGATCCTGGATATCAAGATGCCGCGCATGGACGGTATGGAACTGCTGCAGCGGATGCGCAAGAGCGTCAAGACACCGGTGATCTTCCTGACCTCGAAGGACGATGAGATCGATGAAGTCGTGGGGCTGCGCATGGGCGCCGACGATTACATCACCAAGCCCTTTTCGCAGCGGCTGTTGATCGAGCGGATTCGGGCGCTCTTGCGGCGGGCGGATCTGGGCGAAGATGACGATGAAGGCAAGGGCGAGGGCCTCCTGGTGCGGGGCAGCCTGGTACTGGATTCGGATCGCCATGTCTGCACCTGGAAGGAGCAGCCGATCTCGCTGACGGTCACCGAATTCCTGCTGCTCAAGGCCCTGGCGCAACGGCCCGGCCACGTGAAGAACCGGGACCAGTTGATGGACGCCGCCTATGGCGAAAGCATTTATGTCGATGACCGGACAATCGACAGCCACATCAAGCGGCTCCGCAAGAAGTTCAAGGTGGCGGACGCCGACTTCGCCCAGATCGAGACACTTTATGGGGTAGGATACCGCTACCGAGAGGCATGACGGCGGAAATCGGGTGGAATGCAGCCGACGTGGGGAAGGAGGGCGCCAAACACGGGCGCGGGCCGGGACGGAAAGAGCCTGTACTGAAGGAGGCGCCCGCCGCGAAAGACACACCCGATACGCCGGTCAGCGAGCGGCCCGTCAAGTTCGGCGGGACCGTCAGGAAACAGGCCGCCGAATCGCACAGCGAGCGTCTGATCTCGCCTCTGACGCGGCGAATCCTTGCCGTCAACATGTTTGCCCTGATCATCCCCGTGGTCGGCCTTCTGTATCTGGGGGCCTATCGCGACAGCCTGATTGAAGCCGAGCTCGAGGCGCTCAAGACGCAGGGCGAGGTCTTCGCCGGCGCGATCGGCGAAGGGGCCATCGCCACGACACTCAGCGGCGACCAGATGCTGGATATCGCGCCGGCGCGGCAGATCGTCAGGCGGCTCAGCGACCTGTCGGACCTGCGGGCGCGCCTGTTCCTGCCCGACGGCGACCTTGCTGCGGACAGCCGCCTTCTGATCGGCGGCGGTGGAGTCGTCCAGGTCCTGGTCCTGGATACGCCCGATGAGCCGACACAGTTTCTCGATCCGCTGATCAAATTCCTGGACTGGCTGCCGCGCCGCTACGACCTGCCGGCCTATCGCGAGGCGCCGACGCAGAACGCCGCGGATTACGACGAAGTGGTGTCGGCGCTGTTTGGCGAGGTTACCAGCGCGCTACGCCTGAACCCGACGTCAAACGACTATGTGCTGTCTGTGGCCGTGCCTGTCCAGCGGTATCGGCAGGTCCTGGGCGCGCTGATGATCTCGAAGGGCGGGGCGGAAATCGACAGGGCGGTCCGCTCCCTGCGACTCGACGTCCTGAAGCTGTTCGGCGGTGCGCTGGTGATAACCATCCTGCTGTCCTTCTATCTAGCGGGCACCATCGCGCGGCCGGTGCGCCGGCTGGCCGCGGCGGCGGAACGGGTGCGCCGCGACATCGGCCGCCAGACCCATCCGATTCCCGACCTGACCCGGCGGAACGACGAAATCGGCGATCTGTCGGGCAGCTTTCGCGCCATGACCGCGGAGCTCCAGGCGCAGCTGGATGCGATCGAGCGGTTTGCCGCGGACGTCAGCCACGAGCTCAAGAACCCGCTGACTTCCTTGCGCAGCGCCGTGGAGACCGCGGCGAAGGTCAAGGGCGCGAAGCAGCAGCGCCAGCTCCTGGACATCGTCGAGGACGATGTGCGGCGCCTGGACCGGCTGATCACCGATATCGCGGACGCGTCGCGGCTGGACGCCGAACTGAACCGTGCCCATGCGCAGACGGTCGATCTGGCGGTGTTGCTGTCGACCCTGGCGGACATCCACAGGGCAACGGCCGACGAAAAG
This sequence comes from uncultured Alphaproteobacteria bacterium, assembly GCA_947259105.1. GTDB lineage: Bacteria > Pseudomonadota > Alphaproteobacteria > UBA8366 > JADFVY01. Next base: position 8,587 of record CAMYKU010000008.1, read on the forward strand.
AGCGCGCCAGTGGTGACGTTGGGATTTCCGCCCGGAACGGAAATGCTGGTCTCCGGCATGGAGGATCGGTTGTTCCAGGTCTTTCACAACCTGATCGGCAACGCCGCCAGCTTCAGCCCGCCGAATGGCACGATCCGCGTCACCGCGCGGCGCGACGGCGGCATGATGGAACTGCTTGTTGAGGACGAGGGCCCCGGCATACCCGGCGGCAAGGTGGATGCGATCTTCGACCGGTTTTACAGCGAGCGCCCGTCGGAGGAGAAATTCGGCACGCATTCGGGATTGGGCCTGTCGATTTCCAAGCAGATCGTCGAGGCGCACGGGGGCACGATCCGGGCCGAGAATATCGGCGGAAAAGATGGCACGACCGCCGGCGCGCGCTTTATCGTCCGGCTGCCGGTGGCAACGCCCGACGAGTAGCCCCCGGGCAAGTCTTGCCTTCGCGCTCCAGGCGCCGAGCCGCACAAGCAGCGCCGCATCTTCACGTATCGCCCTGGCCGCCCACCTCACCCAGGCGTTTGATCGCGAAATTGACGCCGTCCGAGAACGCACTGCTCACCAGCGCCGTCAGCTCTTCGTCGTCGACACCGTCGCCCAACAGCAGGACCACAAGCTCGGCGGTGCCTTTGCTCATAAACTCGTCGGTCATATCACCTGCTCACATCGCGGCGGTGGTCCACCGTCGGCCACCGCAAACACCGCGCTGATTCTAGGCAGTGGAGGTTAACCAATGATGAGCGGGATCGAGGCGATCCGGGGTCGAGATCAACCTGCTGTTGAGCTGCCCCCGCCGAGTGGTCGGGTTCTTGTGAGGGCGGCTGACGCCGTCCTGTGGCCAGCGCCGGCATTCAACCCCATGCACCGGCGTTTTCCGCGGGTTTCACGGGCATGTTATGGAAAATGGGTGGCCGAATTTCCAGCCGATGAGATCGCCTGTGCGGCTCAGGGCTCGGTGGCCGCCAGGACCTCTTCCAGGGGCGCCCCCGCCGCGCCCGACGGCGGTTTGAGCCCCAGGACGGAAGATAGCGTCGGCGCCAGGTCCACGGTCTCGACGCGCCGGGCGACGCGCCGCGGCTTCAGCCCGTAGCCGGCGAAGATCATCGGCACGAACGTATCGTAGCGCCAGGGCGAGCCGTGGTGCGCGGCCACCGTCAGGCCGTCGAAATCATTGATGAAGGAGTGTGGCTCGAAGACCACGAAGACGTCGCCCGAGCGGCTCGGACTGAAGTTGTTCAGCACCGCGCGGATAATCGGCAGATCGGGGTAGTCTCCGGTGGCGAGCGCGGTGCTCGAGATGGCGAGCTCGATGCCGGGCAGGCGAGTGACCTCCTCGGCGACCGCCCGCTCCACCTCCTCCTGGTCCAGGCCTGCCGCCGCGATGGCCGCCCTGTCGAGGTAGATGTACGGGTGGAAATACGCGGAGATCAGTTCCTTGCCGATGCTGAATCTCTTATGGAGCCTCTCCAGTCCCGGCTCCTTGTCCCATTCCGCAGGGTCGAGGTAACGCGCCGGGACGCCGAGTTCCGCGAGATAGCCCGGCGGTTCGGCCGCGCCATGATCGGCGGACAGCACGATCAGGGTCCGCTCCAGCCCCACGCGGTCGTCGACGAACGCGAAGAGTTCGGCCAGGAGCCGGTCGAGGCGCAGGATCTGGTCTTCCGTCTCGAGGCTGGAGGGGCCGAAGAGATGGCCGACATAGTCGGTGGAGGAGAGGCTGACGGAGAGATAATCGGTGACCGCGTCCCCGCCGAGGTCCTCGGCCGCGATCAGGGCCCTGGCGAAGTCGACCGTCAGCGCATCGCCGGCCGGGCTGGTCGTCAGCAGAGTCGTGAAGAGCTTACCGTCGGCCGCGCCGAACGGGTGCGGGAAGACCCGCCCGAAACCCGGCAGATCGGTCTCGTAGGGCAGGTCGTCACGCTTGCCGTTGCGGTAGCTGGCCCGGTCGTAAAGAAGCTCCCAGCTTTTGCCCGCATAGGCGAAGGGCAGGCGCCTCGCGTTCCATTCGGTGACCCAGTCGGGATAGCGGTCGTAGTAGTAGCTGCTGGTGATGAATTCGCCGGCCTTCTTGGAGAACCAGAAGGCCTTGCCCGCATGGCCGGCCATCGAGATCGCCCCGCGGTCCTTGACCGAGACGCCGAAGATCTTCGCCGTGCCGCCATGGGCGATCGCGAGTTCGTCGCCGAAGGTCGAGGTCATGATCGCGCGCGGTGAGCGGCCGTCGGTGCCCGCCGCGCGTTGCGTCGGATCGATTTCGCCGCTCTTGTCGACGCCGGCGCCGGCGCCGAGGATCGGGAAATCCGGATCCTCCACGTTGTAGACCAGGCGGCCCTGGTCGCGATCGAACCAGACATTGCCGACCATCCCGTGCGCGGCCGGGTGCGCGCCGGTCGCCAGCGTGGCATGGCCGACGATGGTCTCGGTGTTGGCGTGCGCGTGGTGGACGTCGAGGTAGACCACGCCGTTATCCAGCAGGTAGCGTACGCCGCCATCGCCCATGCGGCCGAGATCGCGAGCCAGAAGGTCGCCGCGCAGTTGATCGACGGTGATCTGCAGGACAAGCTTCGGCGCCGGTTCCGCGGCGAAGGACGGTGTCGGAGCGGACAGCTCGAGCATTGTCGCCACCGCAGCGAGGGTCACGATGTTTCTCATGTTGGAGACCTTTGTGCGGATGCGTTTTCCCGGCTTCGCCGGTCGTCCCACCCCCTCCCCAACCCCTCCCCCGCCAAGGCGGGAGAGGGGCTGAATAGTCCCGCCCGCAGCGATAAAAGCCCCTCTCCCTTGACAGGGGGAGGGGTTGGGGAGGGGGGTGACCTTCGGTATTCCATTCCGCGTATTGATCTCCACGCTGACCTCCTGGCCAACACGCGTCGGGTCGGTTCCGGGCCCTGAGCGCAGGACCCGATCACGTGGCGGGATTGGCCGGGTGCGTGAGGGCGGAGGCCGAAACACCCGGTTCAGCCTCCTTCCCTGCACGTGTCGTGATTCAAGCGGAGAGCGCCTCGCCGGCGAGCTTGCTCGCCTGCTGAAGCTTCTCCTTGCGTTCGGCGAGGTCGGCCTTGATCTCGGCGACGCGCGCCTCGATCTTCGCCTTGGCCTCACCGGTCGCCTCGGCGATCCGGGCATTGAGCGCCTCGATCTTGGCCTTGGCCTCGGCGTCGAGGGCATTGAGCCGCGCTTCGGCGTCTTCCTTGGTCTTTTTGAGCCCGGCCTTCACCGCATCGAGCTTCGCCTGCAACTCGGCCTTGCTTTCCGCGCTGGCTTGCGCAATGTCGGATTTCAATTGCTCCCACTCGGCCTTGGTCGCTTCGACATCGCTCCTGATCTCGTCCTCGATGCCCTTGAGGGCCTCGTCGATGTCATCGACGGCCTTTTCCAGCTTCGCCTGACGCTCGGCGAGGTCGGTCTTGATCTCGGCGACGCGCGCCTCGAACTTCGCCTTGGTCTCGCCCGAGGCTTTCGCGATTTGCGCCTTCAGCGATTCTATCTTGGCGCGCGCCTCTGCCTCGACTTCGTTGAACCGCGCCTGGGCATTCTCACGGGTCTTCTCGAGTCCGGCCTTGGCGGCGTCGAGCTTGGCCTGGACTGCCGCCTTTGCCTTCGCGCCCGCGTCGGCGAATTCGGCCTTCAGCTCCGCCCATTCGGCCTTGCGGGCTGCGGCCTCACGCTCATATTGCGCGTCGACCACATCGACCCGTGGCTGGCGGAAGACGGTCCCGCCGGCGGCGCCCATCTGCTCGTCGACGGGAACGCGCCAGCCTTCGAGCACCTCGGCCACCAGCGCCGTCTTGCCGGGGGAGAGGAGCAGACCAACGTCGTCCAGGAAGGTCACGTCGACGCCCGCGACATGGATGTCCCGCATCGCCCCGATGCCGAACCCGCCGGCCATGCCGAGCGCCACACCGGCCGGCCCGCCGATCAGGCCGATCATGCCGCCGACGAGCGTGCCGACGGCCATGCCGACCGGCCCCTCGTCCTGCGCCTGCTTGACGCTGATGGTCCCCCCGGCGTCCTTGGCGATCACGGCGCTGGCGTACACCGTCAGGTCGCCCGTCGCATGCATTTCCGTGAGCGCGGTCGAGCCCTTGTAGGCCGATTGTTCGTCGTCGAAGACGACGGCAAGCATGGTGTCGTACATTGTAATTCTCCCTATAGGTTTGGTTTTAGATACCGTTTGCGATCCCGACGATCGCCGCCGGAGTTCCGGCCGCCTACTTCTATTCGCCGAAGGTCCTACTTGCTCGGCGGCTGCGAGAGCTTCTCCAGGGCATCGCCGATGGTGAAGGACCCGGCCTTCTGCCGCGGCGGGAATTCCTTGAAGGTTGCCAGGAACTCGCCGACGATGTCCGGCAACGGATACAAGGCCCACGCATGATCGATCATCCAGTCCCAGTAGGTGTTCGAGGTGATGGTGGCTTGCTCGTAGGGGTCCGTCCGCAGGTTGAATATGTAAGGCATGCGCAGGTTTCTGAACTCCCGCTGCCAGATCTCCATGGTCCCTGCCTGATCCTGGACCATGAAGTGCGCCTTCCAGTTCTTGTAGCGCAGCGCCATCAAGTCCCCGCCATCAGAGAAGTAGAAGAACTCGTCGCGAGGCCCTGCCTTCTCCTGACCCGTCAGGTACGGGAGGAAGTTGTACCCGTCCAGGTGCACCTTGTACGCCGCGCCGTTCGCCTTGTAGCCCTTCAAGAGCTTTTCCTTGACCTGCGGTTCGCCGGCGGCAGCGACGAATGTCGGCGTCCAGTCGAGGTGCGACATAATCTCGTTCGAGACCGTGCCCGCCTTGATCCTGCCCGGCCAGCGCACCATGGCAGGCACCCGGTAGGCGCCCTCCCAGCCGGTGTTTTTCTCGTTGCGGAAAGGGGATGTTCCGGCGTCGGGCCACGAGTTCCTGTGCGGTCCGTTGTCGGTGCTATACATGACAATGGTGTTGTCGGCGATGCCGAGCTGGTCGATCAGGTCGAGGATCGACCCGACGTTCCTGTCGTGGTCGATCATCGTATCGTGGTAGGTGCTTTGGGCGGCGCCGGCCTGGCCCATGCTTTCGGGCTTGGTATGTGTGCGGAAATGCATGTGTGTGAAGTTGATCCAGGTAAAGAAGGGCTTGCCGGCCTCATGCTGGCGCTTGATGAAATCCTGGGCCCGCGCTGCGACGTCGTCGTCGACGGTCTCCATGCGCTTTTTGGTCAGCGGGCCGGTATCCTTGCATTTCTGCTTGCCCATCTTCCCGGCCCGAGGGTCGGCGGTCGGGTCGTCCTTGTCGGTCGCCACGCAATCCAGGACGCCGCGGGGGCCGTACTTCTTCCTGAATTCGGGGTCCGTGGGATAGTCGAGCGTCTCGGGCTCCTCCTCCGCGTTCAGGTGGTATAGGTTGCCGTAGAACTCGTCGAAACCGTGCACGGTCGGCAGGTGCTCGTTGCGGTCCCCCAGGTGGTTCTTGCCGAACTGGGCCGTGGCATAGCCCTGCTCCTTGAGCAGTGTGGCCATGGTCGGGTCCTTCGCGCTGAGGCCCTGCTTGGCGCCCGGCATGCCGACCTTGCTCAACCCCGTGCGGAACGGGGACTGGCCCGTGATGAAGGACGAGCGCCCCGCGGTGCAGCTCTGATCGGCGTAGAAGTCGGTGAACAGCATGCCTTCGGCCGCGATGCGGTCGATATTGGGCGTTCGGTAGCCCATCATCCCCTTCGAGTACACACTGACGTTGTCGCGACCGATGTCATCGCCCCAGATGATAAGGATGTTCGGCTTGTCCTGCGCAAACGCGGCCTGCGTAAGCGCTGCGCAAAGCAGCAGGAGCGCGGCTCCCGCCTTCATTACCACGTTCATGTCTTGCTCTCCCGTATGTCCTCAGAAACTCGAAACGGATTACACCACCCCGACAGGGTGGCGTATCCCAGGTTGGCATTCAGTTTTGCCGCGCCAAAATACGTGAGTTGCAACGCTGAAATAATACCGTGAGGCTATAGGCGAGTCTTGTCATCTAGTGCCAGATGGCCGGATTTCGTCGGGAAATGCCGACGCGGGATCGTGGCGGTGCGAGCATATCCTGCAACTGCGATATCGGCGTCCGCGAGGAAGCTCGCATATCGCGATCTCGTGCACAGATCGCGGTCGCGGCCCGGCGTGACCACGCGATAACCTCGTACCCGCGCCCTCGACACATGATCCGAAAGCCGGTGCGGCGCAACGACGGCATCAAGCTCGCAAGAACTGGTTAGATCTTGTGTCAAAGCAGCGTCTAGACTTTCGCAATATCAACTCTACCTTGTCAAAAACCAAGATCAACTCTACCTTGTCAAAAAACAGGATCAACTCTAGTTTGTCAAAAAAAGGCATAAACAAAACCAAGCGTTCTCGTTGAACTTGGAAGATCAACCGACGGATCGCCTTTCGCGTCGATGGCAGGGGAGGATGAACGCATGGCGTACGGGGGCTCTATTCCCTTCATTTATGCAAGCATCATTGCACCGATACCGGATCTCATCGCCGATCTCGGCGGCAAGGTCGACCGGCCGTTTCGCAAGTCTGGCGTGCCGGTCGAACTTGCCACGGCGCCGGAGCGGGTCCTCCCGATGCGCGATTATCTCACCTTGCTCGAGGCGGCGGCGCGCGAGACCGGCGACGAGCATTTCGGGGTATCGCTGGCCGAGCGCCTCGAGATCGACGACCTCGGCCCCTTTGGCCGCCTGCTCACCGGTGCGCCGACGTTGCGCCAGGCGATCGAGACGGCCAACGCCCTGGTTCAAAGCTATTCTCCAGCCATGAGGTGCTGGCTGGAAATCGACGGCGAAGCGGTGCGCTGGCACTACCGGCTGGTTGGTGTCCGTGATCGCCGCGAAGGGCGCCGGCTTGACTGTGAGAACACTCTGCTCATGTTTCGCACCCTGATCCGGTTGGCCGCGGGCCCGAACTGGCAGCCGCGTGAGATCCTGCTGGAACAGGCGACACCGCATCAGCTGCGCGTCTGCGAAGCGAGACTCGGGGCTCCCGTCCGCAGCGTCGGCACCGCCTGGGCCCTCGTCTTTTCGCGCCACCTGCTCGGCTTGCCGATGACCTACGGGAAACCGCTCCGTGAGATGGAGCGGCAGTCGCTGCGCACCCGGCTGATCTCATCGGCGCCCGAGGACTCGTTCGCGGGTTCGGTCAGGGCGATCGTCGGGAGCCGGCTGAGCGCCGGTTATCCTGAAATATCGGCGGTGGCGCGATCCGCCGGCCTGAGCGTGCGGACGTTCCAGCGCCGGCTCGCCCGGGAGGGCGAGGTCTATTCGGATCTGGTCGCCGCCGTTCGGCGCGATCTGGCACGCGAAATGCTCGCCGATCCTTCGCAGAGCCAGCTCGATGTCTGCATGTCTCTTGGCTATGCCGACGCGAGCAACTTCACCCGCGCCTTCCGGCAATGGACGGGCGTCACGCCCCGCGAATTCCGCCGTGCATCGAAGCGCTCACCCGCGCAGGTTTGAATGCCGTTCGACGCGTTCACCCACGGGTCGAGAGGCAATGTCAGGGGCGCCGGTCTCTGACGCCGGAAACAGGGGTTCGATTCCCGCTACAGGACGATCAGCAGCAGCGCCGGCAGGGTAACGAACGATATGGTCGTGGACACCAGCACCAGCCCGGCGATCTCCTCCGGCGAGCGGTCGTAGCGGGCGGCGAAGAGATAGTTGAGGACGGCGACCGGCATCGCCGATTCCAGGATCAGGACGCCGCGCGCAGCGCCTTCCAGGCCCAGGATTTCCGCAATCGCCAGCCCGATTCCGAGCCCCAGTCCGAGCCGCCCCAGCGACATCAGTGTGCTTCGCCACAGACTCGTCACCTTCAGCTTCGCCAGGGCAACGCCCAGGGTGAGCAGCATCATCGGGATCGCAAGGTCGCCGACCAGTCCGATGGTGTTGCCAAGCCAGTCCGGCAGGGCGATGCCGGCGAACTGCAGCGCGATGCCGACCAGACAGGCCCAGACGAGCGGAGTCCGAACCAGGGTGCGGACCGACAGCCGGCCGGCCGCGACCGAAATTCCGAGCGTGAACTGGATGCCAACGAAAACGGTGAAGAAGATGAGCCCGAGTGCCAGCCCTTCGTCGCCGAACGCGAACAGGCACAGGGGCAGGCCCATATTGCCGACATTGCCGAACACCAGGGGCGGCCAGTATACCGGCTGCGACCGGCCGAACGCTTTCAGGACGACCGCCGCAACCGCGCCGGTTGCAAGCACCGTCAACGCGCTTGCCAACGCCATCTGCGAAAACGCCGCGGGGTCGACCTCCAGCTTCGCCAGGGTGGCGATGATGAGGCAGGGGAAGGACAGGTTCGAGACCAGCGTCGTCGTGAACTCGGTGTCGAACGGCATGTTTGCGCGCGCCCAGCCGAAGCCGATCGCGGCGACGACGAACACGGGCGCGATGATCGGCGCGATTGTAACCAGCAGCTCTGCCAACATGGGGTCCCGGCACAAGGATAGATGCGCCCCGGTTGGGACGCCGGACCGCCCTACCTATCACGGCGCGTCCCGGGTGACCAGATTCCGGCAGCGAACGGAAAAGCAACATTGACTTGGGGCCCGGCCCGCCCCACTGTCTGCGTCATGATTACAATTCATGCCACGACGGTTACCGTTGACGGGGCCGGTGTAATGCTCCGCGGGCCGTCGGGCAGCGGCAAATCGGACCTGGCAATCCGCTTGATCCACGACGGCGCGCAGCTGGTCGCCGACGACCAGACCGTCCTCTTCGTCGAACACGGCCGGCTGATGGCGCAGCCGCCGGCCGAAATCGCCGGCTTGATGGAGGTCCGCGGCGTCGGCATCGTCAAGATGGGGCCGCCGTCCATCTCCCCGGTGGCCATCGTCATCGACATGGTCGACATTCACGACGTTCCCCGAATCCCGGATTTCAAGCCTATCGAGCTGGTCGGGCATTCGGTGCCCAGGATCTACCTGTCGCCGTTCGAATTCTCGGCGCCTGCAAAGGTCCGGCTGGCGTTGAGGGCGCTGATGGAATTGTGACGGCCGGGTATGGGCAACGAAAGTACAACAGCCGGAATTGGCGGGGAATTGGCCACCAGCACGCGCATCGTCGTGATAACCGGTATGTCCGGTGCGGGCCGTTCGACGGCCCTGAAGGCGCTCGAGGATATCGGCTACGAGGCCGTCGATAATCTGCCGCTGTCGCTGCTGGAGAACATTGCGGCCCACGACTCCGACAACGCGCGGCCCAGCGCGCTCGCCATCGGCATCGATATCCGCACGCGTGACTTCGACGCGGCTGGTTTTGTCGAAACCCTGGACCGCCTGTCGGCGTCCGGCGACCGGGGACGCATCGTCTCGGTATTCCTTGACTGCGGCGACGATGAACTGGCGCGCCGCTTCACGGAAACCCGGCGGCGGCACCCTCTGGCCGCGGACCGGCCGGTTGCGGACGGCCTTCGCCTGGAACGGAGTCTGCTGGCGCCGCTGCTTGAGCGCGCGGATATCGTCATCGATACCTCGCTCACCGCGCCGGGCGCCCTCAAGGACGAGTTGCACAGGCGATTCGGTCTGGATCATACGCCGGGCCTCGCGCTGATGGTCGTCTCGTTCTCCTATCGCCACGGCCTTCCGCGGGACGCGGACCTGGTGTTCGACGCGCGATTCCTCGTGAATCCGCACTACGACCCGGTGCTGCGCGGCAAGACGGGCCGCGATCCGGAGGTGGGCGCGGCGATCGTCGCCGATCCGGATTTCGGCGCGTTCCTGGACGGCATACTGACGATGCTGGCGGTCCTGTTGCCCCGGTACGAAAAAGAGGGCAAGAGTTACCTGACCATCGCAGTCGGGTGCACCGGCGGCCGGCACCGCTCGGTCTACGTTGCCGAGCAGCTTTCGGAAAGGCTTGCCTCGAAGGGGCGCCGCGTGCATTTAACCCACCGCGACATCGGGCGCGATGCGAACAGGGACCTCCAATGACGGGCGGCTTGAGCAACCGGGGAGTAAAATAATGATCGGAATGGTCCTCGTGACTCACGGCAGGCTTGCGGCCGAATTCATCGACGCGCTGGAACATATCCTCGGGCCCCAGCAGAACGTGGGGGCGATCTGCATCGGCCCGGATGACGACATGGAGCAGCGCCGCGAGGATATTCTCAGGTCGGTGGCCGAAGTCGACGACGGTGACGGCGTGGTGGTGTTGACCGACATGTTCGGCGGCACGCCGTCGAATCTCGCGATCTCGATCATGAAGGAAGCGAAGGTCGAGGTGATCGCCGGTGTCAACTTGCCGATGCTGATCAAGCTTTCCGACATGCGTGAGGGCCATTCGATGGCCGAGGCGGTCGAGCAGGCCCAGGAATCGGGCCGCAAATATATCAATGTTGCGTCCAGTCTGCTGGGAGAAAAGGGCGGATGACGGGCGTCGCAGTCCGTCAATTCACCATCGTAAACAGGCGGGGGCTCCATGCCAGGGCGGCGGCCCAGTTCGTCAAGCTTGCCGGCGAGTTCGACGCCGAGATCACGGTTGCCAGGGACGGAACCGAAGTCTCGGGCCTCTCGATCATGGGGCTGATGATGCTGGCGGCGGCCCCCGGCACGTCGATCGAGGTGCGGGCGCGCGGAGGCCAGGCGGAGGAGGCGATCGCGGCGATCGCGGCACTCATCGCCTGCGGATTCGATGAAGACTGACCGCGGCACACGCAAGGGCGAGCGCATTTTTGCGGGCGTGATCGGCGCCGCGGGCGTCGCCATCGGTCCCGCGCATGTCTGCGAGGCCGGCGCCCTGCAGGTCCCCGAATACAGCATCGCCAAAAACAAGACGAATTTGGAAATCGAACGGTTCCGGGCCGCGCTGCAGCGGTCGCAGAAGCAGTTGACCAAGCTGAAAACCAAGTCGCAGGCGTTGCGCGACGCAGCCGCCGAGGAAATCGGCTATCTGCTCGACGCCCATCTCCTGATGCTGACCGGCTCGCGCCTGGTGCGCGGTGTCGAGGAAACCATCGCCGCGAAACGGATCAATGCCGAAGCCGCGGTCCTGTCGGTGATCTCGGAAGTCGCACGCGGCTTCGAGTCGCTGCCGGATCCCTACATGGCGGCCCGCGCAGACGACGTGCGAGAGGTCGGCGCACGCCTGATCCGCAATCTGACGGAAACGCCGTTCCAGGGGTTCAGCCACCTGCAGCCGGGCACGATCATTATTGCCGAGGAACTGAGCCCCGCCGATGCGGCCCTGATCGATCCGGACACCGTTGCCGCGTTCGCGACCGTGCTGGGCGGGGCCGAGGGCCATACCGCGATCATGGCCCGGTCATTCGGCATTCCGGCGGTGTTCGGCGTCACCGGCCTGCTGGGTGGCGTAAAAACCGGCGAAACCGTGATCGTCGACGGAACCAGCGGCCGGATCATCGTCGCTCCCGCCGGCCCGACGCTGACGGAATACGAGGCCCGCCGGCAGGCGCTGGAGCGCGAACGCCGCCAGCTCGGCCGGTTGATCAACCTGCCGTCGGAAACCGTCGACCAAACACAGATCGGCCTGCAGGCCAACCTGGAATTGCCGCGCGAAGTCGATTCCGCGCTGGCCATGGGCGCCGAAGGGATCGGGTTGCTGCGCACCGAGTTCATGTTCATGAACCGCGACGCGCCGCCGGACGAGGACGAGCAGTATGAATCGCTGGCCGCGCTGGTGGCCGCCATGGGCGGACGGCCGATCACCGTGCGGACCCTGGACGTGGGCGGCGAAAAACTGGCCTATTCGTTGGGCCAACATATCGTCGAGTCGGTCAATCCGGCGCTCGGGCTGCGGGCGATCCGGCTGTCCCTGAAACAGAAGAAACTGTTCGAGGCGCAGCTGGCGGCCATCCTGCGCGCCGGCGCGCACGGCCCGCTGCGCATCCTGCTGCCGCTGATCGCGAATACCGGCGAAATCCGCCAGGTGCGCGAGATTCTCGCCCGGGTCGTGCGGCGCCTGAAGAAACACAAGGTGGCGATCGCGGATCCGCTGCCGCCGCTGGGCGTCATGATCGAGGTGCCCGGCGCGGCACTGGCCGCCGACGCGATGGCGGCGCACGCCGATTTCTTCGCGATCGGTACCAACGATCTGACGATGTACACGCTGGCGATCGACCGCGCCGACGAGCAGGTGGCGCATCTGTACAACCCGCTGCATCCCGGGGTGCTGCGGCTGATCCAGTTCGCCGTCCAGGCCGGTATGCGGGCCCGTATCCCGGTCAGCGTCTGCGGCGAGATGGCGGGCGATTCGCGGTACACGGCATTGCTGCTCGGGCTGGGTGTGCGCGACCTTTCGATGGCGTCGCCGTGCCTCGCGCGCGTCAAGCAGCGGATCCGGCAGATCGATATCGCCGCCGCAAGCATGCGCGCCGAAATCATCATGTCCCAGGCCGATGCCGGGCGCATTGCGGCCCTGCTGGACGATTTCAACGCGCTGGCCTGACCGGCCGGCCGGAAAGCGGCGTGGCCTGGGCGGCAGCAATATATAAAGATATCTTTATGTTCCGCTTGCATTGGTCCGGCGGCGCTGTTATACGGCAGCCCGCCAATCTCCAGCTTGCAGAGGAATTCGTGATGAGCAGCGCGCAGGATTACGTTGTCAAGGACATCGGGCTCGCAGAGTGGGGCCGCAAGGAACTCGACATCGCCGAAACCGAGATGCCGGGCCTGATGGCGCTGCGCGAGGAATTCGGTGCTGCGCAGCCGCTCAAGGGCGCCCGCATCGCGGGTTCGCTTCACATGACCATTCAGACCGCCGTGCTGATCGAGACGCTGAAGGCGCTGGGCGCGGACGTGCGCTGGGCATCCTGCAATATCTACTCGACCCAGGACCACGCGGCCGCGGCCATTGCGGTCGGCGGCACGCCGGTCTTCGCGGTCAAGGGCGAGACGCTCGAAGAGTACTGGGACTACACCCACCGGATCTTCGAGTGGGCCGACGGCGGCGCTCCGAACATGATCCTCGACGATGGCGGCGATGCGACGCTGCTGCTGCATCTTGGCATGCGGGCGGAGAAGGATGCGTCGGTGATCGCCAAGCCGGCCAACGAGGAAGAGGAATCGCTGTTCGCCGCAATCGCGCGGCGCCTGAAGGAAAAGCCGGGCTGGTACGAGGCGACGGCGAAGAGCATCACGGGTGTGACCGAAGAAACCACCACCGGCGTGCACCGGCTCTACGACATGGCGAAGAATGGCACGCTGATGTTCCCGGCGATCAACGTGAACGATTCGGTGACGAAATCCAAATTCGATAACAAGTACGGCTGCCGCGAAAGCCTGGTGGACGGTATCCGCCGTGCGACCGACGTGATGATGGCGGGCAAGGTCGCCGTGGTCGCGGGCTTCGGCGACGTCGGCAAGGGCTCGTCCGAGTCGCTGCGCAGCGCAGGCTGCCGCGTGCTGGTCACCGAGGTCGACCCGATCTGCGCCCTGCAGGCGGCGATGGAGGGTTTCGAGGTCGTCACCATGGAAACCGCCGTGCCGCGCGGCGACATCTTCGTGACCACCACCGGCAATATCGACGTCATCACCGTCGACCATATGCGCGCGATGAAGGACCGGGCGATCGTCTGCAATATCGGCCATTTCGACTCGGAAATTCAGGTCGCCGCGCTCAAGAATTTCAAATGGTCCAACGTCAAGCCGCAGGTCGACGAAATCGAGTTTCCCGATGGCAAGCGGATTATCCTGCTGGCCGAAGGGCGGCTGGTGAATCTCGGCTGCGCCACCGGCCATCCGAGCTTCGTGATGAGCGCCAGCTTCACCAACCAGGTGCTGGCGCAGATGGAATTGTGGCAGCATCCCGAGAATTACGAAAAGCAGGTCTACGTGCTGCCCAAGCATCTCGACGAGAAGGTCGCGGCGCTTCATCTGGCGAAGCTGGGCGTCGAACTCACCAGCTTGTCCAAGGCGCAGGCGGAGTATATCGGCGTTCCGGCCCAGGGCCCGTTCAAGCCCGAGCATTACAGATATTGATGCCGTGCATGTGTCGGCTGGCTTGTGTGTGATTGCCGGCTTACCTAAACTGCCGGCGTGATTCGGACAATCGCACTCAGACACCTGGGGCTTGCGGGCTTCGTGTTCTTGCTCTCCGTCTCGCCGGCGGTGGCGGACGGCTGGGTCCCCGCGCACGTGGCGTATGGCCTGGGCGGCGCCCTGGCCGTCGCGGTGGCGGGACTTATCGGCCTCGCCATTGCGTTGCGGCGCGTCATGAACAAGGCCGCCAGGGCGGAACGGGACGCCGGACACCTGATGGACAGCGTGCCGGCCGGCCTGGTTCGCTGGACGAACGGTTCGGTATCGTTCTCCGAACGCGCGGTGGACCTGCTCGACCTGCCGCGCCGGCCCGACGGGGTGGCGGCGGCCGAGGCCGACAGGATTCTCGTCGACGCGGTCGCCGATGGGGACCGGGGACGACTGGAAGGACTGTTGGGCGCATTGCATTCCAGTGGCGCCGAATTCGATGGCGATCTGGGCGTCTCTGACGGGATGGCGGTCACCGTACGGGGCCAGAATCTGGAGGACAGCGACGTCCTGTGGATCGTCGATGCGACCGAGAAGGCCACCCTGTCGGCGGAATTGGCCGCCAAGTCCGGCGAAGCGTCGACGATGCAACTACTGCTCGACCGGATACCCCTGCCGATATGGTGGCGGGATGAGAACCTTGATCTGGCCGGCTGCAATCGCGCCTATTCCGAAGCCACCGATTCCGACCGGAAAACCACCATCGCGGAACAGCGGGAGCTTGCCGCCGGATATATCGAGGGCGGCGGCCGGGCGCTGGCCGAACGCGCGGCGAAGACGGGCATGGCGCAGTCCGAGAGCCATCATGTGGTGATCGGCAATTCAAGGCAGCTGCTGGAGTTCACGGAGGCCCCGCTGGGTGGCGTCGGCGCCCGAATCGGCGGCTATGCCACCGACGCGACGGCGCTGGAGGCGCTGCAGGACCAGCTGGCCGACCATATCGCCGCCCATGCCGAGGTGCTGGAAGGCCTGAACACGGCGATCGCCATTCTCGGCGCCGACAAGCGGCTGAAATTCTTCAATACCGCCTATGCCGAGCAAACCGGTATCGACCCGGCCATGCTCCAGGGCGAGCCGAGTCTGAGCGAGGTCCTGGAGTGGCAGCGCGAACGGCGGCGGCTTCCGGAAATCGTTGATTTCCCGGCTTACAAGGTGGAACGGGACCGGTGGTTCACAAGGCTGATCGAGCCGTTCGAGGAACTGATGCACCTGCCCGACCAGACCACCTACCGGTTCGTCGCATCGCCGCATCCGCTGGGCGGGTTGATCTTCGCCATCGAGGACGTCACCGACCGGCTGGCGCTGGAAAGCTCATACAACACCCTGATCGAGGTCCAGCGGGAAACGCTCAACAACCTCTATGAGGGCATTGCGGTGTTCGGCGGCGACGGCAGGCTGAAGCTCTACAATTCGGGCATGATGCGCATCTGGAACCTTACCGAGGATTTGCTGGAGGGCGGCCCGCATATCAGCGATATCGTCGAGGCCACCCGCGATTATTTCCCGGATACGGCAATCTGGCCGAAGTTGAAGCAGCGCATCATCCTCATGGTCACCGAACGGCCGGCGCGGAGCGGACGCCTGCACCGCACCGACGACTCGGTCATCCGCTATGCCGTGGTGCCGCTTCCCGACGGGAACACGCTGCTCACCCTGCTCGACATATCCGACAGCGCGCGGGTCGAACGCGCACTGCGGGAACGCAACCTCGCCCTCGAGAATGCCGACCGCATCAAATCCGAGTTCATCGGCAATGTCAGCTACGAGTTGCGGACGCCGCTCAACGCCATCGTCGGTTTCACGGAGATCCTGGACAACCGGTATTTCGGCGACCTGACCGAACGCCAGGCCGACTACGTCGAGTGCATTCTGCAGGCGTCGACCCTCCTGATGGCGCTGATCGACGACATCCTCGATCTCGCCACCATCGAGGCCGGTTACATGGCGCTCGACGTGCAGGAGGTCCCGATCGGCGCGCTGATGAACGGTCTTGCCGAAGTGGCGCTCGAACGCGCCGACCAGAGCGACCTCAAGATAGAGGTCGACTGTCCCGACGATATCGGATCGATACGCGCGGACGGCGTGCGCCTCCGGCAAGCCCTGTTCAATCTGGTGTCGAACGCAATTCAGTTCACGCCGCCCGGCGGCACGATCACGCTCGCAGCCCGGCGCGACGACAACAAGTTGCTGATGAGCGTGACCGACACGGGCATCGGCATTTCGCCGGAAGACCAGACGCGCGTGTTCCATAAGTTCGAGCGGGTCGATCCCAACGCGCGCGAATCGGGCGCCGGGCTGGGCCTGGCGCTGACCAAGAGCCTGATCGAACTGCATGGCGGGGCGGTCGAACTTGAAAGCGCGCCGGGAGAGGGCACGAGGGCGGTCTGTCGGGTGCCGATCCGTCAGCCCTGAGCCCGGCTCCCAGGGCATTGTCAACGCGCCTTGGTATAAGTTCGCTCCAGCCCGCCCCCCGGTCCGGGCGTCAGCCGCCCGGGATGCCGCGGGTCGTCGAGTATTCGAAATGCAGTTCCTTGCCCTCGAAGACGAGAGGGTGCGCCGCATGCGCCGCCGCCGCGGCCTCGGCGAAGCCGGTCAGGATCAGCTTCAGCTTGCCGGGGTAGGTCGCGATATCGCCGACTGCGAACACGCGCTCGATATTGGTCCGGCAGGTCTGCGGATCGACGGCAATGTGGTGATGGTCCAGATTGAGGCCCCAGTCGGCGATCGGCCCCAGCGACATGGACAGCCCGTAGAAGGGCAGCAGGGCATCGGCCTCGACGCGCCTCTCGTTGCCGTCCAGATCCGCGACGATCACGGCCTCGATCTGCCCGTCCGCACCTTCGAGACCGGCCAGCTGGTACGGGATGACGAGATCGATGCGCCCCTCTTCGGCCAGCGCCTTGACGCGATTGATGCTCTCGGGCGCGGCGCGGAACTTGGCCCGCCGGTGCACGATGCTGACGCTGGAGGCCACCTCGGACAGGGTCAGGGCCCAGTCCACCGCCGAGTCGCCGCCGCCGGCCACGACCACCCGTTTGCCCGCGAAATCCTGCCGGCGCAGCACCATGTAGTGCACGCTTCGCCCTTCGAACGCCTCGATACCCGGCAGTGGCGGCCGGTTCGGGCCGAACGCCCCGGCCCCGGCGGCGATCACCACGACGCGCGCGTCGATCACCGTGCCGGAAGTGGTCTCCAGCCGCCACCTCTTGCCGCCGTCCGCGGGCTGCAGGGCGACAACCTGCTGGCCCAGATGGTATACGGGCCTGAACGGCGCCGCCTGTGCCCGCAACCGGTCGACCAGTTCGGCGGCAGCGATCCTGGGGAATCCGGGAATGTCGTAGATCGGTTTTTCCGGATACAGCGCGGTGCATTGCCCGCCCGACACCTCCAGCGTATCGACGACGTGGGAGGTCATGCCCAGCATGCCGAACTCGAACACCGCGAACAGGCCGACCGGTCCCGCGCCGACGATCGCAACGTCGCATGTGTGAAGGTGTTTCGCCATGTCTGCTCCGCGCAAGCCCATAGCACGCGGCGGCGCTTCAGACCAATACAAGGTTCCTGTGCAGCCGGCATCCGCGCGGTTCCGGACTGGCCCAACCTTCATGCCTGTGCGACGCGGTTGCGGGGGGCGCGGTGCTTGGGTACAAACCGCAGATGGCCGTCGCCGCCAAATCAGGCGCGCTCACCGTGGCGCTTGCCGATCCGGACGCCACCGCCCGGCTGGCGGTTGCGCTGGCGCCGCTATTGCGGCCCGGCGACGTGGTGGCGTTGCGCGGCGAACTGGGGAGCGGGAAAACCACCTTTGCCCGCGCCCTGATCCGGGCGCTGACCGCCGGCGACGAGGAGGTGCCGAGCCCCACCTTCACGCTGGTACAGACCTACGCGGCGCCGGCCTTCGAGATCTGGCACTTCGACCTCTACCGCCTGCAAAAACCCGAGGACGCCGTCGAGCTCGGCATCGAGGACGCGATGGCGGACGGCGTGGCGCTGATCGAATGGCCGGAGCGACTCGGGCTATGGCTGCCGGCCGGTTGTCTGGATGTCTGGCTTGCCTATGTCGACACCGGAACCGGACGGAGCGCGATCCTCTCGGGCGGCGGCGACTGGCCGGAACGGCTGCGGACCCTGGACCATGGATGAGCGCGACTCGCTGATCGCCGCATTCCTTGCCCGGGCGGGCTGGGGCGACGCCCGACGTGGGGTCCTGGCCGGCGACGCCTCCTTCCGGCGCTACGACCGGCTGGCCCGCGGCGGCGAACGCGCGGTGCTGATGGACGCGCCGCCGCCGATGGAGGACGTGCGGCCGTTCATACGGATCGACCGCCTGCTGCGCCGCAAGGGTTTCAGCGCGCCCGGGATCCTCGCCGAGCATGCCGGGGCGGGGCTGCTGCTGCTGGAGGATCTGGGCGACGACACCTACACGCGGGTGCTCGCCGGCGGGGGAAACGAGCAGGCGTTGTACGAGCTTGCGCTGGATGTGTTGATCCAGTTGCACCGGCGGTTTGCGGATTGCGACCCGGCCGCGGAGGACATTTCGCCCTACGACGACGTGGCGCTTCTCGATGAGGCGACGCTGTTGACCGACTGGTACATGCCGGCGGTGCTGGGACGGGACACGCCGGCCGCGACGCGCGCCGACTACTGCCGGCTGTGGCAAGGGCTGCGCCGTGCCACGGCCGGAATACCGGACAGCCTGGTGCTGCGCGACTACCACGTCGACAATCTGATGTGGCTGCCCGACCGTCCGGACGTCGAGGCCTGCGGGCTGCTCGACTTCCAGGACGCGCGGTGGGGCCCCGTCACCTACGATCTCGTCTCGCTCTTCGAGGATGCGCGCCGGGACGTGCCGGCGGCCCTGACCCGGCGACTGCTGGACCGTTACCTGGAGGCCTTCCCTGCCCTCGACCCGGAGATGTTCGCCGCCTCCTATGCGCTCTGGGGCGCCCAGCGCAGCGCCAAGATTCTCGGCATCTTCACCCGGCTCGACCGGCGCGACGGGAAGCCGGTCTACCTGCGGCATATCCCGCGGGTCTGGCGCTGGCTGGAGGGCGACCTCGGACATCCCGCGCTGGCGCCGCTGCGCGCCTGGTTCGACCGGGAATTGCCGGCGGAAAGGCGGATCGTGCCGGACGCGGCGGGAACGCCATGACGACGGTGCGGGTCGAACGGGCGATGGTGCTGGCGGCGGGCCTCGGCATACGCATGCGTCCCCTGACCGACGACAGGCCGAAGCCGCTGGTCGAGCTTGCCGGCCGGACCTTGCTGGACCGCGCGCTCGACCGGCTGGCGGCGGCCGGTGTCAGCCGGATCGTGGTCAACAGCAACTACAGGGCCGAAATGATCGCCGCGCATCTCGCAGGCCGCAAGGACATCGTCCTGTCGCCGGAAGAGGTGCTGCTCGAGACCGGCGGCGGCGTGAAGGCGGCGCTGGCGCATCTGGGAGACGCTCCGTTCTTCGTCGTGAATTCGGATGCGGTGTGGCGTGACGGCCCGACGCCGGCGCTGGAGCGCCTTGCGGGGCACTGGTCCGACAAGCGCATGGATGCCCTGTTGTTGCTGGTGCCGACGCCGGCGATCGCGGGCGCCAGTATCAACGACCGGGGCGACTACCATCTGGAACCGGACGGCGTGGCCCGGCGGCGCGCGGAAGGCGAGATCGCGCCGTTCCTGTTCGGCGGCATCCAGATCCTCCATCCGCGCCTGTTCGCCGCGGCACCCGACGGGCCGTTCTCGCTGAACCTGCTTTACGACCGGTCGGAGGCGGCCGGGCGGCTCCACGGCATACGCCATGACGGCGAGTGGTATCATGTCGGGACCCCCAGGGAACTGGCGGCGGCCGAGGCGGAACTGGGAGCCGGCCAGGCCGGGGAGCGGCCGCCAGGATGGTAGCCGGGGGCCGTGTCCTGACCATCGCGCCCGGCCTGCCGTTTCTGGACGCGCTCGCGGCGGGGCTGCTGCACGAGACGCAAGGCGCCCCGGAGGCCCTGGCGGACCATATCGTCCTGCTGCCGACGCGGCGCGCCTGCCGTTCGCTGGCCGACGCCTTCCTGCGGGTCAGCGAGGGCCGGCCCCTGTTGCTGCCGGACATAAGGCCGCTCGGCGACGTCGAGGAAGACACGCTTGCCCTGCGGCTGTCGTCGGGCGATGCGGTCCTGACCCTGCCGCCCGAGATATCCGGGCGCCGCCGCGAATTGCTGCTGACCAGGCTGGTCCTGCAATGGAGGAAGAGCCGGGAGATCACGCCGGACCAGGCGCTGCGGCTGGCCCGTGAGCTCGCCCGTCTGCTCGACCAGATACAGACCGAACGGCTGGATGTCCGGGCGCTCGAGACCCTTGCCCCGGAACACTTCGCCACCCACTGGCAGGACGTCCTGGATTTCCTCGCTATCGTAACCCAGAACTGGCCGAAGATCCTCGCGGACCAGGACTGCATCGATCCGGCCGACCGCCGCAACCGGCTGCTGGAGGCGCAGGCGCGGCTGTGGCGCGGCACGCCGCCAAAGACCCCGGTCGTCGCCGCCGGCTCCACGGGCAGCATCCCGGCCACCGCCGATCTGCTGGCGGTGGTGGCGCAGTTGCCCCAAGGGCGGATCGTCCTGCCGGGGCTGGATCGCGCTATCGACGACGCATCGCACAAGGCCGCCCTGGGCGAAGCGACGCACCCTCAGCAGGGCATGTTGCGGCTGCTGGACAGGCTGGAGGTGGCGCCGGCGGAGGTTCGGGACTGGGATGCCGGGCCGCACGGGCCGGTGCTTTCCAGCCCGCCCGGCCGCACCCGGGCGGTGATCGAGGCCCTGCGTCCGACCGAAACCACCGATGCCTGGCGTGCGCTCGACGGCCTGCCGGCCGGTGCGCTGGACGGCGTCGAGCGGGTCGACTGCGCGAACGAGGCCGAGGAGGCCGGGGTCGTCGCGCTGATGCTGCGCCATGCGCTGGACGCGCCGGGCCGGACCGCGGCCCTGGTGACGCCCGACCGGCAGCTCGCGCGCCGCGTTGCCGCGGAACTCGGCCGCTGGGACATCGAGATCGACGACTCGGCGGGCCGGCCGGTCATGGAAACGCCGCCCGGGCTGTTTCTGCGGCAGGTGGCGCGTGCGGCGGCGGACGGGCTGTCCCCGGTGCTGCTGCTCTCGCTGCTCAAGCATCCCTTCGCCGCCGCCGGCATGGAGCGCGATGTGTTCCGCCGGCTGGTGCGGGAGTTCGAGAGGCGGGTCCTGCGCGGCCCGCGCCCCGCCCCCGGCATCGTCGGGCTGCGTGACTGCGTCGCCGGCAACGACTCGGTCGGCGCGGCGTTCGACGCGTTGCTGGATGCGATCGAAGCGCGGCTGGGGCCGCTCTGCGCACTGCTGGAAGGCGGTGCGCTTCCCCTGGGGGTTTTGATCGACGCGCATCTCGCCGCCGCCGAGGCGATGGCGGACGGCGCCGCAGACCCGGGCGCCGGCAATATCTGGCACGGCGAGGCCGGCGAATCGCTGGCAAGCGCCATCGCCGAACTGCGGGACGGGGCGGACATCCTCGACGACGTCGCGGGACGCGATTATGCGCCGCTGTTCGAGGGGCTGATGGCGGGTGCGACGTTCCGGGCCCGCTATGGCCTGCACCCGCGGCTGCATATCTGGGGGCCCCTGGAGGCCCGGCTCCTGCACGCCGACCTGACGGTGCTGGCCGGGCTGAACGAACGCTCCTGGCCGCCCGATCCGGGCAACGATCCCTGGATGAGCCGCCCGATGCGCGCGCGCTTCGGGCTGCCGGCGCCGGAACGCAGGATCGGGCTCGCCGCCCACGATTTCGCCCAGGCCTTCGCCGCGCCCCGGGTGGCGCTGGTCCGCGCGGTGAAGTCCGAGGGGGCGCCGACCGTGCCGTCGCGCTGGCTGACCCGGCTGCAGGCCGTCCTCGACGGCATCGGCCGGCAGGATGCGCTGGCGCCGGCGAAGCCATGGACCGCGCTGTACCGCGGGCTGTCGCACCCGGACCGGCCGGTCCGGATCGACCCGCCCTCCCCGACGCCGCCGGTCGCGGCGCGGCCGCGCGAACTTTCGGTGACCCGGATCGAGACCTGGATGCGCGAGCCATACGCCATTTACGCCGAAAAGATCCTGAAGCTGCGGGCGCTCGACCCGCTGGAGGCCGACCCGGGCGCGGCCGACCGCGGCAGTTTCATCCACGATGCGCTGGACCGGTTCGTCAGGGACCATCCCGGCGCCCTGCCCGCGGACGCGCTGGCGCGCCTTGCGGCCTGCGGCGAGGCGGCATTCGGCGATGCCCTGTCCCGGCCCGCCGTCCGGGCCTTCTGGTGGCCGCGCTTCCTGCGCGTCGCCGCATGGTTCCTCGCGCAGGAACGGGCGCGCAGGGACCATGAGATCGTCGAGCCGCGATCCGAGATCCGCGGCCGGATCGAGATCGCCGGCCCTGCCGGCCCGTTCGTCCTGACGGCAAAGGCGGACCGGGTCGACCGCCTGGCCGGCGGCGGCTTTACCATCATCGACTACAAGACCGGGTCGCCGCCGGGCCAGAAGCTGATCGAACTCGGTTTCGCCCCGCAACTGGCCCTGGAGGCCCTGATCCTCGCCGACGGGGGATTCGAGGGGCTGCCGGCCGGCATCGTGGAATCGCTGGCCTACTGGCGCCTTTCGGGCGGCGAGCCGCCGGGCGAGGTCACGCCGGTCAAGGCCGAACCGAAGGGGCTGGTCGAAGCGGCGCGGAAGGGGCTCGGAAACCTGATCGGCACGTTCGACGATCCGCGGACGCCGTACCACGCGACGCCGCGGCCGGATCACCCGGCGCCCTATAACGATTACGAGCATCTGGCGCGCACCCTGGAATGGTCGGCCGGCGGCGGGGGCGACGCATGACCGGCGCCGTGTACGCCATGCCCGATCCCGGTGCGCGGCAGCGCATGGCGGCCGATCCCGCCGCCAGCGTCTGGGTCTCGGCCTCCGCCGGCAGCGGCAAGACCAAGGTCCTGACCGACCGGGTGCTCTCGCTGCTGCTCGAGGGGACGCCGCCGCAGCACATTCTCTGCCTGACCTTCACCCGGGCCGCGGCCGCCGAAATGGCGAACCGGGTCAACTTCACGCTCAGCAGCTGGGCGACATTGGACGACGGCAGGCTGCTTGCGGCGCTGGAGGCGCTGACCGGCATCCCGCCCGATGCGCCGCGCATGACCCAGGCCCGCCGGCTGTTTGCGCGGGTGCTCGACGTGCCCGGCGGGCTCAAGGTCCAGACCATTCATTCGTTCTGTGAGTCGCTGCTCGGACGCTTTCCGATCGAGGCGGGGCTGGCGCCGCATTTCGAAGTCATCGACGAACGCAGCGCGGCGGAGATGATCGCCGCCGCCCACAACAACGTCCTGGTGCGCAGCGCGCGCGACCCGGCCCTGCGCGGGGCGCTGGACGCCGTGACGCGGCATGTGGACGAGCCGCGGTTCACCGAGCTGATGGCGGTGTTGAGCAACGAACGCCACCGGCTGGGGCGGTTCCTCCTCGATACCGGCGGCGTCGCGGGAGCGACCGCGGCGATCCGCGCGCGGCTCGGCCTGGGCGACGGCGACAGCGAAGCGACGATCGCCGCCGCCGCGGTTCGCGACGGCGCGTTCGACCGTGCCGGCCTGACGCAGGCGGCGCAGGCCCTGCTGCAGGGATCGGAAAAATCCGACCGGCCCCGCGGCCAGGCGATTGCGGACTGGCTGGCGGCCGATGCGCCGGCCCGCGCCCGTGGGCTGGATGAGTATGCAACGGCGTTCCTCACCGCACAGGATGAACTTCGGGCCGAAAGCAGAATCGCCACCAAGGCGGTCAGGGCGGCGCTTCCCGGGATCGTCGACATCCTGTATGCCGAGGGAGGCCGGCTCATCGAGGTCAGGGACCGGCTGCGTGCGCTGGCCACCGCAGAGGCCACCGCCGCGCTGGTCGAACTGGGAAACGCGCTGCTGGAGGCCTATGCGGCGGCAAAGCGGTCGGTCGCGCGCCTCGATTACGACGATTTGATCCTGCTGACCGGGCAGCTGCTCAACCGGCAGGGAATCGCGCCCTGGGTCCTGTTCAAGCTGGACGGCGGCATCGACCATATCCTGATCGACGAGGCGCAGGACACGAGCCCGCAACAGTGGGAGGTCGTCGCCAGGCTGGCCGACGAGTTCTTCGCCGGCGAAGGCGCCCGCGACGTGCCGCGCACGATCTTCGCCGTCGGCGACGTCAAGCAGTCGATCTTCAGCTTTCAGCACGCCGATCCGCAGGAATTCCGCCGCATGCGTGACTATTTCGCTCGTCGCGTCACCGACAGCGGCGCAAAGTGGCGCCCGGTGGAGCTCGATGTGTCGTTCCGGTCGACCGGGGCCGTGCTGGGCGCGGTGGATGCGGTGTTCGCGCGGGACTCGGCGGCGCGCGGGGTCGTCGAGCCCGGCGCGGCGCTGCAGCATTTCGCGCACCGGACCGGCCATGCGGGGCTGGTCGAACTGTGGCCGCCCGTCGCGCCGCGTGGCCGCGAAGACGAGGAGGCCTGGAGCGTGCCCGTCGAGCGCCGCGCAGGCGACGATCCGAAGGGCCGGCTGGCGCGCCTGCTGGCCCACCGGATCGGCGGCTGGATCGGCAGGGAAACCCTGGAGTCGCGCGGGCGCATGATGCGGGCCGGCGACATCATGGTGCTGGTCCGCACGCGCACCGGCTTCTTCGAGGAACTGGTCCGCAGCCTGAAGGATCTGCGGGTTCCCGTCTCCGGCGTCGACCGCATGGTGCTGACCGATCAGATCGCGGTGATGGATCTGGTCGCGCTCGGCCGGTTCCTGCTGCTGCCGGAGGACGATCTGACGCTGGCGACCGTGCTCAAGGGTCCGATGATCGGTTTCGGCGACGACGACCTGTTCGAACTGGTCTGGGACCGGGGCGGCCAGACGGTCTGGCAAAGGCTGAACGCAATGGCCGGATCCGAGCCCCGTTTCGCCGCGGCCCGGGACTGGCTGGCCGACCTGCTGGCCGCGGTGGACTTCACCGCGCCCTACGAGCTGTATGCCCGGATCCTCGCCGGTCCCGCGCCCGCCGGGGGCAACGGCCGGCAGCGCATGCTGGCGCGTCTCGGCCTCGACGCGGACGATCCGATCGACGAGTTCCTCAACCTCGCCTTCTCGTACGAGCGCGGCCATGCCGGGTCCCTGGAAGGGTTCCTGCACTGGGCCGAGGCAGGCGAAGTGACGGTCAAGCGGGACCTGGAGCAGTCCGGCCGCGACGAGGTGCGGGTGATGACCGTGCACGGCGCAAAAGGGCTGCAGGCCCCGGTCGTCGTGCTGCCCGACACGATGTCCAAACCGCGGAACCGGGCGGCGATCCTGTGGGACGGCGATCTGCCGCTGTGGCCGCCCGGTGCGGCGTATCGCGACACCACCTGCGAGGCGCTGCTGCAGGCGGCGGGCGACCGTGCCGACGAGGAATACCGCCGGCTGCTCTATGTCGCCATGACCCGCGCCGAGGACCGGCTCTATGTCTGCGGTGTAGAGGGACGGAACGCGCCGCCGGACGATTGCTGGTACGATCTCGTCCGCCGGGGGCTGGACGGGGTTGCGGAGGACGTCTCGTTCGAGTTCCGCAAGCCGGCCGGCGAGGGGCTGAAGGGCGTGGGCCTGCGGCTGGCCAGCCCGCAGCACGCCGATCCGGTATCGGACAGGGAAGCGACCGGCGTCCAGCCCGGGCCGGTACCGCCGGAGGGCTGGATGCTGCAACCGGCGGCGCGGGAGGTGCCGCCGCCAAAGCCGCTCGCGCCGTCGCGCGATGCGGACGCCGAGCCGCCCGTCGTCTCGCCCGCCGGCGCCGACAACAGCCGCCGCTTCCACCGCGGGATCATCATCCACACGCTGCTGGAAGTGCTGCCCGACCTGCCGGCCGCCCGGCGGCGCGCGGCCGCCGAACGGTACCTGGCCCGCCCCGCCCACGGGCTCGATGCGGCATCGCAGGCGGAGATCGCAGGCGAGGTCATGGCGGTTCTCGAGGATGCGGCGTTCGGCGCGATCTTCGGGCCGGGCAGCCGGGCCGAGGTGCCGGTCACCGGTATGATCCGGTATCCGGACGGGCCGGCGGTGATCAGCGGACAGATCGACCGGCTCCTGATAACCGGCGATCAGGCGATGATCGTCGATTTCAAATCGAACCGGCCGCCGCCGGAGGCGATGGCGGATGTTGCGGATATCTACTGGCGGCAGATGGGCGAATACCGCGACATAATCGCGCAACTCTATCCTGGCCGCCCCGTCCGCTGCGCTCTCTTGTGGACGGACGGCCTCCGGCTGATGGAACTTACCGGTCCGCGACTTGACCGGGGGGGCGCGCGACCATAAATATTCCCCCAGGCCCTGGCGCGATATATCGAACGTTCTGGCGGACGGGCGGTAATTTTTAACGCGAACAATCACGAGGACGGTTGATGAGCACCTTGCATGTCAGTGACGACGAATTCGAGTCCAGCGTATTGAACTCCGAAACACCGGTTCTGGTCGATTTCTGGGCCGAGTGGTGCGGGCCGTGCAAGATGATCGCGCCGGCGCTGCAGGAAATATCGGACGAGTTGGGCGACCGCCTGACCGTCGCCAAGATGAATGTCGACGACAACCCGCAAACCCCGGTGAAATACGGCGTGCGGGGCATTCCCATGCTGATGCTGTTCAAGAACGGCCAGGTCGCCGGCACCCGCGTCGGCGCCATGCCCAAGGCGCAGCTCAGCCAGTGGGTCGAATCGCTGCTCTGAGCCGCCGCATTATTCCGTTCGGGTTGACAGGGCCCTGCGCATGCAGGGCCCTCCTTTCTCGTCGGGATCAGGTGTTCCCGGTTTCAGCATTGGCCCGAGCGGGCGAGTGCGTTCACGATGACGAACGGTCCGGCGGCGGCGGCGATGAGGGGACTGTCCCGGAGTTGCCGCTGTCGACGACGCGAACGACAAGGGCGGGGCCGAACATACGGCCCCGCCCCTTTCGCTGGGCGTTCTGGGCGCAATTGCCTCGAACGCCGCCGTTTACTTACTCCGGCTCGTCGACCTCGGCCTCCTCCTCCTCGAAGCGCGGGTTGCGGATGCTGCTGTCGGTGCCGATCGGCAGCAGTGCGAGCGCCTCGGCCGGGTCCTCGGCGAAGAGGCTGCCGTCGGCCGTGGCCGCGAGCACGGACCAGACGATCTCGCGCGCGTTGTTCTTGAGCATGCCGATCGACTTCTGGCCCTGGCCGCGGATCTCGACCAGCACGCTGCCGCCCAGCGGCCCAAGCTCGCCGGCGAGGATGCGCTCGGTGCCGAGCAGGCCGAAGGCGTTCCGTGCGATCCCGGCGAACGGACCGCCGCGGATGAAGGAGCCGTCCGAGCGCTGGCGGATGTAGTTGGTGAACTCCATGTTGCCAAGCTCGAGCGAGCGCTTCTTCATGACGACGGTGAGCTGTTTGGAGAGGTCGCGCGCGTCCTCGTCCACGCCCTCGTTGGTCGGCCAGGTGATCGAGCCCGTGACCAGCCAGTTCGGGCGGTTCACGTCCGGATCGGTGTCGTCGTCGATCACGCTGCTGCCCTGGTTATGCACGTCGACCACCCAGATCGGCCCGTAGGCGTCGTAGACTGCGCGCACGCCCACGGCCTCGGGCACCGGGTTGAGCGCCGGGTCGAAGTGCCGGCCCGTGAAGCCCGGGTTGCAGACGACCTGCCAGCTCTGCGACCAGTCGGGCCAGTGGTAGCGGTTGATGTCGTAGTTTGACAGCCGGGTGCCGTCGGGCGCGACGTAGGTCGTCGAGAAGACGCCGCGGCCCTCGTCGAGCCGGCTGGGATCGATGGTGCCGTCCTCGAAGAAGCAGTCGCTCGAGCGCCGCGGCGGCGCGTCGAAGTCGGTGTTGCCGCGGGTGAACAGCTCGCCGCCGTCCGGGTTGACCCGCGGGATGATCAGCACGTAGAGCTGGTCCAGGATCGCCCCCGCCGGGCCGCCGCCGGCCACCAGCTTCTTGATGATGTCGAGCGCCGCCTCGGTGCCGTGCGGCTCGTTGCCGTGCTGCTGGGTGATGACCAGGACCGGCGTGTTGGCCGGGTCACCGATCTTGACCAGCCAGACGTCGCGGCCGTTGTTGGTCACGGCCACGCTCTCGACCTCGACCAGGCCGCCTGCGCGTGCCTCGATGCGCATGAGCTTCTCGGTCAGTTGCTCGTAGCTCTCGAATCCCTTGAGCGAGACGTTCTGGTCGGGCGTGATCCACGGCCCCGCCGGGGTCGAGGTCTGCGCCACGGCCGGGCCCGCCAGCAACGCCGCAAGCGCCGCCGCGCCGCAGGCGGCGGATACCAATGTCGATTTCATGGGGTCCTCCGTTGTCTATGGTGTTCCGCTGCGAACGCCCTTAAGGAGCGGCCCCGCCGCCTCGTCGCCCGCAACGGACGGTAGAACTCATGCTAGCACCCACCATCCGGCATGGGGAGCCCCCAATGCGCCGACCGGCCCTTATACCAAGGAGCGTTGATACTCTCGTGCAAATCAAGGCTCATCGGGATGATACGCTTTGAGTTATGTGCCAGCACGACCCGGGAACGCGGATCGGGCGATCTTCGTTGCACCATCTACCCTGTCCCGTGGGGCCATAAGCCGATCCAGATCCAAACCGGGGCACTACCCGGACAGCACACTTCCCGCGAGATAGAGCGAGCCGCAGATCAGGGCGCGGGCCGGGCCTTTTTGCCGTGCGGCGATGGATTCGACGGCGGCGGCAAGGTCGTCCGCCGGCGCGGCGTCGAGGCCGGCGCTTGTCGCGATGTCCGCCAGTTCGGCGGCGGAGAAGGCGTTCTCCTCGCCCGGAATGGCGACGGCGCGAAGGCCGCTCGCGACGCGCGCCAGGGGCTCGAAGAAGGCGGCCGCCTGCTTGTTGTTCATCATGCCGCAGACCAGCCACAGCGGCCGGTCGCCCCACTCCGCGGCGGCGTGGGCGGCCAGCGCTTCGCCGGCGGCGGCGTTGTGCCCGCCGTCGAGCCAGAGCTCCCAGTCCTCCGGCAGCAGGCCTGCCAGCGGCCCGTCCCGGAGGCGCTGGAGCCGGCCCGGCCACGACGCGCGCAGCAGCCCTTTGGCGATGTCGAGTTCGGTGACGGTGAACCCCTTCAGGCGTTCGAGCGCGGCGATGGCGACCGCCGCGTTGTCGATCTGGTGCGCGCCCGGCAGGACCGGCCGGGGCAGGGTCAGGCGGCCGCGGGCGCTGTAGACCAGCCCGTTCGCGGTGGCCTCCACCGAAAAGCTCCGGCCGAAGCGGAAGGTCGGGGTGCCGGTACGCGCGGCGACGGCCTCGATCACCGCGGCGGCCTCCGGTGGCTGCGGCCCGATCACCGACGGCACGCCGCGCTTCTGGATCGCCGCCTTCTCAGCAGCGATCTCGCGCAGCGTCTCGCCGAGGAAATGCTGGTGGTCGATCGAGACCGGGGTGATCACGGTCACCAGCGGGCGCGCGACCAGGTTGGTCGCGTCCAGCCGCCCGCCGAGGCCGCATTCGAGCAGCAGGATGTCGGCCGGCTCTTCCGAGAAGGCAAGGAACGCGGCGGCCGTGGTGATCTCGAAATAGGTGATCGGCGCGCCGTCATTGGCTTCCTCGCAGCGCTCCAGATAGGCCGCAAGGGCCGGTTCCGCGATCGGCTCGCCGGCGAGGCGGATGCGCTCATGGAAGCGCACCAGGTGCGGCGACGTATAGGCGTGGACCGTGTAGCCCGCCGATTCGAGGGTGGCGCGCATGAACGCGGCGACCGAGCCCTTGCCGTTGGTGCCGGCGAGATGCACCACCGGCGGCAGACGGTCCTGCGGCCGCCCGAGACGGTCGAGCAGCCGCTCGATCCTGTCCAGCGACAAATCGATGATCTTCGGGTGCAGCGTCATCAGGCGCGCGAGGATCGCGTCGCTGGGTTGAGCAAACATCTTTTTCGGTTACGGCAGTGGAATCGCGGCCTCGTTCGGCGGGTTCAGGATCGCTCTTCCTGTCCGGCATCCCCGGAACCGGAAGATGCGGACGGCTTTGCCGCGTGCGCGGGCTCTTCCGCGATTTCGTCCTCATCCTCGGGCGGCAGGATCTCGCCCTCGACGGGAAGCGGGACGATCTCGGCCTCCGGGGTCCTGTTGCGCAGCAGGTCGATCAGATTGATCAGCGTCTCGCGCAGCTCGTGCCGCGGCACGACGATGTCGACGATGCCGTGATCCATCAGATACTCGGCCCGCTGGAAGCCTTCCGGAAGCTTCTCGCGCACCGTCTGCTCGATCACGCGCTGGCCGGCGAAGCCGATCAGCGCGCCGGGCTCGGCGATCTGGATATCGCCGAGCATCGCGAAGCTGGCGGTCACCCCGCCGGTCGTGGGGTCGGTCAGCAGCACGATGTAGGGCAGGTCGGCGTCCCGCACCTCCTCCACGGCGATGACGGTGCGCGGCAGCTGCATGAGCGACAGGATGCCCTCCTGCATGCGGGCGCCGCCGGAGGCCGGCACGACGATCAGCGGCGCGTCCTGCAGGACCGCCAGCTTGGCGGCCGAAACCAGGCCCTCGCCCACCGCGACGCCCATCGACCCGCCCATGAAGCTGAAGTCGAACGCCGCGACGACCACCTTGTGGCCGCCCATGTCGCCGTGGGCGACGATGATCGCATCCTCCTCGCCGGTCTTCGTGCGGCTCTCCTTCAGCCGGTCCGTGTAACGCTTGAGGTCCCTGAACTTCAAAGGGTCGGTGACCGCCTTGGGGAGTTCGATGCGGTTGTACTCCCCGTCGTCGAACAGCATCTCGAGCCGCTTCTTGACGTCGACGCGCAGATGGTGGCTGCAGTGCTGGCAGACGAAAAGGTTTTCCTCCAGATCGCGGTGGAAGATCATCTGGCCGCAGTTCGGGCACTTGAACCACAGATTGTCCGGCGGTTCGTTCTGCTTGACCAGCGCACGGAATTTCGGACGGACGAAGTTGGTCAGCCAGTTCATTCGGGGCCCTCCCGGCCGCGCACGCCCGCGGCAAGTTCGCGGACGAAATCGAGCACCTTCCCGGCAAGCCCGGGGGCCGGACTGCCGTCGTCGCCGAGGCCCGCCACGATCCGCTCGACGATGGCCGAGCCGACCACCGCCGCGTCGGCGACGGACGCAACCGCCCGGGCGTTGTCCGGCGTCCTGATGCCGAACCCGACGCCGATCGGCAGCGCGGTATGGCGGCGCAGCCGCTCGACGGCGGTGCGCACCGCGCCCTCGGCGGCGGAAGTGGTGCCCGTGATTCCCATCACCGAGACATAATATACGAAGCCGCTGGTATTGGACAGGACCGCCGGCAGGCGGTCATCGTCTGTGGTGGGCGTCGCCAGGCGGATGAAGTTCAGGCCGGCCTTCAGGGCCGGCAGGCACAGCTCTTCGTCCTCTTCCGGCGGCAGGTCCACCACGATCAGCCCGTCGACGCCGGCGTCACGCGCATCGGCCACGAACCGCTCCGGCCCGTAACTGTAGATCGGGTTGTAGTAGCCCATCAGGACGATCGGCGTCTCGTCGTCCTGCTTGCGGAAATCCCGCACCAGGTCGAGCACCATGGCGAGCTTCATGCCGCGCTTCAGGGCCCGCAGCGATGCCGCCTGGATCGCCGGGCCGTCCGCCATCGGGTCCGAGAAGGGCATGCCCAGCTCGATCACGTCCGCCCCCGCCTGCGGCAGGCCCAGCACGATTTCCCGCGATGTCTCGTAGTCCGGATCGCCGGCGGTCACGAAGGTGACCAGCCCGCCGCGGCCCGCGGCCTTCAGGGTCTCGAACCGCCGCCGGATACGCCCCGAATCGGCGTGTTCGCTCACAACTCCACCCCCAGCGCCTCGGCCACGGTGAAGATGTCCTTGTCGCCGCGCCCGCACATGTTCATGCACAGGAGGTGGTCCTTCGGCAGGTCGCCGGCGATGCGGCCGACATGGGCCAGCGCGTGGGCGGGCTCCAGCGCCGGGATGATGCCCTCGGTGCGGCTGCACAGCTGGAAGGCCTCCAGCGCCTCCCGGTCGGTCGCGGAGACGTATTCGACGCGGCCGCTCTCGAACAGCCAGGAATGCTCCGGACCGATCCCCGGGTAATCGAGGCCGGCGGATATCGAATGGGCCTCCAGGATCTGCCCGTCATCGTCCTGCAGCAGGTAGGTCCGGTTGCCGTGCAGCACGCCAGGCCGGCCGCCGGTCAGCGACGCCGCATGCTTGTCGGTATTGAGGCCGTGGCCCGCCGCCTCGACGCCGTAGATCTTCACCTCCGGATCGTCGAGGAAGGCATGGAACAGGCCCATGGCGTTCGAGCCGCCGCCGATGCAGGCAACCAGGCTGTCGGGCAGCCGGCCTTCCGCTTCCATCATCTGCTCGCGCGCCTCGCGCCCGATCACCGACTGGAAATCCCGCACCATGGCCGGATAGGGGTGCGGGCCCGCGACCGTGCCGATGATGTAGAAGGTGTTCTCGACATTGGCGACCCAGTCGCGCAGCGCCTCGTTCATCGCATCCTTCAGCGAATTGGAGCCGCTGGTGACCGGCTTGACCTCGGCGCCCAGAAGCTTCATGCGGAACACGTTCGGCGCCTGCCGCGCGATGTCCTTCGATCCCATATAGACGGTGCAGGGCAGATCGAACAGCGCGCAGACGGTGGCGGTTGCGACGCCGTGCTGGCCGGCCCCGGTCTCGGCGATGATGCGGGTCTTGCCCATGCGCCGGGCCAGCAGGATCTGGCCGATGCAGTTGTTGATCTTGTGCGCGCCGGTATGGTTCAGCTCGTCGCGCTTGAAGTAAATCTTCGCGCCGCCGAAATGCTCGGTCAGCCGTTTCGCAAGATAGAGCGGACTCGGCCGGCCGACATAATGCTTGAAATAGTACTGCAACTCCTCCTCGAAGGACGGATCCTCCTTCGCGGCATCCCAGGCCTTCTCGACCTCGAGAATCAGCGGCATCAGGGTCTCGGCGACGAACCGTCCGCCGAAAATCCCGAAATGGCCCTGCTCATCCGGCCCGGCCCGGTAGGTATTGATCTGTTGCGTCATGAACACCGTCGGGCGCCCTGGAAATTCGGCGCGCTCTGCAATTCCGATAGAACAGGGCAGCTTCATAGCGCATTTGGCTGCCCTGTCACAGACTCAAATTCTTAATCTTCACGGCTTATAGGGGGTACAGCCGATACTCGGCAAGTGGAGGCATTGTGGCGACGATCTACGATCTCAAACCCCGATTCCAGGCCCTGTTGCGGCCTGTCTGCGGCGCATTGGCCCGGGCCGGCGTGACCGCCAACCAGGTCACCGTGGCGGCGGCGCTGCTTTCGGTGGCCGGCGGCGGTGCGATCCTGTGGCGCCCGGAGGCGCGCTGGCCGCTGCTGCTGTTGCCGGCGGTGCTGTTCCTGCGCATGGCGCTGAACGCCATCGACGGCATGCTGGCGCGCGAGCACGATATGAAAAGCCCGCTGGGCGCGGTCCTGAACGAGCTGGGCGATGTCATCGCGGACGCGGCGCTGTATCTGCCGCTGGCGGCGGTGCCTGGTGTCGCGGCGTGGCCTGTCGTCGGTCTCGTGATGGCCGGCATCCTGGTCGAGATGACCGGCGTCGTCGGCCTGCAGATCGGCGCCTCGCGGCGCTACGACGGGCCGGTGGGCAAGAGCGACCGCGCCTTCGTCTTCGGCCTGGTGGCCTTTCTTCTGGGCATCGGCATCGGCGCAGGGGCGTGGATCGATGTTCTGCTGGGGCTGGCGCTGGCGCTGTCGGGTTTCACAGTGGTCAATCGCGCCGGCAAGGCGCTGGCCGAAGCCGAGGGGAGCGGGCAATGACCCTGACCCTGCCGCAGACGCCGGTGCTGTGGGGCATCGCCGGCGTCTTCGTCATCCTGGTCGCCGCCAGCGTCGTCGTGTTCGTCCTGGTAAAGGCGCGGCCCGCGCGCGATTTCAGCGAGCTGAAGGCGCGGATCTCCTCGTGGTGGGTGATGGTGACGGTACTGTCGGTCGCCATCGTTCTCAGCCCCCTGGTGTCCGTCGTCTTTCTCGGTTTCGTCAGTTTCCTCGCGCTGAAGGAGTATTTTTCGCTGATCCCGACCCGGCGCGCCGACCGCCGCGTGCTGTTCTGGGCGTATCTCGCCATCCCGGTGCAGTTCTACTGGATCGGCATCGAATGGTACGGGATGTTCATCATCTTCGTGCCGGTCTTCATGTTCCTGTTCCTGCCGCTGGCGATGCTGGTGACCGGGCAGACCGAAGGTTTCCTGCGGGCGGCCGGCAGCCTGCACTGGGGGCTGATGACGATGGTGTTCGCCATCGGCCACGCGGCCTATCTGCTGGCGCTGCCGGACGCGGGCAACCCGGCCGCGGGAAGCGCCGGGCTGCTGCTGTTCCTGATCTTCCTCACCCAGTTCAACGACGTCGCCCAGTATGTCTGGGGCAAGCTGTTCGGGCGCCACAAGGTGGCGCCGGCGGTCAGCCCCAACAAGACGCTCGAGGGGCTGCTGGGCGGCCTCGTCACGACGACCCTGCTGGCCTGGCTGATCGCGCCGCACCTCACGCCGCTGGTGTCGTGGCAGGCGCCGGCGGCGGGCCTGATCATCGGGTTCGCCGGGTTCGTGGGCGACGTTACGATCTCGGCGCTGAAGCGCGATCTCGGGGTCAAGGATTCGGGCTCGCTGATCCCCGGCCACGGCGGCGTTCTGGACCGGGTCGACAGCCTGACCTTCACCGCGCCGCTGTTCTTCCACTACATCTACTATCTGCACTACTGAGCGGCGCGCCGATGACCACGCCAAGCCATGTCCTGCGCTTCCTGTTCTTCCTGCTGATCGTGCGGCCGGTGGTGCTGATCGTCCTCGGGCTCAATATCCGCCACCGCGAGCGGTTGCCGGCCGCCGGCCCGGCGATCATCGCCGCCAACCACAACAGCCATCTCGACACGCTGGTGCTGATGAGCCTGTTCCCGCTCGGGCAACTGCCGCGGCTGCGGCCGGTCGCGGCGGCCGATTACTTCCTGCGCAACCGCGCCATGGCGTGGTTCGCGACGCGGATCATCGGTATCATCCCCCTGAAGCGGGCGGTGCGTGCGGGCGGCGGCGACCCGCTGGCCGAGGCGTCCGCGGCGCTCGATCGCGGCGATATCCTGATTCTGTTTCCCGAAGGCTCGCGCGGAGAGCCGGAACAGATGGACGCGTTCAAGACCGGCATCGGCCATCTTGCCAAACGGCATCCGGACGCCGCCGTGGTGCCGATCTTCCTGCATGGGCTGGGCAAGGCGCTGCCGCGCGGCACCTGGTTGCTGGTGCCGTTCTTCTGCGACGTGTTCGTCGGCGCGGCGATGACCTGGACCGGGGACCGCGCGACCTTCATGGCCGCGCTGGAACAGCGCACCGCCGGGCTCGCCGCCGAAGGTCGGTTTCCGGCGTGGGATTAACATGTTATCCAACGCACTCGCACCGGCCTGCTCAGCACGGAAGACCCTGTACGATACCGATGGGCGGCGGGGTGGGGGAGCGGGCCGGCGCCGGTTCAATGTAACTGGACAATGCGCTAAATGCTGATCGCGGGCATATGGGGGTTCGCCGAGGCGACGCTGTTCTTCATCGTCCCCGACGTCTGGCTGACGCTGATCGCCGTGCGGCGCGGCCTGATGCCGGCGTTCGTGGCGTGCGGATGGGCGCTTGCGGGCGCCCTGGCGGGTGGCCTTGCGATGTATTCCTGGGGTGCGTTCGATCCGGCGACCGCGCGTGACGTCCTGGAAACGATCCCCGCCATCGACCGGGACATGATCGATGGCGTGCGGTCGGCGCTGCGGGACGATGGCGTCGCGGCGGTGTTTTTCGGCCCGCTCCAAGGCGTCCCGTACAAGATCTATGCCGTCGAAGGGTCGGCCGCCGGCGTCGGCCTGGCGGCCTTCCTCGCCGTCAGCGTTCCCGCAAGACTGCTTCGTTTCGTCCTGCTGGCGGTGGTCGCGAACGTGGTATCGAGATGGGTCCTGGGCCGCACCGGCCCGCGGCTCCGGGCCGGGGTGCTGCTTGCGGCCTGGGCCGTCTTCTACGCGATCTATTTCTCGGTCATGCCGGGCTGAACGGCCGTCAGGCCCCGCCGGCGTAGCGGTCGTCCTCGCCGTAGTAGTCCTCGAAGCCGACGATGCGGCGCAGCTCCTCGAAGCTGAGCAGTTGGCTGTCCGGGTGGCGGCCGGCCTTCATGTCGGCCAGCCCGTCGCGCATCGCCTTCATCGCGGCCGACAGCAGCGTCAGCGGCCAGGCGACAAGGCTGTAGCCGATGTCCTGAAGCGTCTCGGCCGGCAGCACTGGCGTCGCGCCCTCTTCCACCATGTTGGCGAGATGCCGGCCCGGCACCGCCTCGCAGATGCGGCGCATCTCGGCCTCGGTCTCGGGCGCCTCGACGAACAGCATATCGGCGCCGGCGGTCTTGAAGGCCTCGGCCCGGCGCAGCGCCTCGTCCAGCCCGTGCGTCGCGCGGGCGTCGGTGCGGGCCAGGATCATGATGCCGGCGCCCTCGTCGCGGGCGTCGCACGCGGCGCGGATCCGCGCGACGGCCTCGTCGAAGGCGACGACGGCCTTGCCCTTGGTGTGGCCGCAGCGCTTGGGCCAGACCTGGTCCTCGATCATCACCGCGGCGAAGCCGGCCGCCGCATAGCCGCGCACCGTGCGCTTGACGTTGACCGCGTTGCCGTAGCCGGTGTCGCCGTCGCCGATCACCGGGATGTCCACGGCGGCGCAGATGTTGCGCCCTTGGTCGACGATCTCGCCATAGGAGATCAGCCCGGTATCCGGCAGGGCGAGCCGCGCCGCCGACACCGCGAAGCCCGACATGAACGACGCCGCGAACCCGGCCTCCTCGACCAGCCGTGCCGACAAGGGATCGAACACCGCCGGCATCTGCACGATCTCGCCGGATTGCAGCAGGGCGCGGAGCTTGGCGGCGGCGGGGGTGAGCGGTGCGGTCATGCGGGGCTCCTGGTCGGACAGGCTGGATTGCGGCGCGACTATACGCCGGAAGGGCTTGTGGGCAACAGACCGGTCCATTCGAATCGTTGTTTGCTTAACCTTTGCGCAAGCCATAGGCCGAATAATTGCGGGAACAGAGGGCTACCATCACAGCCAAGTGAAAATTCTGAAGGGATTGCAGAGATGCGTAGAACTGGAACTGGAACTGGGACAACAGCCGGCCGGCCTGAACCGCCTGTGAAATCTCGACTACGGCAGAATCTTTTCTGGGTCGCCCCCTGTATTCTCGTGCTCTTAATCCCGCTGCCACCGGCAACAGGGGCGGAAAAACCGGCTGCTGAAATCGAGAAAATCCGCACCGATCTGGGGGAGGCCTTCGAGTCCTGCCATCACTGGGGCGGCGAAGAGCCCTATGACGAGGAACGCGCCGCGCAGATCAGGACCGGCTACGAGCGGGACTGCCCGGTGGCGTTCGCCGCGGCGAGGGCCGCTTTCGCCGCCTTGCCCGACGACCCGAAAGTCGCCGCGATCATCGTCGATCTGGAGGATTATGTCGGGCCACACGCCTTTGAAGGCCAGCGAGTCGCCGGCGATGCCCCAACGAAGAAGCGCCTGTGCGCCAATGCCGCACGGTTTTACAGCGATCCGGAAGCTCGGGAGATCAGGTTCACCGGCTATTTCGAGGCGTTTTGTCCGTCGGAAGCGGCGGGTCTGCCGGCCCGGTAAGCCGCCCCTACAGCTTGAACGGCACGTAGAGTGCGATATCCGGCAGGAAGTAGATCGCGAACACGCTCGCCAGGATCATCAGGATGAACGGCCAGACGCCGGCGGCGACCTCGCCCATCCGCGCGCGGCCGACCCTTACAATCCCGCCACGGCCGCGAGAAATTCCCTGATCCTGCCCGGGTTCTTGACGCCGGGTCTGTCTTCGACGCCGGACGAGGTATCGACGTAGCGGGCACCGGACAGCCGCACCGCTTCGGCGACGTTGCCGGCGTCCAGCCCGCCGGCCAGCATCCAGGGCAGCGGGAAGTCCCAGCCCTTGAGCAGCAGCC
Source organism: uncultured Alphaproteobacteria bacterium (assembly GCA_947259105.1). Classification (GTDB taxonomy): domain Bacteria; phylum Pseudomonadota; class Alphaproteobacteria; order UBA8366; family JADFVY01. The sequence goes on from CAMYKU010000008.1 coordinate 46,530, forward strand.
AGTCGAACGCCAGGGCATTGCCGCCCGGCAGCGCGCCGGCCATGTCCTTCGGCGGCTTGGCGTCGAACATCAGCCACTCCGCCGCCCCGTAATAGGCCGGCGCGCGTTCGACGTCGGCGGAGGCGGCGACGGACACCGCCTTCATCACGCGAAGCCCGGTGCGCGTACGCAGTTCGGACACGCGCTCGGGGCTTTCCGCGCCATGGAGCTGAAGCATGTCGAGCGCGGCCCGCGAGAGCACCGCGTCGATCTCGTCGTCGCCGGCGTCGACGAACAGCCCGACCTTGCCGACGCTGGCGGGAACGATGGTCGTCAGCTCCGCGGCCCGCTCCGGCGTCACCGCGCGCGGACTGGGCGGATAGAACACGAAGCCGACGAAGGCCGCGCCGCCCTCGACCGCGGCATGGACGGCTTCGGAATCGTTAAGACCGCATATCTTCGCGCGAACCGTCATGATTCGGCGAGTTCCGCCGAAATCCGTCGTGCGGCGGCGGCCGGGTCCGGGGCGCCGGTGATGGGGCGTCCGATCACCAGCCAGTCGGCGCCGGCCGCCAGGGCTTCAGCCGGAGTCATGACCCGTTTCTGATCGTCTTTCGCGGCGCCGGCGGGGCGGATTCCGGGCACGACGAGGGTAAGGCCGGGGCCGCAGGCCTCGCGGATCGGCACGATTTCGAATGGCGAGCACACCACGCCGTCGAGGCCGCAGTCCCGGGCGAGCCGGGCCAGGCGGACGACCTGCTCCGTGGCCGGGCCCTTCTGGCCGACCGAACCGATATCCGCGTCGTCCAGACTGGTCAGCACGGTCACGGCGATCACCAGCGGCCGCCGCACGCCGAGACGCGCGGCTTCGTCCTCTGCCGCGTGCCGCGCCGCCTCCATCATGGCCGCCCCTCCCGCGGCGTGGACGTTCAGGATCGTTGGCCGCAGCTGCACCGCAGCCCGCACCGCGCCGGCGACGGTGTTCGGGATGTCGTGATATTTCAGGTCGAGGAAGAGGTTGTCATGGCCGGACGCCACATCGCGGACACCGGCGGGGCCGTTGGCATTGAAGAATTCCAGCCCGAGCTTGATGCCCCCGACCGAATCGCCGACCCGGCGCACAAGATCCCTGGCGTGCCCGGGATCCGGCGTATCGATCGCGACGAGTATGGGATTTCTGCCGTCGGGCGTCACTGTGCATCTTCCCTGCTGCGTAGCACGAAGCGGTGTACACCAGCCAAGGTTTTCAGGAAATGGTCTTTCGGGCCGCCCGGGCCGCCCGGGCCGCCGAAGGGCTATCGGCCGAGCGCGGCATCAACCGGCGCCGGCAGCCCTTTCGCTGGTGGTAGATCCGCCTGTAATGCGGCGATCGCGCGTTCGGCGTCCTGCACTTTGCGGCGCAACTCCTCGATTTCGATATCGCGGGTCCGCACCGCGCGCTCGGCCGACCGTGCCCTGGCGCGCACCCGGCCGGCGCCGAACCAGGCTACGATGCCACCGGCGAAGAAACCGATAAACAGGCTGCCCAGCGCCACGGCGAACACCGGCACGGCAAGCACCCACTCGTCCGGCAGCGGCCAGAGCGACAGTTCGACGGGGTCCATGTTGGATATGGCGAACAGGGGTGCGGCCACGAGCAGCGGCACGGCTATCAACCAGTAAACGAGTCTCATCTGACGGCGCCCCTGCGCCCGAGGCTCAATTCGAGCCCGTATTCACGAGTTCACGCAAATGCTTGCCCGTCTTGAAAAACGGAACGGTCTTGGGTGAGACATGAACGGTCGCGCCGGTCCGGGGGTTGCGGCCGATCCGCGCCGCCCGATGCTTGACGGAAAAGGTTCCAAAGCCGCGCAATTCAACCCGGTCTCCACGTTCCAGGGCCGCCGAAATTTCGTCGAATACGGTACTTACGATTCGCTCCACCTCCCGATGGATGAGATGCGGATGTCTTTCCGCAAGCCTCTGTATCAATTCCGATTTCGTCATCAGGGACACCCCCTCCGGTGGCACGGCGATACCTGCAAATTCGGGGAGCGGTTTCGATGGCGCCGGTCCCCAGCGTCGTCCAGAGGCGAAGCGTGCCAAAGCAGACCGACTCCGTCAAGCGATAAGCCTCACAAACCAAACGGAAAATTGAAATCCGGTGCGCTGCCGTGCCGGACAACGGCGGTCCGCCCCGGGGCAGACCGCCGCTTCGCGACCAGAACCGGCCGCCCCGTTATCCGTCCTATTCCGCCTTTTTCCCGCTGGCCTTCTTCGCCTTCGCCGGTTTGGCGCCCTTTTTGTCCTCAGCCTTGTCCGCGCCGTCGGCCTTCTTGGCCTTGGCTGGCTTCTTGGCCTTTTCGGCCTTGCCGTCGCTGTCGTCGGTCTCTTCCGTTTCGGCCTTCTTGGTCTTGGCGGGCTTGGTCTTCTTCACCTCCTCCGCGGACTCCCCTGCGTCTTTCGTTTCCGCCTTCTTGGCCTTGGCGGGTTTGGCTTCCTTCTCGGTGGCGGAATCGTCGTCGGCTTTCCTGGCCTTTGCAGACTTGGCCTTCTTGGCCTCTTCCCCGGGCTCCCCGGCGTCTTCCACCTCGGTCTTCTCGATCTCTTTACCGGACTCGCCGGCGTCTTCCGTTTTGGCCTTGGCGGGCTTGGCCTTCCTGGCCTCGTCGCCGGGCTCCCCGGCGTCTTCGACCTCGGTCTTCTCGACCTCTTTACCGGACTCGCCGGCGTCTTCCGTTTCGACCTTCTTGGCCTTGGCGGGCTTGGCCTTCTTGACCTCGTCGCCGGCCTTTTCCTGGGCCTGCCGCCTGGACTTGAGGGCCGCGCCAAGGATATCGCCCAGCGACGCCCCGGAATCCGAACTGCCGAATTCCGCCATGGCCTTCTTCTCTTCCTCGACCTCGCGGGCCTTGATCGACAGGTTGACCTTCCGCCCCGACTTGTCGATCGTGGTTATCTTCGCATCCACCTTCTCGCCCACGGCAAAGCGGTCCGGCCGCTGTTCCGAACGTTCACGCGACAGGTCCGTCTTGCGGATGAACCCGGGGACGCTCTCGTTCGCGAGCACCTCGATGCCGCTGTCGAGGATCCTGGAGACGGTGCAGGTGACGACGGCGCCCTTCCTGATCGATTTCATGCCGCCTTCGAGCGGATCCACGCGCAGCTGCTTGATGCCGAGGCTGATGCGCTCCTTGGTGACATCGACATCGAGAACCTTGACCTTCACGATGTCGCCTTTCTTGTATTCGGCGATCGCGTCCTCGCCCGATTTTTCCCAGCTGATGTCCGACATGTGCACCATGCCGTCGATCTCGCCGGGCAGGCCGACGAAGAGGCCGAATTCCGTGATATTCTTGATCTCGCCTTCGAGTTCGGCTCCGGTCGTATGCTCGGCCACGAAACTGTCCCACGGGTTGTCGAGACACTGTTTGAGGCCCAGGCTGATCCGGCGCTTCTGCGGATCGACGTCGAGGACCATGACCTCGACCTCCTGGCTCGTCGACACGATCTTGCCCGGGTGGACGTTCTTTTTCGTCCAGCTCATCTCGGAGACGTGGACCAGGCCTTCAATACCCGGCTCCAGCTCGACGAACGCGCCGTAGTCGGCGATATTGGTGACCCGGCCCACGAATTTCGTACCGACCGGGTACTTCGCCACGACGTCGTCCCACGGATCGGCCTCAAGCTGCTTCATCCCGAGGCTGATGCGCTGGGTTTCGGGATTGAACCGGATCACCTGCACGTCGACCGTCTGGCCGATCTGCAGGACTTCCGAGGGATGGTTGATCCGCTGCCAGGCGATGTCGGTGACGTGCAACAGCCCGTCGACGCCGCCGAGGTCGACGAACGCGCCGTAATCGGTGATGTTCTTCACCACGCCCTGCAGCACCTGCCCTTCCTTGAGGTTGGCGACCAGCTCGTTGCGTGCTTCGGCGCGGCTCTCTTCCAGAACGGCGCGGCGGGAAACCACGATATTGCCCCGGCTGCGGTCCATCTTCAGGATCTGGAAGGGCTGCGGCGTGTTCATGAGCGGCGTGACGTCGCGGACCGGCCGGATATCGACCTGGCTGCCCGGGAGGAAAGCGCTGACACCGGAAAGGTCGACGGTGAACCCGCCCTTGACCCGGTGATAGATCACTCCGGTGACACGCTCATTGCCGCGGAAGGCAACTTCCAGCTGGCCCCAGGCCTCTTCGCGCCGCGCCTTTTCGCGGGACAGCATGACCTCGCCGTGCCGGTCTTCCATGCGCTCCAGGAACACCTCGACGATATCGCCGGGCTGCAATTCGGGCTTCTGCCCCGGTGCGGCAAATTCCTTCGCGGCGACGCGTCCTTCGGCCTTAAGCCCGACATCGATGATGACGAAGTCGTTGTCGACGCTGACCACGGTACCGGGGATCACAGATCCCTCTAATCCTTCATTCGCGACGAGCGATTCTTCCAAAAGCGCTGCAAAGCTTTCCTTTTCCTGCGCACTAGCCATGTCTTCTGCGGTCCTTTCAGTTCAACGGTTTTCCGGCCGGCCGGTTGTCTCCGGCGGTCTTTGGTGAATGATCTCGCAGCCCTCTGCCCGGGCTTTCGGCCCTGGCGAAGGCGCCGCGAATACGCCTCGCTATCCTGTGGGAACGCCACCACTCGAAACGGCCTCGATATGCCTTGCCGCTGTGGCAAACGCCGCGTCGGCATCCATATCGGTCGTATCCAGTACGATAGCGTCCTCAGCCGGCTTCAACGGGGCGACGTTGCGCGCACTGTCACGCGCATCCCGTTCCCGTAAATCCTGCAGGACGCGCGCATATATACTGGTCTCTCCCCGGTTGAGCAACTCCTTATGCCGCCTTTCCGCGCGGGTCGGGGCACTGGCCGTCACGAAGAACTTGAAGTCGGCGTCGGGGCACACGACGGTGCCGATATCGCGCCCGTCCAGAACGGCGCCCGCGGCGCCGTCGGGCGGGCTTTCCGCAAATTCGCGCTGGAACTGCAGCAGCACCGCCCGGACCGCCGGGATCGCCGCCACCTTCGATGCCGCCTGCGCGGCTTCGTCGCCGGCCAGGGTCGGGTCGTCCAGCATATCCGGATCCAGCGCGCGCGCCGCCGCCTCAGCGGCGCCGGTGTCGGAGGGATCGCGGCCGGCGCGGATCACCGCGAGCCCGACCGCGCGATACAGCCGGCCGGTATCCAGATGGGCGAGGCCCAAATGTTGGGCGAGGCGCCGCGCCAGGGTGCCCTTGCCGGAAGCCGCGGGCCCGTCGACAGCAATGATCATCGGGTTTCCCCGGCGGGGCCGATGGCGGCGCCGAGGTCGTTCATCAGTGCGGCAAATCCCGGGAAGCTGGTTTCGATCGGGCCTGAATCGTCGATCGTTACCGCCCGTTCCGCCGCCAGGCCGAGCACCAGGAACGCCATCGCGATGCGGTGGTCCAGATCGGTCGCGATCGCGCCGCCGCCCGGTATGCCGCCGCCGCAGCCATGCACGACGAGGCTGTCCTCGCCCTCCTCGATCTCGACGCCGCATGCGGCGAGGCCGCGCGCCATCGTGGCCAGCCGGTCGCTCTCCTTCACGCGAAGCTCCGCGATGCCGTGCATCGCGGTCTTCCCTTCGGCGACGGCGGCCGCCACGGCAAGGATCGGGTATTCGTCGATCATCGACGGCGCCCGCGACGCCGGCACCGCGACCCCGGCCAGGGCGCCGGCCCGCACCCGGAGGTCGGCAACCGGCTCGCCGGCGATGGCCTGCTCGTTCCGAATCTCGATGTCGGCGCCCATCTCCCGCAACGTGTCGATCAGACCGATGCGCCGCGGATTGATCCCGACACCGGTCAGCACGATCTCGGAGCCCGGCACGATCAGCGCCGCAACCATGGGAAAAGCCGCCGAGCTGATATCGGCCGGCACCTGGATTTCGCGGCCGGTCAATTCCGGCTGGCCCGTGACGGTGACGGCCAGCGCGCCGTCGCCCTCCTCGGCGACATCCACCTCGGCGCCGAAATGGCGCAGCATGCGCTCGGTATGGTCGCGGGTCGGCTGCAGCTCGACGGCGGTGGTCCTGCCGGGCGTGTTCAGGCCGGCCAGCAGGACGGCCGACTTCACCTGCGCCGAGGCGACGGGCAGCCTGTAATGCACGGGCATCGGGTCGGCGGTGCCGATGATCGCGAGCGGCATGCGGCCGCCGCCACGCGTTACGATCTGTGCGCCGAACTGTTCGAGCGGCGCCCGCACGCGTCCCATCGGCCGGCGGCACAGCGATGAATCCCCGGTCAGAAACGCCGTCAGCGGATGGCTGGCCAGGATTCCCATCAGCAGGCGCGCCGCCGTGCCGGAATTCCCCATGTCGAGAATTTCCGCCGGTTCCGTGAGCCCCCCGAGGCCCCGTCCCCGGACATGCCAGACATTGCCCTCGCCGCGCTCGACGGTGGCGCCGAGCGCCCGCATCGCGGCCGCCGTCCGCAGGACGTCCTCGCCTTCGAGGAGTCCCTCGATCACGGTCTCGCCGGCGGCCAGCGCGCCGATCAGCAGCGCCCGGTGCGAAATCGACTTGTCGCCCGGCACGCGCATTGCGCCTGAAAGCGGCTTTGCGGGACGGGATTCCAGCGGGTTCATCTGTGCCTCGTGTGACCGGTCGCCGGAACCCTTTCCGGCGCGGCGATGCCTGTAGCACAAACGGCAATGCGCGAACAGGGGCAGGGTCCGGTCAGGCACGAACCGGCGGGCCTCCCGAAATTTGCTTTTGACAGGCGGCGGCGTCCCGTGGCAAGTGCCTTTGCAGCGACACTTTCCGGACGATCATTGTTACCCGAGTTGAGGAGGACGATTGTGGCCAAGCCTGAATGGGGCGCGAAACGCATATGCCAGAGCTGCAGTGCGCCGTTTTACGATTTGCGCCGGGATCCCATCATATGCCCCAAATGCGGCGCGACATTCGATCCGGAGGCCGTCCTGAAATCCCGGCGCACGCGTGGCGCGGAGGAGGTGGTCGCGGAAAAACCGAAACCGAAGGTGGAGGTCCCGGAGGTCGCCGCCGATACCGAGGAGGAGGAGGTCGTCGCCGACGACGACGAGGACGATGACGTCCTGGAAGACGCGAGCGACCTCGGCGACGACGACGTGACCGCTGTCATCGAAACCCCAGCGGACAAAGAGGACACCTGAGGCTGGCGGTTGCGGGTGAGGCTGGCCGGCCATTTTTCGCTTGCGCGCGTGCGCCGCTGTCCTATATGCATGCCGACCGCGCCGGGCGTCAGCCCGGCGGACGCCCATGGGGCCGTAGCTCAGTTGGGAGAGCGCTTGAATGGCATTCAAGAGGTCAGGGGTTCGACTCCCCTCGGCTCCACCAATTTCCGGATAAGGGTCGCCCGGTCGCGCGGCCCTTTTTGTTTCCGGCCGGTCCCGTCCTGCCGCGAAGGGGCGGCCGCAGGCGCAGCACCTCTCCCCGAAACCGGTTTCGGACATCCCGGAATTGCATTAGGTTGCCGCGATCCCATAGAGGCAGCGGCCGATGACCGTCGTCAAACAGAAGGACCAGCACATGCGCAACCTCTCCGTCGACGGCGCGCGGCTGTGGGACTGCCTTATGGAGATGGCGAAGATCGGGGCGACGCCGAAGGGCGGCAGCCGCCGGCTTGCCCTCAGCAACCTCGACCGCGAGGGCCGGGATCTCTTCGTGCGCTGGTGCCGGGAGGCCGGCTGCGCGATCCGTGTCGACCGTATGGGCAATATCTTCGCGCGGCGTCCGGGCCGTGACGACGGACTGCCGCCGGTGATGATGGGCAGCCATCTCGACACGCAGCCGAGCGGCGGCCGGTTCGACGGGGTCTACGGCGTGCTCGCCGGGCTGGAGGTGGTCCGCACGCTCAACGACCACGGCTATGAGACCGACGCGCCGGTCGAACTTTCGGTCTGGACCAACGAGGAGGGCGCCCGCTTCGCCCCTTCGATGATCGGCTCGGGCGTATTCGCCGGGGCATATCCGCTGGAGAAGGGACTCGCGTGTTCGGATACGGACGGCCGGACCGTCGGCGGGGAGCTGCAGCGTATCGGCTATGCCGGCGACGAGGAATGCGGCGGCCGGCCGATCAGGGCCTTCTTCGAGGCCCATATCGAACAGGGCCCGATCCTGGAGGCCGAGGACAAGACGATCGGCGTGGTGACCGGGGCCCAGGGGCTGCGGTGGTACGACGTCACGGTCGGCGGCACGGACTCGCATGCCGGCACGACGCCGATGGACCGCCGCCGCGACGCGATGGCCGGCGCGGCCGGCATGGTCGTTGCGGTCGAGCGGATCGGGCGCGAAACCCCGGCCGCGGTGACCACGGTCGGCATGATGCGGGTCGCGCCCAATTCGCGGAACGTGATCCCGGGCGAGGTCTTCTTTACGATCGACGCAAGGCACCCGGACGCCGCCGCGCTGGAGACCATGGACACCACGATCCGGGACGTTTGCGCCGATATCGCCGGGCAGGCCGGCCTCGCGCTGAAGATCAGCGATGTCACCGACACGGCGCCGGTGGTGTTCGACGCGGAATGCGTCGCCGCCGTGCGCCGGGCCGCGGAGCAGGCAGGATACGCGCACCGCGATATCGTTTCGGGGGCCGGGCACGACGCCTGCTTCATCAATCGCGTGGCCCCCACGGCGATGATCTTCGTGCCCTGCAAGGACGGCGTCAGCCACAACGAGACGGAAAGCGCCACGCCCGAGGATCTGACGGCGGGCTGCAACGTGCTGCTCCGCGTCGTGATGGACGCGGCGGAGGTCTGAGATGGCCCGATGCGGCGCGCCGTGGTTCGCGATCGCCTTGCTGGCCGTCGCACTGTCCGGCTGTGAAAGCGCCTCGCAAGGGCCGGAAGACGGCCGCTGGATTTCGCCCCTGCACCAGGACCATCCGCTGGCGGGGCGCGTCTGGGTGCCGTCGGATCGGCGGTTCGCCACCGCCGGCGAGGTCTACGGCGCGCTGCAGGACGCCGATTTCGTTCTCGTCGGGGAAAAGCACAACAACGCCGACCACCACCGGTATCAGTCCCTGCTGATCCGGGAAATGCTTGCACAGCGCCGGCAGCCCGCCATCGTGTTCGAGATGCTGACGGAAAATCAGCAGGCCGCGCTCGACTCCCACCTGGCCGACAGCCCGAGGGATTCGGCGGGAATTGGCGAGGCCGTGGGATGGGAAGCACGCGGGTGGCCGGCGTGGCGCATGTACCAGCCGATCGCGGACGCGGCGCTGGCGTATGACGCGCCGCTGCGCGCCGGCGGACTGGATCGCGAGGCGACGCGGGCGGTATCTTCGCAGGGCGTCGAGGCGCTGGGGGCCGCGCGTGCGCGCAGGCTGCGCCTGGACGAGCCGATTGGCGCGGCGATGCGCGCCGGGATGCGCGGCGAAATCCACGAGAGCCACTGCGGGCAACTGCCGGAACAGATGCTGGATCCGATGGTCACCGTAACGCTGGCCAAGGACGCCGTGATGGCCGGGGCGATGATCCGCGGCCGCGCGTTGCCGGGGCGCGATTCCGCACTGTTGATCGCCGGAACGGGTCATGTCCGGGCCGACTGGGGTGTCCCGTGGCATCTCCGGAAGCTGGCCCCGGACGCACGGATCGTTTCGGTCGGGCTGGTCGAGGTCGTGGCCGATGAGACCGAACCGGGCGCCTATGCCGCTGCCTTCGACGGCGGGCTGCCCTTCGACTTCGTGTGGTTTGCGCCGCGCGTGGACGACGACGATCCGTGCGAGGTGTTTGCGGAGCAGTTGCGCCAAATGCGAATGAAGACGGAGCACGGTACGGATTCCGGGGACAATTGAGTGGCGTATCGCGGTCGCGGAATCCAGCGACCGTGTGCCGCAAAGACCGTCCTTGACAGCGGGGCATTATAACTTTTGAATTGGCGGACTTACGTGGCCGGGTACACGGCAGTCTGCTTGGGGGAAAGGTGGCCACGGTTGCGCGGTACGGACGGTGCCACCCGCTGTCCATATTGCCGACGTGTTATTTCGCAACAGACAAACTGAGGACGAGATGAAAAACGGAATTGTCAAAGTCATCGGAATTGCCGCCGCTCTTGCCGCCTTCTCAGCGCCGGCACTTGCCGATGGTGACGCGGATAAGGGCAAGAAGGTCTTCAACAAGTGCAAGGCGTGTCATGCCCTGGACGAAGGCAAGAACAAGGTCGGACCCAGCCTGTTCGGGGTATTGGGCCAGCCGGCGGCAAAGGTCCAGGGATTCAAGTACTCCAAGGCGCTCAAGGGTTCCGGCCTGACCTGGGACGAGGACACGCTGGAGAAATTCCTTGCCAAGCCCAAGGCGCTGGTTCCGGGAACCCGGATGGCGTTCGCCGGCCTGAAGAAGGAAGACGATATCGAGAACGTGATCGCCTACATGAAGGCGAACGGCGGCTGATCCCGAACGGGACAAACGAACGGGCGGCGATCCGGGCGGACCGGATCGCCGTTCTCGTTTCCGGGATCAGTCGTTCTCGCGTTTGCCGTCCAGCAATTCCGACAGCCGCGCCTGTTCGTCCACGGTCAGCGCATCTGCCGCAGGACGATTGCGCCGGCGCCGCGCCGCGATCAGCAACGCGCCCCCCGCGACCAGCAGGATCACGACCGGGCCGAACCACAGGGCGTAAGTGGATCCCCTGACGGGCGGCGTCAGCAGGACGTAGTCGCCGTAGCGGTCCACGATGTACTGAAGCACCTCTTCGTTGCTGTCGCCGGCGACCAGCCGCTGGCGGACGATGACCCGAAGGTCCCGCGCGAGGTCGGCGTTCGAGTCGTCGATCGACTGATTCTGGCAAACCAGGCAGCGAAGATTCTGGCTGATTTCCCGGGCGCGCGTCTCGAGCGCCGGATCGTCAAGCATTTCGTCCGGATCGACGGCGCCGGCCGGGGAAAGGACGAGGAGCATAAAGGCACACGTGGCAATCGCGCCCAGTAAACGGGACATTTTTTTCAATCCTGTAAATTTGCCAGTGCCGGAAGATAGGCTTATAAACGCCTGCCCGCAACCCGGCGAACGCCGGATTTAGCCGTTGATCTGTGTCAACGCCGCGCGATGCTGCGGGATTTATTCTGGGCGGACCTTCAAGGAGATCAAGAACATGGACCGCACCATTCTCGAGCGGTACGACAGGCGGGTGCCGCGCTACACCAGTTATCCGACGGCGCCGCATTTTCATGCCGGAATCTCGGCCGATACGTATCTTCGCTGGCTTGCCGCGATTGGTTCGGAGTCTCCGCTTTCGCTCTATTTCCACGTCCCCTTCTGCCATGAGATGTGCTGGTATTGCGGTTGCCATACCAAGATCGTCCGCCGGTACGAGCCGGTCGGCGGCTACGCCGCAACCATGGCCGAGGAAGTCAAACTCATCGGGTCGGCGATCCGGGCGAATCCGCCGGTGACCCACATGCATTGGGGCGGCGGTACGCCGACGATCCTTTCGGTCGCCGATTTTTCAGGCCTGATGGATACCATCCGCGCGCGTTTTTCGGTCGCGCCGGACGCGGAGATCGCGGTCGAAATGGATCCTCGCACCGTCACCGAGGAAATGGTGGCGGGGCTTGCGAAGGCGGGCGTGACGCGCGCCAGCCTGGGCGTCCAGGATTTCAGCGACCGGGTGCAGAGCGCCATCAATCGCATCCAGCCCTACGAAATGACGGAGCGGGTGGTAGGCTGGCTTCGCGCCGCCGGCATCGCCGGCATCAATTTCGATCTGATGTACGGTCTTCCGCACCAGACGGTCGAGGACGTGCGCCGCAGCGCCGACCTGACTGCCGAGCTGCAGCCGGACCGCGTCGCGGTGTTCGGTTATGCCCATGTGCCGTGGATGAAGACCCACATGCGGATGATTCCGGACGACGCGCTGCCGGATGGCGGCGAGCGGTTCGCGCAGTCCGAAGCCGCCGCCGCGCGCCTTGTCGAAAACGGCTATCGTCGCATCGGCCTCGACCATTTCGCGCTGCCCGGGGATTCGATGTCGAGGGCGCTGGAGGAAAGCCGGCTGCACCGTAATTTCCAGGGCTATACGACGGACCAGGCGCAGGCCCTCATCGGGTTCGGCGCATCGTCGATCGGCGCGTTGCCGCAAGGCTACGTCCAGAACGCGGTGCCGCTGCGCGCCTGGGCCGATGCGGTGCGTCACGGCAGGCCCGCGGTCGACAAGGGCATTGCATTGAGCGACGAGGACAGGCTGCGCCGGGGCATCATCGAGCGGCTGATGTGCGACCTGCAGGTCGACCTGTCGGCCGAAAGTCGCCGCTACGAGCAGACGGCGGCGCACTTCGAGGCTGAGTTGGAGGCTTTGAAGCCGATGGTCGCGGACGGTTTGGTGACCATCGATGCCGACCGTATCGGTATTACGGAGATCGGCCAGCCGCTGATGCGGACCGTCTGTGCGGTATTCGACACTTACCTGGAAAGCGGCGCGGCGCGCCATTCGAAAGCAGTGTGACGGCCGTCTTCCGGATTGGCTGCCGGTATTGTTGAAAGACGGCCGTCCAGTTTGCCGCAGGGTTGGGGGGGTATGGCCACCCCGCGGCGAAGTCCCGGACGTTGGGCCGTCCGTGTATTGTTGCGACTTTGACACTTTGGCGGTGAACCGGTCCTGAACGGCCCGTTCACCCGAGGTTCAGCTTGAGCGACGCCATCGCGTGTCGGGGCTGTCACCCCAATCCGGCTGCGCCGCGGCCCCCCTGAAAAGATGCGGCGGCCGCCTCGCGGAGGGCCACCCGCACCTCCGAAAGACGACCGCCAGCGACGCCGAGTTGGGGGGATTACGGCTGCTCGGCGACAATCTCCCAGCTTCCGTCCGGCTGGCGGCATGCCGTTCCGTAGGCATCCTGCGGTTCTCCGCCGATCACCACCTGCTGCTGGAATTCGCGGCAGTAGCGGCCGGGTTCCGGCTCGTAGGTCTGCACCGGGGTGACGCTGCCGTAGTTTCCGGTCTGCTGGTTGTTCCAGGTAATCGTGGTGCAGGTCGGAGTGGCTTCCATCGCGTGCCCGAAGGACCCCGTCGCATAGGCGCGATCCCGCTCATCCATCGATCGGCCCACATCGCTGCCGATCAGGGCGCCGATCACCGTGCCGACGCCGACCGCGACGAGCTGGCCCTTGCCGTTGCCGACCTGTGCGCCGGCCACGGCGCCGAGGATGCCGCCGACGATCGCGCCGCCCGCCTGGTGCGATGCGCCGCGGGTATAGGCGCCGCCACGGTAGACGCCGCCCTGCGTATAGCCGTCGCTGCAGTAATTGGTCTCTTCGCCGTGGTTGTGGTAGCCGGGCGACGTATGGATGTGATAGGGCACCAGGTAGTACACCGGGTACGAACTGGCCTGCGGCAGGCCGTAGTAATAGTAATAGTGCCGCGGGCTCGTACGGTAGTAATAGTACCGGTACACATGATGTTGGGTGCGTTTATGATGTGGTTTTTGGCCGTAGTGGCGGTCGTCGCCCCCATGACGCCGATGGTCGTCGCCCCGGTGGCGGGGCCGACCGCGGTCGGCATGGCCCGGAGGCGGCGGCGGAGGCGTGTAGCCCGGGTTCCGGCCGCGCTTGCGACCGCGGTCGGCATGGCCCGGAGGCGGCGGCGGAGGCGTGTAGCCCGGATTCCGGCCGCGCTTGCGATCGCGGTCGGCATGGCCCGGAGGCGGCGGCGGAGGCGTGTAGCCCGGGTTCCGGCCGCGCTTGCGGTCGCGGTCGACGTGCCCCGGCGCCGGCGCCGGCGGCACGTAGCGCCGGTCGTGGCCGCGCCGGTTGCCCTGGTTGGCGGATTGCGGCGGCTGCGGCGCGGGCGGGACGTATCGCGTCTCCTGCCCGCGCTTGCGGACCTGGCCGTTTTGCGCGGGAGCCGCCGGCTGCGGCAGCCAGCGCGGGGGCGTGGCGCGCGCCTGCGCGGGCCGCTGGCCGCGGTCCGGCCTGCCCGCCGGCCTTTCCCTGTTGCCCGGCGAAACGACCGAGCCGTTTCCCTGGAACCAGGGCTTCTCCCTGGAACCGGCTTCGGCCGGGCCCGCCGCCAAGCCGGACAAGAGCGCGACCGATGCCGCACAAAGGGCCAGCCTGGATCGCAATGTCGAGGTCCTGAACAGCATGTTTCCCTCCATATTTCGTGACCGGGTGGGTCGATGACGCAGAGAATCCCATATGCGCAGTGAACCGAAACTGAACGCCCCATTCATCCGCCGTTCAGGTGCACGGGCTTACCTGTGGGCGATGCGAATGCTTTTGATTCTGCTGTCCTTTACGGGATTCGCGGGGCTTCCCGCCGACGTTCCCGCGCAGGCTCAGTCCGACCGGCAATTGGCACAGGACGCGACGGACGACGGGCAGGTCAAGCCGTTGTCCGAGGTTCTCCATGCGGTGAAAGCGACGGTGCCGGGACAGGTCCTCGACGTTCAGCTCGACAAGTCGGGCAAGCCCTGGACATACAGGATCCGGATTCGCGGCGAAAAGGGCAATGTGGTCCTGGTCGTGGTCGACGCCGAGAGCGGCAGGATCCTGTCGACGAAGGGAAACCGCTGATGCGGCTGCTGGTGGTCGAGGACGATCCCGACCTCGCGGGACAATTGGCCGAGGCCCTGCGTGAAGCCGGTTATGCCGTGGATCTCACCCGCGATGGGGAGGAAGCGGAGTTCCTGGGGGACACCGAGCCTTACGACGCGGTCGTGCTGGACCTTGGCCTGCCGAATGTCGACGGGATGACAATCCTGGAGCGATGGCGCGAGAGCGGCCATGCCATGCCCGTGCTCATCCTGACCGCGCGCGACCGGTGGAGCGACAAGGTCGCCGGGTTCGATGCGGGCGCCGACGACTACCTTGCCAAACCGTTCCGCATTGAGGAGCTGCTTGCGCGGCTTCGGGCCCTGATCCGCCGCTCCGGCGGGCTCGCATCGCCGGTCATCGAAATCGGCCCTGTCAGCATCGACACACGCAGCAGCCGCGTGACGCTCGACGGGACGCCGGTGAAACTGACCGGGCAGGAGTATCGGCTGCTGGCGTACTTGGCGCATAACCTCGGCAAGGTGCTGTCCCGAACGGAGCTGACGGAACATCTCTACGACCAGGATTTCGACCTTGATTCCAACACGATAGAGGTTTTTATCGGGCGGTTGCGGCGAAAACTGGGAGCGGCGGCGATCGAAACCGTGCGCGGACTCGGATACCGGATGGTGCGGCCGGAAGATGCCGAGTCCTGACGCATTTCAAGCATGTATGGATTCGCGCTCGCGCTGGCGGCGCGACCTCATACTTCGAGACGGGCCGCTGTTTCTCAGCAAAAGGGAACATTTTTTCGAGCCTCATGCTGAGGAGGCGCGAAGCGCCGTCTCGAAGTATGAGGTCGCTCGGTGCCGGAGACCGCACCGATGAACGCCTTCGTCTACATCCTCCGTTGTTCGGATGGCAGCTACTATGTCGGCAGCACCCGCGAGTCGCTCGAGACGCGCGTGGCTGAACATAACAGCGGGTTCTACGGCGGCTACACCATGAGCCGACGGCCGGTGGAACTGGTCTGGTCGCAGGACTTCGACCGCGTCACCGACGCCATCGCCGCCGAGCGACAACTGAAAGGCTGGAGCCGGGCAAAGAAGGAGGCGCTGATCGCGGGCGACCTGGATTTGTTGCACCAGTTGTCGAAGCGCGGAGCTGAAGCCAGGGAACTTCGACCATGACGACACCCAGCGACCTCATACTTCGAGACGGGCCTGCGGCCCTCCTCAGCATGAGGCTCCAAAATATTTGCCCTCATGCTGAGGAGGCTGCGACTGCAGCCGTCTCGAAACATGAGGTCACCCGATGCCGGCGACGAGCAACCATGAAATGCATTAGATTCCCGGGAGATCCTCCCGGCGTCGGGGCGATGCCCAAGTGAATGTGAGGCCCCGCTCGCTCGCATCCCGGTTGGTGATTGGGGCGATTCTGTGGATTGCGGCGGCGCTGGCGATCGGCGGCCTGCTGATTTCCGCTCTGTTCCGGGATTCCGTCGAGCGCAACTTCGACGCCCGGCTGACCGTGCATGTGGATTCCCTGATCGCGGTGAGCCGGTATGACGATTCCGGCCGTTTGATCCTGTCGCGCACCCTGCCCGAGCCGCGGTTCGACCTGCCCTATTCGGGCTGGTACTGGCAGATCTCCGACCACCGGGGCGCCGTGCTCGTCCGCTCGCGCTCGCTGTGGGACGAGACCCTGGACATTACGGCGCCCGGCGCACAGGGCGGCATGCGGACCGAGGAAATGCCGGGTCCGGACGGCGCGATGCTGAGAGTGCGCTTCATCGATGTGACCCTCCCCGAGATGCCGCAGCCCGCGCCCCCGGTCCGGTTTGCCGTCGCCGCGGACCGCAGCGAGCTGAAGGACGAGTTGCGGCCGTTCAATCTTGCGCTGCTGTGGTCGATGGGCGCGCTCGGACTGGGCCTCGCGGTCGCGGTCGCGATTCAGGTCCGTTTCGGCCTGCAGCCCTTGCGGCGGGTCCGCATTGCGCTGGCGGATATCCGGGGCGGAAGAACCGAGCGTATGGAGGGCGACTGGCCGTCCGAAGTCCAGCCCCTTGTCAGTGAGCTCGATTCGCTTCTGGAGCACAATGCCGCGGTCCTCGATCGCGCGCGCACCCATGTCGGCAATCTCGCCCACGCCCTGAAGACGCCCCTCGCGGTCCTGGGGAACGAAGCGTCCCGCCGGCAGGGCCCGCGGGCCGACGCGATCGGCCGGCAGGTGGGCACCATGCGCCGCTGGGTCGACCACTACCTGTCGCGCGCCAGGGCCGCTGCGACAGGCGCCGTGCTGGGTGCGCGGACCCCGGTTGCGCCGGTCATCGGCGATCTGAAGCGTACCCTGCAGCGAATCCATGCCGAGCGGCCGGTCGAGATCGTCGTACAGGTGGAAGGCGAGCCCGTGGCGTTTCGCGGTGAGCGGCAGGACCTCGAGGAGATGATCGGAAACCTGCTGGACAATGCCTGCAAGTGGGCCGCGTCGCGGGCGGTGATTTCGGCCACGCGGACGGACGGCCGGCTGGTCGTGACGATCGACGATGACGGCGCCGGCCTTCCCGCCTCGCAGCACGGCGAAGCGATGGGGCGTGGCCGGCGCCTTGACGAGACGTCCCCGGGAAGCGGGCTGGGTCTCGCCATCGTTTCCGATATCGCCGGGCTATACGGCGGAAAACTGCAGCTCGACGAATCGCCAATCGGAGGATTGCGCACGGTGCTCACGCTGCCCCTCGCGGCCGACCAGGCGGTATCTTGAATCCCGGGTGCATGAATCCCACATATCGAAAAGCCGCGGGGCGCGTGCGCCCGCGGCAACCCGGAGCGCCGTTACGGGCTCCACAACACAGCTACCCGCTCACAACGGGAAAAGAGGAGGTGGCTGGACGATGACGAGATTGTCACTGTTCAACAGCCCATTGTTGTTGGGCTTCGATCATTTCGAGCGCGTCCTGGACCGCGTCGCGAAGATGCCGGCCGAGGGTTACCCGCCGTACAACATCGAACAGACCGGTGAAAGCCGCCTGCGGATCACGCTGGCCGTGGCCGGATTCACCGAAAACGATCTTTCGATCCAGATCGAAGGTAACCAGCTGGTGATTCGCGGAAAACAGCAGGAAGACGATGACGCCGATCGGGTCTTCATTCACCGCGGGATCGCGACCCGTCAGTTCCAGCGCAGCTTCGTGCTGGCCGACGGCATCGAGGTGGAGGGCGCCGAACTGAACAACGGCCTGCTTTATGTCGACCTGCTTCGCCCGCTTACGGAGGAGCGTGTCCGGACGGTCGAGATCCGCCCCGGAAACAATAACAGCAAGAGCCTGGAGACCAAGGCATGAGGATGGACATGCTCGAAACAGTTACCCTGAAAGCGCTTACCCAGCAGGATCTGGCGGTACTGGGAACCGGAGAGATCGCCTATTTGCGACCCGTATCCGTGCAGGGCGAGGAGGTCGTCGCCGTGATGGGTGCGGATGGCCGGCAGGTTGGCCTGGCCCCGGATCGCGACAGCGCCGTCATCGCCGCATTTCAGCATGATCTGCTGGTGGTGCCCGTGCATTGAGACGGCCGGCGCCGAATCAATGCAGCCGGACAATGCGCCAATAGTGAAAATCAGGCGGCGTGACTCGCGGCTGGCTCGGTGAGCAGCGAATAGAGTGCGTCAGCCTCGTCGGAGCCGCGCAGCTTGTCGCAGATCGTACGGTCGCGAAGCAGCCGCGACACCCGGGCCAGCGCCTTGAGATGGTCGGCGCCTGCGCCTTCCGGGGCCAGCAGCAGGAAAATCAGGTCGACAGGCTGATCGTCGACGGCTTCGAAATCGACGGGCTTTTCCAGCCTGGCGAAAAGCCCGTAGAGCCGGTCCAGCCCGGGAAGTTTGCCATGCGGGATCGCTATTCCGCTGCCGACGCCGGTTGTGCCGAGGCGTTCGCGTTCAAGCAGGACGTCGAAGACCGCCCGTTCCTCGAGGCCGGTAATCTGCGCTGCGCGCTTCGCGAGTTCCTGCAGAGCCTGTTTCTTGGATGTTGCGGGGAGTCTGGCGACAACGCTCTCAGTGTCGAGAAGTTCCGCGATTTCCATTGCCGCTACTCCCATTGGTTGCACCGGGAAATAAACCCGCGCCGGAGCGTTGAAGGGTCGCACCATTTCAGGCATCCTCCTCGTCGTCACGCCGATTTCCGCGCGGGTCTACCCAGCCGATATGTCCATCACCCCGATGATATACCATATTCAGCCCCCCATGCGCACGGTTCCTGAACATCAGGGCCGGCAAATTCGCAAGGTCCATCCGCATCACGGCCTCTCCGACCGACAGGCTCTCTATCGCGGTCTCCATTTCGGCGATGACGACGGGCTCATCCTTTTCATCGGAATCCGGTTCCGTTCCGATGTCTTCGCCGGCCAGAACATACTGTTGCGCGGGGAGGAATTCCACATTGTCCGAACGCTCGCGATGGTGGTCGCGAAGCCGGCGCTTGTATCGCCGCAGGCGCTTGCCCAGATGGTCGCCGGCCTCTTCGAACGCGCTGTAGGCGTCTCCGGTCGCGCCGTGGCTCTGAACGATGATGCGTTTGCCCACATGCACCGTGATGTCGACCCGGAACGTTACGCCCTGGCGTGAGAGCATCACCTGGGCGTCCTGCGCATTGTCGAAATACTTGCCGACGACATCGGGCAGGCTCTCCTCAACGTGACGACGCCACGCATCACCAACGTCAAGTTGTTTACCTTTGACGGAAAGTTGCATTCGATAGCTATTCTTGATGTTTTATGGGCGCTTGCCGGCCGGGCGAATTCTGCCAACCAACGGGCGACGGCGGCGCACCATAGTGGCGAGGACGAGGAGAGTCAACAATTGCCGCTGCGCGATCAAGGACTGCTTGCAACATGATATATTTTAACACTTTTCCCTCGACTGCCCAGTTTTTTTTCCGGTGTCCGGCCGGTCGCGTATGCCGCCCGTTCGACCCTGAAGCGAATCGCGGTTGATCGCGGTTATGACCGGCCGGGTGAATCCGCTCCAGATCTTGAAGACAGCGCCGATTCACCGGGCTGCGGCTCCAGGAACCGCAGGCCACGGAGACGCTCCGCGAGGGCTGCGCGCCACTGGTTCGGTGGCACGGAATCGGGCCGCCCCCTTAGGTCCGGCCGGACTTGATCCGCCGCCGCTTGACCGACGACGGAATGTTGATGGCTTCCCGGTATTTCGCAACGGTCCGCCGCGCGATGTCGACGCCCTCTTCGCGCAGGCGGTCCGTGATGTCGTCGTCCGACAGGATCGCGCCCGGCTGCTCGGCGTCGCACAGCTCCTTGATTCGGTGGCGCACAGCCTCGGCCGAATGGGTGGCGCCGCCGTCCGCGCTCGAAAGTGCGGCGCTGAAGAAATATTTCAGTTCGAAAATGCCCCGCGGCGTGGCCATGTACTTGTTGCTGGTCACGCGGCTGACCGTGCTCTCGTGCATGTCGATGACTTCGGCGATATCGCGCAGGACCAGCGGCCGCATGTTCGTTACGCCGTGCTCGAAGAAACCATCCTGCTGGCGGACGATCTCGGCCGCCACCTTCAGTATCGTCGTCGCCCGCTGGTGCAGCGCCTTGACCAGCCAGCTGGCCGAATTAAGCCGTTCGCTCAGATACTCCTTGGCTTCCTTGTCGCGTGCGCCGCGCGCGATGTCGGCGTAGTAGTGCCGGTTGACCAGGACGCGCGGCAGCGTATCGGCATTGAGTTCGAGCCGCCACCCGCCGTCGGCCTGCGGGCGCATCAGGACGTCGGGAATCACCGGCTGCGCAATCTCATGCTCGAACAGGGCTCCGGGCTTCGGCTGCAACGACCGGATTTCAGCCAGCATGTCGGCGAAGTCCTCTTTGTCGACCCCGCAGGCCTTGCGCAGGCCCGCGAGATCGTACTTCTCGAAAAGATGCATGTTGTCGAGCAGGCGCTGCATCGCAGGATCGAGCCGGTCCATCTCGCGCAGCTGGATGGCGAAGCACTCCTTCAGATCCCGGGCGAAAACGCCCGGCGGATCGAATCGCTGCATGCGGGCCAGCACATCTTCGACCCTCTCGAGCGGGCAGCCGAGCCGGTCGGCGACATCCGAAAGGTCGCCCGAGAGCCGGCCCGCCCCGTCGAGCATCGTGATCAGGTGCAGTCCGATCAGCCGGTCGCCCGGATCCACGATGTCCACGCCCAGCTGTTCGAGGAGGTGATCCTGCAGGGTTATCTCGGAACTGAGCGTTGCCTCTATGCCGCTTTCGGAGTCCGAGAAGTCCGCCCGTCCGCCGGAGCCGATGCGCGTGGCGTCGAATCGCAGGGAGCTGCCGTCGAAATCGGCCGAATCCCCGCCGTCCCAGACATTCTCGTAGTCCGTATCCAGCGGCGCATCGCCGTCCGCGGGCATGGAGTCCGCACTCGCGAGGTCGAGACTGTCCTGGGGAGGCTCCGGATCCTGGGTTCCGTCAGCGGCCCCGTCATCGGCCCCGTTGGCCGGTGCGGCGTCGTCCTGGCCTTCGGACTGCTCCCGCTCGTCGTGCTCCAGCAGCGGATTCTGCTCGAGTTCCGCCTCGACATATTCCGCCAGCTCCATGTTCGACATCTGCAGCAGCTTGATCGCCTGCTGCAGCTGCGGCGTCATAACGAGCGACGTCGTCTGTCTGAGATCCAGGCGGGGGGTAAGTGCCATCGCGTGTCATTCGGGTCCAGCTCCTGTCACGGGCCTACAGGCTGAACCGGTCCCCCAGATAGACGCGGCGGACTTCGCTGTGGGCGACGATTTCTTCGGGCACGCCCTCCATCAGAACCGCGCCGTCATGGATGATGTAGGCGCGGTCCACGAGGTCCAGGGTTTCGCGCACATTGTGGTCGGTGATCAGGACTCCGATCCTGCGGTCCTTGAGATGGCTGACGAGTTCCCGGATTTCGCCGACGGCGATGGGATCGATGCCGGCCAGCGGTTCGTCCAGCAGAATGAAATGCGGCCGCGAGGCAAGCGCCCGCGCAATTTCGACGCGCCGGCGCTCTCCGCCCGAAAGGGCGATCGCCGGTGTGCGGCGCAAATGGGTTATCGAGAATTCCGCGAGCAGCGCTTCGAGCATGGCTTCGCGCCGGGTACTGTCCGGCTCCACGGTCTCCAGGATCGCCCCGAGATTGTCCTCGACCGAAAGGCCCCGGAAAATCGACGCTTCCTGCGGCAAATAGCCGATGCCGAGCCGCGCGCGCCGGTACATCGGCAGCTGCGTGATAACGTCTCCGTCCAGCATGACGTCGCCGTAGTCGGGGGAGATCAGGCCCGTGATGATATAGAAGGTCGTGGTCTTGCCGGCCCCGTTCGGACCGAGCAGCCCGACCGCCTCGCCGCGCCGGAGGTGCAGGCTGACGTCACGGATCACCGGCCTCTTCTTGAACGTCTTGCCGATATTGCGGACCTCGAGCCCGACGCTGTCGGCGACGAGGCGCGGCTGCACGTCCTCGCCCGCCGATTCGGCGGTGGCAACGGCCGGTGTTGCGGTGCTGTTGTCGTCATCGTCCACGTGGTCTCTCCCGAATCGGTGCACGGTCCGGCTGTACGGGGCCGGTCCGCGAACGTCAGTTGCCCTCCTGCTCGACCAGACCCGTCACGCCGCCGCCGCCGCCCACGAGGCGGCTTACGCCGGTATTGAGGTTCACTTCGGCGCATTTCCCGCGAAGGACATTGTCGCCGCGGCGGATTTCCACGTCGCCGCACAGCGTCGCCAGCCCGGTGGCCGCGTCGTAGACCGCTTCCCTGCCCCTGGCCAAATCGTCCGGCGTGGTGATCACCACGGCGCCGATCGCCTCGACCCGCTTCAGCTTGCGCCCCGCATCCCCGGACGGCTCGACATAGGCGCTGAGGATATCGGCGACGATCTTCCGGTCGCCCGACTCGGCCACCGCCCCGCCCCTGGCGATGGCGAGGTTCTTCCGCTCCCAGTATTCCAGATTCTGGGACGCGGTAACCGTCATTTCCGTGGCTTCGAGGCGGGGCTTGCCCCCGGACAGCACGAACACGCCCTGGTCGAGATCGTACGCCGCGTTGTCCCCGAACCCGGTCGTGCCGTCCGAGGCTATGCGGACGCTGCCCGACGCATCGACGCGATAGACCTCCTGACGGTCGCCGACCTTACTTTCGCGATAGTAGGCGCTTACGCTCTGCGCCTGCAGCTTCATGGTGCCGCGTGTGAGGACCACGCTGCCCTCCGCGATCAGCGCCTTCTCGTTCTGCCGCCACTCGAGCCCGTCCTGCGCCGTGATCTCCACCGGCTCGAAATTGGCCTGCGCCGCCGCAAGCTCGATGCGGTCCGGCTGCAGCAACGCCGCGCCGGCGGCGAGAACCGCGATCGTCAGCCGTCGGCGCATGCGTCCCATCACTCCAGGCCGGGTGCGGAATACAGGACTGCCCGCACCGGTCCAAGGAACAGGAATACCGCGGCGCCGTCACGGATGCGAAACCCCTGCGACTCCAGCCGCCCGAACGGCGCCTGCGCAGCCAGCGGATCGTGCCCGGCGCCGGTTCCGGTCTTCAGGTTGAAGGTGATGCTGCCGGTGCCGATTTCGAGGCCGCTGTCATGAAACAGTTCGACCGGGTCATCCAGTTCGATAATGCGTTTCTCCCGGTGATAACGCCCCTTGGGCGCGGACAGGGCGACCCAGGCGCCGGTTTTCAGCTCGACGTCCGCCTGCGGCGCCGTCAGCAGCACCAGGTCGGATTCATTGCTCGTCTGGCTGGCGTCCT
This sequence comes from uncultured Alphaproteobacteria bacterium, assembly GCA_947259105.1. Taxonomy (GTDB): domain Bacteria; phylum Pseudomonadota; class Alphaproteobacteria; order UBA8366; family JADFVY01. The sequence continues at coordinate 69,697 of CAMYKU010000008.1, forward strand.
CGAAGGTCACGGTATAGGGCTTGCCGTGCTCGCTGGTGCCGGTCAGCCGGGCGTTCTTGACGCGCAAGCTCTCGATATCCTCCAGCTGGATGTCGGTCGATGTGCCGATCGGGACCATGCCGTCCTGGCTGGTGAAACGCGGCCAGACCGCCAGCAGGGCAATCAGTCCCGCGGCCAGCGAGAGCAGCAGGATCTTCGTGACCCCGACGAACCGCCCGTAATGGCGGTGCGAGCGGGGCCGGTCGGCAACCGTGAAATACTCCGCGAGCGCGCTGCGCGCCGCCGATTTCGGCGCGGGTTCCTCCGCGACCGTCGGGGCCTGCTCCGGCCCTGCGGGCTCAGGCGATTCCGGCACGTAGGCAGTCATGGATGTGAATGATCCCGACAGGGCACCCATCCTCGACCACGAACAGGCCGGTAATGGAATGCTGGTTCATCAACGCGAGCGCTTCGACCGCAAGCGCCTGCGGGCGGATCGTCTTGGGGTCCGCCGTCATCACCTCGCCGGCGCTCCGCCCGAGCAGGCCGTCCTCCATATGGCGGCGCAGGTCGCCATCCGTCACGACGCCCGCGAGCCGCCCGCCGTCGCCGATCACGCCGACGCAGCCGAAGCTCTTCGCGGTCATGAAGGGAATGGCTTCGGCCATCGGCATGTCGATGCCGCAGACCGGCATGCCGTCGCCCTTGTGCATCAGGTCCGCGACCCGCAGCAGGCTCTGCCCCAGCCGCCCGCCCGGATGCAGGACATGGAAATCCTGGGGCGAAAACCCCTTGCGTTCCAGCAGCGCCACCGCGAGCGCGTCGCCCAGCGCCAGCGAGACGGTCGTCGAGGTGGTCGGCGCCAGGCCCATCGGGCAGGCTTCGGGAGTCCGCGGCAGCACGAAGGTGACATCCGCCATCTCGTCGAGGGTGCTGCCGGCCCGGCCGGTGACCGCGATAAGCGGGATGCCGAAGCGGCGGGTATATTCCAGGAGGTCCCGCAGCTCGCCGGTCTCGCCCGAGTTCGAGAGCGCCAGGACGACGTCCGCCGGCACGATCATGCCGAGGTCCCCGTGGCTCGCCTCGCCCGGATGGACGAACTGCGCGGGCGTCCCGGTCGACGCCAGGGTGGCGGCGATCTTGCGGGCGACATGGCCGCTCTTGCCCATGCCGGTGACGATGACCCGGCCTTTCGCGGCGAACAGGATATCGAGGGCCTCGATGAACTGATCCCCCAGCGACGCGTCCAGCGCGGCGATCCCCTCCGCCTCCAGCTTGAGCACCCGGCGCGCGGATTCGAGCCAGGGGCGTTGCACGTCGTCCGTGGCCGCGTCGGTGGCCGCGCGGGCGCGCGTCGCCGCGCCGGAATCTCCTTTGGCCGTCATGTCCTGCAAGATATCCCTGATTCGATGCTGTCCGCCATCGTGGCGTGCGCCGCCAGGCGACTCGATAACGGGATATTACGGCATTAGGGAGGGCTTGTTAAGCGCGATATGCAATAATTGTGCCGGAGTTAACTATTGGCGCGATGAATTTTCCGGTTCCGATCCGCGGCCGGATCGGCGGGCGAACGCATAAGTTGTTATGTTGCAACATATTTCAGCCTCGCCCGGCGCCGGAACCGCGCCGCAACCCGGCCCGCCCGCCGCCGCGCGCGTTAACTTTTTTCCCGAAACCGGCGGTGGAAATCGTGCCGAACGCGGCGACGAAACCCGCCTCGACGATATGCGCCGGCGTCCGGAAGTCCGGCTGCCCGATGCCGAGGTTGATGATGTTGCGCCCTTGCGCGGCCAGCTGGTTGGCCCGGGCGAGGACCTCGAACGCGGATTCGGTGCCAAGGCGCGAGAGGGAGGCGGCAGTGTGGAGCATGGGGGATCCCGTCGTGGAAATTTCTGCGAACCCTGTCATGCGGTGACGTAGGGCCTCAGAATGAATTTGGACGTGCTGCAAGCACGAAGCGGACTCTTATGTCGGGTTACAATCCAAAAACGGTCATCGTTCTGCTGCGGTGATTTAGTCCGGGACTAGCCATGAGCGGTCATTCCGCAGTTGTATTCCGCCCGCGGCTTGCTACCCCGGTTTCAAATTGCGGACAGCTGTGTTAGGCTCACCCGAGCAAGCTCATACAACGATTTTTCAATCCGCACCACGCTTGCGTCTTGATGTGCGGGTGCGGCGTTTTGCGCGCTGTGTATCCGGATAGATCGTTTTTGACCCGCGCAGGCCATGCGGCGGGGTGCTCAAATATAACCAGGGAGAAAGTCCATGTCGGACGATACCGCCTTTGAGGAAATCAATGAAGCCAAAGCCAACATGGACCACATTTATGATCAGCCTGACCCAAGGGCTTATTTCCGCGAACTGCAAAAGATCGGCTATGTCATTCCCGGCTTGGCCAAACCGATCTTCCAGAAGCTGATCTCCCACCTGCAGCGCCGGCGAAACAAATCCGTTCACATGCTGGACTTGGGCTGTTCGTACGGTGTCAATGCGGCGCTGTTGAAACACGATTTGTCGATGCCCGAGCTATATGAACATTGGGGCCAGAAAGCTCTTGTGGAGGCCACACCCGAAGAGGTCGCCACGGACGACCGGCGTTTTTTTGGCAATCTCGACACACATGAGGACATCTCGGTGATCGGTCTCGACCAGGCCGAATCCGCCGTTGCATTCGCCGAGGAAGCAGGTCTGCTGGACGAAGGACTCGCCGTCAACCTCGAAACGGGACCGTTGCCCGAAGCGGCAACAGAGGATTTGGAGCTTGTCGATCTGGTGACATCGACAGGGTGCGTCGGCTATGTGACCGAGAAGAGCTTCGAACGTCTGTTACCGGCCATGACGCAGGGACGATCGCCGTGGATGGGCAATTTCGTGCTGCGGATGTTCCCGTTCGACTCTATCGAAGAGACCCTGAAAGATTGGGGCTACGTGACCGAGAAGCTCGAACGCCGAACATTTGTTCAGCGCCGCTTCACTTCGGCTGAAGAACAGGAACAGGTGCTTGAGCAACTGCGCGAGCGCGGTATAGATCCGACGGGCAAGGAAACCGAAGGCCATCTTCTGGCCGAGTTTTACCTGTCACGCCCAGCGGATGAAGTGGCCGAGGCACCCATCGAGCGACTGCTCGCAGCTTGAACACCGTGTTCGGCAATGGCGGGATGTTCAGGGGCGGCGGTGCCGATGGCGGTGCGCCAGGGTCTGCCCACAGGTGGAAAGCGGGCATGATCTGCCGAGGGGCCCCCTGATCACCCGCGCTTCTTGTGCCTCACGCCCAACCCGCCGCCGTTTTCGGGGATGAAATCTATGCCTGCCGCCTCCAGGGCGGTGCGGATGGATTGCAGGCTGTTGGTGTTTGGCTTGCGTTTGCCGGTCTCGAAATCGACGACCGTTGATCG
>CAMYKU010000009.1 GCA_947259105.1 uncultured Alphaproteobacteria bacterium
GAATATCGCCGAGTCTGCGCGCGGCGACGGCCGCGGCATGCAGATGGACGGGATTGTCGGGTTCGATCACCGCGCCGCGGCCAAAAGCGAGCGCCGCGCTGGTGAAGTCGCGCTTCCTGAGCGCCTGGCGGCCTTCCGCCAATGAGTCCTTTGTCGCAAATTCCTGCATGATGCCCTTGTCCGAGATTCTTGTATCCAGTTTTGGATATTTCGGATGATCCAGGGAGTTCTTCTTCGAATCGTCCGAAGGATTCAGGGAATTCGGCTCATCTTTTTCATTAATACATTTTTTACCATTTAATTTCTTAAATCGGTAATGAAATCAATTACATTTTATCTAAAATACTTTTAGAATTATTAGAAAATTGATGGATCCAGGCGGGATTGGGTGCCGGCCCGGCCAGTGCGGGAACGGGTCAGCGTGCCGGGATTTCGAGGACGTCGACGCGCGCTTGCCCGGCCACGATATGGGTCACGGCCAGATACCCTGACCCGAGAAACGCGACCTGGCTGCGCGTATAGCGCGGCATGTATCGCCGCCAGACTTCCTTGCCATCGGCCACCCGGATCACCCGGACCGAGTCCTCTATGGAGCCGATCGAAAGGTTTCCAGATACGCTCACCGCGATATGACGGCCGGTGGAATCGACGGAAACGGCGGTGATGCCGCGGCCTTTGGGGATATCGAACATGCCGCTGCCGGCCGGCAGCGACCACCCCACGCGATAGCGGGCGTTCTCCCGGTATCCGTCCCATGCGACCCAGCCGCCGCTGAGCAATCGGAAACTGGTGCCGATGTTTTCGAACCCGGCTGGCTGCACAGGCTTGTTCATGGCCCGTCCGTCGAGCCCGATGGTGTGAACCGCGCTGTAGTTCCCAAGGACGATGAACCGGCCGGCGGCGAGGTCGAGATCGAGCAGGAGCGCGCTGGATCTGCGCTCCATCTGGAGTGGCACGCGGAATTCAGGCCCGTCCGGCAGAGTGCGGACAGCTATCACATAGCCGAGCAGCTTTCGGTCATCGTTGCGCTTGGTTTCAAGCCAGGCCATGGTGTCCGCCGCGGCGTCGACGACGGGCGTCCAGTGGTCGATCCCCGCCGGCGCCTCCAGTCTCTTCGGCGCAGTCTTGCCTTCCTTGAGATACCAGTGCTCGAATGTTCCGTCGCCGTCGGAGTCCATGCGGTAATACACCGTACCGCCGGGCGCGATATAGCCGACGCTGCCGCGGACGCCCGGGAAGAACAGTTCCCGCCGGACGACCCGGCAGTCGGGCATGGACAGCACGCCGTAGCCACCATCGCCGAATCGTATCCATGCCTCGCCGGCACGCTCAAGCGCCAGGGTCACGCCGGTTGGCAGTCCAACGGTCCCGGCGCCGGCAACCGAGCATGCCACGGGCCAGTCGCCGGTTTCGGGCGCCTCGTCCGTTTCGATCAGGAACAGCGCGGGGATAACGAGCAGGTAGGTCCAGACGACCGCCACCGCGGTCACCGGCGCCAGCCCCGCCAGCAGCAGCCAGCGCAGCCGTGATCCGGTAAGAATCCAGCGCAAGGCGAAGAACCACGCAATCTGCATGGCCACCGCAAACCCCGCATCCATCGCGAGCCAGAGCGGCTCCCGTCCATTGCGGCCTTCGACCAGCGCCGCCCAGAGATATATGCCCACGAGCGTCGCGCCATGGACATGCAGGATCGGAACCAGATAGACGAGGAAGGAGAGCAGGAAGGCTGCGAGGGTCCTTGACATCTGGGCAGGTCCTTACGGAGCGAGGCTACAGACGGCGGAAAGGCAGGACGCCGCCGGTTTGCTTCTGCTGAGGTTGGTGCTCACGCACTCCATCCCGGCCGTCTCCACGACTGTCATCAGATGGCCGTAATAGGCGGCGGCGTCCGCTTGATGTTTCGCATTGACCGGTTGCCATTCGCCGCAGGGGGCCTGGACGGCAACGCAGACGTCACCGCCGTCGCACAACGTCCATTCCGGGCTGAACACGGGGCGGTCCGGCTCGCCGGCGGTGAGTCCGGCAACGACGTAAACGAGCAGACCGACGCCGAACAGGATACCCGCTCCGCCCACGGCCCAGACAAGACGCTTGCCCTTCATTGCAGCCCGTTCGCTTTCTCGATCCGTTTGCCGGCACGCAAGCCATGCGGGGAACGCTTTTCTGCACTGCAGGAATACCGCTACAAGCGGGTGCTGTTTGAGCATATAAAAAGCGTATTGAATGAATAGACCACGAATTTCTTAATGCATTCTTGTTACAGGAGGTCAACACGATGACCGACAGGAAACGCCAGAACACCCAATACACGGTCGGCCCGATCGGCGCGGTGGCGACCGTGCCCGCCGAATTCCTCTCTTCCGCCATATTCGAGGTGGTTCAGGGCGCCTACCATCTCGGCGAGAAACTTGGCCGAGTTGCCGGCAAGCTGCGCCGCCGCTGATTTTTCCGTCCCGACCCCCAGGAACCGGCCCCGAATCAGCTTTCGGGGCCGGCCTGCCAGTATTTGACGTTCAACTCGATCATCAGCGCGTCGTGGCCGATCTCAAGGCAATGGCGAAGGCTGTAGAAACTGCCCCGTTCGACCTTCGCAAGGCAGCGGCGGTAGACCGATGAGGCGCGCAGGACGCTTTCCGGCGGAAAGGATGCCGCCGACGGCTCCACCACCCGGCTCCAGAGGGTTTCGCGGGTCCGGGCATCGGTGCGTCCCGGGGGCAGCCCCCCGATCATCCGGCTGGTCAGCGTGACCGCGCCCGTTTCGACCGGGGAGCTCTCGAGGATTCGATCGCCGAGTGCGCGTTGCGGCCCCAGCGCCAGCGCGATGTCGGCCTCGGTCTGCGGCTCCGGGTCGATGGCCTCAGGCGCCGGCACCAGCGTCACCCGTTCGCCGATATCCAGGGCCAGAGAGACCGCGTTCCATTCATTCAGCAGGGCCTCTGCAACGCCGATGCGGACAGCCGTGTAACTGCGCCTGGTTTCGATCGACAGGTGGTCGCCCGCTTGCATGCGCCGCACATTTCCGTCAGCGTCGGTCACCACCAGCGTCACCGCGCCGCCGGCGGCGCGGTACTGCGTGCCCGGCGCCGGATCGTGCCTTTTGCGTTGCAGGCAGAAACTGCTGAATTCCCCCGTGCACACACCGTTCCTGCAGACGAGCGGGACCGCCCCCCCGGTCGCAAGAAGGGCAAGGATCTGTGGGGCGGCGCCGGCGGGAACGGCCGATGCCACGACGACGAGGGCGGCGGCAAGACATGCGAAGAGACGGGTGGCAGGCATTGGACCTTCCTTTCCGGTTCGTTCTTCACGGCAAGCATTCCACCCTGTAGGGAAATGGTCAACGCATGGAGCGGATCGCATACGCAAATGTGATATCGTCCGCGGTATTCCGGCCACGCTTGGGACAGGAGTGAAAAATCCCGTGAAAACGCCGCGCATCGCGCCTTATGGCACCTGGAAATCGCCCATCACCGCCGATCTCATAACCGGCGGCAGCATCGGCTTCGCTGGCCTCGCCCTCGACGGCGGCGACGTCTACTGGGCGGAGCAGCGGCCCGCCGAAGGTGGCCGCACCGCGATCGTGCGCCAGGCCGCGGACGGCACCGTTGCCGAAGTCATTCCGCAGACATTCAGCGCCCGCAGCCGGATCCACGAATATGGCGGCGGCGCCTTTGCGGTGCGCGACGGGACGGTGTGGTTCTGCAACGATGCCGACCAGCGCGTGTGGGTGGCCGAGCCCGGCGCCGAACCGCGCCCCCTGACGCAGGAGGGCGCGACGCGGCACGCGGATTTCGCTGTCGATGCGGCGCGCCGGCGGCTGGTCTGCGTCTGCGAGGATCACGGCGGGGAAGGGGAGCCGGAAAACCTGCTGCTCGCGGTTTCGTTTGACGGCGGCGTTGCGCCGGTGCATCGCGGCCGCGATTTCTATGCCTGTCCGCGCCTCTCGCCGGACGGAAGCCGTCTCGCCTGGATCTGCTGGGACCATCCCAACATGCCGTGGGACGGCACCGAGTTGTGGGTTGTCGACATAGCGAATGACGGCACGCTGGCGAATGCGAAGCGGGTTGCCGGCGGGTCGGACGAGTCGATCTTCCAGCCCGAATGGTCGCCGGGCGGCGTGCTGCATTTCGTCTCCGACCGCACCGGCTGGTGGAATCTTTACCGCTTGTCCGGCGACAAGATGGAGCGGGTTTACGGGGATGAATTGGAACTTGGCCGGCCGCTCTGGCAATTTGGCATGACGACTTATGGCTTCGTGGACGAAAACACGATCTTCTGGATGGGGGCGCTTGAGGGTCAGTGGGGCATGCGGTTACTGGATACGGGAACCGGCAACCTGCGGCCACTCGTTCTGCCTTTCGTCGATTTCGACCATCTTTGCGTTGCTGGCGACCGTGCTGCCTTCGTGGGCACCGGCCACGCCGAGCCGGCGGCGGTAGTATTGCTAGACACGGCAACATGTATGCATGAAGTCGTGCGCTCGTCGGCCGATTTCCTAATCGACCCCGAATACCTCTCCAGGGGCGAATGCATAGGCTTCCCGACCGCCGACGGCAGCATGGCCTTCGCCTTTCGCTACATGCCGGCGAACCGGGATTTCCAGGCGCCGGACGGCGAACTGCCGCCGCTGATCGTCAAGATTCATGGCGGGCCGACCTCGCAGGCCCGGCTCGGCCTCAACATGAAGATCCAGTACTGGACCAGTCGCGGATTCGCAGTGCTGGACCTGAATTATCGCGGTTCGACCGGCTTCGGCACCGCCTATCGCCGCAAGCTCGACGGCCAGTGGGGCATCGTCGATGTCGAGGACTGCGTCGGCGGCGCGCAGTGGCTTGCGGAGACGCGTTTGGTCGACCCGGGCCGGCTGGTCATCACCGGCGGCAGCGCCGGCGGCTATACCACGCTGGCCGCGCTCGCGTTCCACGACGTCTTCAGGGCGGGCGCCAGCCACTACGGCGTCGGCGACCTGATGGCGCTGGCGCACGACACCCACAAGTTCGAGAGCCGCTATCTCGACCGCCTCGTCGGGAAGCTGCCGGAGGCGGAAGAGCTGTGGCGCGGCCGCTCCCCGATCAACCATATCGACCGGCTGAACTGCCCGGTGATCTTCTTCCAGGGGCTCGACGACAAGGTTGTGCCGCCGAACCAGGCGGAGGCGATGGTCGCCGCGCTGCGCGAAAAGGGTATCCCGGTCGCCTATGTGCCGTTCGAGGGCGAGGGCCACGGCTTCCGCCGCGCCGAAAACATCAAGCGGGCGCTGGAAGGCGAGCTGTATTTCTATGGCCGCGTGTTCGGCTTCGAGCCGGCCGACGAGGTCGAACCGGTGGAGATCGGGAATCTGTGAGGGGTGGCGCGTGCAATAGCCCTCTGCGTCCTGGATGCATCTTGAGACAGAATTGAGTTTTACATCTGATTTCGACTTCAAGCGTTTCGACGCACAAGAACGCACAAGAACGCACAAGAACAATGCGGGTGAGCATGAAAGTCCTGGTTACGGGAAACGCTGGACATCTTGGCGAGGCGCTGGTCCGCAACTTGCGGGAGGCGAAACACGAGGTCGTCGGCCTCGACATCGTTGAATCGCGGTATACCACCGACGTCGGATCGATCGTCGACCGCTCCTGCGTGAAACGACGTATGACCGGTATGCGTGCCGTATTCCACGCGGCCACGCTGCACAAGCCGCACCGCGTTACCCATAGCCGACAGGACTTTGTCGACACCAACGTCACCGGCACGCTCAATCTGCTGGAAGAGGCGGCGGCTGGCGGTGTCGAGTCGTTCATTTTCACGAGCACCACCAGCGTCTTCGGCGATGCCCTTGTGCCTCCGGCGGGAGAGCCCGCGCTTTGGGTGACCGAGGATGTGACACCCGTTCCCAAGAACATCTATGGGGTCACGAAGTCGGCGGCGGAGGATTCTTGCCAGTTATTCCATAGAAACCATGGGCTTGCGTGCCTTATTTTAAGAACCTCCCGGGTTTCTCCGGAGCAGGACGACAACAAGGCGACGAGAGATATCTACGCCGACGGTAACGTCAAGGCGAACGAGTATCTCTTCCGCCGTGTCGATATCGCAGACGTGGTGAGCGCGCATCTGCTGGCCGTTGAACGCGCACGCGCAATCGGTTTCGGTCGCAACATCGTTAGTGCAACCACGCCGTTCCTGCCCGGCGACCTGCCGGATTTGCGTACGGACGCGCCGTCGGTCGTGCGGCGGAGGATTCCGGACCACGAGGCTGAATATGAGTGCCGCGGCTGGAAGATGATTCCCGGCATCGACAGGGTATACGACAACGAGCAGGCCCGGAATGAACCCGGCTGGCAGCCGCGATATGACTTCAACCACATCGTCGACCGGCTGAAAGCGGGCGATGACCCAAGGAGTCCATTGTCTCGCGTTATCGGGTCAAAGGGATACCACGCCCAGGAATTTACCAAAGGGCCTTACCCGGTGGCGTGAACCATCCAACGCGTTGGCGTCGCCCGGACCTAACCTTCTCTGTCGCCCGCCCTTCAGCCTGCCACCCCTAGGGCAATATCCCATCGCACGGAACCGGGCTGGTTCCGTGCGATGGGATATTGCCCGCTATTTCAAAGGGCGAGCAGCTTTATCCGAACACGTGGAACCGCGAAAAGCGATTCCACGTGTTCGGATGCTGCTCTAGTGGCCCGCCTGATGCAGAATGCTGTCGGCCACCCCCGTGTCGTAGCCGAGGCCGGCGGGGGTCAGTGCGATGGTGTGGGGGAAGGCGCCGGCGCTGGCCAGGCCCTTGCGGACCAGCGCCAGCCAGACGCCCTCGTTCGCGAGGCCGGTCGCGTCGCGCGACAGCACGACCCGGGCCCCGACATGGAAATGGTCGCCGTGCGGCGCCGGGATGGCGGTGATATGCACGCCGCCGCTGGCCTCGTCACGGCGCGTGATGCCAGGATCGCCGGCCAGCTCCTGCAGGATCGCCAGCGTCTTGAGCTGCAGCTTGTTGAGCTTGAGCGGGTTCTTCGTGGGCGCCATGGCGGTCTCGACTCCGGCTGTGCCCCCGGTTGCGCTGAGACGGGCCGCGCTCTAGCCTGCGTTCTTCCGGGTGAACTGGATCACCTGCTTCATGTCGGCTTCGGAAATGGCGCCGGAGATGACCTCGTCGCCGACGACGAAGCCGGGTGTGCCGGTGATGCCCAGCGCGTTGGCGAGTTGAATGGTTTCGTCAATGTACGCCGTGATTGCGGGATCCTGCATGTCCTGCTTCAGCCGCTCGACGTCCAGCCCGGTCTTACTGGCGACCTTCAGCACCTGTTCCTCCGAGACCAGGCGCCCGCCGGACATCATGGCCCGGTGAAACTCGATGTACTTGCCCTGACGGTCGGCTGCCATCGCCGCCTGCGCTGCATACCGCGAAACCGGCCCGAGGATCGGGAATTCCTTCCAGACGATCCTCAGATTCGGGTCGCTCTTCTCGATATCCTTCATGTATGCGAAGACGCGCTTGCAGTAGCCGCAATTGTAGTCGAAGAACTCGACAATCGTGACGTCGCCGTCGGTATTGCCGCTCACCGGCGTCATCGGGTGGCGTTCGATCTGTTCGCGATGCGCGGTCAGCGCGTAGGATTTGGCTTCCTGTTCCTGGGCCGCCTGCCTGGCCCGCAGGATGTCGGACACCTCGATCAGGATTTCCGGGTTCTGGCGAAGATAGTCCGCGATGAACTCCGGGTTCTTTGCGACGAATTCGCCGACGATCTTCTCGATCTCTGCTTTCTGCGCGTCGGTGAACGCTTCCGCGGCGGCCGGGACGGCGCCGAGCAGGAAAACCAGAATGCCGATCGCCGCTTTGTGGCTGGTGCCGAATATCCGCCGCATGGAAATCTTCTCCTCGATATATCTTCGCTACGCGAAACATATATGGGTCACAGGCTGCCGCAATCTAGCAAAAGTTTGCGGCGGGTGCGATATGATGCGCCCGCGCCGTCCGCAAAGTCACGGGATTGCTACCGCTCAGCCGCCGTCCGGGGCCGGTTGAACGCCGCCGCCCATGAGGTTCTGGATGTCCAGCACCCGCTCGCGAAGCGGCGAGGTGGGCGGCAGCAGTTCCAGTGCCCGGGCCACGTTGCGGGCCAGCGCCTCGTGATCCCGCACCAGCATGGCTTCCTCCGCCAGTGCGTAGGCCGCGCCGCCGAAATCGTCGAGACGTCCGTAGGCCGTCGCCATGAGCCGCCAGGTCCGTGGCGTCCATGGCTCGTAATCGGCAACGATCTTCAGATGGTTCAGCGCTTCGGCCGCGGTGTCCCGCCCCTGAATCTGGAGCAGAGATTGGGCGAGGCTGAAGCGGATCAGTGGCAGTTCGCCGTGCGTCTGTTCAACCAGTTTCACCGCGCGCCGGTAGGACGGCAGCGATTCCGAAATGCGGCCCGCCCGGTAGAGAGCATCGCCCCTGAGTTCGTGGAAGAACATGTCATTCGGCGCCATTTCGATGAGTTGGTCGATGATTGCCAGCGCATCGTCGGTTCGATGTAACTTGATGAAGGCCTGAATCCGCGCATAACGGGCCTCTATGTCCTGGTCATCAGCCGAATAGCGCGCCAGTGTGCGTGCCGGCGGGTCCACATATCCGTTGAGTTTTCCGCGAATTCGACGATGCAGGAGGGCGAAATTCGGGTCGATCGGCCGGTTCGAGTAGCTCGATTTGGACATGTGCTCGCGAACCGTGGAAATACGGTCCTGGCTCAGCGGATGGGTGCGCAGATAAGGGTCCTGGCGACTCCCGGCAAGCAGTTCCTGGTCCTGCAGTTTCTCAAGGGTTTCCAGCAGGCCCTGGGCCGATTGCCCGGTCTTCTCGAGATATCCCAGCGCCGCAAGATCAGCCGCGCTTTCGTTGGCGCTGGTATATTTCAGGAACGACCGCTCGGCGATGGACTGACCCATGGTGGTTGCGGCGATCATGGCTTCGGGCTCGCCGCTGACGACGGCCGCCGCCGCCCCGAGAACCAGGGCGATGATCGACTGGGCGCTGGCGGCGCGGAGGTTCTCGTGCATCTTCGCGAGGTGGCCTCCGGCGATATGGCCCGTCTCATGCGCCACGACGCCGATGACCGCGTCCGCGGTTTCGGAATTGCGCAAAAGCCCGGTGTTGATGAAGATACGCTGGCCTCCGGCCACGAACGCGTTCATTCGGTCGTCGAGGACGAGGTGGACGCGCAGGGCCTCCGGGTTGAGTCCCGCCGCTTTGAACAGTGGCGCTGCGAAATAGCGGATGGTATTTTCCGTTTCCGCATCCCGGACCAGCGATATTTTTCCGGATTGTTGGGCAGACAGAACGGCTGGCGCAGCAACCAGCGTCAGGACACCAGCCAGCAAGGAAATGAACAGGCGCATGAATTTCAAGGGCATAACACTCCAGAATATAATAAGTTTACTCCGCTGGACAAGCTGGCGCAATCGGCGGCTGATCGCCGCCGCCGCGGCGTTTCTGGTGGTGGGTTGCTCGAACGACGACCTGTCCGGCGAAGGCGCGGTCTTCCGGGGGGTGGCGGTGGCCGATGAGCCGCTGGCCGCGCAAGCCGCAGCGGAAATCCTGGCGCAGGGCGGATCGGCGGCGGACGCTGCGGTCACCCTGTATTTCGTCCTGTCGGTGACCTATCCATCGGCGGCCAGCCTTGGCGGCGGCGGCGTATGCCTCGTCAACGATCGGCGCAGTGGCGAGGTCTATTCGCTGAACTTTCTAGCGCCGCGCGCGGCGTCTTCCGGATCCGCGGTCCGGTTGACCGCGGTTCCGGCCAACGCACGCGGCATGGCGGCGTTGCACGCGCGCTACGGCGATATGGACTGGCGTACCGTGCTTTCGCCGGCGGAACGGATTGCGCGGTTCGGCAAACCGCTGACGCGGGCGTCGGCCCGCGCCCTGGAAATTGGCGGCGGCACCCTGTTTTCGCATTGGGATGCAAGGCGGATCTTCGCGCCGACGGGCGTGGTCCCGGGGGAGGGCGCGGTGCTTCTGCAGACCGATCTGGCCGAGACGATCGCAGAGCTGCGGCTGAACGGAGCGACCACCATGTATTCCGGCACTCTGGCCGACAGGTTGGTGGCTGCGGCGCGGATGGCAGGCGGCAGCCTCGCCCACGAGGATCTACGTAACTTCCTGCCCAGCTGGCAGCCCGTGCAGGGCATCGAGTTCGGCAATGACACGGCCTATTTCGCGCCGCCACCCGCCGGCGCAGGGCTGCTCGCGGGACAGATGTGGGCCATGCTGTCCGACCGCTCGCTGTATCGCAAGGCGCGTGATGACGAGCGACGCCATCTCCTCGTCGAAACCAGCCGGCGCGCCTGGGCGGGCCGTGCACGCTGGCTCGCCGACGACGGCACCACGGTCGACGCGGCAACCCTGATATCGGCTGGGGCGGCCCGCGCGGCGCTGGAAGATTACGATCCCGACAAAGCATCCAATTCCCACGGCGGCGGCGCAATGCCGCAATCCCGTGCCGACAGTCCGGCGAGCACGGGATTCGTTGTGATGGATGTGCTGGGCGGCGCGGTCGCGTGCACCTTTACCGCCTACCGGCCTTTCGGGGTCGGCGCGGTCGCGCCGGGAACGGGGATTCTGCTGGCGCCCGCGCCGGGGCCGGACGACCGCAACCCGCTCGGGCTCGGCCCCATGATGGTCTTCGATCCCCGGGTGTCCGCCTTCAAGTTCGCTGCCGTCGGAGGTTCAGGGCCGGAAGCCGCTGCGGCGATGATGACCGTGGCGGCGGAGTCGGTCATGACCACGGCTCGGCTGGACAAGGCGATGCGTTACACGCGTATGCATGCGGGCGATGGCGCCACCGTCTACATCGAGTCGACGGCGGACGCGTCGGTTGAGACGGCACTGGCGGGGCGCGGGCATCGGCTTTCGCCGGTGCCTTCGCTGGGCCGGGTCAACGCGATCTATTGCCCTGCCGGATATCCGGCCGAACCGGGTAAGTTGCTGTGCTGGGCCGAAACCGATCCCCGCGGTTTCGGGTTCGTGGCCATCCCGAACTAGGACGGAGCAGTCGCATGCCCCTGAAGACGGCCATTCGCGGGCGCATTTCGCCCTTTATCGTCATGGAGGTGATGCGGGCCGCCGCGGAGCGCGAGAAATCCGGCGCCGATGTCCTGCATATGGAGGTGGGACAGCCCGGCACCGGCGCGCCGCAAGGTGTCATCGATGCGGCCCGTGCGGCGCTGAACGACCAGCGACTCGGTTACACGGTGGCGCTGGGCATACCGGAACTCAGGCAGGCCATCGCGCGGCATTACCAGGACTATTACGGCGTGGCGGTGCCCGCGGAACGCATCGTGGTCACCACCGGATCGTCGGGCGCCTTCATGTTGTCGTTTCTGGCGGCCTTCGATCCGGGCGACAGAGTCGCGCTGGCGGCGCCCGGATATCCCTGCTACCGGAACATCCTGTCGGCGCTGGGCGTCGAGCCGGTGTCGCTGATGAGCACGCTGGAGGACCGGTTTCAGCCCACACCGGACCTGCTCGACCGGGCGCGCGCCGAAGGACCGGTCCACGGGCTCATTGTCGCCAGTCCTTCGAACCCGACCGGCACGATGCTGGACGCCGACGCATTTCGCGCGCTGGTCGACTATTGTGTCCAGCACGACATCCGGCTCATTTCCGACGAAATCTATCACGGCATCACCTACCGCCGTAAGGCCGACACGGCGGCCGCGTTCGCCGATCAGGCCGTCGTCATCAACAGTTTCTCGAAATATTTCTCGATGACGGGGTGGCGGCTCGGCTGGATGGTGGTGCCGTCGGACCTGATGCGGCCGGTGGAATCCCTGGCACAGAATTTCTTCATTTCGCCGCCGACGCTCTCGCAGATCGCGGCGGTTGCCGCGTTCGACTGCCAGGCTGAGCTGCAGGCCAACGTGGCGCGCTATGCTGCGAACCGGGAAATGCTGCTGCGCGAGTTGCCGAACGCGGGTTTCACCGAACTCGCGCCGTCCGACGGCGCATTTTACATCTATGCCGATGTCGGGCATATGACCGATGATAGCGAAGCCTTCTGCCGCCGGATCCTGAATGAGGCCGGCGTTGCGGTAACACCGGGCGTCGATTTCGATCCCGAGCGCGGCAACCGCTTCGTGCGATTCTCGTTCGCCGAGAGCACCGGGGAGATGACGAACGCGGCCATGGCGTTGAAGACCTGGCGGGCGGGCTGATCCGCCGCGCCTTGCGCAACAGCTTCGTCGCATAACGGATGCGTCGGCCCCGGACCGTATTCGATGCCGTGCGCTCGTTGCGGCAGAACATGCCGATAAGGCCACCAAGATCGCCCCGCTCCAAGTCCCATTCGCCGTTCACGTGGCCCTCGCCGGAGCCGAGGTCGGGGTTCATCCCAACTTTGGGAACGAACCGGTGCGAACCTGACGGATAACGCCCCAGAATCAACGGGTTGTAATGGATCTACGGGCTAATCCGGCTGTCGTCGCCACCAGCCGGTCCGTTTGGGTTTTGCATCCTCGAGGGAGTCCGGCGTGTCCGGTTCCACCGGGCGCTCGTCCGCCGGCGCGGATTCCGCGTAGACGGGCTCCCGCTCACGCTCGATCGTGACCGGTGCGGCCGGCTCGGACGGGGAGGGCGCCACCGGGGCATTGCTCTCCGGCTGTTCGTCGCGGTGCGTATCCGGCGCGACGTCGTCATTGGCGGATACGGCCGCCGCCGGTTTTTCGGCCGGCTTGCGTGCCGTTCGTGCCGGGCGCTTGCGCGCCGCAGACGTGGCTTTCGGTTTATCGCGTGCGCTGGTCTTCGAGGCGGTGCTACGGCGGCGCGTGGATTTGGGTTTCTCTTCCACAGCGGATGTCTCCGCCGTGTCCTCCACGGGTGTCGCCGGCGCTTCCGCGCTTTCGGATTCGGCCTGCAAGGCCTCGGCCGTGGCATCCGCGGGTTCCGCTTTTTTGTGGCGCCGACTGGCCCGTTTCGGCTTCTGCGCGATATCGGGGATGGCCTCTTCCGGCGAAGCCTCGGCGACACCGTCATCCCCTTCGGGCATAGCCGGGGTGGGCTGCTCGGGTAGCTCGGGCTCCGTGTCGTCGGGGCCGCCGGCCGAAACTGCCGCACCGTCGGTGGCGGAATCCACATTCTTCCGGCTGCGCCGCCGTCCGCCACGTTTTCCGCGGCGGCGTCGCTTGCGGGGCTCTTCCTCGTCGTCCCCATCATCAGGGGCCGCCGCCGTCATCGCCGGTTCGGCGGTTTCTTCCTCTGATGCGCCGGCATCCGCGGCCTCGACGGCCTCAGCCTCGTTGCGGTCCTTGCGGCGCCTGCGGGGCCGGCGCTTGCGTCGCCCGCCTTCGTCCGCGGACTCTTCCGCAGCCGGCAACTCATCGGCTTCGGCCTCGCCTTCCTCGCCTTCGCGCGACCGTACCCGTTCGATTCTGAATTCCGGCGGGATCAGCCCGTCGTCGGCGGCGATGACCACCGTGAGGCCGCAGCGCTTCTCGATCGATGCGATGATGTCGCGCTTGTGGTTCAGGATATATAGCGCCACGGAAGACGGCACAAATACGTCGATCTCGGCGGCGCGGCGGCGCAGGCCCTCCTCCTCGATTCCACGCATCACGTGCAGCGCCGTGGATTCGGTGGACCGGATGTGGCCGGTGCCGCCGCAGGACGGGCACAGTTCGCTCGATGTCTCCAGCAGGCTCGGGCGCAATCTCTGCCGTGACATCTCCAGCAGGCCAAAGGCACTGATATGCCCGATCTGAATCCGCGCACGGTCGTTTCGCAGCGCCTCCTTGAGGCGTCGCTCCACCGCCGAATTGTTGCGGTTCTCCTCCATGTCGATGAAGTCGATGACGATAAGGCCGGCAAGGTCCCGCAGCCGCAGTTGCCGGGCCACCTCTTCGGCCGCCTCCTGATTGGTCTTGAGCGCCGTCTCCTCGATATGCCGCTCGCGCGTGGCGCGACCCGAATTTACATCGATTGCGACCAGCGCCTCGGTGGAATGGATCACCAGGTAACCGCCCGAGCGCAGCTGGACGACCGGATTGTAAATGGCGTCGATCTGAACCTCGACCTGATACCGGAAGAACAGCGGAATGACCGGGTCCTCGTAACGCTGCACCCGTTTGGCATGGCTCGGCACCATCGCCTTCATGAAATCCTTCGCAACCCGGTAGCCCTCCTCGCCGTCGACCAGCACGTCGTCGATGTCCTTGTCGTACAGATCGCGGATAGACCGTTTGATCAGGTTGGCTTCCTCGTGCACCAGAGTGGGCGCGATCGACTCCATGGTGCGGGTCCTGATTTCGTCCCACAGCCGCACGAGATATTCGTAGTCGCGCTTGATCTCCGCCTTAGTGCGTTCGGCGCCGGCGGTACGGACGATCACCGCCATTCCGGGCGGGATCTTGAATTCGTCGAGGATCTTTTTCAGCCGCCGCCGGTCCTTGACGTTGGCGATCTTGCGGCTGATGCCGCCACCGCGCCCGGTATTGGGCATCAATACGCAGTAGCGCCCGGCGAGCGACAGGTAGGTTGTCAGCGCCGCACCCTTGTTACCGCGTTCTTCCTTGACCACCTGAACCAGCATGATCTGACGGCGCTTGATGACTTCCTGGATCTTGTAGTGCCGGTAATGCTTGATGCGCTTGCGCTCGACCTCTTCGACCTCGTCGCCGCCAACCGTCTCCACCGGTCCGCCGTTATCGGAATCCTCGGCATCGTCGGCCGCGGCTTCCTCCGCCAGCAACTGCTCGCGGTCGGCAACCGGTATCTGATAGTAATCGGGATGAATTTCACTGAACGCCAGGAAACCGTGCCGGTTGCCGCCGTAATCGACGAAGGCGGCCTGAAGCGAAGGCTCCACGCGGACTATCTTGGCCAGATAGACGTTTCCCTTGAGTTGCTTCTTGCGGGAAGTTTCGTAGTCGAAATCTTCGAGGCGCTTACCATTTACCACGGCCACCCGAATCTCTTCCGGGTGGCTCGCGTCAATCAACATTCTCCGAGCCATAAGGCAAAACTCCAACATGCTCCCGCGGGTCCGCGCGTAACAGACCGTCGCAGCAGCACCGTGTCTGGTGCGAAACCGGCAGCGCTTACGAATTCACCCGTCGAACAGCGCAAGAGAGTCTTGCACCAAGAGGGCAAAGCATTTAAGCGCCCGCTCATCCCGTAACGAAACCCCATAACCGGAGGCCCGCCCGTGGATCGGCTTCGAGTTCCTCAATACTATACCGCCGGGTTCGCATGTGCCTCGACCCGCCGTCCCTCAACCACTGACCGGTGATACCGGAAAGGAATCGACCTGGGCGACCCGTTGCACAGTCACGCCAAAATACCGGAGCGACCGTCCGGCGGTGATACGCGCGATGCCAAAATACGCGCGAATGCGTTTGCAGGACAATGTATAATTTTCCTTGCGGTCACCAAAATTTTGCCAACCTTGTCGTTTATTTGTTTTGCCGGAGTCGCCGAATCAACTATATGTCTAACCTTATCAAACGCATAAGCTGGAACCGTACTGGCGTATGAGCTTTCGCAGCCCAGTTTTTTTATTTTCCGCTCTCGGCGGCCTGCTGGTCGCGACGCTGGCGTTTCTCCTCATTTGTGAGAGCGCCGCGGCAAAGCAGCCGGCGGTCACCGGTGTGCGGCTGGGTCAGAATCCCCCGAGTACCGCGAAGGGCACCACCCGGGTTGTCCTCGACCTGACCAGCGCGGTCCCGTATTCCGCGTTCCTGCTGGGGTCGCCGTACCGGCTGGTGATTGATCTGCCGGAGGTCGCCTGGACCACCAATGGGGGATCGAAGCAGGAAACGGTCGGCCTTGTGGAACGCCTGCGCTATGGGCATTTCCGGCCCGGCAACAGCCGCGTCGTTGTAGACCTGATGGGGCCGGCCAAGATTCTGCGGCACAGCGTTCTGACCAAACCGGACCGCATCGTATTCGACATTGCACCGGTCGGCCCCGCGCGTTTCAAGCCGGGACAGAAAGTCGGACTCAAGGGTTGGGAGCCGCCATCTTCAGAGTCGATACCGTTGCCCAGGCGGAAGCCGGACGGCCTGAACGGCAAGCGCGTGGTGGTTATCGACGCGGGACATGGCGGCGTCGACCCGGGTGCGGTCCGCGGCAAGACCTATGAGAAGCGGATCACGCTGGCGATCGCCAACGCCGTCAAGGTGCAACTTGAGAAGAGCGGCCGTTACCGTGTGGTCATGACGCGGTCCCGCGACACTTTCCTGGAGCTGCGGGAGCGCGTCGAGACGGCGCACGAGAACAAGGGCGACCTGTTCATTTCGATACACGCGGATACCCATCCCAAGAAGAACACGCGCGGTGCCTCGGTGTATACGCTGTCGGAGAAAGCGTCGGACAAGGAAGCCGCGGCGCTGGCGGCAAAGGAGAACAACGCCGATGCGATCGCCGGCTCCCCGGTCGATCCCAGCGTTTATTCCGACGAGACCATCGATATTCTCCGCGATCTCCAGAGGCGCCAGACCGACAGGCATTCGGCGATTTTCGCCCGCATGCTGACCGAACAACTGGACACGAAGGGTGTCGGACTGGCTCGAAGGAAAGCGCACAGGTTTGCCGGCTTCGTCGTCCTCAAATCGCCGAACGTGCCGTCGGTGCTCATCGAACTCGGATATCTGTCGAACAAGGACGACCGGCAGATGCTGCAGACGTCGCGGTTCCGCAGCAGGGTCGCCAAGGCCATGCTGGCTTCGGCGGACCGGTATTTCAAATATGTCGACGACCTCGCCCGCAGATAGCGGTTCGTTCACAGATTGGTCATAATTGCCCTGTATTGAGATAGATGGCCGTAAACCCGTGGGCTTCGGGTCAGGCGTTTCGTTGGGTGAACATTCTCCCGTTTTAGCGGGCCGGGGTCATGCGCCGATTTCTTAAAGTCGTACAATACTGTTTGGCTGTTCTTTTCATTCTAGCGCTGGCCGCCGGCGGTGGCGCGACCTATGGGATCTGGTATTACAGCCGGGACCTGCCGGACCATCGGCAATTGGCCGATTATCAGCCGAAGATCTCGACCCGCGTTCACGCTGGCGACGGGCAGGTGATCACGGAATTCGCCACCGAAAAGAGGGCGTTCGTCCCGATCGAAGCGGTGCCGGCCCGCGTCAAGCAGGCGTTCATTGCGGCCGAGGACCAGCGCTTCTACCAGCACAACGGCGTCGACGCCGTGGCGCTCGCGCGCGCAGTCGTCACGAATGTCAGGAGCATGGGGTCGGGCAAGCGGCTGGTGGGCGGATCGACGATCACCCAGCAGGTTGCGAAGAACTTCCTGGTCGGCAACGAGCGCAGTTACGAACGCAAGATCCGTGAGGCGCTCATCGCCATCGAAATGGAGAAAGTCTACACCAAGGAAGAAATTCTCGAACTGTACCTGAACGAAATCTATCTCGGCATCGGCGCCTACGGCGTGGCGGCGGCGTCGATGAACTATTTCAACAAGTCGATGGACGAGCTGACGGTCGCCGAGGCGGCATATCTGGCGGCTCTGCCCAAGGCGCCCGGCAGGTATCATCCGGTGAACGCGCCCGGCCTGGCCCGGGACCGGCGGGACTGGGTGATCGGCCGCATGGTCGAGGAAGGGTTCATCGACGCGGCCACGGCGCAGACGGCACGGGCCGAACCGCTCGAGATGGTCTCGCCGGATCGGAGCACCCTGGTGGCGGCGGCGTTTTTCGTCGAGGAAGTGCGCCGCGAACTTGTCGAACAGTTCGGCGACGACGCCCTATACGAGGGTGGCCTTTCGGTGCGCACGACGCTCAGCCCGAAGCTTCAGGCCTTTGCGGACGCCGCGCTGCGGGGCGGATTGATCGCCTATGACCGGCGGCACGGCTGGCGCGGGTCGCTCGACAGGCTGGTACCCGGAACCGACTGGGTGAAATGGCTGGAGACGGCGACGCTGCCAGCCGGCGCCCGGGGCTGGTCGCTGGCCGTGGTCCTGTCGGTAGAGGACGACAAGGCGGCCATCGGCCTCGCCGGAGGCTCGACGGGTACGATCCCGCTGACGGAGCTGACCTGGGCGCGGCCATGGATTGCGGACCAGGAACTCGGTCCGGAGGTCGAAAAGGCAGCGGATGTGCTGACCACCGGCGACGTCGTCCTGGTCGCGCCGGTGATGGCATCGGAGCCGGATGACGAGGGCAATACGATCACCTATCCCGACGACACCTATGCGCTGTATCAGCTGCCCAACGTCAACGGCGCGATCATTGCGCTCGATCCGCATACCGGACGGGTGCTTGCCATGTCCGGCGGATACGACTTCGCGCTGAGCGAATTCAATCGCGCAACCCAAGCCTGGCGGCAGCCCGGTTCGGCCTTCAAGCCCTTCGTCTACCTGTCGGCGCTGGACAAGAACTATACGCCGGCCACGGTCATCCTCGATGCGCCGTTCGTCATGGAACGCGCCGACGGCAAGGGCAAGTGGAAACCGACCAACTATTCCGACCGCTTCTATGGCCCGAGCACGATGCGGATCGGTATCGTCAAGTCGCGCAATCTGATGACCGTGCGTCTTGCCAAGGCCATCGGCATGGCCCCGGTCATCAGGAACGCAAAGGCTTTCGGGATCGTCGACGATATGGCCGGCGAACTGGCCATGGCGCTTGGCGCCGGCGAGACGACGCTGATGCGCCTTTCGACGGCCTATGCCATGCTGGCCAACGGCGGCAAGCATATAACGCCGACACTGATCGACCGGGTCCAGAACCGCACCGGGAAAACCGTCTTCAAGCACGACAACCGGTCGTGCGAGGGCTGTGTCGTCGAGCGCTGGTCGCTGCAGCCGGTGCCGGACATCCCGGATGAGCGCGAGGCCGTTGCCGATCCGATCAGCGCCTATCAGATCGTTTCCATGTTGCAGGGCGTCGTGCAGAGGGGCACGGGTTACAGGGTCAGCAGTATCGGCAAGCCGCTGGCCGGCAAGACGGGGACCACGAACAACTCCCAGGATGCCTGGTTCCTGGGCTTTTCTCCGGACCTTGTCGCCGGCGTCTACGTCGGGTTCGATACGCCGCGAACGCTGGGCAGGCGCGAGACCGGTTCCAGCGTCGCAGTGCCGATTTTCAAGGAGTTCATGGAAAACGCGCTTGCGGACAAGGCCGCGACCCCGTTCCGGGTTCCGCCGGGAATCCGGATGGTCCGCATGAATACCGAGACCGGTTTGCCCGCGACGCCGGCGGACGACAGGCGGAAAATCGTCCTCGAGGCCTTCCGGCGCGGCACCGAGCCCGGAACCGACGCCGCGTCGATCGTCATCGACGGGTCCGATACCGGGCTGGGTTTCGACCCGGCCGAGGGGAGCAGTGCAATACCGGCCGGACAGAACGAACCGCCGAAGCCGGCCCAGAAAGGCACGAACACCGGGCTTTACTGACGACGGTGTTGCGGCGGGTTGCACGCGGCCCGGTTATTGGTTAAATCGACCCGGATTCACCCTGGCAATCGTAAGAGGGCGCACATGCGTGCGGAAGCTCAGGCCATCGCCGACACGATCAAGCAGTCGCTGGAACTGCTGAGGAGGCATCTTTGACTACGATGCCGCGACACGCCGCCTCGATGAGCTGAACGCGCTCTCCGAGGATCCGGATCTGTGGAACGATTCCGGCAAGGCGCAGAAACTGATGCGTGAGCGCACCCATCTGGAATCCGCAATCAACGCCTATCGCGAGACCGTCCAGGAATACGAAGATGCGATCGAACTGATCGAACTGGCCGAGGCCGAGGGCGACGACGACGTCCAGGCCGAAGGCGAGGCGGCTCTCGCGGCGCTGGGGCCACGGGTCGAGAAGCGCCGGATCGAAAGCCTGCTGTCGGGCGAGGCCGACCACAACGACGCCTTCCTGGAGGTCCATGCCGGGGCCGGCGGGACGGACGCCCAGGACTTCGCCGAGATGCTCACGCGGATGTATGTCCGCTGGGCCGACGCGCACGGCTACAAGGTGGAGTGGATCGAGGAATCCGAGGGCGGCGAGGCGGGTATCAAATCCGCCACGGTCAAGGTCGGGGGCCACAACGCCTACGGCTGGCTGAAGACCGAGACGGGCACCCATCGCCTGGTGCGCATCTCGCCCTTCGGCGCGAAGCGGCGCGAGACCAGCTTCGTCGCCGTCGGTGTGTATCCGGTGCTCGAGGACGACATCGATATCGAGATCGACGACAAGGATCTGCGCATCGACGTCTACCGCGCATCGGGCGCCGGCGGCCAGCACGTCAACAAGACCGAGAGCGCGGTGCGGATCACTCACATCCCGACCAATATCGTCGTGCAGTGCCAGAATGACCGCTCGCAGCACAAGAACCGGGCGACAGCGATGAAGATGCTGCAGGCACGGCTCTACGAGGCGGAACTGCGCAAACGCGAAGAGGCGGCCCAGGCCGAACACGACGCCAAGACCGATATCGGCTGGGGCCACCAGATCCGCTCCTACGTGCTGCAGCCCTACCAGATGGTCAAGGATCTGCGGACCAGCTTCGAGACCAGCGACACCCAGGCCGTGCTCGACGGCGATCTCGACGGCTTCCTGCAGGCGGCCCTGGCCCAGCGCATCGCCGGCGGCGAGGAAGACGACGCGGCCGCCGCGGGATAACCGCCGGCTGACGGCCGCCGCCGCGGCGGCCCGGAGGCACCTCAGCCCTGCGCTGCGACGGCTTCCACCTCGATGCGGAACGTCGGCTGTGCCAGGGCGGAGACGACGATCATCGTCGAGGCCGCCTCGTGGCCTCCCAGGTGATTGTCGCGGATTTCGCGGTAGCCGCCGACGTCGGCGCTGTCGGTCAGGTATGTGTTGACGCGCACGAGGTCGCTTGCCGCCATGCCCGCCTCTTCGAGGATCGCCATCAGGTTGCGGAACGCTTGATGGGCCTGGCCCGCGAAATCCTCGGGCACCGAGCCGTCCGGCGCTACGCCGAGCTGGCCCGAGACGTACAGCATGCGGGCGCCCGGCGGTATCTCCACCGCGTGACTATAGGCGCTGAACGGCGGCGCGACGGTGGTGGGCTTCAGGGGCTTGAGCACAAGGGACCTCCTCTGGGAGATGGATCGGGCGTCTCGACTCTTTAGCTCTTGGCTAACAGCTAACAGCTAACAGCTAACCGCCGGCTGCCAGCGGCTCGTAGAAACTGGCCGGCAGACCGGCGGCCTCCCGGCTCGCGGTATTGAAGGGCGGCTTGATCCGGCCCTTGAAATGATTGCGCACCAGCGCACCGTATGTCCGTGCCGCGTCGCGCCCGCGCTTCTCGCAGACGAACCGGAACCAGCGCATGCCGGCCGCGACATGGCCGATTTCCTCGTCATGGATGGTCTGCAGGATATCGGCCGACCGGTCGTCGCCGGCGCCGCGCAGCCTGTCGATCATCGGCGGCGTCACGTCCAGTCCGCGCGCCTCCAGCACCAGCGGCACGACGGCGAGCCGGGCGAGCAGATCGTCCGCGGTCTCCATCGCCGCCTGCCACAGACCGTCGTGGGCGGGGAGATCGCCGTAGCATGCGCCGAGTTCGCCAAGCCGCCCGGCGAGCATCCGGTAGTGGCGGGCTTCGTCGCCGCCGACCGCAACCCAGTCGTCGAAAAAATCCCGCGGCAGGTCTTCACCGGTAAACCGCGCGACGATGTCGAAGGCAAGGTCGATGGCGTTCAGTTCAATATGCGCCAGCGCATGCAGGAGCGCGACACGCCCCGGGCTGCCGGAGTTGATCCTGCGCCGCGGGACCTCGCGCGGCGGCCGGAGTGCCGGGCTTGCCGGGCGCGCCGGACGAAGTGGCGGAACGGCGGAGCCGATTCGGTCGATCGTGCCTTGCCGCCACGCCTCGGCAGTCGACCGGGCCGCTTCCGCCTTGGCCGCAGGGTCGGGCGTGTTCAGGACGGCTACGGCGGCCTGTGAGAGGGTCTCTTCCATACCCCGTAGTATCCCGATTGCAGGGTCTGTCTTCAACCCTGCGGGCGGGGGCGGCCGGTTTCACGCGGAACAACCCCATGCACCGGCGATTTCTGCGGGTTTCAGAGGGGGTGAAGCCGGGATGTTTTGTCGTCGGGCCGACCCGGTATTGAGAATCGTCACCGCCGCCTCCGTCAGGCTTATGCCCCTCAAGTTTGGGCGCGGCATGCGTTCATATGATCTCGTCTTCGTCGAACAGCGGGTCCTCCAGGATCTCGGTCTCGAGCTGTTCGATGCGCCGCTGCGCCGTGCCCAGCGTGACCGGCTCCGCGATGTGACACACGGCATCGCCGCGGTTGACGATCGGCATGTTCGCAAGGCCGATGATGATTCCGGCCCTGCGGGCCTCGATCGGGGATTCCGTCTCGCCCATGGGGTCGGCGACATAGCCGATGATATCGCCGACGTCGACCCGGCTGCCAAGCGTCTTCGCCGACCGGACGATACCGCCCTGCGGGGCGCGAACCCAGTATGTCGAGCTCGAATGAACCGGCGCGACGCTGCTTGGCCGGGCCTTCGAGCTCTTGATCATGCCGAGATGCTGCATGACGCGGAGGACTCCCTTCACACCGACGCGGACCGCGACCTCGTCGAATCTCAGCGCTTCGCCCGCCTCGTAAAGCAGAACGTCCACGCCCGCATCTTGTGCCGCCCGGCGCAACGAGCCGTCCCGCAGCGGCGCCGTGATGATTGCCGGCGGGTTGAACGCCTCCGCCAGCTCCATCGCGCGGGGCTGATCGGGGCTGACCCGGATTTGCGGCAGGTTGCTGCGGTGGATCGCGGCGGAGTGGATATCGATGCCGCAATCGCTGCGCTTGACGATTTCCGTCAGGAACACGTGCGCTAGCTGGCCGGCGAGCGATCCGTTCTCGTGTCCGGGAAATGAGCGATTGAGGTCGCGGCGGTCGGGCAAATAGCGGCTGTGGGCGATCAGGCCGAACATGTTGACCACCGGGACGCACAGCAGCGTGCCGCGGATCTTCTTGATTGCCGACAGCTTGAGGAGCCGGCGGACGACCTCGATGCCGACGATCTCGTCGCCATGCACCGCGGCGCTGACGAACAGCGTCGGCCCGTCACGGCGTCCGTGCACGACATGGATCGACAGCGCCATGGGCGTGTGGGTCGACAACAGGCTGATCGGCAAGTCCACCGTCGCCCGGCCGCCGGCGGGGACGACGGCGCCGCCGATCTCGAACGCAGGGCGGCGCGTCTGTTGCTGCCGCCGCGAGCGGGTCGGTTCAGCCACGTCCACGGGTTTTCGTCTTTCCGGGTTTGGCATTCTTTTCGAGAAATTCAATGATCTTGCCCGCCACATCGATTCCGGTCGCCTTCTCGACGCCTTCCAGGCCGGGCGAAGAGTTGACCTCCATGATGACCGGGCCGTGGTTGGAGCGCAACATGTCCACGCCGCAGACGTTCAATCCCATGGCCTTCGCCGCGCGGATCGCGGTCGAGCGTTCCTCGGGCGTGATCTTGATCGTTTTGGCGGTGCCGCCGCGATGCAGGTTCGACCGAAAATCGTCCGCAGCGCCGGTGCGCTCCATGACGGCGACGATCTTGTCGCCAACGACCAGCGCCCGGATGTCGGTACCGCCGGCCTCCTTGATGAATTCCTGAACCAGGATGTTCACCTTGGCGCCGCGGAAGGCCTCGATCACCGACTTGGCCGATTTGTGGGTTTCGCCCAGGACCACGCCGATTCCCTGCGTACCCTCCAGCAGCTTGATGACGACCGGCGCACCGCCGGCGATCTTGAGAACTTCGTCCGTCTGCTTGGGATCGCTGGCAAAGGCGGTGACCGGCAGACCCAGCCCGTCGCGGGCAAGCAGCTGCAACGAGCGCAACTTGTCGCGCGACCGGCCGATCGCCACCGACTCGTTCAACGGATAGACGCCCATCATCTCGAACTGCCGCAGGACCGCCAGACCGTAAAACGTCACCGAGGCGCCGATACGCGGAATGACCGCGTCGTAGCCCCGCAGCGGTTCGCCCTTGTAGATTACGGCGGGGCGGTGGGAGGTAATGTTCATGTAGCATTGCAGCGTGTTGGCAATATCCAGACTGTGGCCGCGCTGTTCGGCGGCCTCGACCAGGCGTTTGTGCGAGTAGAGATTCGGATTGCGTGCAAGCATCAGGATATTCATTGGTTGTTTTCCTCTGGCTGGGATTTCGGGGATCCGCCGGAGCGGGATCGTTTCAGAACTGCATCAAGCTTCCGGCCGCGGTAGGAAGTCGACGGATCGACAACGAAACGGCCGCGCACCGAGGCCCGCCCGAGCAGCATACGGAACCCCATCTCGTCCCGGTTGGTCAGCGTCACCTCGATCGGCCACGTCTTGGCGCCGAGGGTCACGTCGGTGACGATGACGTACCGGTTTTCCAGATGGCCGCCCGAGTCGCGGATGGCCTTCATGCCGACAAGCTGGGCCTCGCACGAGATGCGGGTCCGGTTGTCCCGCTGGACGGGATGTACCTCGAACCCGACCCAGGGTGCTCCGTTGCGTTCGAACCGCCGGACCGACCAGGCATGCAAGGCTGCCGTTCGGGCACCGGTATCGACCTTGGCCTTGATACCCTCGATGCCGAGCGCCGGCAAGCCGACCCATTCGCGCCAGCCGATCGTCGATTTAACCTTCTTGCGCCGACGACGGCGTTTCGGAGCAGGTACCTGGCCTGCGTGGATTGGGGTTTTACGCATGGTCGGCCCGGTTAACACAGACGCTCGAGAACCGCATCGTTGACCCGGCGGTAGCTGGAAAAGGTTCGCTGGCTCAGAACGGCAAAATAGGTCTCCATGTCGACAAGCACGTATCCTCTCTCGTAGAGCGCGCGCGCGACCGCGAGAATGGTTTCCGGATAGACCCGACGGCAACCGGTCAGCAGTCGAAGATGTTTCATGGACAGCCGAAATCGGCCCCGCGCTTTGCCGGCGAAAGTGGTCTCGTACAGTTTTTCGAGGCGCTGCGCGACGGCCTCGGCCGGGCGCGGCTGGCAAGTGTCCGGTTCGTTCATGAACTGGCATATAGGAAATAAATTTAGCTATGTCAAAAATTTTTTCCTATTAATGAAAAATAAATTCGATTATCGCGGTCCAGGCCGCGACACAGCCCGCCGCCGGCGATCTGCAACTCCGGGTTCATGCCAAGCCGTCTGCAATGCGGGCAGGGATACGTCGGGGCCGGCTTTCAGAGCGCTTTCGCCGCCGCCAGCACCTCGTCGACATGGCCGGGAATCTTGACCTTGCGCCAGACACGGGCGATCCGGCCATCGCCGTCGATCAG
This sequence comes from uncultured Alphaproteobacteria bacterium, assembly GCA_947259105.1. GTDB lineage: Bacteria > Pseudomonadota > Alphaproteobacteria > UBA8366 > JADFVY01. The sequence continues at coordinate 25,200 of CAMYKU010000009.1, forward strand.
GAACGTCGAGCGCTCGATGCCCATGTATTTGCGGCCGTACATCGACTTCTCGACCCAGACTCCATAGGCTTCGCAGAGCGTGCCCGCTTCGTCGGAGACCAGCGGGAAGTTGAGCTCGTACTTGACCTTGAACCTGTCGTGTTTGGCGACGCTGTCCTTCGAGACGCCGACCACCGCTGCGCCGGCCTTCCCGAACGCCGCCAGGGCGTCGCGGAAGCCCATCGCTTCCTTGGTGCAGCCCGAGGTGTCGTCCTTGGGATAGAAATACAGCACCGTGGTCTTGCCTTTCAGCGCGGACAGTGAGATATCTCCGCCACCGTCGGTCGGAAGCTTGAAATCGGGGGCCTTGTCGCCAGCATCAACGGGCATTTCGGGTCTCTCCTGTCTTTTCCGCTGTGGAATGATTGCGATGCCGGATATACCGCAACGGGCCGGACCCGGCCAGCCTTGAAAAGCTCCCGAGCCGTGTCCGGCCAGGCTCTCAGCATGAGCTCTACCACCGGTGTCCTTATTCTGAGGAGGACTGCGTCAGCAGCCGTCTTGCAGGGTGACGCGCCGATATTTCGAGCCAATCCGTCCGAATTCGATCAGCCAGCGCCCTGTTCGTCCTCTGCTGGCGGCAGCCGCTTGCGCGCCTCCTCGGCCGGCTCGTCGATGATGCTGCGGTAGAGGGTGCGGACGGTCTCGCAGGCTGCATCCATGGTGCGGCACAGGGTATCGAAATCCGGCTGGCCGGCGGCCCGTGCAAGGGCAGCCTTCAGCGAGGCCGGCGCCGTTTCCTCGGTGAACGCGTCGGTGGCCATCAGGCGCAACGCGTCCTGCAGCCGCCACCACAGATCCAGCGCCTCTACCAGCGCGGTGACCCGGTCGACCTCGATGACCCCGGCCTCGCCCAGCCTTTCGAGAGCCTCGGCCGTGTTCTCAGCGAGCACGCGCGGATGCTCCGATCCATGCCGCAACTGCAGGTACTGGGCGATGAATTCAATGTCCACCAGGCCGCCGCGATGGTGTTTCACGTCCCAGCGGCTCTCTCCCTTGTGCTGTTTGGCCATGCGTTGGCGCATATCGGCCACGTCGACGAGCAGCCGGTCGGGATCGCGCGGCTTGGCCAGGGTCTCGCAGATAACCGTGGTGGTCCGGTTGTCGATGTCGGTTGAGGTCGCGGCGGCGACCCGGGCACGGGTCAACGCCATGTGCTCCCAGGTCCAGGCCTCTCCGAGGTAATAGCGCTCGAAGCTATCCAGCCGGCTCGCCGTTGGCCCGGCGTTGCCGGACGGCCGCAGCCGCATGTCGATCTCATAGAGGCTGCCTTCCGCCATGGGCGCCGTTATGGCGCTGATCAGCCGCTGACAGAGCCGCCCGAACCAGGTGCCGGGGGCCAGCGGCTTGTTGCCGTCCGACTCCTCCGCCTCCTGGTCGTGATCGTAAACGAAGACCAGATCGAGGTCCGAGCCGGGCGACAGCTCGGCGCTGCCCAGCTTGCCCAACGCGACAATGGCCAGTCCGCCGCCGGCAATGCGGCCGTGCCGGCGCGCGAATTCCGCTTCGACACGCGGCAGCAGGGCGGCCAGCACGGTGTCGGCCACCGCCGCCAGCGCCACGCCGGCCGCCGCGCCGCCGACGACACCGCGCAGGATCTGTACGCCGACCCGGAATTTCTGGTCGTTGGCCCAGCGGCGGGTCAGCACCAGCACATCCTCGTAATCGTTGGCCTGCTCCAGCAGGGTTTCGAGTTCCTCCGCGAGCTCGGCGCCGGACCCCAGTTTCTCCATGAAGTCGCCGGTGAGCACGGCGTCCAGAAGCGACGGGTTGCGGCTCAGCCAGTCCGCGATTCGTGGCGCGCCGCCCATGATGTCGGCGACCATGTCGAGAAGCGCCGGATTTGCATTGAACAGCGAGAACAGCTGCACGCCGGCGGGCAGCCCGGCGACGAACTCGTCGAACCGGGCGAAGGCGGTGTCCGGATTCGCGGTGTTCGCAAAAGCCTTCAGGAGATGGGGCATCAACTCCGTCAGGATCTGGCGGGCGCGTTCGCTGCGGGTTGCGCGATAGCGTCCGTGATGCCAGCTGCGAACGATGTTCGAAATCGAGCCGCCGTCGGCGAACCCCATCTCCTCCAGCGTCTTGACGGTGTCCGGATGGTTCTCGCCGCCGGTGAAGACCAGCGCGCCGCCGGCGCCGAGTTCGGGCGCTTCCTCGAACAGACGGGCGTAATGGTGCTCGACCCGGCCGAGATGGTGGAGCAGGGCCTTGCGGAATGCGCCGGCATCCGCAAAACCCATGAAGATTGCGATTCGCGCGATTCCCTCGTCGTCGCGGGGCAGGTCATGGGTCTGCTCGTCGTTGACCATCTGCAAGCGGTGCTCCAGCTTCCGCAGGAACGCATACGCTTCGGTCATTTCGTCCGCCGACGCCGCATCGATTCGCCCGACCCGTGCCAGAATTCGCAGCGTCTCGACGGTCGCGCGGTTGCGCAATTCGGGGATTCGCCCGCCCCAGATCAGCTGCTGGGTCTGGCAGAAGAACTCGATTTCGCGGATGCCGCCGCGGCCCAGCTTGATGTTGTGTCCGTTCACCGCGATCCTGGCGCCGCCCCGGTGCGCGTTGATCTGGCGCTTGATCGAATGGACGTCCTGGATCGCCGCGAAATCCAGGCTCTTGCGCCAGATATAGGGTCGCAGCCGGCCCAGGAAGGCCTCGCCGGCCGCGATGTCTCCGGCCACCGGCCGCGCCTTGATCATCGCCGCGCGCTCCCAGTTCTGGCCGACGCTCTCGTAATAGGCCTCTGCCGCCTCGGCGGAGATCGCCACCGGGGTGGCGCCGGGATCGGGCCGCAGCCGAACGTCGGTGCGGAAGACATAGCCGTCCTCCGTGCGCGCATCCATCAGATGGAGCAACTGCCGAGTCGCCTTGACGAAGATCGGGCCGAGATCGTCCTCTGCGGCGCCGTGCACACATTCGGCGTCGTACAGGACGATCAGGTCGATGTCGCTGGAATAATTGAGTTCCCTCGCCCCCAGCTTGCCCATGCCGAGCAGGATATAACCGGACCCCTGTTCCGGGTCGGTTTCGTCGCTGAGTGTGATCGAGGTCTGCGCGGCGGCCGAGCCCAGCACGTAGCGCGCGGCAATATGAAGGCACAGTTCGGCAAGATCGGTGAGCGCCCCGGTCACCCGCTCGAGGGACCACAAACCGGCGATGTCGGCCAGTCCGACGATCAGCGAGGCGCGGCGCTTTGCCCGTCTGAGGCCGGCCGTGACCCGGCTCAGACTGGTCTCGCGGCCCAGGGTCTGCTCCAAATCCGACAGCAGCGCCGCGAACGAGGCGTCGGGCCCGCCAGTCAGCATGTCCCGGACACATCCTGCATCCTGGGTGAGGCATCGGCCGAGATACGGACTGTTCCCGAATACCGCGTCGAGCAGCGCCCGTCCGGCGGTATCGTCCGCAAGCGCCTCATAGAAACCGGCGAGTTCCGGGTCCGCGGCCAGCGATTCGCGCAGGCGGATCAGCCCCGCGTCGGCGCGCCCGGCATCGGCGGCCTTCGGCAACTGATCGGTCTTGATTGGAATCAGAGAAAGCGTCATATGCGTTGCAGCCCGATTGAACGATGATGTGCAACGCCTGTAGCGTGGCCAAGACTCGTTCGTTGCGCTATCATAAGATCATAAGACACTGATTGCACAAAAGGAATGTGCTGAGCGTTGGTACGCCGCACCTCCCTGATATTGACGGAACTCCTGGCGATGCTGTTCGCCGGGCTTATTGCGCTCGGCGGAATCGCAGCCTTTCTGCTGCATACCGGGCCGGTTTCGCTCGATTTCATGACGCCGCATCTCGAGGCGATGCTCAACGATGAGGACGGCGGATTCGTCGTCGATATCGATCGGACGGTCGCCGTCTGGGCCGGGTGGCGTGATGCGATCGACATCCGAGCCACTCAGGTTTCGGTTACGACACCGGAGGGGGTCGCTCTTGCCCGGATTCCGGAACTGTCGCTCGGACTGTCGGTGCGGGCGCTGGTGCACGGGCGGTTGGCGCCGACCAGCCTTGACGCCATCGGGCCGCGGATTCGGGTCATCCGGAGCGAGACGGGAGAGTTCGTGTTCGGGTTGACGGACACCGAGACGCTCCGCCCGGAGGCCGGGGCGCAGGACGCCGCCGCGCCGGAACAGGACAGCCGGGCGGTGATCCGGTTCCTGATCGCCGAGCTTCTCGCTGACGAACTCGATCGATCGGGCCCCTTCGGGTATCTGCAGCGAGTGAGCGTTCTCGACGGCCAGATCGCATTCGAAGATCGCGTCGCCGGCCGGTATTACCGGGCGCCAAATACCGATGTCGTGCTCCTCAAGGGCGGTTCGGGAATTACAGGTGAGGCAAAACTGAGCGTCCAGTACGGGAGTCGGCAGGCCGATCTTTCGGTGGACCTCGCAGTTGCCAGAGATCAAAGCTACCGTGCCGCAGCGACATTCCAGCAGGTCGACCCGGCGGCCTTCGCGCCGAGCATTCCCCAGCTGGCGGGTCTTACCGCCATAAAGATGCCGCTGAGTGGCGAAATCTCTGTTCGCGGAAATTTCGACGGGCCTGTCGACGAAATCGGCTTCGATCTCCTCGGCGGCACCGGCAGGCTGGAGCTTCACGAGGTGTATCGGGAGCCTCTCGATGTCAGTTCACTGCGGATCGTCGGTGCGGTGACCGAGAATTTGAGCGCGGTGCGGCTGGATCAGGCGATCGTCGGCCTCGGGGAGGCGACGGTTTATGCCGAGGGCAGCGTTGTTCCGGACGGTGGCGGCCGGCTGATCTCGCTCGAGGCACACCTGGAGAGCCTGCCGATCAACGAATTGCACAGGTACTGGCCGGCCTGGACGCAACCGCCCGCCCATCACTGGGTCGCCAGCAACATCGTCGATGGGACTGTCGACGAGGGCGCGGTAACCGTGGTGCTGCGCATCGGCGGCCCCGAGGAGGAACGACGGGTTTCTCTTCCTGTGCTTGAGGGCACACTCGCTTTTACCGGCCTGAGTGTGCACTACAGGCGTCCGATGACGCCCATTGTCGGTGCCGATGGCACAGCGACATTCAATCAGCAGGGGTTTGCCTTCACGATTGCGGCCGGCAGCCTTGCCAATGACATCGTCGTCAGCGAGGGCACGGTCGATATCGTAAATATGCACGAGAAGACCGAGACGCGGCTGATCATCGATGCGAAGGCAGAAGGGTCGCTTGCGGCTGCGCTTCGGGTTTTGGACGAAGAACCGCTGCATTATGGCGCCAAGATGGGCTTCGACCCGTCCAAAATGGACGGCAACGGCGAATCGACTCTCCATTTCGAATTGCCGCTGGTCCGCGAAATCAACGGTAGCATGCTCGAAGTCGGCGTGGAGGCCCGCTTGCGGGGTGTGGTGGCGGAGGGCCCGTTTGGCATCGCGGTCACAGACGGCGAACTGGACCTGGATGTGACGCGCGACGAGATGCGCGTTGCCGGGGGCGTCAGATTGAACGGGGTGCCGGCAGCGCTGATCTGGGATGAGAATTTCGAGAACAGGGAGCAGTTCAAGAGGCGCTTCACCGTCAAGGCAAGCACGGACGACACCGGGCGCCTGGCATTGGGACTGCCCGACCTGTCGTACTGGCTGCAAGGGCCGGTCGAAGCCGAGTTGATCTACACGATTCGCGAAAGGCAGCCCGCGAAATTGGCGGTCCGCGGGGATCTTGGCGCGGCACTGGTGAAGGTCGACGAAGCGGGCTGGCGCAAGGAGCCGGGCGCTGCCGGAACCGGCGTCGTCGAGGGGACGGTCCCGGCCGACGGCGGGCTGGTGTTCGACAGCCTGCGTGTCGAGACCGCGGACATGAAGGCCGACCTTGCCCTGGAGTTCCTGCGCGACCTGTCGGATGTCAGCAGAGTTACGATCAGGAAGGCGTTGTTTCGCGGCAGCGACGTCACGGGCGAGATCACACTGCGCGACGAAGGCGGTTACCGGATCGACGTAAAAGGCCCGCGGCTCGACGTGCGCCACTTCCTTACGGTCGGAGATGCCGCGAACGGTACGCCGGAACAGGATGAGGCGGCCGCCCCCTTCACCATCAAGGCGGGGTTTGAAGAGGCGACCACCGCCGAGGATCGCCGCATGTACGCAACGAGCTTTACCGGAAAATACGATGGGCAGAACTGGGAGTCGGCGATCCTGACGGCCAAGCTTGATGAAGGCGCCAACTTCGAACTCGTATATGGCCGGGGAGAGCGCGGGTATGAGCTCCAGGTTGAATCACAGGACGCCGGCCAGGCGCTGCGGACGCTGGACTGGTGGGGTGAAATCCAGGGTGGATCGCTGGTGATCCGCGCATACCGAACGTCAGTGGCCGGACCTCTGACCGGAACATTCGAGGTCCAGGACTTCAGGATGACCGAGGCGCCGGCCGGGCTCAAACTCCTGCAGCTGGTGACGGTCATAGGCCTGCCGGCGGCTATGGAGGAGAGCGTCCCGTTCGTTGGCATGGAAGGCGCGTTCACTTATGAGAATGGGGTGCTGACACTCGGTGAGGTCGAAGCCTGGGGACCCGTCGGTATCCATGTGAACGAGGGGGGCTGGTTCGATTTCAACAAACGGCGTATGAAGCTGGTCGGTGTCGTGGTGCCGGCCAACTCCGTGCAGGGCATCATGGGGGAAATCCCGCTCCTCGGCCTGTTTCTGGGCGATGGTCTGATCGCAACCAACTTCGTGGTTTCCGGACCGTTGGACAAACCGGACGTCAATCCGCAGGAGGCGACGACGTTGCTGCCCGGATTTCTTCGCAAGTTGTTTCGGGCCGAACCGGCGGATGGCGACGTGAAGGCAGGCGACAAACCCGGCGCCGAATCTCCGCGGGTTCAGGACTGATCCACTCGACAGTCAGGTCGGGCGCACCAGCGCGTGCCGCTTCTTTCCCGCCGAGAGTTTGATCACGCCGTCGGCGTTGATGTCAGCCGACGTGACCTGGGCAGTCTCTTCGCCGATCGCCACGTCGTTCAGCCGAGCGCCACCGCCCTTGATCAGCCGCCGGGCCTCGCCGTTGCTGGCCGCGAGGCCGGCGCGACGGATCAGCTCGTATGCCGGCACACCGGCTTTCAACTCGCCGCTGTCGACCGCGATGGCCGGCAGGTCCTCGGCGATGACGCCCTGCTCGAAGGTCTTGCGCGCAGTCTCGGCCGCCGCGGCCGCTGCGGCCGCTCCGTGGCACAACTTCGTTGCCTCGCCGGCCAGGATCTTCTTCGCCTCGTTGATCTCGGCGCCTCCCAGCGCCTCCAGCCGGCCGATCTCGTCCAGCGGCAGATCGGTGAACAGCCTGAGGAACCGGCCGACATCGGCGTCCTCGGTATTGCGCCAGTACTGCCAGTAATCGTATGCGCTCAGCCGCCCCTCGTTCAGCCACACCGCCCCGGACGCCGTCTTGCCCATCTTCGCGCCCGACGAGGTGGTCAGGAGCGGCGTGGTCAGCCCGTAGAGCTGCCTGTGGTCGCATTTGTGGGTCAGCTCGATGCCGGCCACGATATTGCCCCACTGATCGGAGCCGCCCATCTGCAGGACGCAATTCCGGCGGCGCGACAACTCAAGGAAATCGTATGCCTGCAGCACCATATAGTTGAATTCGAGGAAACTCAGCGGATGTTCGCGCTCGAGCCGCAGCTTGACCGACTCGAACCCCAGCATGCGATTGACCGAAAAATGGCGGCCATACTCGCGCAGGAAGGGAATGTATTGCAAATCGTCCAGCCATTCGGCGTTGTCGACCATCGCCGCGTCGGTCGGGCCATCGCCAAAAACCAGGAAATTTTCGAAGATTCGCCGGATGCCCCGGATGTTGGCGTCGATCTGGTCGTCGGTCAAGAGCTGGCGCTGCTCATCCTTGCCCGAGGGGTCGCCCACTTTCGTGGTGCCGCCGCCCATCAGGACGATCGGCTTGTGCCCCGTGCGCTGCAGCAGCCGCAACAGCATGATCGGCACCAGGCTTCCCGCATGAAGCGAATCGGCGGTGGCATCGAAACCGATATAGGCCGGGATCGGCCCCCTGGAGGCGAGCTCGTCCAGCGCCTTCTCGTCGGTGCACTGATGCACGAAACCGCGCTCGACTGCGGCTTTAAGGAAATCCGAACCTGGGCTGGTCATGGTGATCGTTCGTTCAAATTAATGGGCGGCTTGCCGGCGGGCGCTCCGTTTATCACAATCGCCCGCCATCGACAATGAGGACCGGGCAACAACCGGGAACGGATTATCTACGCACGCCGTCGACGGAAAACCGAGCGGCGGCCCCGCCGACCCCGGGCGGCACATTGTTCAAATGCGCGCGTTAACCAATTCCTCATTAACTATTTTCAAGTAATTTCCGGGTAGTCTCGCTGGAGGACGCAGGGGCGCAGATACGCAATTAAGGCGGCAGGACATGACAGCTTCGAGAGTAAGGCCGGTTTCCCGGAAGCCTTTTACCGCGGAAATCCAGCAGCGGCGGGATCTCAGGGTCAGCAACGAGCAGATCCTGCATGAGATCAAGTCCCTTGAGGGCCGGCTGGAAAAACTGGCAGTGGGCAACATCGAGCTGGACGGTGCGACGCCCGGCACGCTCCTGGATCAGGTCGAACGGACCAAGAAGGAAATCGCAACGCTCATTACCCAGAACACCAAGGACGACAGGCTTGCGACCGCGGCGCGCGAACTGCAGGCCGTTGTGCGTGCGACCGAGGGCGCGACCTTTACGATCATCGATATCGCCGAACGGGTCGACGAGTTGCTTCACGATCTGAAGTCGCATACCGGCGATTCCACGATCGTCGCGACGGCGGACGAAATTGCCGAGACGACCACCGATCTTTACGAGGCCTGCAATTTTCAGGACATTACCGGCCAGCGGATCAAGAAGGTGGTCAACACACTCCAGTTCGTCGAAGAGCGGCTGGTCGCAATGATCGAGATCTGGGGCGCCGACACACTGGCCGTAACCGAGCATCCGTCGAAAGTCCGCGGCGGCGAGGAAAAGCTGCTTCAGGGACCGCAGATGGAAGAGGACGCGATCGCCCAGGAAGATATCGACAAGTTGTTCGAATAGCTCGGAGTTCCAGCCAGTCAGCGAAATCGCGGCGCCTCCGGACGGCGCCGTTTTCTGTATCCGCCGGTCCGCCGGAGGCGCGCCGCCACGGCGCAATCATGTCAGCGTCACGTCGTTGTGCGGCGCTTCAGCGGGCCGTCGTCCTTTCCGGCGCTGCGGCCAGATAGGCGGCGACGCTGGCGTCGAGCTCGGCCAGCCGGTTCGAGAAGAAATGGTTGGCATCCGGAACGATCTGGTGCTCCACGTTGATGCCGCGCTGATGATTCAGCTTGTCGACCAGCTTCTTGACGGAATCGACGGGCACGATTTCATCCTTGTCGCCGGTGATCACCAGGCCGGATGACGGGCAGGGCGCGAGAAAGCTGAAATCGTACAGGTTCGCCGGCGGCGCGACGGAAATGAATCCGGTGATCTCCGGCCGGCGCATCAGCAGCTGCATGCCGATCCAGGCGCCGAAGGAAAATCCGGCGATCCAGCATTCACGGCTGTTCTGGTTGTACGACTGGAGCCAGTCCAGCGCAGAGGCCGCGTCGGACAGTTCGCCCTCGCCCTTCGTGAAGGTGCCCTGGGACCGCCCGACGCCGCGAAAATTGAAACGCAGGCAGGCAAACCCGCGTTTCACGAAGATGTGGTACAGCGTATAGACCACCTTGTTGTTCATGGTCCCGCCATGCTGCGGGCTGGGATGAAGCATCAGGGCAATCGGGCTGTTGGGTGCCGGGCCGGGATGATATCGCCCTTCCAGCCGTCCTTCGGGACCGTTGAATATGACTTCTGGCATTGTCCTTACCGTATCGTGTGGCGTGTCACGCGGTTGGTTTAATTCTGATTAAAACACTGGGATTTTCGCCTATATATCCCAGAAAACCTGCTTTATTTCCCGTAGTATCTTGACTGTCTTTGTAAGAAATGTATATCCTTACCCGGAAACGGTTATTCCAGCCACCCGTCGTCATGCGTGGTCGGTGGCGCTGTGGGTGTGTTCTGCGGCGATGAACGGCCGCAGCATAATAAACGGATGGACGGCAAAATGTTCAAGTATTTGAATGAAGAAATCAACGGGATGATGCAGCGTGACCCGGCGGCACGTTCGCGGCTGGAAGTCGTGCTCTGCTATCCCGGTTTCCACGCCATCGTCTTTCATCGGATCGCGCACCCCCTGTGGACCCGCGGCTGGAAGGTTCTGGCGCGGTGGATTTCACAGGTCGGCCGCTTCATGACCGGTATCGAAATTCACCCGGGCGCGCGCATCGGCCACAGTTTCTTTGTCGATCACGGCATGGGTGTGGTGGTGGGCGAGACCTCGGTGATCGGCGACAATGTGACGCTGTATCATGGGGTCACGCTGGGCGGTGTCGCGCCGTCGGTCGATTCCGACAGCCAGCGCGACCAGAAGCGCCACCCGACGCTGGGCGACAATGTGATCGTTGGCTCCGGCGCCCAGGTGCTTGGGCCGATCACGGTCGGCCACGGCGCGCGAATTGGCGCCAATGCGGTTGTGACCAAGGACGTCGAATGCTGCGTTACCGTGGTCGGCATCCCCGCCCGGCAGGTCTCGAAGGTGGCGGTCGAGGAGAATTTCGAGCCCTACGGCACGCCGATGGGCGATCTTCCCGATCCGGATGCGCATCTGATCGATGGGTTGCGCAAGCAGATCGCCGAGTTGCGCGGCCAGATCGGCGAGGTGGCGCTGCTGCAGGCGCGGACCGACGAACTCGAGCGCGAGCTTGCGGCGGTCGAGGAGCGGTTGGGTCCGGTCAATATGCCGCGCCGGGCGAAAGCCGTCGCCGCGGCGGAAACCAAGAATTGACGGGTAATCACAGGCGGTTCGCCGCCATTTTGAGAGATTTCGGGAGAACAAACCGATGCGGTTGAGTACCAAGGGACGATACGCCGTCATGGCGATGGTCGATCTGGCAATGCACAGCGACGGCAAGCCGATCGCGCTGGCCGCGATTGCCGAACGGCAGGAGATTTCACTGTCTTACCTCGAACAGTTGTTCGCGCGTCTCAAGCGCAACGCGCTGGTCAAGAGTGTGCGCGGCCCGGGCGGCGGCTATCTCCTGGCGCGTGGGGCGAGCGGGACGCGGGTCTCCGACATCATACTCGCGGTGGACGAGCCGATCCGCGCCACCCGCTGCGATCCGAATTCGCCGCATGGCTGTACGAGCAGCAAGATGCGCTGCGCGACGCATGATCTGTGGGCCGAACTGAGCAACCAGATCCACCTGTTTCTCAATTCGGTCACGCTTGTCGACATCGTCGACCGCCGCGTCCTCGGGGCAAGCGGCAGGTTCATGGGCAATGACGCGACCGCGAGCCCCGTCCGGGCGATGGTCGACGCCGCCGAATGACCTGCGGCAGGGCGGCCGTCCGTTTTGACTGTCGAGAGTCCCTGCTACCTGGATCATAACGCGACCGCGCCCCTGCGCCCTCAGGCTGCGCAAGCGATGGCGTCGGTCTTTGCCCAATACGGCAATCCATCTTCGGTTCATTCATTCGGACGCGCCGCCCGGCGTATCGTCGAGGATGCCCGCCGGCACGTCGCCGCGCTGGTTTCGGCCCGCCCGGAGGATGTCGTCTTCACCAGCGGCGGCACGGAGGCCAACAATCTGGCCTTGCGCGGCGCCGGCCGCGCGCGGATTCTGGTTTCCGCGGTCGAACACCCCTCGGTGCTGGAGGCGGCGGACGGAATTGAGACCATCACCGTGGACAAGTATGGCGTTGTCGATCTTGACGCCTTGACCCGAATGCTGGCCGAAGACGACGCGCCGGCGTTGGTTTCCGTAATGCTCGCCAACAACGAGACCGGTGTGATCCAGCCGGTCGCGCCAGCCGCGGCATGGGCACGCGAACATGGCGCGCTTGTGCACTGCGACGCGGTCCAGGCGGCGGGACGGATACCGCTGGACATGGCGGGGTTGGGTGTCGACCTGCTCACCCTTTCGGCACACAAACTGGGCGGGCCAAAGGGCGTCGGCGCGCTGATCGTGGGGGACGATGTGACGTTGTCGCCGCTTTTGCGTGGCGGCGGGCAGGAACGCGGCCGCCGCGCAGGTACCGAAAACGTCAGCGGTATCGCGGGTTTCGGCGCGGCGGCGGCGGCCGCGCTGTCGGAGATCGAACAAGCGCGGGACCTTGCAGTGCTGCGCGATTCCCTCGAGGAAGGCCTGCTTCGGAACATTCCCGGCGTGCGCGTTGTAGGCGCTGGAATCGCCAGGATTCCCAATACGAGCTGCATAGCCCTGCCCGGGGTTTCCGCCGAAACCCAGGTGATGGCGCTCGACCTTGCCGGTTTCGCGGTCAGCGCCGGTTCGGCCTGTTCCTCGGGCAAGGTGAAGGCCAGCCATGTACTGCAGGCCATGGGCCTGACGGAAGAGATCGCCGGCTGCGCAATCCGCGTCAGCCTCGGCCGTGGCAACATCGAGGCGGATATCGATGCTTTTGTTGCCGCATACAGGGAATTCGCCTCCCGCGCGCGAACGTCCGCAGCGTAGCCGGATCGATACGCCCCGCATTACCCCGTTCGGGGTGCGACAATCTGGACCAATGCGTATCTGTTTTTCACTTGAAATCAGGACCGAACTGTATATATTTTAACTGGACTAAAATAGTATGGTATTATAAATCGTGTTCAAAATCAGCAGAATGACGGATTACGGGGTCGTGGTCATGGCCCAGCTGGCCCAGGCGACGGACGCGGTGGTCACCGCCCCGGACATCGCCAGTGCGGCGGGTCTGCCGGCGCCGACGGTCGCCAAGATCCTGATGCGCATGGGGCGGGGCGGCCTCGTGACCTCGCAGCGCGGCATCCATGGCGGCTACGCGCTGTCCCGTCCGGCCGAGGAGATCAGCGTCGCCGACATCATCGCCGCGCTGGAAGGCCCGGTGGCGGTGACGGCCTGCGTGGATGGCGCCTCGGGCGAGGCGTGCACGGTCGAAAGCCTGTGCCTGATCCGTGGCTGCTGGGACCGCGTGAATGCGGCCGTGACGCGCACCCTGGCATCGATGTCGCTGGCCGAGATCGCCGCGCCACCGAACTTCATCGATCTTCCGCCTGCGCCGCGGCGCGAAACCGCCGATGGTTGAACACATAGCCTGCACGAGTTTACCGGGAGAAACGGAATGGCGGTGACGCCTGAAACCATCGACCAGCTACGCTCCGTCACGGACGAGAAGTACAAGTACGGCTTCGTTACGGACATCGACGCCGACGTTGCGCCGAAGGGGCTGAGCGAGGATATCGTTCGTTTCATCTCCGCCAAGAAGGAGGAGCCGGAATGGCTGCTCGATTGGCGGCTGAAGGCGTATCGCGCCTGGCTGGAGATGGAAGCGCCCGAATGGGCCAAGTTGAACATCGCTCCGATCGACTACCAGGACGCCTATTACTATTCGGCGCCGAAGATCGGGGATGGGCCGAAAAGCCTCGACGAGGTCGACCCGAAACTTCTGGAGACCTATGAGAAGCTGGGCATTCCGCTGAAGGAGCAGGAATGGCTGGCCGGCGTCGCGGTCGACGCCGTGTTCGACAGCGTCTCGGTCGCCACCACGTATAAGGCGAGGCTGGAGCAGGAGGGCATCATCTTCTGCTCGATCTCCGAGGCTGTCAAAAACCATCCCGACCTGGTGAAGAAGTATATCGGCTCCGTGGTGCCGTATACGGACAACTATTTCGCGACGCTGAACAGCGCGGTCTTCACCGACGGCTCCTTCGTCTACATTCCCAAGGGCGTGCGCAGCCCGATGGAGCTGTCGACCTATTTCCGCATCAACGCACAGAACACCGGGCAGTTCGAACGCACCCTGATCATCGCCGAAGAGGGCTCGTACGTCAGCTATCTGGAGGGCTGCACGGCGCCGCAGCGCGACGAGAACCAGCTCCACGCGGCGGTGGTCGAGCTGGTCGCGCTGGACGACGCCGAGATCAAATATTCGACGGTGCAGAACTGGTATCCAGGCGACGAGAACGGCGTCGGCGGCATCTACAACTTCGTCACCAAGCGCGCGGCCTGTCGCGGCAGGAACTCCAAGGTGTCCTGGACCCAGGTCGAGACCGGGTCGGCGATCACCTGGAAATATCCGAGCTGCATCCTGCAGGGCGACAATTCGGTGGGCGAGTTCTACTCGGTCGCCATCACCAACAACCGCCAGCAGGCGGACACCGGCACCAAGATGATCCATCTCGGCCGCAACACCAGCTCGACGATCATCTCCAAGGGCATTTCCGCCGGGCGCGCCGACAACACCTATCGGGGCCTGGTGCGCATCCAGCCGAAGGCCGAGGGCGCGCGGAACTACACCCAGTGCGACAGCCTGCTGATCGGCGACAAATGCGGCGCCCATACGGTGCCCTATATCGAATCCCGCAACCCCTCGGCCAAGGTCGAGCATGAGGCGACGACGGCGCGGATCAGCGAGGACCAGCTGTTCTACTGCCGCCAGCGCGGCATTTCGCAAGAGGAAGCGGTATCCCTTATCGTCAACGGTTTCTGCCGCGAGGTGATGCAGCACCTGCCGATGGAATTCGCCGTCGAGGCGCAGAAGCTGGTCGGAATCAGTCTGGAGGGCAGCGTCGGTTGACGCGGGCCGCCACAACGAAACGGAGTCGAGGAAGACAATGGCATTGCTGGAAATCCGCAATCTTCACGTGACGGTCGAGGACAAGCCGATCCTGAAGGGGATCGACCTGTCGATCGACAAGGGCGAGGTGCACGCCATCATGGGCCCCAACGGAGCCGGCAAGAGCACGTTGTCCTACATCATCGCGGGGCGCGACGGTTACGAAGTGACCGATGGCCAGATCCTGTTCGACGGCAAGGACATGCTTGAGCTGGAGCCGGACGAGCGCGCCCGCGCCGGCCTGTTCCTGGCCTTCCAGTATCCGGTCGAGATTCCCGGCGTGACCAACACGACGTTCCTCAAGACCGCGCTGAATTCGCTGCGCAAGGGGCGTGGCGAGGGTGAGCTGGACGCCATGCAGTTCCTGAAATTCGTGCGCGAGAAGGCGCGGCCGCTGGGCATCGGCGACGAGATGCTGAAGCGTGCGGTCAATGTCGGGTACTCGGGCGGCGAGAAGAAGCGCAACGAGATCCTGCAGATGGCGGTGCTGGAGCCGGTGCTCGCCGTTCTGGACGAGACGGATTCGGGCCTCGATATCGACGCGCTGAAGATCGTCGCCGACGGCGTGAACGCGCTGCGCAGCCCGGACAACGCGACCCTGGTGATCACCCATTACCAGCGGCTGCTGGACTATATCGTGCCCGACCGCGTGCACGTGCTGGCCGACGGCCGCATCGTGAAGTCCGGCGGCAAGGACCTGGCGCTCGAGCTCGAGGCCAAGGGCTACGCCCAGTTCAGCAGCGCCGAAGCGGCCTGAGGACGGGTTTCGATGGCCAAAGAGATGATCAAGGATTTATCCCTCGCCGCGGGCTTCGAAGAGGCCGCGCCGCGCCTGCCGGGATCGGACGTCGCCTGGCTGGACGCCCTGCGTGCGCAGGGCATCGCGGCGTTCCGGAGCAACGGCCTGCCGACCCGCCGGGTCGAGGCCTGGCGCTACACCAATCTGAACGCGCTGGCCAAGGCCGGCTTCGCGCCGGTCCGCGGCGACGCCGAACTGGACGCGGTGCCGGATGGCGCTGCGCTCGCCCTTGGCGATGCCTGCCGCATCGTGCTGGTCAACGGGCGGCTGCGGCACGACCTGTCGAGCCTCGACCAATTGCCGGACGGCATTGCCGCCGTCGGGCTTGCCGAACTGCTGCGCCGGTCTCCGGCGGATCTGGAAGATCTGATCGCGCCGGCGCCGGAGGGACGTGACGGGGTGCTGGCGGCACTGAACGACGCGTTCATGGAAGACGGCCTTGTGCTGCAGATCGAGGCCGGCGTCAGCGTGGATACGCCGATCCATCTGGTGTCGATCGGCGTGCCCGTTGCCGGCCAGGCCGTCGCCTTCCACCCGCGCAACCTGATCGTCGCCGGAGCGGGCAGCCGCAGCACCCTGGTCGAATCGCATATCGGCCTGGGCGAAGGCTCCTACTTCTCGAACGGTCTGACCGACGTCACCGTGGGCAAGGGCGCGACCCTGACCCATGCGAAGCTGCAGGACGAGGGCGCGGCGGCGTTCCATGTGGCGCTGGTCCGCGCGAGGATCGCCGACGAGGCGGTTTACGACAGTTTCGTCCTGCACCGGGGCGGCGAACTTGCGCGCCATGAAACTCATGCCTCGATCGAGGGCAGCGGCGCCGAATGCCGCCTGAACGGGGCCTATCTCGGCACCGGGCGGCAGCATATCGACAACACCACGGTGATCGACCACATGGCGCCGGGCAGCCAGTCCAGCGAAGTCTTCAAGGGTGTGCTGGCGGGCCATGCGCGCGGCGTGTTCCAGGGCCGGATCGTCGTTCATCGCGATGCCCAGCAGACCAACGGGCATCAGCTCAACAAGACGCTGCTGCTGTCGCGCGATGCCGAGATGGATACCAAGCCGGAGCTGGAAATCTACGCGGACGACGTGAAATGCAGCCACGGCGCCACGGTCGGCGAGCTCAGCGAGATGGAACTGTTCTATCTGCGCACCCGCGGCATCGACGAGGCCACGGCCCGGGACATGCTGGTCTCGGCCTTCCTGTCGGAGGCGGTCTCGGAACTGCGCGACGAGACGCTGGTGTCGGCGTTTGCAGAGCGTATCGCCGGCTGGGTCGAGGCGCGGCATGAGGACCGGACGGAGAAGGCGGCATGAGCGCCCAGGCCAGTATCATCGAGCCCGTGGCATTCGACGTCGACGCCGTGCGCCGGGACTTTCCGATCCTGTCGCGTGAGGTTCACGGCCAGAAGCTGGTGTTTCTCGACAGCGCGGCATCGGCGCAGAAGCCGCGCCAGGTTCTGGATGCGGAGCGGCACATCTACGAGCACGAATACGCCAACGTGCATCGCGGCATCCATTATCTGAGCCAGGTCTGCACCGACCGGATGGAGGCGGCGCGCGAGAAGGTGCGCGCCTTCCTGAACGCCGGCAGCGAGAAGGAGATCGTCTTCACCCGCAACGCGACGGAGTCGATCAACCTCGTCGCCGCGTCCTGGGGCCGGACCTTCCTGAACGAAGGTGACGAGATCGTCATCTCCGAGATGGAGCATCACTCCAACATCATCCCGTGGCAGTTCCTGCGGGACGAGAAGGGCATCGTGCTGCGCATCGCGCCGGTCGGCGACGAGGGCGAATTCCTCATGGACGATTTCGCCGGGCTGCTGAACGAACGCACGAAGCTGGTCGCGATCACCCATATGTCGAACGTGCTCGGCACCATCGTGCCGGTGAAGGATGTCGTGCGCATGGCGCACGATGCGGGCGCCAAGGTACTGCTGGACGGCGCGCAGGCGGTGACCCACATTCCGGTGGACGTTAAGGACCTGGACTGCGATTTTTACGTCTTCTCGGGACACAAGCTTTACGGGCCGTCGGGCATCGGCGTGCTGTACGCCAAAGAGGCGCTGCTGGATGCGATGCCGCCCTATATGGGCGGCGGCGAGATGATCCGCAGCGTGACCTTCGAGAAGGCCGAATGGGCGGACCTGCCCTACAAGTTCGAGGCCGGCACGCCGGCCATCGCACAGTCGGTGGGGCTGGGCGCCGCGGTCGATTACGTGACCGGCCTGGGCCTGGATGCGATCGGCGCCCATGAGGCCGACCTCCTGACCTATGCCAACCAGCGGCTGTCCTCGATCGACGGGCTGAAGCTGATCGGCACGGCGCCGGGCAAGTCGAGCGTCGTGTCCTTCACCATGGACTGCGCGCACCCGCACGACATCGGCACGCTGGTCGACCGCGCGGGCGTCGCGATCCGGGTCGGCCATCACTGTGCGCAGCCGCTGATGGACCGCATGGGCGTCGCCGCCACGGCGCGGGCGTCCTTCGGGCTTTACAACACGCGCGCCGAGGTCGATGTGCTGACCCGGGCGCTGGAAGGGGTAAGGGAGTTCTTCGGCTGATGTTCGACGAGTTGCGAGAACTGTACCAGGAGGTGATCCTGGACCATGGCAAGAGCCCGCGGAATTTCCGCGCGATCGCGGACGCGCGGTATCACGCCCATGGCCACAATCCGATGTGCGGCGACCAGCTGGAAGTGTTCGTCGTGACCGACGATGGCGGTCGCATCGCGGACGTAAGCTTTGTCGGCAAGGGCTGTGCGATTTCGGTTGCCTCGGCCTCGCTGATGACCGAAATCCTGCGCGGCAAGACGGTCGACGAGGCGCGGCGCATGTTCGACGGTTTCCATGAGATGTGCACCACCGGCGCGGACGATCCCCTGGCGGAACTGCCGGAGGAGGACGCGGACCGCCTGCAAGTGCTGTCCGGTGTGCGGGAGTTCCCGATGCGGGTGAAATGCGCGACGCTGGCCTGGCACACGATGAACGCCGCGACCAAGGGCATAGACGAAATCTCAACCGACGACGGGCTGGGAGCAGGATGATGACGCAACATGCATCGACGATCCGGGATTTCATGCCGCTGTCCTCGCCGGCGGACGGCAAGGCACGGGCCGGCGCTCCGCTTGCGAGCGGCACGCCGATCGCCGGCCGCGAGGCGGTTGTCGAGGCGCTGAAGACCGTGCACGACCCGGAAATCCCGGTGAACATCCACGATCTCGGCCTGATCTACGATCTGGAGGTCGAAAACGACGGCAAGGTCCTGATCGGCATGACCCTGACCGCGCCGGCCTGCCCGGTCGCCGGCGAGATGCCGCAATGGGTCGCCGATGCGGTGGCCGCGGTCGAGGGCGTCGGCGAGGTCGAGGTCTCCATGGTCTGGGACCCGCCCTGGTCGCCCGAACGCATGTCGGAAGACGCCAAGATGCTGCTGGACATGGGCTGAGACTGACGCAAGGAAAATTCGAGGCGGAAAATGAATATGGAACGACCGAAACTGATGACCCTGACCGACGCCGCGGCCGAGCGCGTGAAGGTTCTTATGGCGCAGGCGGACAAGCCGGTCATCGGGGTGCGCGTGGGCGTTACGACCCAGGGCTGCTCGGGCATGAGCTACAAGATGGAATATGCCGAAGAGGAGCTGCCCTTCGAGGAAGTCGTCGAGGACAAGGGCGTGAAGATCTTCGTCGACCCGGCGGCGACGATGTTCCTCATCGGATCGGAGATGGACTGGCTGGAGGACAAGCTCGAATCGCGCTTCGTATTCAACAATCCCAACGCCAAGGGCGCGTGCGGGTGCGGTGAGTCTTTTCACGTCTGAGCATTCGCTTTATACCGATACCGCGCCGCGGCCGGCCGGACCGCGGCGCGCGTTCGAAGAGTCCCTGCACCAAGGCTGATCGCGCATGCCCAGGATGACCTTCATAGAGCCCGACGGCACCCGCAGGGAAGTCGACGCGCCGCTTGGCCTGTCGATCCTCGAGGTCGCGCACCGCAACGACATCGATATCGAGGGGGCCTGCGGCGGCTCGCTGTCGTGTTCGACCTGCCATGTCATCGTCGATCCGGCCTGGTTCGGCAAGCTGCCGGAGCCGGACGAGGAAGAGGAGGATATGCTCGACCTCGCCTTCGGCCTTACGCGCACCTCGCGCCTCTGCTGCCAGATCATCGTTACCGAGGCGCTGGACGGCATCACCGTCACCCTGCCGGAAGAGACGCACAATTTCCTGCTGGACTGACGCCGTGGCGGGGGGCGTCTAATTGTTCCCGCCATAACCCGCTATTAACCCTGTTGCCGTTAGGAATGTGCATGAAATGGCTTTCCTGCCGGTAGATCATGCGCATCGTCTTCTGGGGAACATACGATCTGGGCAAGCCCCGCAACCGGATTCTGCGGCGCGGGATGCGGGAGGCCGGCGTCGATCTCGTCGAGATTCACGGGGATGTCTGGAGCGGCATAGAGGACAAGGGCCAGATCGCCGGGGCCGGGCGGAAACTGTGGCTGCTCGTCAAATGGCTGGCCGCCTATCCGCCTCTGGTCTGGCGCTATCTGCGCGCGCCGCGGCACGATGCGGTATTGATCGGCTATATGGGGCATCTCGATGTGCTCGTCCTGTGGCCGTTCGCGAAACTGCGCGGCGTCCCCGTCGTCTGGGACGCCTTCCTGTCGCTGTACGACACCGTGGTCGAGGACAGGCGCGTGGTCGGCCGCCGCAATCCGCTGGCCTGGCTCCTGTTCGCCTGGGAGTGGCTGGCCTGCCGGGCCGCGCAGCTGGTCGTGCTGGATACAAGGACGCATGCCGCCCATTTCGCGGAACGCTATCGGCTGCGGCCCGGGAAGACCGCGTTTGTCTTCGTTGGGGCGGAGCCCGAGGCGTTCCACGCCGCCGACGTGAAGGGCGGCGACCCGCTGACCGTGCTGTTCTACGGCCAGTTCATCCCGCTGCACGGTATCGAAACCATCGTACGCGCGGCCCAGATCGCGCAGGGCGAAGCGATCCGCTGGGTCCTGGTCGGGAGCGGTCAGGAAGCCGGACGCATCCGCGCCCTGCTGGCTGAGGCGCCGGCGAATGTCGAATGGATCGAATGGGTCGCCTATGACAAGCTCAGCGAGCATGTCGCCCGGGCTGACGTCTGCCTTGGCATCTTCGGCGATACGGACAAGGCGGCGCGTGTGATTCCCAACAAGGTGTTCCAAGTGCTTTCGGCCGGCGCGCCGCTGATCACCCGCGATTCGCCGGCGATCCGCGAACTGCTGTCGCCCGACATGCCGGGCGTGTGGCTGGTGCCGCCGGCGGATCCGGAGGCGCTGCTCGGTGCGGTGCGGAAGCTCGGGGAGCAGTTCGAGAATCTGCACCGCCCGCTGCACCGCGAAGTGCTAACCCGCATTACGCCGGTCGAGATCGGCACCGCGTTGCTTCCGGTCTTGCAGCAAGTGTGCGCGGTCGACCGTGCGAGAACAGCGTAGGGAACGCCGGCCGATGCCGAGAATAGTCCGACGAATTGTTCACATCCTGCGATACGAGGGGCCCTTGGCGCTGCTGGGGCAGGCGCTGCGCGTCGGATTGGAGCACATCCATCCGCCGCGCTGCCGCTGCGCGGCGATGTGCAGAGCCTCGATCAAGGGGAAGACGGGGATCGAGATTGGCGGTCCCAGCAAGATCTTCAGCAATCGCGGGCGAATTCCGGTATACGGCAGCGCGGCGGGAATCGACGGCGCGAACTATGCCGCGAGCACTGTCTGGGCCGACAGCCTGGGCGAGGACCGGCCCTATGAAGTTGGCGGGCGCCGCACGGGCCGCCAGTATGTGCGCGAAGGAACCGATCTGCACGGCATCGAGTCCGGAGCATACGATTTCGTTCTGTCGTCCCACGCCATCGAGCATATCGCCAACCCCCTGGGCGCGCTTGGAGAATGGCAGCGGGTGCTGCGCGGCGGAGGCACGCTGGTGCTGGTGATACCGCACAAGGACGCGACGTTCGACCACCGTCGGCCGGTGACGCCCCTCGAGCATCTGGAGCGGGATCTGGCCGCGAATATGGGAGAGGACGACCTGACACACTTGCCCGAAATTCTGGAGCTTCACGACCGGACGCGCGACTGGGGCGCGGGCGACGCCGAGGAATTCCGCCGTCGCTGCGAGGACAACCTGGCGACCAGATGCCTCCACCACCACGTCTTTGACACCGATCTCGCGGTGCGGCTGGCCGATCGCGCGGGGTTCCGGATACTGGCGGTCGAGCCCGCATACCCCAACAATATCGTCGTCGTTGGGGCGAAGCCCGAATCGGGCACGATCGCCGACAATGCCGCATTCCTGAATGCGGCGGCGGAATGGCGGACCCGGAGTCCCTTCCCCTCCGACCGGACCGGTGCGGCGCGAACGGCCGTGGGTGGTGTCTGAACGATGGCGCAGGCGAACATCGATATCCTGCTGGCGACCTACAATGGCGAGCGCTATCTGGCCGAGCAGATCGATTCGGTTCTCGCCCAGAGATTCGACGACTGGCGGCTGATCGCCCGCGACGACGGATCGTCGGACGGTACCGTTGCGATCCTCCAGGACTATTCCGCACGCCACCCGGACCGGATCGTGCTGCTGGATGATGGTGACCGGGGCCTTGGTGCAAGTGGCAATTTCAGCCGGCTGATGGAGTATGCCGCGGCCGACTACGTCATGTTTTGCGACCAGGATGACGTCTGGCTGCCCGGAAAGATTGACCGGCTGCTCGAAGCGATGCACGCGCTGGAGGCTGAAAACGGTTCCGATATCCCGCTTATCGTGCACAGCGATCTGACAGTCGTCGGGCGAAATCTCGAGGAATTGCATCACTCATTCTGGAAATTCCAGACCATTGATCCTGCGTTCGGCCGGTCCTTCAACCGCCTGCTGATCCAGAATGTCGTGACCGGTTGCGCGTCGTTGTGCAATCGCAAGCTGATTGAAACGTCGCTTCCGGTGCCCCCGGAGGCGATGATGCATGATTGGTGGTTGGCCCTGGTAGCGGCAAGTTTCGGGCACGTTGCCTCGGTTCCCGAGGCGACCGTCTTGTACCGCCAACACGGCGAAAACACGCTGGGCGCAAAGCAATTCGGATTCCGGACGATGTTCCTCAGGGGGATAAAAACGCCGGGACGGGCCTATTCGAGGGCGCGTAGCGTTATTGGGGCGACCGAGCGACAGGCGCAGGCGTTGCTGCAACGGTACGGCGAATGGATGCCCGACGCGATCCGGGAGACCGTATCGCGTTATGCGACGCTTTCGGTGCAAGGGTATATCGCGAGACGGCTTACGATCATACGATATCGGTTCCTCACCAAGGGGCTGTTTCGCCAACTCATAGTGCTGGCCGCTGCGTGAGGGATTGGGATGCTAAAGGGCAACCTGTATGATACGCTCAAGTTCTGGGTTATCCGGCTCCTCGTGCTATACGATGCAGTGCTGCGCCGGTTGCAGCCCCGCGGGCCCGCTTTCCTCCACGTGGACGTCGGCGCTGTCGCCCCCGGAAGCCGGCGCATGCTTTGCGTTTTCGCCCACTACGATCGCGATGGCCTGGTGGACGATTATGTCCTTCATTACCTGGCCAGATTGAACGAATTGGGCTGCGAAATTATCTTCGTTAGCAATGCGCCGGGTCTGGGCGAGGCCGGGATCGCGCGCGTCCGCGAATATTGCTCTCGTGTCATCGCGCGTGAAAACGTGGGGTATGATTTTGGTTCCTGGCGCGACGGGCTGGCGAGCTGCGGCGACCTCTCCCTTTACGACCGGATAATTATCGCCAACGACAGCGTTTATGGCCCGATTCACGATATCGGGCCAGTGTTCCGGGCCATGGAAAGCCAGGGCGCCAAGGCTTGGGGAATTACCGACTCATTGCGCTACGGAAGGCATTTGCAGAGCTATTTCCTGGTGTTCGATCGCACAGTGGCAATGAGCGCCGCGTTTCAGACGTTCTGGCGCGATCTTCCGGATTATCGGCTAAAGCATGTTGTCATCAATCGCTGCGAGGTCGGCCTCTCCCACAGGCTTCGGCGGGCCGGTTTCGCGCTTGCGGCCTATTGCGACTATCGCGAGATGGAAGCCGATCTCGTTGCTGCTGCAGGGAATGGTACAGACAGCAACTTGCCGCGATTGCCCGTTAACGTAACCCATCTTGCATGGGATATGCTGATTCGTGATTACGGCTGTCCCTTCGTGAAGGTGCAGCTTCTTCGGGACAATCCAAAAGGCGTCAGGGACGCAAAGGATTGGGAGGCGGCGATCAGGGACACCTCCCGTTATGACGTGCGCCTGATCCGGCGGCACCTGCAGCGGGCAGGCGGCTGAGGAAGCCGCGCCGTCGTTAGCGATACGTCAAAGCCGCGCGCACTTCAGCGTGAGCACGAAGTTCCCTGCGACCACCTGCCGGCGGATGCGGTACCGCGCCAGGCACTTAATTCGGCGCCTTGGTGGCAGCTCCAGAATTGTCGTGTAGGCGGTGACGGTGTCCAACGCGTCCTGATTGGGGCAGGCAAAATTCAGCCAGTCGCCGATGAATGTGCACAGGGCCAAGGATACGGAAAGATCATCTGTTGTCTCGTTACCCAGAAGTCTTCCTCGGCGAGGTAATCGCTTTTCCAGTCGAATGGGCTAACGCCAGGCTATTTGAAGTTCAAACTTATTATCTTGGTCAATTGCTGATTTCCAACCCTTTCAAAATCATCCCGTCATACAGCAGCCTGGGCAACATGTTTATCGAGCAATTGTGGCGTTCCTTGAAATCCCACTGGGTCTGAATGCGTAGCTTTTCGGATGGACTGCGTCGCCGGGGCGGGGATCGGTGGTGCACAACCGCCAGGCACCCCACGCGGTCATTCGAATGCCATTCCCAAGGCACGGCGAAGACGGTCGATCAGTCGGCCCCATATGATGAGACAGCGCATCGCGAAGGTCGGGTCCAGGCAAGCCAATGGCCTCCCGGCCGCTTCGGCCCAGGGGGGGCGCAGTTCCGGGCGGAGATGGTCGGCGAGAAACTGCACCACCTCGCGGGTCGCCTCGACCCGAGCTTCCCTGGGGCGGTTGACCCAGAAATTGCTGGAGTGAATTCGGTAGGTAGCCA
Organism: uncultured Alphaproteobacteria bacterium; assembly: GCA_947259105.1. Lineage (GTDB taxonomy): Bacteria > Pseudomonadota > Alphaproteobacteria > UBA8366 > JADFVY01. The sequence goes on from CAMYKU010000009.1 coordinate 49,794, forward strand.
TCGGCCTTCCGATATTGCCGATCCAACCTGCCTGGGCGAGCAGCGCGAACAGGGCATAGTCCCCGACTTTGAGGGCGTTGAAGGCGGGGGGGAATTCGGGCAGGGCGCCGGCACGGAACATGACCGCACTCGTCTGCACGAAGTTGCCAAAGGCAAGGTCCGCGCATTCCATGCGCCGCCCGCGCAGGTGCCGAGGCGGGAAGATGGCCTCGGACCGATCCGCAGCCTCGTTGTAGTAAACGGTCTGTGTTTGGCAAAGGGCGCAGGCCGGGTTCGCGTCCAGAAAATCGGCCTGAACCTGCAGCTTCCGCGGGTCGTTCCAGAAGTCGTCGCCGTCCAGCAGGGCATAATACTCGCCCGCCATAGCGGCCATCAGGAGCAGTACGACGCGGCGGCCCTGGCCGAACTGGTTCTCGTCCTGCAGGATGGCGCGCAGCCGTCCGGGATGGGCAGCGGTGTATTCCGCGACGATCTCGCGGGTGCCGTCGGTCGAGCAGTCGTCATGTACGACGATATCGAACTCGAAATCGGTCCGCTGCGCAAGCACGCTGTCGAGCGCCTGCCGGACGTACCTGACGTGATTGAATGTGAATATTCCGACGCAAACTTTCGGACCGGGTCGGTTCATCTTTCCCTCGCAAGCGGCTGGCTGGTCAATTTTGAATGTTAATGGTTTTTTGCGCATTATCCATAATGTATTGTTTCACCGCCATGAAATCACGGCGGCAAATTATTCGCGCGATTAAAGAGTAAAAAGTAATTCCAACAATACTTCCCAATATTAGCAAAATTACCGGGCCTTCGGATATGGTAGAAATAAATATCATTACCAAAACGCCAGCGGCTGAAGCTGCGGTCACAGGCCTTATTATATCGGAAAGCTGGGTGGCTGGGCCGTAGTCGATCAGCTTCACCGTGTAATAGGTATTAGGGCCAAGCGCCAAGATGGAAATTATAATTTGTCCAATCAGGATTCCGTAAATGCCGTAAGGAATAGATAGAATCAGCACCACGACATTAAGGGACTTTCTTACAATTCCGAGCCAAAGTACCAGATCGGAGCGACCCTTAATATTCAGGACGTTGTAGTTCATAAGATGCAACGGATAAAATAGTCCCGTAAGGCTCAATAATTGCAGGAAAATTGCGCTTTGCCGCCACCTCGGGTCCAAAAACACTTCAAATATAAGAGGCGACAGAACAGCCATCCCCGCAATAAGGGGAGCGACCATAAACATCGTAATGCTGATGATCCGCCGGTACATTTTCCTTAAGTTGTCGGGCTCGTCTTGAAGTGTCGAAAGCGCAGGAAAGGCGGCCTGAGCAACGGCACCGGCGATCTGCGGCGCAATCAGGTCGTTGACCCGGCTCGCGAGGAAATACAGGCCCACCAACTCGGCGCTGAAGAGCTTTCCAATCACCACAAAGAACGCGTTGCGGTAAAGGACGTCAATCGTACTTTCCAACAGGATTTTGTAGCCAAACCGCAACATCTGCCAGAATGATGCCGTGCTGAATTCCCAGGTCGGCCTCCAGGCACCCTGAAACCATATTATCGCCCCTGTAAGCAGCCGCGCCGCGACCATCTGGAAAACCAGGCTCCAGACACCGTATCCGGCGTACGCCAGAACCAGAGCCAACACTCCTGAGGCTAGCGTCCCTGTAACCGTAGCGTACATGATTGCGCGAAAGCGCATCTGGCGCCTGAGCAAAGTGTCCTGGACGAGGATTAATGAATTGATGAATAGTACTACCCCGGTGACGCGAATCAGGTTTGTAAGAGCAGGCTGCTCGTAAAAATCGGCCGCGACCGGGGCAATAAAGAACAGGCCAAGATAGGCAATCGCACTAAAGAGGATGTTGGAAAAAAACGCGGTGGAAAGATCGGTATCGGAAATCGAAGCGCTTCGTATCAAAGCCTGCTGTAGCCCCGAATTCACGACCATATTTGCCAGTTCGAAGAACACCGACATCATTGCTATGATGCCAAAGGCTTCGGGCGCGAGTAATCTGGTGAGGAGCAGAGTAAATACAATCGACGCGCCACGGCTGACAAGCAGGTTCACCAGGTTCCAGGCAGCCCCGGACCCAATTTTCGCGCCAATTCCATTCAAAGACTAATACTCCGAACTCAGGGATTTCTGGATATCAACGCACATGGTTTCGTATGCCCTCTCAGCTTCCAGCCCGGATAAATCCGTGTCACCGGCTCACACTGATTGTTGCAGTTTCACTGTTGGTGCATCGAGGGTCTCTGGTCCATCGGACTGGTCGCATCAGGTGCGGGAGGCCATTATCCGAGAGCACCGTACGGTCGCACGGTGTTGTAGCGTTTCCGCCGCTGCTTGTACATAATGAGTAAATTGGCTCGTGACTCCTGTTACGAAATGTTGAGAGCATATCGGGATTGACGAAAATCGGAACATCTGATTCTCGATGTTCTTATCGAATCCATCCCTTATGGAGGTCCATTATCGGATATTGAAATTCTCTCAACCTTCGCAAACGCATTATCGAGACGGTCCAATCGGGGAGATCGGTTCACGCGCCGACGGTGTCTGGAATGTTTTACTCTTTTTATTTTGGCTTGTGAATTCTACCGGCCAAGGATGATGTGAAGTTAATCTTTTCTCCAACAATATCGGCCATAATCTCCCATCTGAGTCAGGTTAAAAGTGGGTTGCTCCCGAAGGCCCCAGGACAATTCGGTGTTCCTGACGTTTCGTTCACAGAGGATCTCAAAGTGCCACAGCAGAATCACCAGAGTACGGTTTTTGATCACAATGCTTATGCAAGAACCAAAGATTCGACGGATTTCTGGGGGCAGATCCGGCGTACAGTCAATGGTAAACCTGTGTCAGAAGAGCAGATTATGATGATCGTAACTGCTATCCGCGAGTCCCTTCAACTTCGTCCGGTTGATGTGGTTCTCGATCTGGCTTGCGGGAATGGCGCGCTCTCTAATTTTCTATTTGAATATTGCTCTTCTTTACATGGAGTCGATTTTTCGGAGTTCCTTATTTCTGTCGCTAAAGATCATTTCGAAAGAGAGCCGAATTTAACCTTTAAACTCAATGATATCACGACATATTTACAAACCGAAAATACTCCCGAGAGATTCACCAAGGCACTCTGTTACGGGAGCTTTTCATATCTCACCGAAGATGATGCAATAAAAACTCTCACATCATTATGCTCCAAGTTTTATAATGTCGAGCATTTATTTATTGGAAATTTACCAGATTTTGACCGTAAACATATTTTCTACACAAAAAATACGCCTCCGTCTGAAGAGTACAAATTAAACACTACAAGTATCGGTATATGGCGGACCAAGAATGAGATGGCTTCCCTTGCGGAGAGCGCCGGCTGGAACGTAATGTTCTCTGAAATGCCGGAAAAGTTTTATTCTTCGGGCTATCGTTATGACGTGCTTTTAACGAGGTAAATTGGATCTCCACTCAATGACGGCAGTCCCAAAGTTAAATGTCTCAGATCTAGCCATTCTTGGCGGCCGCTCACTTTTTAGTCGGCCGCGATCGACCTCAAACTTGGTCACGCCGTCGTTTGATTCGTTCCTCGGCTATTCAAAAGAATTCGTAGAAGAAGGACAGTATACGAATAACGGCCCACTTGTACGTTTATTGGAGAAACGATTAGCTAAATTTCATAATGCTAAACAATGTGTTGCATTTTGTAGCGGATTTTGGGCTCTTGTTCTTGCAATTCAGTTAATAAAACGCAAACGAAAGTCAGAACTATTGATGCCGTCGCTAACATATCGGCGAATGGCTGATGTCGCGGCATGGGCTGGTCTTATACCTCGTTTTTGCGAAGTTGAAGAAGAGAGCCTTGCGATCAGCAAAAGAACCGCGAAACCCGCCATCACGTCGGAAACAGCACTTATTATGGCCGTACACCCAATCGTCAACAGCTGTGACGTTTTCGGTTTGGAGATGCTGTCAGCGGAGACAGGAATACCTGTTCTTTTCGATTCAGTCGAATCTGCTTTCGAAACATTGGGAGGCCGAAAAGTAGGCTGCTTCGGTGAAGCTGAGGTCTTTTCGTTACATGCGAGTAAATTGATCAACGGATGCGAAGGCGGTTACATAACAACCAACAACTATGAACTGGCGCAACGCCTAAGGTTGCGGCGAGCTTTTGGGTTTTCTGGGCAGGATCAAGTTGTCGAAAACGATGCGATGAACGCCAAGCTAAATGAAATTCACGCGGCTATGGCTCTCGCCAGTCTTGATGATCTTGAAGACCAGGTCAAACGAAACCGGCAAACCTATCGAAAATATCAGGGTCTTTTTGCGGGCTTTCCGGGAATTCGCCTCCTCGAATTTGATGAATCAGAGAAGACGAGTTTTAAGAATATCGTGGTTGAGTTGTGCGAGGACTGGCCACTTTCGCGAAAATTGACGTTGGATATTCTCGTGGCTGAAAACGTGCTAGCTCGTGCGTACTATTCACCGCCATTGCACTTAAAACCGATGAAGTATCCGTACGTCGCTTCTCGATTGCCGCGCACCAGCGCGTTGTCTGAGAAATTCATGCTCCTTCCGTGCGGTGACATGGTTGATCTCACGGATATCGATCGCATTGTATCCTTGCTTTCATATTTGGTGACCAGTGCAAAAAGGATCGTTGAACTGTTGGGGAACAAATGAACCGGTTATGAAAACGAAACGAAAGCTCGCCATTTTCGGTGGTAATCAGATGTTTTCCAATCCTTTACCGGTTGGTCAACTTTATTTTCCGGATTTTCCTCGATATGAAGCCGCCATGAAAGCGATGTTCGACCGCAAGTATTACACGAACCAAGGGCCAATGTGCTCAAAACTTGAGAATGAAATTGAAGATTTCCTTGGAGTTAGCAATGCAATTTGTGTAACGAACGCCACAATTGGTTTGATGATGGCGGCGGAAGCGCTCCAATTGTCTGGTAAAGTGCTCGTACCAAGTTTCACATTCATCGCGTCGGCTCAAAGTCTCAGTTTGTGCGGTTTGAGGCCTGTATTCTGCGATGTGGATTCGCGCACCCATCAAATCACGACCGATACCCTGGACGCGGCTTGGGAGGACGATATTTCAGCTGTATTGGCCGTAAATCTCTGGGGAGGCGCGTGTGACGTCAGAGCCATTTCTCATTGGGCGAATGTCCGGTCAATTCCACTTTATTTCGATTCCGCGCAGGCATTCGGATGCGAAGTAGAAAACCATAAAGTCGGAAATTTCGGCCATGTTGAAGTTTTCTCGTTTCATGCGACAAAGATCGTAAGCGCGTCCGAGGGTGGGTGCATATGCACTAACGACGACGAACTTGCCGCACGATTGAGGAATATCCGTAGTAGTTACGGTGCCGGCCAACCGATTTCTGTTGTGAAAACGGCCAATGGTCGGATGTCGGAGGCCCAAGCCACCATTGCAAGCCTTAGTCTCGAGGATTTCCCGATCAATCAAGAAAGGAACGCTGTCTTACATTCGGCCTATGTTTCTGGATCGAGTGAAATTGATGGTATGAAGATCATTTCTCCTCCAGGAGTATCGAGGTCGAATTTTCAATCAGCCGTGGCCGAAATTGATAAGCAAAAGTTCGGTCTGTCACGGGATCTGCTTCTTCGGGCTTTGCAAGCGGAGAATATTATAGCGCGCCGATATTTTTTTCCCGGCGTACACCGCTCTCGGCCATTTCTTGACCAGTCGGACCGACCGCCCGATCTTCCGAACACGGATGCACTGAATTCGCGCTGTCTTCAACTTCCGCTTGGCGCCAGAGTGAACGTGGATACAGTCAGAAATATTTGTGAACTGATAGGAGAAATCGGGAATATGTCCCCCGCGATCCGGAGACGTTATGAAAGATAGTCTTCGACTAGGGATCATGCAGCCCTATTTCTTCCCGTATCTGGAGTATTTTCGACTCATTGCTTCCTGCGACATGTGGATTAGTTTTGATACTGTAAAATTCAATCGAAAATCATGGATGAATAGAAATAGAATTATCAATTGCGATTTGGGTTGGTCGTATATTAACGTGCCGGTTTCACGGACAAAGGGGGAGAATACAATAGCGACTGCACCAATTAACGAAGAGAGTGATTGGCGTGGTGTGCTTTTCGACAAACTCCGGGTTTACGAGTTTACGGCGCCACATTACGTGGAGACCAAGGGCTTGCTGAAAAGCATGCTTGACTACAAATTCCCGACCCTGTCGGAACTCAATACTTACACTATTCGTCGTTTGTGCGAATGGCTGCTGATTGACACCCGCATAGAGCGCCTCAAGGAAATGAACCTCGATCTGCCGGACAGTTGCCCGCCGGGACAGTGGGCTTTGCGAATTGCGCAAGCGGTGGGCGCTGATTCATACCTCAACGCTTCGGGGGGCGCCGAGATTTTCGATCCGAACCTCTATCGTTCTGAGGGCGTATCGTTGAGCTTCCACAAGCACATTAATTTGGCCTATGACACCGGCCCGTTCGACTTCGTGCCTGATCTCTCCATCATTGACGCAATGATGTGGATCGGGCGCGACAAGCTCCGAGAAATTGTGCATGGGGATTAATTCAGATTCTAGAGAGGGTAAAGGGCCGGATGAGCCAATTCCTTGCCAAATTTCCTGAAGACCGCGTTGGCGCGAATCAATGCGCCCGGCTGCCGGGTCAATACCGTCTCAGATCACGCCGACGTTTCCGGTAAAGGTCAGCGCAGGCAACCAATCGATTCGGATGCGGCGCGGCTTTCCGCAGCGATCACCGCTGCTTCCTCTTCCGAAAAATCCGGCCGGTAATATCCCGGCGGCTTCAGTTTGCTCGCATAGTCAGCGATTATCTCTTCGTCCTCCTCCAGCCCGCAATGCTCCATCATGCGGCGCATCGTTTCCTCCGGCCGATCGCATAAATCTTCATAGCGCAGGATCATGGTGGCTTCGCGCAGGGCCGGATCCTGCTCCAGCACATATGCCACGCTTCCATAGACCATCGCCCAGTAACGCGCCCAGCCCCGGACGTCCTCTCCCGTTTCCCACAGCGCCTGGATCGCGCGGACCTTCTCGTCGTCGCCGGTATTGATCGGCCGCAGGTCGAGGCCGAACTCGAAGTGGCCGACGCGGCGCATGTAGTCGACGGCCCGCTTGTTGCCGCGCTCGCCCGCGCAGAACAGCCGGTGCTGTTTCATCAGCGAGGCGATGTGCCAGACCGGGTCGCGCACGGGGATGACGAAGCGCGCGTCGGGGAACAGCTTGTGCAGGTATCCGATGCGCGTGACGTTGTAGTTGCCCTTCGAGAGATATCGCCGTCTGCCCCGTGCGGCCAGGAGCTTGCGGATATGGTCGCGATAGAATTTCTCGAACCCCGGGTTTTCGGTGTCCCGGTCCAGCACGTTCGACCGGGCCGGGTCATGGACGTCCGCGAAGAACGCCATCCAGATCGCCTCTTCGCGCGCTTCGGGGCTGTCGGCGGTGATCATGATGCCGTCCCTGTGGGCGCGCTCCGCCGCCACCAGGGGGCCGCGGCGGCTTCTCTCGACGAACCAGTTCCACCACCAGGGTGTGAAGACCGGCGGGAAATCGCGATAGAGGTGCGTCGCGACGTCGCTGTGCGAAGCGAGGATCTCCAGCGCAATCGTCGTGCCGGCGCGCGCCAGGCCGGCAACGTAGATCGGCGCCTTTATCGAAACGGACTCGATTTCCTCGGCCAGCACCCGCGTCTCGAGGTTGCCGAGGCCGATCCAGAAGCCGGGAAACCGCTCGATCAGGCCGCCGAGGACGTGATCGAACCGGGAAACCTGAAACGCCCCGCCGGCATCCTCGTTGGTCGCCATGATTCGCCCTGCCGCCATATTCGTTCAGCGGATCCGGAACAGGATCTTCACTGCAACGGAGGCAGCGAGGACCGCCAGAATAAACAGCGCTTCCCAGCCCCGCATCCAGTCCGGCCCGAAGGGCAGGAAGATCCTGGTCTGCAATTCGACCCCGATCAGGTCGGCGGGCGCGTCCTCCGGCAGCGATCCGAGCGGGTTGGCGAAGAACATGTTCCACCAGACGCGCTTGTGGATCACCGGTACGGGCTGCGCCAGCGGCAGCGTCAGCATCCTCCGCCCGGATGAATCGGTCAGGCTGAACGCCTGATCCGGTTCCGGCCAGGCCAGTGTCCACCCGCCCTCGCCGTCGACCCGAATCCCGTCCGGCCATGCCAGCGCGTGGCCGGCGGGCTCTGCGTACACCCGAACCTGTTCGCCCGCCGCCGGGAGTTCATAGCCGTAATGTCCCGCCATCCAGCCCATCAGGACGAGGACCGGCAGGGACCCCACAATCGCCGGTCCGAGGGCCAGCCCGAGGTGCCGGAACGATGTCGAGAGGGAGCGGCCCATGACCGGCCAGACGCCTTTGAGGGGGCCGTCATAGGCGGCAAGCGCCTTGCGCGCCTCGGCCACGTCCAGTTTCGCCTGTTGCAGTTTCCCCTGAGGAGAAGCAAGCCAGTAGAGCCCCATCGAGGCCGCCCCGGCAAGCACGGCCCAAAGGACGAGGCGGGCGTGCTCCGGCAGCATATGTGCCAGCGTCGCGTCCGCCCAGGTCAGAAGCGGCGCCGGAATATCGAAGATACCGGTTTCCATCGGCGGCGCCGGCCAGCCCTATTCGGCGGCGCCGGGTGACGTCGATTCCTCGCTGTCCTCCGCGGAAACGACGCTGTCCGCGGCGCTCTTCCCGGTGCCTCTGATCTTCTTGTACAGAAGGCGCAACGGCCAGAACAGAACGATCGCGACCGCGGTCGCGATCGCGGCCAACACCGCCAGAAGGGAGCCGGCAAGGCTTGCACCGGCGCCCGGTCCGATATAGGCCTGCGCTGCGACGGGCAGCAACACGACGCAGGCGGCACCGGTAAGCGCTATGACACGAGTGATCATGACGGTATGTCCGTTCTCCAATGTCCCAGACCGCGGCATCCCGCCGGGGCCTCCGGGCGGCGCGGAAAATAGCGCGAATCCACCGCATGACGGTGGAATCGTCGTCAGCAGAGTTTCACGTCTGCGTAAAAAAACCTTTAAGTTTGCAGCAGGTGCGGCCAATTTGGCGGCGCCGCGCGTTCCGATGGGCCGACACGGGTTGGCGCCATGTTAATGTATGGCAGGTATTGCACGATCGGTGATATGCAGGTCCCGCCTCTCCCGGTCCGGGCAGACTTCGGGAACAGTGACGAAAGGTCGATGGGGTGTCGATTCTGGTAACGGGTGGTGCGGGTTTCATCGGCTCGGCGGTGGTTCGGCAAGCGATCGGCGGGGCCGGCGAGACTGTCATCGATGTCGACAGCCTGACCTATGCGGGAAATCTCGACTCGCTCGGGCCCGCGCGAAACGATGCGCGCCATGTCTTCGAGCAGGTGGACATACGTAATGCGGCGGAACTGGCCCGCGTGTTTGCGCAGCACAGGCCGCGGGCGGTGATGCATCTGGCGGCGGAATCCCATGTCGACCGGTCGATCGACGGGCCTGCAGACTTCATTCAGACCAATATCGTCGGCACCTATACGCTGCTGGAGGCCGCGCGGGCCTACCTGGAAACGCTCGATGAAGGGGATCGCCAGGCGTTCCGCTTCCATCACGTCTCGACCGACGAGGTCTACGGGACATTGGGCGCGGAAGGGCTGTTTACCGAACAAACGCCCTACCAGCCGAACTCCCCTTATTCGGCCAGCAAGGCGTCGTCCGATCATCTGGTTCGTGCCTGGGGCGAAACCTTCGGGCTGCCTGTTCTGGTCACCAACTGTTCGAACAACTATGGACCGTATCAGTTTCCGGAAAAGCTGATCCCGGTGCTGATCCTCAAGGCGCTGAAGGGGGAACCGATACCGATCTATGGCAGGGGCGAGAATGTGCGCGACTGGCTCTATGTAGAGGACCACGCGGCCGCGCTGCGACTCGTGCTGGAGAAGGGCAGGGTGGGTGAGACCTACAATATCGGTGGTTCGGCGGAGCGTCGGAACATAGACGTGGCGCGGGCCGTGTGCGCGATACTGGACGAATTGCTGCCGGAATCGCCGCACCGTCCGCACGAAAAACTCATCACCTTCGTCGCCGACAGGCCGGGGCATGACCTGCGTTACGCGATCGACAGCTCGAAGATCGAGAAACAACTGGGCTGGGCGCCGCAGGAGAGTTTCGAGACCGGGCTGAAGCGGACAGTTGCCTGGTATCTCGAGAATCGCGACTGGTGGGAACGCATCCTGTCGGGCGCATACCGGGTCGAACGGCTGGGACTGGGCCGGGGGGGGGCGGCATGAGCGCGCAAATGGTGAAAAAGGGCATCGTTCTGGCCGGCGGCTCCGGCACCCGGCTCTATCCGATCACCAGGTCGGTCAGCAAGCAGCTGCTTCCGGTCTACGACAAACCGATGATCTACTATCCGCTCTCGGTGCTCCTGCTCGCCGGCATCCGGGAGATCCTCGTTATCACGACGCCGGAGGATTTGGACGCGTTTCAGCGGCTTCTCGGCGATGGATCGCAGTGGGGTATCGAATTTTCCTACGCGATCCAGCCCAGGCCCGAAGGTCTCGCCCAGGCGTTCATCATCGGGCGCGATTTCGTCGGCGCGGACCCGGTCTGCCTCGTGCTCGGCGACAACATCTTCTATGGTGAGGGCCTCGCCAAACGTCTTCAGGGGGCAGCGTCCCGGCGTGATGGGGCGACCGTGTTCGCCTACTGGGTACGCGATCCCGAACGCTATGGCGTCGTCGCGTTCGACAGGGACGGCCGGGCCACGAGCATCGAGGAGAAGCCGTCGCAGCCGAGGTCGAACTTCGCGGTGACCGGCCTTTATTTCTACGATTCGGACGTCGTGGATATTGCCGCGAATCTGACGCCGTCGCCGCGCGGCGAGCTCGAGATTACCGACGTCAACCGCGCCTATCTGGAGCGCGGTGACCTCAGGGTCGAGATGCTGGGCCGCGGCGCCGCCTGGCTGGATACCGGCACCCATGAATCGCTGCTCCAGGCGGCCCAGTTCGTCGAGGTGGTAGAGGCGCGCCAGGGCCTGAAAATCTCCTGCGTCGAGGAAATCGCCTGGCGGATGGGTTTCATCGACACCGCGGCCCTGCGTGCCCTTGCGGAACCGCTGGCCCGGAACGGCTATGGGCAGTATCTGCTGGACCTCCTGAAGCGGGAGGCGGGATGAAGGTCGTCGAAACGGAGCTTCCAGGCGTTCTGATCGTCGAGCCGGACCGGTTTGGCGACGACCGTGGTTTCTTTCAGGAGATTTGGCATGCCCGCCGCTACGCTGGCGCCGGAATTCCCGGCGACTTCGTGCAGGACAACCTGTCGCTGTCGGGCCATGGCGTGCTTCGCGGGCTGCATTTCCAGAACCCGAACGGGCAGGGGAAGCTGGTCTACGTTCTTCAGGGCGAAGTCTTCGACGTGGCCGTGGACATCCGCGACGGGTCCCCCGGTTTCGGCGCATGGACGGGTGCGACCCTCTCGGCGGACAACGGGCGCCAGCTCTATATCCCGGCCGGCTTCGCGCACGGGTTCTGCGTCACCGGCGAGACGGCGCTTTTCGCTTACAAATGCACCGACTTCTTCGACCGTGAATCGGAAGGCACGATCCGCTGGGACGACCCCCGGATCGGGATCGACTGGCCGATCTCCGACCCCCTGGTATCCGGCAAGGATGCCGCTGCCCCGCTTCTGTCGGCCATAGACCGGGCACAGCTGCCGCGTTACGAGGGCGGCCGATGACCGGGCCGATCCTGCTGCTTGGCGGCAACGGCCAGGTCGGCTGGGAATTGCGCCGGGCGTTGGCGCCGCTCGGCGACGTCCGGGCGCTGGATCGTGCCGATGTCGATCTTGTGGATCACGACGCGCTGCGCCGCGCCGCGCGGGACGCGGCGCCGTCCCTCATCGTCAACGCGGCCGCCTATACGGCGGTGGACCGCGCCGAGGAGGACGCCGGACTGGCCCATGCCGTAAATGCCGAGGCGCCCCGAGTTCTTGCCGAGGAAGCGAAGCGGCTCGACGGCGGGCTGGTGCATTTTTCGACCGACTACGTATTCGACGGGTCTGCGCCCCGCCCCTATCGGGAGACCGACGCGCCTTCGCCGGTCAACGAGTACGGCAAGAGCAAGCTTGCCGGCGAGGCGGCGATCCAGGATATCGGCTGTGCCCATCTGATCCTGCGCACCAGCTGGATCTATTCGATGCGGGGCGCCAATTTCCTGCAGACGGTCCGCCGGCTCGCCGGCGAGCTGGAGGAACTCCGGATTGTCGGGGACCAGCGTGGGGCGCCGACCTGGGCGCGCTCGGTCGCCGAAGCGACGGCGTTGATTCTGGCGCGCTGCGGCGCGCCGGGCGGCACCGGCGACCTGCAGGAACGCGGCGGCCTTTATCACCTGACCGCGTCCGGCGAAACCAGCTGGCATGGCTTCGCCGTAGCGGTGGCGGACTGGATGCGCGCGACGGGACAGCCGGTCCGCTGCAGGCGGATCCACGATATCCCGACCACCGATTATCCGACACCGGCCAGACGCCCGGCGAACTCCCTGCTGGACTGCGGCAAGCTGCGGGAGACCTTCGGGATAACGCTGCCGGACTGGCGGCAGCAGCTCAGCCTTTGTCTGGAAGGGTGACGGCGGAGCCGCTGCTGGCCGCGGTTTTTGGTTCTGCACGCAGGGCGGCGCCGCCGGGAACTGCTTCGCCGTCTTCCAGAATGCCCATTTCCAGTTCGATCCGGCGGACTTTTTCCAGGGTCATCTCCAGAAGCTGGCGGTTGAAGCTGATCAGGTCCGCGACGAGGCCGATCATAAAGGCCATGAAGCCGATGACCAGCAATGCGCCGCCCAGGACGAGCGACTGGACGTGCCCGGTGCCGTCGCCCGAAATATAGAAATACAGGAAACGCACCACCGGTACCGTGCCCAGCAAGGTGATCAGAAGACCGATCGCGAAGAAGACCTTGAGCGGCCGGTACATCGAATACATGCGCACCATCGTGGTCAGCGACCGCTCCAGGAATTTCGGTATGCTTGTGAACAGCCGGGATTCCCTTGTCATGGAATTGGTGCGGATCGGCACCGATTCGACCGACATGTATTTCCGGCCGGCCTGGATCAGCATCTCGATCGTATAGCTGAAGGGCGAGACGATATTGAGGTGCAGCGCGGCGTCCCGCGACATCGCGCGGAATCCGCTGACGGCATCGGGTACTGCCGTGTTGGACAGCCGCCGGATGACCCGGCTGCCCGCCTTCTGCAGGAATTTCTTGAACGCCGAGAAATGCGGAATTGTGTGGGTCTGCCGGTCGCCCACGACGATGTCCGCACGCCCGTCCAGGATCGGCGCAATCAGCTTGGGAATATCGGCGCCGCAATACTGGTTGTCGCCGTCGGTATTGACGATGATGTCGGCGCCGCGCCGCAGGCAAGAATCGATCCCGGTACGGAAGGCCCGCGCCAGCCCTTTGCGATTGCGGTGCCGGACGATGTGATCGATGCCGAGTTCACGCGCGACGGCGACGGTGCGATCGGTGGAACCATCGTCGATGATCAGGATTTCCACCTTGTCGATGCCGGGAATGTTGCGCGGAATGTCGGCCACCGTTTGCGGCAGCGTCTCTTCCTCGTTGAGGCACGGTATCTGAACGATCAGTTTCATGGCTCTTGTCGGTTGCCCCGGTTGCCGGGAGGGCTTGAGGCGTTGGGTGCGTTTCCGGCGGACGTGGCGGCCGGCATCAGGCGGTAAAGCGTTTCGTCGTCATGCTGCGCGATCTCGGTTGACCCGATCCCACCGAGAAGCCCCCGCTCATGCATGGCCGCCCAGTCCTCTTCGCTGAAATAGCCGAAGGCGGGGCGGTCCGTGGCAAGGTTTGCCTCGAGGAGGCCCCGGAAATCCCGGTAATCGTCCATGTTGACCCAGGCGTTTCGTGCGCCGGGCGTTTCCGTCAGCGCGAAGGACCCCGGGTCATAAACAGAAAACAGGATCGAATCCGCCGGGATATGCGCCGCCAGGAACTGTCCGGTCTCATGGCGGTACATGCGCAGCATATAGGTTCGCGGAAAATCCATGGCCATCGCCATCGCAAACGACCAGGCAAGGCAGGCGAAAACGGCAAGGAAGGCGAGACGCCGCAGCACCGGCGCTCCCCGCCTGACCGCGGCAGCGGCCAAAAGGAACGCCAGCAGTGCCGCCAGCACCTGCGGGAGGCGCAATATCACCGGCTCCATCGCCGCAAGCGCGGTGTCGCGATAGACCGCATAGAGCCAGACGAACGTACCGCAAACGGCGACGGCCGTCGCGGCCCCGCGAAGCGCCTTGGAACTCTCCCCGGCGGCCAGGCGGTGGATTCCGGCCGCGCCGTATATCGCGAACAACGGCAGCAGCGGCACGAAATAGCGAAGGTTGAAGGCATAGCCGCCATGCCAGGTATAGCGCCCGTAGATTGCCAGGAACGCGCCCGCGGCCAGCAGGACGACCAGATGGGACATCGGCTTGTCCCGAGTACGCACAGCGGCCGCAAGCGGCAGGATCGCGACCGGCAGCCACGGCAGGCTCTGGATCAGCGCCTTCTTGAACGTTCCGGCGTAGACGATGCCGCCCATGGGACCGCGCGTCATGGCGATGCCGCCGGCCCGCTCGGGGATCAGGCCGAGATCGGCGATCAGCACCCAACTGCCCCAGACGGTGCTGGTCAGCACATGCCGGATTTCCGGGCTGAAGCCGATCGCCGCGGCGGCCGGAAGGGCCACCGCAGCCACTGCCGCCCACCTGTTGCGAACCAGCATCGTCCAGGTGCGGTCGCGCGTCGCGACCCACGCGATGCCGAGAACGACAAGGGCCGTTGCGACCAGTGCGGTATAGCCCGACAGCGAGGCCGCACCGGCATCTCGCGCGTATGTCAGCGGATTGAAACTGCCGAACTTCGCGTGATTCGTGACCGACAGCAGTACCAGGCCCGGGGTCAGCCCGGCCGCCACGCCGAGCGCCTCGCGCCAGCGCGGCGGCCGGTCGAAAAGCAGGGGGACGAGCAGCGCGGGCGCTGCGAATATCACATCCAGCCGGACGCCGGCGCCGAATCCGATCGCCATTCCGGCGGCCCAGGCGAGGATAACCGCCCATCGCCGCTCGGTCGACTGGACGGCGCCGACCGCGAAATAGACGCCGGCGACGAGAAAGGCCGCGGCCAGCAGCTGCGACCACGCGGCCTGCGAGTACTGCCATGCGAAGGTCGCCAGGGTAAGGACGATCAGCGCATCGGCGGCAATCCTCTTGTCCCTCCATAACCGCTGCGACAGCAGGAAGGTGAAGGCGGCCAGGGCGATATAGGCGACCGCGTTGAGCGCAAAGAGGCCCCGGAAGCCGGCGATCTTGTAGAACGGCCAGGCGAGGACGGAGTGGAAATAGGGATACTGGGAAATCAGGCGGCCATCGGCGCGAACCTGGTGATTCCAGGTACGCAGTTCCGGTGAGGGATACTCGGCATGGCCGTTCCACAGGGCATGGGTCTGATCGTCCGCGAAGGCCTTGGCCATCTGGTGGTAAATGCCCTCGTCGCTGACCAGATGCCCGGGAGTGACGGCGAAGACGGAAAACAGGATATGGCCGGCGAGAAGCGCCAGCAGTACGGCGGCCCGTACGGGGCCGACACCGCCGAATCGCCGGCCGGCCGAATCGCCGGACCCGATGATTGCGCTTGCCGCGTCCTGCAGTCTCATCGGGCCGGCGCCGGCGCGACGGCTGGTCCGCATTGCGCGACCCTGAGCCGGCCAATTCCACAATGATATAGCGGCAAGGCTGCCATAGGACGGTTTCCGTGTTCGGCGAAAAAGCCCGGTCGGTGCAGCCGGCTATCGCTGCGTCTGTTCCGTCGCCGGAGTTTCCACGAGCTTGCTTAAGATTTTATTATCTTCGGCGAACCGATCTGCGGCTCACTCCGCCCGCTGCACGCGGTAAATGTCGAAGAAGGACCCCTCATACGTCGGAGCCAGCAGGTCCGCCAGCGGATTTCCCTTGGCCCCGAAATGGGTGATCAGCACATAGTCGTATCGCCGCGGCCAATCCTGCCAGAAAGACTTCATGCCGACTCCCCCCGCGACCGCACTGCCGCCATGCGCCGAATCCACCAGCAGCGCCAGTCCGATGGGCGCGCCGAACTCCGTATCCATGTCCTTGCGCGCCGGCGCGGCCCGAACCGGCTGTTTGGTCGGATCGGTGAAGAGGGTCGGAACAAAGGCTGAACGGTCGATTACGGCCAGCATCGGCATGTGCCAGTAGGCCTCGTCGAACTGCTGCGTTCCGCCGTCCGGCGCGGCGTCGCGCTTCTGCACCGGCAGCAGGCTGGCGCCCGGCTCGATGACGCCGAGCGCGGCGCGGAATTCGCCGTAATCCCCGTCGACCGCACGCCAGTCGATTGCGACGTCGGCGACCCGCGCGGTGAACAGGACCGCGGCGGCGCAGCCGACCGCCAGCGCGAGCTTCGGCGAGACCGCGCACGGCCGCAGTCCCGCAACGAGCAGCAGGGCAAGCGCCAGCGGCAGCCGCAAATCGGCGTACCAGATGCTGCCCCAGGCGCCTTCGATCCAGAACGGCATGGCCGCGGCCAGGGCGGCCAGGATCGCGACGGGAAGGCGCAGGCCCGGGGCCAGCGTCAGACGCCTCGTCACGAGGCCGGCGACCAGCACGCCGAGGACGAACAGGATCAGCACCGCGTCGATCGGTTTGTACCAGGTCAGCACCGGCGACCACAGCATCCGGACCTTGGCGAGAAACGGCCCATAGAAAAAGCTGCGTTCGCCGGCGTCCGGCATTGTGGCCAGGACCAGCAGCCCGGTCGGCAGGAACTGCCAGGCGCCGACCGCCCATTGGCGCGCCGCCCGGCGCCGGTCTTGTTGCAGCAGCGGCAGACCCTTGCGGAACTCCCATGCGGCAACGCATATGCCGTAGATCGCCAACGGGAACAGATGGCCGAAGAACACGGCGACGAGGGCCATGGGAAACAGCGTGAGGCGGAGCCAGACCGGCCAGCGCTCGCTCGCGATCCAGGCCGCGAACAGCACCAGCGCCGCGCCGAGGGTGAACAGATAGCCAAGGAATCCCATGACCAGCAGGTGGTTGTACAGGAACAGCCATGCCGCGGCCGGCCACAGGCCGATACTGCCATGCAGCAGCCGGTGCAGCCACAACGTCCCGCCCGCCAGCAGGACGAAGGTCAGCCGACAATTCCGACCGGCAGAAACGCCATAAGAGGGAAGGTGGCGGCTTCAAGCGCGAGATTCGGCATGGCGCTCCACACGACCTGGTAATTGGCGGCCAGCGCGGGGTCGGTCCCGATATTGGCGATCACATGCAGGCGCGCGAGGTGATTCGGATAGTCGACCAGCGGGGGAACATCGACCATCGCCAGGGGAATCAGCGCGGCGACGGAGATCAGCGCATAGAGCGCCAGCCGGATCCGGCGGTCCGGCAGCAACGGTTCGGCCCTGAGGGCCATGTTCGGCGCATGCGTCATGGTAATCGTGTTCGGTACCGGGTGAAATTGGACCCGGGCGCGTTAATATAGCGTTATCGATGCGGGCCGGTGAGGTGCGTTGCCGGTCGGCGACAATGCAAGGAGCAAGGTGTTTGCCATGGTGCTGTTCGGTTCCGGAAATTCCCCCCGCCTGCCCCGCGGCCTCGCGCCCGAGCGGTTCCTGCGCAGCCGTTTCGGGGACTGGGTCGCGCGACCCTGGCTGGACCGTGCGGCGTTCGGCAGCCTCTCGCGCTATTTTCCGTTGAGCCGCCTGTGGGCGGCGGCCTCGGCGGCCGCCGGCGACCCCGGACGCTTCCACGAAGAGGTGCCGCTGGCCGGCGCTGACATGCCTGAGGGCTGGCTCCTGGAGCAGGCGCTGGCCGGCGTGCGCTCGGCGCAGCGACGGCACCGGCGTGTCGACCAGGCCTGGCGCCGCAGGTTT
>CAMYKU010000010.1:0-793 GCA_947259105.1 uncultured Alphaproteobacteria bacterium
GACGGCCGTCATCTGGGCCACCAGCATGCCCTCCAGCGGGTCGCGCGGGGCCAGCGCCATCGCCGCCTCCAGCGCCGCCAGCACCGGCGAATCGGTGTCATCCTCCGCCGCTTCCGCGCCGTCCGCCGCCGTCCCGTCCGCCGGGCCGCCGCCGGACGCCGCGGCCAGCTCGCACAGCATCCGCCAGGCATGGTGCGGCGCCGCGCCCCCGGTCGCCAGGCTGAGGTTCCCCGCGACGACCGAAAGCTCCGCTTCGTTGAGCCCGCTTGCCGACAGATCCATGATTTCGTCCTTTCCTGTTGAGGTTTTCGCGCGGCTCCCGCCGGCAATGAAGCGGCACCACAGAGACACGGAGACACAGAGGCGGCGGCGGCGCGGGAAACCGAGCGTCACCCCCCTCCCCAACCCCTCCCCCTCTCAAGGGAGAGGGGCTTTTGTCGCAGCGACAGCACTACTTAGCCCCTCTCCCGCCTGGGCGGGGGAGGGGTTGGGGAGGGGGTGGGACGACCGGCGGAGCCGGGGAAAAGCGTCCGCGCAAAGGTCGCCATGCTGAGGAGGACCGCCGCGCCGAGCAGCCGCCGGCAGGCGGCGTGTGCGAGCCGCGAGAAGAGGCCCGTCTCGTAGGGTGAGGTCGCGCCGATCCGGCGCAATATCCCGCCGCCGCGGCCCTCTGCGGTGCGCCGCGCTTTCTGCTGCAAAGTGGATTTCCGGAATATACCCACTATACGGATTGCAGGGTCTACCTTCAAGAAGCGGCGGCGGCGCCACGCACCCCGCATGGCGGGATGGCGGC
>CAMYKU010000010.1:850-63757 GCA_947259105.1 uncultured Alphaproteobacteria bacterium
ATGGGGTTGTTCCGGGCAGACCGCGGCGCCGGGGAAGGCGCGCGCTACTCCCCGCGCGGCGCAGCGCCCGGCGGCGGCGGCGGGCGGTCGCCGCGGCGGGGGCGGCTCCGGATGGCGCCTTCCAGGAAGGCCCGGCGCTGATCCGGCGTCAGGCGGGTCATGGTCTCGATCATGACCTCGTGCATCGCCGCCTGGGCGGCATCGGACGCCAGCCGGAGCTCGAGGAACGCCGCCTGCAGCGCCGCCGGGTCGAGATCGTCGCGCTGCAGGATCTCGCCCACCGCCCGCCGCGCCGCGCGCATGTCGCGGCCCGACTCGCGCAGGCGGGGGCCGTATTCGCGGCGGATTTCGCGGGCCAGCGGGCGGACCTCGCGGCCCGCCGCCTCGAAGCCGCCGCGGAAGTTGAAATTGCCGGCGAGGCCGGCCACGGGGGGGCGGTCGGCGCGGTCGGCGTAATGCCGCTTGGCGATCCAGGCCGATGCGATCATGCCGCCGAGGAACAGGTTCAGGCCGACCGAGACCGCCAGCGCGATCGCCAGCTTGCGCGTGGAAGGGTTGCTCACAGCCCGTCCTCCAGGTCGAACGCCGGGCCGAGGGCGAGGCTCTCGACATCCGCGATCGCGCCGTCGGCCGCGTCGGGCAGCACGATCTCCGGGGCCCCGGCACCGACGGCGATCCCCAGCACCACCGCGGCGGCGAGGGCCGAGACCGGCTGCCACGCCGGGCCGACGGGCCAGAAATCGGCGAGCCACCGGCGCCAGCCGATCGGCTGCGCCGCGGCCAGGATCGCCGCCATCAGCGCCGGCGCGGGCGAGGGCGCGTACGAGAGGTCGAGCAGCGTATCGAGGGACGCCGCCGCGTCGCGCAGCGCCCGCGCCTCGTCCGATTCGGACAGCAGCGCCAGGGCCGGGTCCCGCTCGTCCGCCGGCCAGCGGCGCGGGTCGGCGCCGTAGGCGTCGAGGATCTCCGCCAGCCGCGCCATATCCATCCGTTCCTCGTCCCGTTCGGGCATCACAAATCCCCCATCAGATCGTCGCGCCTGTCGCCGAGCGCCGCGCGCAGGCCCCTTCGGCCCCGGGACAGCAGCGATTCGAGGGCCTCGACGCTGACCCCCATGATCGCCGCGGCCTCGATATTCCCCAGCTCCTGGTAGTGTACCAGGGTGATCGCCGCGCGCTGGCGTTCCGGCAGTTCGCCGAGCGCCGCGCCGACCGCCCGTGCGACCTGGGCGCGCTGGCGTTCGCCGGCCGGTCCGGGAGCGGGGTCGGGCAGGTCCGGCGGATCTTCCACTGTACCGGGCCGGCGCCGGCGCAGCCGGTCGATGCACAGATTGTGCGCCACCCGGTGCAGCCAGGTCCCGAGCCGGGCCTCCGCCCGCCATGCGCGGGCCTGCCGCCACAGCCGCAGGAAGCACTCCTGCGCCACGTCGTCGGCCTCGCCGGCATCGCCCAGCATGCGCCAGGCATAGCCGTGGATGCGGCCGAGATGGGCGTCCATGAGGATCCGGCAGGCGGCCGAATCGCCGGCGCCGACGCGCGCCATGAGCGCCGCGTCGGCCTGGACCGGGTCCGCGCCCGGGTCTGCGTCCCTGTCACGCGACATGCGCGATCATAGCGCGGTTGCACCGTATTGCGACAAGGCGGGCACTGATCTTGCGGGTCGGGGCGATCCATGGCCGGGCGTGCGCAGCACCACGGCGGCGCTGCGCACGGCCTCCGTCAGTTCCCGGCGCCGCCGGGCTTGCCGCCGCCCTGCCGCCGGCGCTCGAGCTCGCCCATCGACAGGGCGCCGTCCGCGTTCTCGTCGAGATGCTCGAACAGCTTGTCGCCCGCCGCCGTGAATTCGGCCTCGGTGACCTGGCCGTCGTCATTGGCGTCCATACGCTCGAAGCGCCTGGTGAGCCTTTCGCGCCGCTGCTTGTCCTCGAGCTCGGCCAGGGTGACCACGCCGTCGCCGTCGGCGTCCATGCGGCCGAACATGACAGCGCCGCCCTTGGCGAACTCCTGCCTGTCGACGCGGCCGTTGCCGTCCTCATCGAGCCGCTCGAAACGATTCCGCCGGGGATCGCCGCCGCCTTCGCCCTTTGCCGCGTATGCGGAGCCGGTCGCCAGGACGCCGACAATCACGGCCAGCAGGAAAATCCGGGTCTTCATGATCTTTCTCCTCGTTGTTTCCGTAAAACGGGGTCGCGTTGAACCAATCGACCTTTAAACGGTGCACAGGGAAGATTCCGTCGCGGGAAAATGATAAAATGCCGGCTATCGTGGGAGACCCGTTCGCACGCCGCCGGGCGCTGTGTGGCAAATACCACAGCCACGCAAGCCCAATCTGGTATGTTCCCGCCGATTGAAGCAACCTGAGAACGCGCCGCACAAGACGGGCGCACCCGCCCGGAACCGGGCCTGCAAGGACGGAGAAAAACATGCTTAAGGAATTCAAGGAATTCGCCATGCGCGGCAACGTCGTCGATATGGCAGTGGGTATCGTTATCGGCGTTGCGTTCGGCGCAATCGTCAAATCGCTGGTCGCCGACATCATCATGCCGCCCATCGGCCTGTTGCTTGGCGGCGTTGATTTCTCCGATATATTCATCAGCCTCTCGGGCGGAGACTACGCCTCGCTCACCGCCGCCAAGGAGGCGGGTGCGGCGACCATCAACCTGGGCGTCTTCATCAACACGGTCCTCAACTTCGTGATCGTGGCGTTCGCCATTTTCATGGTCATCCGCGTGATGAATCGGTTCACGAAGAAGGAAGGGGCGCCGGAGCCGGAAGCGACGACCAAGGAATGCTCGTACTGCTACTCGACCATTCCGGTCCAGGCGACGCGCTGCGGGCACTGCACGTCCGAACTCGCGGCCGCGTAATGCCGCTGGCAAGGCCGCGCTCGGACATCGCCGCATTGCCGTCGATGCCGACGCGGCCGGCGCCAGGAGAACGTCAGCGAACCCGAACAGCAGCGGAGGAAACAGGCTATGACATCACATGCGCCACGCTCCCGGACGCGGGCGGTCTCCCGCCGCGCCTTCATAACATCCATGGCGGCCGCCGGCGGCATTGTGGCAGGCACGCCCGCCGTCGCGCAGAGCTGGCTGAAGAAATTCGAAGAGACGCTCCAGGGCGCCCAGGGCGGCGGCTCGGCGTCGGATCTGACGACGCAGGAGATTGGCGACGGGCTGCTCGAGGCCCTGCGGGTCGGCACCGAAAGAGTGGTCGGGCAGGTGGGCGCGGCCGACGGCTACAACCTCGACCCCAGTATCCATATTCCGCTGCCCGGGTCCCTGAGCAATGTACAGTCCGTCCTCAAATCGATCGGCATGTCGAAATACACCGACGATCTGGAACTGCGGCTGAACCGGGGCGCCGAAGCGGCTGCGCCCGAGGCGAAAGAGCTGTTCTGGCAGGCCATAAGCGAGATGTCGTTTGACGATGTTCGCCAGATTTACGACGGCCCGGACGACGCCGCGACGCGCTACTTCCAGCGCAAGATGACGCCGCCGCTGGCGACGCGGATGGAGCCGGTGGTCAAAAGCAGCCTCGCCGACGTCGGGGCCATCCGGTCGTACGACGCCATGATGGGCCAGTACAAGTCCGTGCCCTTCGTCCCCGACGTGAAGGCGGACCTCACCGGATATGTCGTCGAGAAGGCGATGGACGGACTGTTCTATTACGTCGCCAAGGAAGAGGCGGCGATCCGCAACGATCCGGCGGCCCGCACCACCGAACTGCTGCAAAAGGTTTTCGGGGGATAGGGCTTTCTCCGCTCAGGCGGAATCGGTTCCGGCCCGGATCATGTCGCGCAGCGCCGTCTTCAGGACCTTGCCGTAGTTGTTCTTGGGCAGCGCGTCGAGGAAGCGGTATTCCCTCGGCCGCTTGAAGCGGGCGATGCGGTCGAGGCAAAGGCGGTCGAGGTCGTCGGCCGAAACGTCGGCGCCGGGCCCTGCGACCACGAACGCCAGCACGCTCTCGCCCCAGTCCGGGTCGGGCCGGCCGATCACCGAGACCTCGCGGACGCCGGGATGCCCGAGCAGCACCTCCTCCACCTCGCGCGGATAGATGTTCGCGCCGCCCGAGATGATCACGTCCTTGCTGCGGTCCTTGAGCAAGAGGTATCCGTCCGCGTCCAGGCAGCCGACATCGCCGGTATGCAGCCAGCCGCCGCGCAACGCCTCGGCGGTTGCCTCCGGATTCTCCCAGTAGCCGCGCATCACCGGATCGCCGCGGACCAGGATTTCACCGGTTTCGCCCGGCGGCAGCAGCTTGTCCTGCGTGTCCACGACGCGAACCTCGACGATGGAAAACGGTATACCGGCCGAGGCCAGCCGTTCCTCGTAGCGCGGCTCGTCCGGGCGCGGGAAGCGGTGCCTGGCCAGCGAGGTGATTGTCATCGGGCTCTCGCCCTGCCCGTAGATCTGCGCGAGCCGCTCGCCGAGCGCCGCGATCGCCCGCTTGCAGTCCTCGACATACATCGGACCGCCGCCATAGACGACGGTCTTGAGTCCCGCGGGGGATTCGCCGTGCGCTTCGGCATGGGCGACCACCCGGCGGACCATGGTCGGGGCGGCAAAGACCGTCGCCCCGCGATGCGCCGCGAACAGGCGGAACAACTCGTCGGGCTCGAAGCCGCCCGATTCGGGCACCACCTGCACCGCGCCGGCCGTCACATGCGGCAGGATGTAGAGGCCGGAGCCGTGCGACATCGGCGCCGCATGCAGGATCGAATCGCCCGGCGCGATCGAATCGACGTCGGCGAAATAGCCCCAGCTCATGGCCATGATGTTGCGGTGGGTCAGCATCGCGCCCTTGGGCCGCCCGGTGGTGCCGCTGGTGTAGAACAGCCAGGCGACGTCGTCCGCCTGCGCCTCGGCCATCGCCATGCCGTCGCCGGCGCCCAGCCTTCGCCAGTCGGCGGAGCCGATTTCGATGACCGCCCCGGGCCCGGCCAGACCGCCGATCATGGGCGCAAGACCGGGCGTCGTGAAACAGATCTGCGCGCCGCAATGGTCCAGGATATACCGGAACTCGGCCGCCGCCAGCTTGGCGTTGACCGGCACGACGGTCAGCCCGGCATGCCAGCAGGCGAACAATAACTCGACATATTCGGGGCTGTTGCGCATGACCAGCGCCACCCGGTCGCCCGGCGCGAGGCCCAGCCGGCCGCGCAGATCGCCGGCCAGCGCCGCGGCGCGGCCCGCAAGCGTCCGGTAATCGCAAAGCACCCGCGCGCCCGACGCCAGCGCCGGCCGGTTGGCAAACCCGCGCCCTGCGCGGTCGAGCAATGTCGCCAGATTCATGACACCTCCCGGAGGGGCGATCATCGCCGGACCGGGCGGGAGGCGTCAACAGGACGCAGCACGCGCCGCTACATCGCTGCAGTCGGCAAGGCAGCGGCCACCGCCTACTCCACCGGCTCCAGGGTATCGTAGACGATCCTGCTGACCGCCAGCAGCGGTTCGCGGGAGATGTCGCCGGCGACCGCATAGGCCATGTCGGGCTCCAGCCAGATGAAGGCGCCGACGTCCTCCACCGTCTGATACCGGAACGCGGTTTCCTGGCCCGACCGGTACAGCGAGACGTAGACCGTCACGCGCCGTCCGGCCGCGTTCTCGTACATGAACTGGGCCGCCGGCGCCCCGCCTTCGGCCGGCAGCAGACGCCCGCCGACCAGCCGGAACCCCTGCGGGGTCAGGTCCGGCGTGCGAATCTGGTGGCCGAGACGCTTGGACAGCCATTTCACGAGATGCGCTTCCTGGTCGGCAAAGACCTCGACCGGGTGCAGCACTTCCACGGCATAGACACGGTGGGCCGAGAGCGCCTGCGACGCCACATGGCGCGACGCTTCGACAACGGCGCCTTCACCCAAGCGGTCATGTGCGAACCAGCCGCCGGCGAGGCCGATCGCCAGCCACGCGGCGGATGCCGCAAACGGCACCAGCCAGCGCCGCCTGTTCCACCGCGCGGCGACGCGGTGCGGCTGCAGATGTCTGGGCACAGGCTCATGCGCGGCGTCGCCGAACAGCGCGCGGATCTCCTCGTTCTGCGCCCGGTAGGCCCCGGCCCGCGCAGCCAGACCGTCATCCGCGGCCACCGCCGCCTCGACGGCGGCCCGGCGCGCCTCGGCCAGCTGCCCGTCGACCCAGGCATGCAGTTCGCTCTCATCGATTTCGTATGGCTTGCCGTTCATTTCACGATCCTGAGGCCCGGCGCCCCATCCTCCATCATCCGGCGCAGCCGCTCACGCCCGCGCGACAGGCGCGACATAACGGTGCCCTGGGCGATGCCCAGCGTTTCCGCGGCCTCGCCATAGCTCATCCCTTCCAGGGCGACGAGCAGGATGACCTGGCGCTGCTCATTCGGCAGTTCCTGCAGCGCCGCGGCGGTCTCGAGCCCGGCCACCCGAAGCGTCTGCGAAGGCGGCCGCGCATGATGCCCGGCATCTTCCTCGATCGGCACGGTGATCGGCCGGCTGCTGTTGCGGCGCGTATCGTTGGCGTGGATGTTGTGCATGATCGTGAACAGCCAGGCCCGCGTGTTTCCGTCCACTTTCCACAGGTGCCGGCGCGACAGCGCCCGCTCCAGGCAGTCCTGGACCAGGTCGTCCGCCTGTTCCCGGTCGCGCGTCAATGCCCTTGCATAACGCCGCAGATTGGGAATCCAGCGTTCCAGATGATCGAGAAACAGGTCCAATGTCTTGCCGCTCTTGCCGATCCGTGCGGGGCGCACCCGCCCCGACTCTTACACCGGGCTGTACAGCCTGGCGCAAGGTTTATTCCCGGCGACAGGGCCCGGTACCGGCGATGGCTCGCATATGGCGAAGGCTCGTACCGCCGGCCTGGCAAGGGATCGGGCTTCGATTTCCCGCATCGAAGCCATCGAATAAATTCATTACGCCCATCGCGGAAATTCATGCATAAGCAGATTCGGATGTGCAGCCCATCGGGAGTGGGGACCATGTATTCGGCGATTGCATCGGCCTGGGCCCTGCTTCTGGGCATGGCGCTGATCATGCTCGGCAACGGTCTGCAGGGCACGCTGCTTGGCGTGCGCGCGACGCTGGAGGGCTTCCCGACCACCGTGACCGGTTTCGTGATGACCGGCTATTTCGCCGGGTTTCTGGCGGGGTCGGTTCTCGCGCCGAAGATCGTGGCAAGCGTCGGGCATATCCGCGTCTTTGCGGCGCTGGCCTCGCTGGCCTCGGCGTCGGCCCTGATCCACGCCGTTTTCGTCGATCCGTGGACCTGGGGGGCGATGCGCCTGGTCACGGGGTTTTCCTATGCGGGCCTGTACGTAGTCGCGGAAAGCTGGCTGAACGACCGCGCAACGAACGAGACGCGCGGCCAGATCCTCTCGATCTACATGGTGGTCGCCTATGGCGGCATGACGGTGGGCCAGCTCTTGCTGAACCTCGCGGATCCCGGCGGGTTCGTGCTCTTCATCCTGATCTCCGTCCTGGTGTCGCTTGCCCTGGTGCCGATCTCCGTGACCGCGGTGCCGGCGCCCTCGTTCGATACCCCGGCGCATGTCGGCCTGCGGCAGCTCTACCGGATTTCGCCGCTGGGCGTCCTGGGCGGGTTCGGCACAGGCATGGCCAACGGCATGATATTCGGCATGGGTGCTGTCTATGCGCGGGTGGCCGGCATGTCGGTCAGCGAGGTCTCGCTGTTCATGGGCCTGATTCTGCTCGGCGGCCTGTTGCTGCAGTGGCCCGTCGGGCGGATCTCGGACGTGTTCGACAGGCGCAAGGTTATCGTCGCGGTAACCGCATTGGCGACGGCACTCGGCCTTCTGCTGGCGCTGGTGCCGGAGCTTCCGACCCGGAACACGCTGGGGCTCGTGTTCCTGCTCGGCGGGATGGTCCTGCCGATGTATTCCCTGTGCGGCGCGCACCTGAACGATCATCTCGATCCGAGCCAGATGGTCGCGGCCAACAGCGGTTACGTGCTGGTTAACGGGCTGGGCGCCAGCCTTGGTCCGGTCGCGGTATCCCTGGCCATGGCCGCCGCTGGTCCCGGCGGGTTCTTCATGGCGTTGTCGGCGGTGCTCGGCGCCATCGTGCTGTTCGCGGCGTGGCGCATGACGCGGCGGGCTTCGGTTCCGGCGGAAGACCAAGGCCTCTTCGTGGGCATGCCGCCACGCACTTCGCCCTTCGCCGGTGCGCTGAACCCGGAAGCGCCGGAGGATGCGGCGGACTGGGAAGATATCCCGCCGGTCACGGAGGACCTGGCCGAAGCAAAGAATTAGCGGGTACCACACCGGGTTTGACGTAGCTCAATGCCGCACCGACGGAACTGGTCCACGCTCTGGACAATGCAACAACCGGGGAAACGGATCGGCATGCCCGATATCAGCACGGATAAGGTCTGCTATCTCATCATCAAGGCGCGGGAGTTCGACGTCAAGGTGGGCGTGGAAGAGCCAGATCCCGGCGGCAACCCATCCGATTCGGGCTCCCTCGAGGTTCTTCAGGACTATTACGACGATCCGACCTACCAGGAAATCAAGACCCTGGTCGATGACCTCAACGAGGACGAGCAGATCGATCTGGTCGCCCTGATGTGGTTGGGGCGCGGCGATTACACGGTGGACGAGTGGGACGAAGCGTGCGGGGAGGCGAAACGCGCACGCGACGAACACGGCCACACCGCGGACTACCTGCTCGGCGCGCCGCTTCTGGGCGACTATCTCGAGGAGGCGCTGAGCCTGTTCGGCGAGTCTTGCGAGGAAATGTCGGCCATCCACCTCTGACGCGAGGGATTGCGTCCTGTGCCAGGGGCCAAATTCCGAACGGGCCGGTAACCCTAAGTAAACGACTTACCCTGATATTAACGTCATGAGTGTGGCGTCCGGCTATCTGTCGGTCGGGCGAAAATCGACTTGGCGTATTTTGGGGCTGCGCTGCGAATTGGCGTGGTCTGTTCTCGAAACCGATTGCCCACGCCGAACCGGCGCAAAGTCAAGGCGGCCCTGGAGAACGCACCGTTGGCGCCCTACTCAGCCGTCCGGCGCAGGAGTTTCCGGAGTGTCCAAGAAAAGGCTGGCTGGGGCGGCAGGACTCGAACCTGCGATCACGGGATCAAAACCCGGTGCCTTACCGCTTGGCTACGCCCCAGCATTGCGCCATGCAAATCGGGCGGGCCGCACAATAGGCGCAAGCACGAAGGCGGGCAAGTACAACGCTAGTGACTCTAATGTGGTGCATACGTTAGGATAGGTAGCAATGGGCAAGCGCCTTAACAACCCGGTCCGGCGAGCCAAACTCGTTGTCGACGACCCCGAACCGGAGACGGATCCGGTCCGTATCGGGGAAGCGAAAGAACGATCGGCATCGCCGGCCGACCGCGACGCAACCGAAGCGCGGCTCAAGGTCAGCGAACGGTATCTGCGGCAGGCGCAACGGATTGCGAAGCTGGGTCACTGGCGCTGGTCGCCCGAGACACGGCGCCTGACCGAGTGGTCGGAGGAATACGCCGTCATCCTGGGCCTGGCCCATGAGGAGCTGGACACGACGGACGAGGCCGAGGCTCGACGAGTCCATCCCGAGGACCGGGAGCGGGTCCTTGCAGCATACGCCGCAGCGAACGCCCGTCCCGTCGAGTTCGAGTTGTCGTATCGCATCGTCCGGCCGGATGGCGAGATCCGGTACGTCCACGAAATCGGTGAACCGGAATTCGATGCGCTCGGGAATTTCGTCGCGCAGTTCGGCACCATACAGGACGTAACCGAACGAACGAACGCCGAGAACAGGCTTCTCGAGCGCGAAGCCCAGCTGAAGCAGGCGCAGAGGCAGGCGCATCTCGGGTATTGGCGGTGGTCGGCCACCGGCGGGGAGTTCTCTTATGTTTCCGAAGAAGCTGGCCGAATTATCGATGGCTGGATGGATCTTGGCGCGACCACGAACGCGAAGATTTACGAGAACGCGCATCCGGACGAGCGCGAACGGATTGTCCGGGACATGGAGGCTGCCGACAACGAGGGCACGGACTACGATTTGGAGTACCGGGTCGTCCTGCCCGGCGGCGAAATCCGGCACATGCGTGAGATCGGGTCGGCGGAAATCGATGACGAAAACCGGTTTATCGGCCATTTCGGGACGATCCAGGACATCACCGGTCTGCGCAAGGCGGAGGAGTCGCTTGGGCGCAGCGAAAGTCGCCTTGCCGACTTCGCCGAAGCGGCGTCGGACTGGCTCTGGGAAATGGATAAGGATCTCCTGTTCAGTTATTTCTCGTCTGGGTTCGAGGCGAAAGGCGGATTGGAGCGGGAAGCCTGGCTGGGACGACCGCGCTGGGAGTTGCCGGGAGTGGATTTCGATGGCGAGCCATGGCGGGAACTGAATGAGAATCTGGCGGCGCGCCTCCCGTTCCGCGATTTGCGGTTCAGTTATGTCGATGAGTCGGACAACCGGCATTATCTGCGTATCAGTGGCAAGCCCGCGTTCGAGGCGGATGGAACCTTCAAGGGGTTCCGCGGCGTCGCGACCGATGAAACCGGCGAGATCCTCGAACGAAGGACCCTCGAAACGCTGCAGCAGCGATTCCTTGACGCGCTGGACAGCACCTCCGAGGCCATCGCCCTGTTCGACGCGTCAGACCGCCTGGCCATCTACAATCGGAATTACCAGCGAACCATCGACACGAGCGTTCCGGGGCTGCTGAAACCGGGGCTCAAGTTCGACGATTTCATTCGCCAGGTCGCCGTCCAGGGTCACCTCGACGTCCAGCCGGAGGACCTCGACGAGTTTCTCGAACAGCGAATGCACGCCCACCGCAATCTGCCGTCGCGGCGTGTTCACCGCCTCCGCAGCGGGCGATGGGCGCAGGTAGACGAGTACGCGACGCGCGAAGGCGGCGTGATCCTGGTCCGCCGCGACATCACAGAGCAAAAGGAACGCGAGGGCGAACTGGTGGCCGCCAAGGAACAGGCGGAAATCGCCAGCCGGGCAAAGACCGAATTCCTTGCCAACATGAGCCATGAACTGCGCACGCCGCTCAATGCCATACTTGGTTTCTCCGAGGTTATGTTGGACCAGGTCCTCGGCCCAGTCGATGACCGCTACATCGAATACGCGCAGGATATCCATTCGAGCGGCCTGCATCTGCTCGCCCTGATCAACGACATTCTGGACCTGTCGAAAATCGAGGCGGGCAAGTTTGAGCTGCGCGAAGAGGAGGTCGACATCCCCGATCTGGTTGCGGCCTGCATGCGTCTGGTCGAGGACCGTGCGGCCGGCGCCGGGATCAGGTTTGCCATCGAACTCCCACAACGGCGCCCGGTCGTCAGGGCCGACAGCCGGAAGTTGAAGCAGATCCTGATAAACCTCCTGTCCAATGCCATAAAATTCACGCCACGGGGCGGACGGGTCGGTGTTCGCGTTGAAGTGGACTCCACCGGAAGCCTTTGCATGGAAGTCAGCGACACGGGCGCAGGCATGACGGGCGAGGAAATCGAACGCGCAACGGAGCCATTCGTCCAGCTCGAGGACGTGACTTTCCGTATGCATGAAGGCAGCGGTCTGGGCCTGTCGCTGGCCAAGGCAC
Organism: uncultured Alphaproteobacteria bacterium; assembly: GCA_947259105.1. Taxonomy (GTDB): domain Bacteria; phylum Pseudomonadota; class Alphaproteobacteria; order UBA8366; family JADFVY01. The sequence goes on from CAMYKU010000010.1 coordinate 12,387, forward strand.
TGGCCGAGCAGCATCACGGACAGATGCGGATCGAGAGCGTCAAGGGAGAAGGAAGCCGTGTGGTGGTGACCCTGCCGGCAGGTCGAACCCTGCCGGACAAGTCCTGAACGCGCCAGCGCGGATTCACCGGGTTGGCGTCAGACCAGCGCCGTCGCCACCGCCCACCAGTCGCCGCGCCGGACCGACGGCAGCGCCGCCGCCGCCTCGGCTTCGTCGTCGAACAGGCCGATACAGGTTGCGCCAGCCCCGCTCATGCGGGCGAGCCGGCAGCCCGGTGCGGCGCGGATGGCCGACAATACGTCGTCGATGACCGGCGCCAGGCGGCACGCGGCCTCCGTCAGATCGTTGCCGCGCGATTCGAGAATCGCGGCGAGTTCCGCCGTCGAGGACGGCGCCATGGCAAAGCGCGCGGCGGCCGAGAACCCGCCCCGCCGGCCCGCGAACACGGATGGCGTCGAGACCGCAACGCCGGGATTGACCAGCAACAGCCACGCCGCCGGCAGGGGTGGGGCGTCGACGATCTCGTCGCCGATTCCGCCGACGAAAACCGGCCGCCCCGCAAGACAGGCGGGAATGTCCGCCCCGAGCTGCAGCCCGACCGACGCGAGGTCCACAGCGCCCTCGGGAACATCCCACAGACGCATGAGCCCGGCCAGGACGGCGGCGGCGTCGGCCGATCCGCCGCCCAGCCCGGCCGCCGCCGGGATATGCTTGGTTACCCGGATCCGGACGCCAGCACTGACGTCCGCCGCCTCGGCCAGCGCGCGGGCGGCCCTGAGCGCAAGATTGTCTTCCGGCGGGCCCGACGCATCGGCGAACGGGCCGTCGGTGTCGATCTCGAAGTCGCGGGACGGGGCAAGCTCGATGCCGTCGGCCAGGCCGGCGAATGCAACAAGGCTGTCAAGCAGATGATAGCCGTCGGCGCGGCGACCGGTAACGTGGAGGTACAGGTTGATCTTGGCCGGCGCGGACAACTGCAGCACGGCGGGAGCGGCGACGGTCACCCGCCACCCCTTCCGTCTTTCTGCGGCGCGAGCCCGTCCTTCAGCTTGGCGTCGACCTGCCGTCTCAAATCGGCGTCGGGATCGAGCCCCAGCACGCGTTGCCACTGAATGCGCGCCTCGGCGACCCGGCCCACGCGCCAGTAGGCGTCACCGAGATGGTCGTTGATGACGGGATCCTGAGGACGCAAGGCGACGGCGCGCTCGAGATGCGTGACTGCGCCGGCGGACTCACCCAGCTTGTAGAGGGCCCAGCCGATGCTATCGACGATATAGCCGTCGTCCGGTCGCTGCGCGACAGCCCGCTCCAGCATCTTGCGCGCCACTTCCAGGTTCTTGCCGCGCTCCACCCAGCTGTATCCGAGATAGTTCAGAATGAAAGGCTGCTCCGGCTGCAGTTCCAGGGCCTTCAGCAGATCCGTCTCGGCGCGGTCCCACTTTCCCGCGCGCTCCAGGGCGATCCCGCGGCTGTACAGGAGTGTCCAGTCGTCGCGGCCGATGTCGCCAATTCGCTCGACTGCGCCGTCATACGCGTCGGCCGCCTCATCGTACCGCTCCTGGTAGCGCAGGATGTTGCCGAGGCGGATGAGCGCGTCGCTCCGCTCGGGCCGCTCCCGGCTCATGGTGCGCAACAGGGCGACCGCCGCGTCGGCATCTCCCAGATCGTAATAGTCGTCGGCCAGCCGCAGGCGAGCGACCCACCCATAGGCGCTGTCCGGCTCGATGGCGCTGTAGACGTCTGCCGCCGCCTGGTACTGGCCGAATTCGTCGAAGACGTCGCCCATCAGAAGCTGCGCAAGCGGGAAATCGGGCCTGAGATACAGCGCCATACGCACGTAAATCAGGATGAAATCGCCGGCGCGCTCAATCGGCAGGACCGAAGCGATATCGAAGAAACCTTCGGCCATTCCCTGCACCGCGTCGGCGACCAGAGGCTCGGGAACCTCGCTCCTGGCGACGCGCTTCAAGGCGTCCCCGATGACGAGGCTGTCGGCACTCTTGCCGCCGTGAGATTCATAGAGCAGCCTTGCCCGGTCGGCGCCGCCGTGGCGCTCGAGATAATTGCCATACGCGCGCACCACGCGGTTCGGCGCGGAACCGGGTTCGGCGCCCATGGCGGCCCGGTACGCCGCGTCCGCGTCGTCGGAGCGGCCGGCGACATCGTTGATCAGCCCCTCATGCAGCTGGCGCATCAGCGCGAACCCGCTGTCGCCGTCGAGCGGGGACAGGGCCACAAACGCGCTGTCCGTCTGGCCGGATGCCGCTTGCGCCCATGCCAGCGCCAGCGGTACCGCGAACCGGGCCAGATCCTCCCGGTCCATGGACTCAAGCCGGCGAACCGCCGCCGCAGAGTCCCCGTTCTTCACGGACTCTGCGGCCAGAAGAAGCTGCACCGTGGAAATCCTCGTCCCGGCCGCGTCCAGCCCGTGCGCCAGCCGCAGCGCCATGTCCATCCGGCCCGCTTCCAACGACAGGAAGAATGCGCGGCGCATCAGTGCCGGATCGTCGGGGTTCTCCTCGAGGGCACGGAACAGCGATGCCGACGCGCGATCGAAATCGCGCATCTTCTCGGCAAACCGTCCGGCAAGGTAATTGCCGTAGGGTGACCGCTGCCCGCCAGGCTCGACGACGTTCAGGCGCCCGGAATCCTCGGGCGCGGCATCGCCCGAATTGCCGGCCGAGCAGCCGAACAATATCGCGGCCAGTATGATCGTGGCCATGCGGGACGCAGGACGCGGGGCTGGTACCGCCGGACGGGCGATCTTGGACGGCCGCATTGGAATCCTTCCACAAGTTATTAGAGCCGCGGCACAGTAGCCGCCCGGCTCACATCCGTCCAGCGGACGGAGCGAAAATCAGTGCGCACGAATCGGCCCCGGCGCGGGCCGAAGGACACGCCGGATTCATTCCCGGCGTCGTCGGTCACATCCCGCTATACGCCGGCCCGCCGCCGCCTTCCGGCACCGTCCAGTTGATGTTCTGGGTCGGATCCTTGATGTCGCAGGTCTTGCAGTGGACGCAGTTCTGGGCATTGATCTGCAGCCTCGGGCCGCCGCCCTCTTCCACGATCTCGTAGACGCCCGCCGGACAGTAGCGCTGCTCGGGCGCATCGAACTGGGCGAGGTTGACGTCGATCGCCACCGAGGGGTCCTTCAGGACCAGGTGGACCGGCTGGTCTTCCTCATGATTGGTGTTGGAGAAGGCGACGTTGGTCAGGCGGTCGAAGCTGATCGTACCGTCCGGTTTGGGATAGTCGATCGGCCGGCATTGTGCGGCCGGTTTCAGCCGGTCATGGTCGGAATGATTGTGGAAGGTCCAGGGCGCACGGCCACGAAACAGGTAGGTATCCAGCGCCGAATAGACGAGACCGAACCAGCGCCCGCGATTGAAGGCGGGCCGGACGTTGCGCGCCTTGTAGAGGTCGCGCCACACCCATGTCTGTTTCAGCCGTTCGGCGTAGGCCTCGACCTCGCGCGGACCGTCCGCCGTGGCCAGCGCCTCGAACACCGCTTCGGCGGCGGTCATGCCGGACTTCATGCCGGTGTGCGAGCCCTTGATTTTCGGCACGTCGAGGAATCCCGCGGTATCGCCGACCAGCAGGCCGCCGGGGAAGGTGAGCTTGGGAATCGACTGGTAGCCGCCTTCGTTCAGGGCGCGGGCGCCGTAGCCGATGCGCCGGCCGCCCTCCAGGGTCGGGCGGATCGCCGGATGATGCTTGAACCGCTGGAATTCGAGATAGGGGTCGAGATACGGATTCTCGTAATCCAGCCCCACCACGAACCCGACGGAAACCTGGTTGCCCTCCAGGTGATAGACGAACGAGCCGCCATAAGTCTTGCCGTCCAGCGGCCATCCGATGCTGTGGATGACGGTGCCCGGCTTGTGCTTGTCGGGCGCCACCTCCCAGAGCTCCTTGATGCCGATGCCGAAGGTCTGCGGGTCGCAATCGCGGCGCAAGTCGAACCTTTCGAACAGCGTCCTGGTCAGCGAGCCGCGGCAGCCCTCGGCGAAGATCGTCTGGCGTGCATGCAGTTCCATGCCGGGCTGGTAATTGGGCCCCTGCTCGCCGGATTTCGTGACCCCCATGTCGCCGGTCGCCACCCCCTTGACCGAACCGTCCTCGTGATAGAGCACTTCGGCGGCGGCGAAGCCGGGATAGATCTCGACCCCCAGAGCTTCGGCCTGCTCGCCGAGCCAGCGGCAGACGTTTCCAAGGCTGACGACGTAGTTGCCGCGATTGTGCATCTGCGGCGGCGTCGGCAGCCGGAACGCCTTCGTTGCGGTGAGGAACAGGAACCGGTCGTCGCCGGCCTGCGTATGCAGCGGCGCGCCCCTGTCCTGCCAGTCGGGAATCAGCTCGTCGAGCGCCCGCGTCTCGATCACCGCGCCCGAGAGGATGTGCGCGCCGACCTCGGCGCCCTTTTCCACGACGCAGACGCTCAGTTCGCGCCCCTCGCCCGCCGCCAGCTGCATGAGCCGTATCGCGGCGGCCAGCCCGGACGGCCCGGCCCCGACGACGACGACATCGTATTCCATGGATTCGCGTTCCATGCCCATGCCTCCTGTGCCTGTGTCCCGCTGATACCTACAGGACCGATCGCCTGTTTGCTATAACCATTACGGCTGGTATTAAAGTCGCAGCGGCCCCGGATCGGGGGGCGCCAACCGCACGGCGGAATCAGGCGATGAACGACAGCGGCGAGAAGACGGACCGGCGCAAGGCTCTGGCCACGCTCGACTGGATGGCCGCGATGGGCGCCGACGAGGCCGTCGGCGCCGCGCCCGTGGACCGCCGCGGGGCATCGCAGCAGCCGCAGCAGGCGCTGCGGGAGGCCCCGCCGGCGCCGGCGCCGTCCCCTGCCCCGGCGGCGCCCGCCCCGCTGGCCCCGGCGCAGGGCGCCGCCGACGCGCGCGAGGCCGCGGCCAGCGCGGCCAGCCTCGATGAATTGCGCGCGGCGCTGCAGGCATTCGAAGGCTGCGCCCTGAAACGCACGGCGACGAATCTGGTGTTCGCGCGGGGCAATCCCGAGGCGCCGGTGATGTTCATCGGCGAGGCCCCCGGCGCCGAGGAGGACCGGCAGGGCCTTCCGTTCGTCGGCGCCAGCGGCAGGCTGTTCGACCGCATGGTCTCCCATATCGGTTTGGACGAGGACTCGCTGTACATCACCAACATCATTTTCTGGCGCCCGCCGGGAAACCGCAGCCCGACGGATGCGGAATCGGCAGCCTGCCTGCCGTTCGTGCGCCGCCACATCGCCATCGTGAAGCCGCGGCTGCTGGTCACGCTGGGCCGTCCGGCGTTGAACACGGTGCTCGGCATCGGCACCGGAATCAACAAGGCGCGGGGCCGCTGGGTCGAGTACGGCGAGGGCCTGGACACACCGATTCCGGCGATGCCGACCTTCCATCCCGCCTATCTGTTGCGCAATCCCGCGCAGAAAAGGCAATCCTGGATCGACTTCCTGGCACTGCGGGAAAAGCTCGACAGCCTGGCCTGATCTTGCGCCATCGTTTTGGCGAAATACCGGAAATCGGCCCTGAATTGCCACCATGGCGTCGCATTGCCGGGCCGATCGGCGTCTACACCAATTCTTTACTCCGGCCCGTTTAATGTTGTCTTATCGTCAACACTGAATCGAGGCGCGGTTTCCAAGCGCCCGAATGAGGGGAAATCGCAGTGTTCTTCCCGCATCGCCGAAGCCTGTGCATGGCGTTGTTCGCGCTGACGGTTCTGGTTGCCGCCGCACCGCGCGGCGCATCGGCCGTGGAACCGGTCTTCCCGGTGGCGCGGCCGCCGATACCGACATCGCTGGCTCCCGCCGAATCGGCGCTCGAGGACACGTTCACGATCCTCGGCGACCAGGATGCGCGTTTGTACCGGGACATCTTCCGGCTGCAGGCCGACGGCAAGTGGAAGGCCGCGGACAAGCGGATCGCCAAACTGTCGGACCGGATCCTGATGGGCCACGTCCTGTACCAGCGCTACATGCATCCGCGCGCCTACCGTTCGACCTATATCGAGCTCAAGGACTGGATGAAGCTCTATGCCGACCATCCGGACGCCCAGCGGATCTACCGGCTGGCGGTCAAGCGCCGCCCGTCCAATTACAAGTGGCCCCGCAAGCCGGGCGGACCCTCGGTGAACGTGGCTGGCGCAATCGCAGAGCCGGACACGACGTCCCGACCCACGGTGAGGCGCCGCACCAGCCGCGACATGCGCTATGCGCAGCGGCGCATCCGCAGCTGGGTGAATAGGGGCGCGCCGACCAGAGCGTACAAATATCTCAGCCAGAAGAGCGTGGCGCGGCATTTCGATGCGATCGGCTACGACGAGATGCTGGTCAAGATCGCGGCCGGCTTCTACCAGGTCGACAAGAACGAGCAGGCGCTGGAACTGGCCGGCAAGGCGGCGGCACGATCCGGCGATCAGCTGACAGATGCCAACTGGTGGGCGGGTCTGTCCGCTTGGCGGCTGGGCCGGCATACACTGGCGGCGGAATATTTCGAGGTGCTGGCCTGGTCCGGGTCGGACGACTGGCTGGCGTCCGCCGGCGCCTACTGGGCGGCGCGGGCCTACCTGGTATCGCGCGAGCCCGACAAGGTCGTGCCGATGCTGCAACTCGCGGCCGACCGGCCGCTGACCTTCTACGGCGTACTCGGCCAGGAAGCGCTGGCGCTGCGGCAGCCGATCGACTGGTCGGTGCCGGTCGCCAGTGTCGATGCCGCCCGTGAGATCACTGGAGTTCCGGCGGCGCGGCGCGGACTGGCGCTGCTGCAGATCGGCCAGGACCGCCGCGGCATGGCCGAGCTGAAACGCGTGCTCGGCCGCCTGCCGCAGAGTCATCTCGACACCCTGATGGCCTATGCCGACCGTATGCAGATCGCCGGGCTGTCGTTCCAGATCGGCAATTCGATGCACAAGCGCGACGGCCACTGGCACGGCGCCGCGCTGTATCCGCTGCCATCCTGGGAGCCGGACAACGGCTTCCAGCTCGACCGGGCGCTGATCTTCGCGCTGATGCGCCAGGAATCGAACTTCAAGACCAACGCCAAGAGCCACGCCGGCGCGCGCGGGCTGATGCAGCTGATGCCGGGCACGGCAAGCTTCATTTCGGGCCGGCGCTACCGCGGCTGGCGCAGGGACAAGCTCTACGATCCCGAGCTGAACGTCACGCTGGGCCAGAAATACATGGTCCACCTCCTGGAATCGTCCAGGATCGACGGCAGCCTGTTCCTCGCGGTCGCGGCCTATAACGGCGGGCCGGGCAATCTGCGCCGCTGGTTGCGCGGCGTCAATTTCCAGGACGATCCGCTGCTGTTCATCGAAAGCATCCCGAAGCGCGAGACCCGTATCTATGTCGAGCGGGTGCTGACCAACTACTGGCTCTACCGCGACCGCCTCGGCCAGCCGCGGCCTTCGCTGGAGGATGTTGTCGCGGGCGACTGGCCGGTCTACAGTGCGCTCGACCCGCTGAACAAGCAGGTCGCGTTCGAGGGTACCGCCAGCGAGGAACTGAGGTGAAGATTGAAGGCGATCGCGATTTCCTGCCCGTGAACATCGCGATCCTGACCGTCTCCGACACCCGTACGGAGGCCGACGACAGATCCGGCAATACCCTGGTCGAGCGGCTGCAGCAGGCCGGCCATACGCTGGCCGCCCGCGCCGTCGTCCGCGACCAGGCCGACCTCATCGCCGCCCAACTGCAGGCGTGGATCGACGATCCCGCGATCGATGTCGTGGTCTCGACCGGCGGCACCGGGGTGACCGGCCGCGACGTTACGCCCGAGGCGGTGCTCAGCGTCGCGGAAAAGGAAGTCCCCGGTTTCGGAGAGCTGTTCCGCTGGATCAGCTACCAGAAGATCAAGACCTCGACGATCCAGAGCCGCGCCATGGGCGCCGTCGCCAGGGGCACCTATATCTTCGCCCTGCCCGGCTCGCCGGGCGCCTGCAAGGACGCCTGGGACGAGATCCTCGTCCACCAGCTCGACAGCCGCACCCGGCCCTGCAATTTCGTCGAGCTGATGCCCCGCCTGCAGGAGGTGTGAGGGGCGGCGGCCTGTGCCGTAAGGCTATTTCGATACCGAGCGACCTCATACTTCGAGACGCGGCTGCGCCGCTCCTCAGCATGAGGACACGAATGTTAGAGCCTCATGCTGAGGAGGGCCGAAGGCCCGTCTCGAAGTATGAGGTTGCTCGGTGCTGGCTAAACTGGACCGAATTCCGCCCTAACGCCGTCCGTCCCGCCACCGCTTCCACGCCGCTTCGTCGTCGACGTCGGACAGCGTATCGACCAGCGCGTGGGTGCGGCCGGGCGGGATGTTGGCGACGGTGTCGGACAGTGCGTGCGCCGTCGACCAGCGGATATTGTCGAACAGATGGACGAGCAGCGTCCGGTCGCGCACGCCGACAAGCCAGTAGCCGCCGTCGCGCGCCGGGCCGAACACGACGTCGCGGGCGGCCAGCGCGCGGAAGGCGCGGGCGATATGGGCGGGCCGGATGCCGGGGATGTCGCTGCCGACCAGCACGACCGGGCCGGGCGGCATGGCAGCGATGGCGCGCGCCATCCGCGCCCCGAGACCGCCACGCGCCTGGGCGAGGCGCGGCACGCCCCGGGGCCAGCGGTAGCCGCCGGGAGTGACGCAGAGCACGGTGCGCCAGCGCGGATCGCACGCCAGCCGCCGCACCGCCGCCTCCAGCGTCAGGCGATGAAACCGCAGCGCCGCCATGCGGCCGATCCCTGCGGCCAGCCGGCGTTTCACCGCCCCCAGCCGGGGCGTCCGGGTGAAGACGATTACACTGCCGGTCACCGGTAATAGATCCGAATGATGGCGCGCGGCGGCACGCCGAGGAACCACAGCAGCAGGCAGAACTGGTTGCGCAGCGGCCGCAGCCAGAAGCCGTCGCGGCGGTAGCGTTCGGCCGAGGTGACGGCGACCGCATCGAGCATGACCAGCCGCCGCCGGCCGATGCGGCGCGCGAGATCGACATCCTCCATCAGCGGCACCGGCGCGTAGCCGCCCAGCTCGTTATAGAACTCGCGGGATATCAGCAGGCCCTGATCGCCGTAGGGAAGGCCGAGGATACGGCAGCGCAGGTTGGCCAGCCATGCGATGCGCCGCGCGGCAAAGCGCGCATCGTCCAGCGCGAACCGGAAATAGCCGGCCCGGCGCGCGTTCGCGGGGTCGCCGATGAAGCCGCGCACGGCGGCATCCCAGCCCGGCTGCAGCACCGTGTCCGCATGCAGGAACAGCAGCCAGTCGCCGCGCGCCGCCGCGGCGCCGGCGGCGAACTGCACGCCGCGGCCCTTCTCTGCCCCCACCAGCACCGCGCCGGCCGCTTCGGCGATTTCCGCGGTTTCGTCCGCCGACCCGCCATCGGCCAGGATCACCTCGCGGATCAGGTCCAGCACTCCGAATTCGGCCAGCGGCGGCAGGCTGCGCCGCAGCCCTTCGGCGGCGTTCAGGGTGGGGATGACAATTGTGACCTTCGCCATGACGCCGATGCAATAGCATGGGCCGGGCCTTGCTGCACATCGCTTCACACATGGTCCCCGGCGCAATTCAAGTTTGTTTGGCGCCAACGCCGAGCGACCTCATACTTCGAGACGCGGCTCCGCCGCTCCTCAGCATGAGGCATGGAGTATTGAGGTGTTGGAGCCTCATGCTGAGGAGGGCCGAAGGCCCGTCTCGAAGTAGGAGGTTGCGCCGCCACTGAAAGCGCGAATCCAAACAAACTTGAAATGCTGTAGCCGCGCCATTGATCGCGGTGCGGTGCATTTCGCGTCTGCCGGGAATCAACTCCAGCCGAGGTTGCGCAGTGATTGCACGTCCGACCCCGACATATACAAAACTAGATACAATTTTAGCTTTCCCGGGGTTGCCGCGGTGCCGTTCGGCGCTCTATCAATGCGCTCGGGAAGGGCTACTGGCGGCAAGAACCGATGACCCCTGACGACCTGGACACGCTGCACGCCGCGCTGATCACGCGGCCGGGCTTCGAAGGCGTGGCGCGCGACGCGCTGGAGCCGATGCCCGAGAAGGGGCTCGCCCACGACCATATCGTCATAAGGGGGACCGGCGCGCTGTTGCGGGTGCCGCGGCAGAGCCAGTTCGGCCTGCCGGCGCGCGAGAACCTCGAATACCAGCTGGCCGGCTTCGCCCGCAGCGCCGCGGGCGGCCATGCGCCGCGCCTGCACGGGGCGATCGAACCGGCACCCCGGATCCCGATGGGGGCGGTGATCGTCGACTGCATCGAGGGCCGCCCGGCGCGGCTGCCGCATGACCTGCCGGCGATCGCCGATTGCCTTGCCGCGATGCACCGGCTGCCGCTGCCCGGCCCCAGCCACCGCGACCCGCTCGCCTGGCATGCCGACCCGGTGGCCGGAACGCTGGCCTTCATCGAGAGCCAGGCGCCGTATCTTGGCGAGGCGACCGACGATGCGGGGGCGCGCCGCATGATCGAGGAGGAGATCGACTGGGCGCGCGCCTTCGCTGCGGAATCAGCCGAATCGGCGCAGCCGGTGACCCTGGTTGCGACCGACACCCATCCTGGCAACTACGTGCTCGACGCCGACGGCCGCGCCTTCATCGTCGATCTGGAAAAGGCGCTGTACGGGGCGCCGGCCGTCGACCTCGCGCATGCGACGCTCTACACCTCGACCACCTGGGACGTGGAGGCGGGCGTCGAGGTCGCGCCCGCCGACGTCGCCGACTTCTACCGCTACTATCTGGGCTCGATTCCGGCTTCCCTGGCAAGCGAACTGGAGCCCTGGCTGATGCCGCTGCGCCGGCTGACCTGGCTGCGCTCGACCACCTGGTCGGCGAAATGGCGGGTCGAGTCGCAAAAGGGCAGGACCGCCGGCAAGCACGAAGCCGCGGCCACCGAGGACTGGTCGGCCGAGAACCGCGACGCCGCCCTGATCGCCCATGTCGAGGTGCGCACGCGCGATTACCTGAGCGCGGGGACGGTGGACCGCATCCGCGCGGAGTGGCGTGAACCGGGGGGATTGGCGGCGATGATTCCGGGGTGAGGGGGACAAAGAAAAACACGGGCATGACCGAAGCACAATTATTGGCCTCAGGTTCCGGCCGATGACCGCGCCGCGATCCAGCGCGTTCGATCTGACGATCGGGCCGGCATTGTGCAGGCATTTGGCCGCGGCGCGCAGGGACCCGGCAACGTCGGGCATGATTCCGGGTTTATTGTTTGGTCGGGTCAACGACGAAAAGTCCGGGCGTCTGATGTATGGATTTTACGAGTCGGCGAAGGCGGAGGAAGAAAGGTTTTTCGAACTTTTCGAAGCTGAGGGTATCCAGTTCTATATTCCACAGCCCCAAGTCCGCGACATGCTGGCCGGAAAGCATCTCGACCTGAATGACAAGGGACGGTTGGCGGCGCAGCCGCGAACGGCATGAATGCGCCCTCCTGAAACCCGCAGAAAACGCCGGTGCATGGGGTTGTTCCTCGCAGATGCATCCGCCGCGCCGTTTGCCGGGGCGGTTTCGCTCGAAGATAGATCCTGCAATCCGTATCATGGCCCGAGTGGCAATCGCAGAGGGCGGACATGCCGGACAGAAAGGGGAATTCAGAAATGATACGGGCCGGCACCCGCATTCGAGCGACCTCATACTTCGAGACGGCGCTATGCGCCTCCTCAGCATGGAGACCTTTGCACGGAACACCAAATCGTCATTGCGAGGCAGCCGAAGGCCGGCGCGGCAAGCCAGAATGCCGTGAAAGCGAGCCCTCTTCTGGATCGCCACGGCTGCTTCGCAGCCTCGCGATGACATAATGTTGTTCCGCGCAAAGGTCTCCAGCATGAGGGCACAGATATTGAAGCCTCATGCTGAGGAGGGCCACAGGCCCGTCTCGAAGTATGAGGTCGCACCGCCGGCAAGGCTTGAATGTTCCGTATTTGTTCTCTACACTGACCCGATGACCGATCCGCTGACCGACAGGCCGCGCAAGGGGCGCGGGGCGGTGGGCAACCCGACGGGGCGCTTCGAGGCGGCGCTGCGGGTCGCCGAGGATGACGGCTGGGGGTCCGGCGACGAAGCGCCGCCGCCGCTGCGCACGACGCTGGGGGTGGACAGCGCCAAGCGGATCATCACCCGCAACCAGTCGCCGGACGTACCGTTCGACCGCTCGATCAACCCCTACAAGGGCTGCGAGCATGGCTGCGTCTACTGCTTTGCGCGGCCGACCCATGCGTATCTCGGCCATTCGCCGGGGCTCGATTTCGAGAGCAAGCTGTACTGGAAACCGGACGCGCCGGCGCTGCTGGAGGCCGAGCTGCGCGATCCAAACTACCGCGCCGCCACCCTGGCGCTGGGCGCCAACACCGACCCCTACCAGCCGGTCGAGCGCGAGCGCAAGCTGACCCGGCAGATCCTCGAGGTGCTGGCGGCGTACCGGCATCCGGTCGGCATCGTCACCAAGTCGAACCTGGTGCTGCGCGACCTCGACATCCTCACCGCCATGGCCAAGCTGGGGACCGTCCGGGTCGCGGTTTCGGTGACGACGCTGGACCGGGCGCTGGCCCGCCGCATGGAGCCGCGGGCGCCGACGCCTGCGCGGCGGCTGGAGGCGATAAGCGGGCTCGCCGCTTCCGGCGTGCCGGTGACGGTGCTGGCGGCGCCGATCGTGCCGGCCCTCAACGACCACGAGATCGAGGCGATCCTCGCCGCCGCCGCCGGGGCCGGCGCCGGCGCAGCGGGCTACGTGCTGCTGCGCCTGCCGCTGGAGATCAAGGAGCTGTTCGCCGACTGGCTCGAAGCCCATTACCCGGACCGCGCCAGGCGGGTCATGAGCCTCGTCCGCCAGACCCGCGGCGGCAAGCTCTACCAGACCGAGTGGGGCAAGCGGCAGACCGGCGACGGCGCCTATGCCGGGCAGATCGCCGCCCGCTTCGAGATCGCCTGCCGCCGCTTGCGATTGCGCGAAGGCCACCCGCCCATCGACGAGAGCCGCTTCCGCCGCCCGCCGCGACCGGGCGACCAGATGGAACTGCTTTAGGAGATCGAGCCGGTCAGCAGCAGCGGCGCCGGAACCGGCCACTGGCCTATTGACGCGGCACCGACGTATCATTATATTCAACACTATGGTTGAATATAGAGACACCGAACTGGACCGCACCCTGGCCGCGCTGGCGGATCCGACCCGGCGGGCGATCCTGGCCCGGCTGACCGAGGGCGATGCACGGGTGACCGAGGTCGCGGCGCCCTTCGAGATGTCGCTGAACGCGGTGTCCAAGCATCTGAAGGTGCTGGAGGGCGCCGGGCTGGTCCGGCGCGACGTGCGCGGGCGCGACCACTGGCTCAGCTTCGACGGCGCGCCGCTGACGGCGGCCAGCGACTGGATCGATCATTACCGCAGGTTCTGGGAGGGCCGGCTGGACGCGCTGGCGCGGTTCCTGCGCGACAACAAGGCAAACAAAGAGAGGAGAAAAGACAAATGACCGCTGAGACAGCAACGACGGTCCCCACCGTCCGGATATCGCGGCTCATGCCGGCCCCGCGCGAGGACGTGTTCGCGGCCTGGCTGGATGGCGAAGGCATGCGGCACTGGATGTGCCCCGGCGATGTCAAGGAAACCGACGCCGAGATCGACCCGCGCGTCGGCGGCCGGTTCCGCATCGTCATGCATGGCGCGGAGAACGATTACGAGATGACCGGCGAGTATGTGGAGATCGACGCGCCGCGAAGGCTCGCCTTCACCTGGGCCTCGCACGCGACCGCCGGGGGCTCGCTGGTCATCATCGAGTTCCACGACCGGGGCGAAGAGACCGAACTGGTGCTGACCCACGACCGCTTGCCGAGCGCCGAGATCGCCGAACAGCACGAGGCGGGATGGACGAGCATCCTGGAGAAACTGACAGCCCGGCTGGCGGCCTGACGGGAGAGAGCACATGCAGCAGCACAAGATCGTATCGAGAGAGGATTGGATCGCCGCGCGAAAGGACTATCTCGCGAAGGAAAAGGAATTCACCAGGGCGCGCGATGCGCTGAGCGCCCAGCGGCGCCAGCTGCCCTGGGTGAAAGTCGACAAGGAGTACGTCTTCGAGGGGCCTGACGGGCAGGAAACGCTGTCCGATCTGTTCGCGGGCCGCAGCCAACTGATCGTCTATCACTTCATGTTCGGCCCCGACTGGGAGGAAGGCTGTCCGTCCTGCTCGTACCTGGCCGATCATTTCGACGGCGCGATCGTGCATCTGAACCATCGCGACGTCAGCATGGTCGTGGCGTCCCGGGCGCCGCTGAAAACGCTCGAGGGCTACAGGAAGCGGATGGGCTGGCGGTTCAAGTGGCTGTCGTCGCTCGGCAGCGACTTCAACCACGACTACCACGTCTCGTTCGACGCGGACGAAACCGCCGGGGGCGAGGTCTACTACAATTACCGGACGGGCTCGTTTCCGAGCGAGGAGGCGCCGGGGATCAGCGTCTTTCACAAGGACGCCAACGGCGACGTCTTCCATACCTATTCGGCCTATGCCCGCGGCCTCGACATGCTGATCGGCGCCTACAACCTTCTCGATCTGGTGCCGAAGGGCCGCGACGAGGCCGGGCTGAATTTCACCATGGAATGGCTGCGCCGCCACGACCGGTACGAGGACTGAGGGCGGGATCTCCGCTGTCGGGCGGACGTCGTAGCGGCTATAATTCCGGGAATTCCGCCGGACCAGCGTGGTTGAAAACGATGCCGCCCGTTCGAAAGCGTTTGCCCTGGGGCATTGTGGTTGTTGTCCTGTTGACGTTCGCCGTGCTGTCGGCGGTCGGCGGGTGCTGGATCGTGACCAACCCGGTCCATGTCACGCCGCAACCGGCCCCCGCGCCGCACGCGGAGTCCGTGCGGCTGCAGGCCGATGTCCGGCACCTCACCGCGATGAGCCCGTCCCGGACCGCGCGCAACGTTGCGGTGCTCGACGCGGCGGCGGGTTATATCGGGCAGTCCTTCGCCGCGGCGGGCTGCACGATGACGGAACAGGCCTTCGAGATCGACCGGACGACCTACCGGAACATCGTCTGCGCCTTCGGCCCGGAAGCCGCGCCGCGTCTTGTGATCGGCGCCCACTACGACGTGGCCGGCGAGGGCAATCCCGGCGCCGACGACAATGCCAGCGGCGTCGCCGCGATCCTGGAGCTGGCGCGGCTGGTCGGCGCGGCGAAACCGGTGCTGGCGCACCGTCTGGAGCTGGTCGCCTTCACACTGGAGGAGCCCCCGCATTTCCGCACGCCGAACATGGGCAGCCACGTCTACGCGCGCGGCATCGCTGAAGAGGAGATCCCGCTGAAGCTGATGATCAGCGTCGAGATGGTCGGCTATTTCTCGGACGAGCCCGGCTCCCAGGACTATCCGGCCGGTATTCTGCGATGGCTCTATCCGGACACGGCGAACTTCATCGGCGTCGTGGGCCGGACCTTCGACAGATCATCGGTGGCGCGGGTCAAGGCCCTGATGACGGCGGCCGGGGTGCTGCCGGTGCATTCGATCAACGCGCCGGTCGCCCTTGCCGGGATCGATTTTTCCGACCACTGGAGTTTCTGGGAGAACGATCTGCCGGCGGTCATGGTGACCGACACCGCGTTCTTCCGGAATCCGCACTACCACCGCCCGACCGACACCGCCGGGACCCTGGACTATCGCCGTATGGCCGCGGTCGTCGACGGCCTGTACCAGGTCGCGGCGGGATATTGACCCGCCGGCATCGGCCCGTTCAGGCGCGGATGATTTCATGTAATTTGTTAGGACGTTTCGGCGTATCCTCAATCGCAGACATATCGATTCGCGCCGGGATTCATGGAAGACACTCTCCAGCTGACAGGCATGGCCTTCGTGATCGTCGCCGCGACCCTCTGCGGCGTGGCGATGACGCATCTCAGGCAGCCGGCGATCGTCGGCTATATCCTGGCCGGCGTGCTGCTGGGCCCGTCGGGGCTGGGATTCGTCACCGACCGCGCGCAGGTCGGCGCGCTGGCCGAGCTGGGCGTGCTGATGCTGCTGTTCTTCATCGGCATGGAGCTGTCGCTGCGCAGCTTTCGCTACACCTGGCGGATCGGCCTGTTCTCGACCCTGATCCAGGTGTCGGTGAGCATCGGCGGGATGCTGGTCGTGCAGCATTTCATGGGCTGGCCGCTGGGTTACGCCGTGTTCTTCGGCTTCGTGCTGGCGCTGAGCAGCACCGCGGTCGCGGTCAAGATGCTGGACGATGTCGGCGAGCTGCGCACCCGCGTTGGCCGCACCGCCATCAGCGTGCTGATCGCCCAGGATCTCGCGGTGGCGCCGATGCTGCTGATCGTCGGTGGGCTGTCCGGCGGCGAGGTGCAGATTGCCGTGGTCCTGAAGGTCGCGGCATCCGTCGGGCTGCTGATGGCTGTCGCAGCCTTTTTCAGCCGGCGCCGGCGGATCAGCCTGCTGCCGATCAAGCTCGTGGTCGGCAATGTCGACCTCTTGCCGCTGGCCGCCATCGGCTGGTGCTTCGGCTTCGCCGCGCTGGGCGGCATCACCGGTCTGAGTCCCGCCTACGGCGCCTTTTTTGCCGGGCTACTGGTCGGCAACAGTGCGCAGCGGCAGGACGTGATGGAAGTCGCACAGCCGATCCAGAGCGTCCTGCTGATGGTCTTCTTCCTGTCGATCGGCCTGTTGATCGATCTTTCCTATCTGTGGGCCAATCTGTGGCTGGTGCTGGGGCTGTGGTTCTTCGTCGCGGTGTTCAAGACCGCCCTCAACGTCATCATCCTGCAGTTCATGGGCGAGCCGCCGCACCGCGCCTTCATGACCAGTCTCAGCCTTGCCCAGGTCGGCGAGTTCTCTTTCGTGCTCGGCGCGGCGGCGCTCAGCCACGGCGTCATCACGTCGGACATCCACCGGCTGGTGGTTGCGGTCACCGTCGTTTCGCTGGTGACCAGCCCGTTGTGGATGCACAGCGTGCGGCGCCTGCATGACCGGGCGGCACGCAGCGCACCGACGCCGATGGCGCTGCTGAAGATCGTCTATGTCCGCGAATGGCGATGGACGCTGCGGCTAACCTCGGGCGTCGCACAGTGGTTCCAGGGGCTGACCATACGCATCAAGGCGCATTACTGGCGGCGCAAGCACCGGCGCGAGATGCTGTCCCGAACCGAAATCATGCCACCGCCGGCGAACGATCCGCTGCCGGAGCCGGACCCGCCCGAGCCGCCGTCGGACCCGGACGAAGACGAAGACCGGCCGAGCGTCGGCGATGCCTGACTATTCGCTCGAAGCGTCGCTCGGCGGGACGGTCGCCGGGATCGACGAGGCCGGCCGCGGCCCCTGGGCGGGGCCGGTGGTGGCCGCCGCCGTGGTGCTGGACCCGCTGAACTTGCCGCGCGAGCTGGCGGCCGGGCTCGACGACTCCAAGAAACTGAGGAGACCGGTCCGGGAACGGCTGTTCGAGCTGGTCGTAACCCACGCAACCGCCGGAATCGGTGAGGCGAGCGTTGCGGAGATCGACGCGCTGAATATCCTGCAGGCGACGCTGCTGGCGATGCGGCGGGCCATCGACCATCTGCCGGTCCGTCCGGACCACGCCATCGTCGACGGCAACCGCGCGCCGGGCCTGGACATTCCCACACGGACCGTGGTCGGCGGCGACGCGCTCTGTCTGTCGGTCGCCGCGGCCTCCATTGTCGCCAAGGTGACGCGCGACCGGATCATGGCGCGGCTGGCTGCCGAATTCCCGGTGTTCGGTTGGTCCAGCAATGCCGGTTACGGCACCAAACAGCATGCGGCGGCGTTGGAGACGCATGGCGCCACGAGGCATCACCGCAGGAGCTTCGCACCGGTCGCAAAACTCCTGAAGTAATAATTCCGTAAGATTTTGGAATCAAAATAGATTGACCTGTAGATTCACAAGACTCATATTCGCCCGATGTCCAAGTCCAAGAAAAATCCGGAAGTATTTCCGGTGAACCAAATCCTCGCGGGCGACTGCGTGGAAATCATGCGCGGTCTACCCGAGAAATCCGTCGACATGATCTTCGCGGACCCGCCCTACAACCTGCAGCTCGGGGGTGAACTTCACCGGCCGAACAATAGCCGTGTCGACGGTGTCGAGGAACACTGGGACAAGTTCGACTCCGTGGCCGCGTACGACCGGTTCACCCGCGACTGGCTCGCGGCCGCGCACCGGATCCTGAAGGATGACGGCACGATCTGGGTGATTGGCAGCTACCACAACATCTTCCGGGTCGGCGCGGCGCTCCAGGACCTCGGCTTCTGGGTGCTCAACGACGTGGTCTGGGTCAAGACCAACCCGATGCCGAACTTCCGCGGGACGCGCTTCACCAATGCGCACGAAACCATGATCTGGTGCTCGCGCGGCAAGGATGCCCGCTACACCTTCAATTACCAGGCCATGAAGGCGCTCAACGACGATCTGCAGATGCGCAGCGACTGGCTGATCCCGCTGTGCGGCGGGCCGGAGCGCCTGAAGGCCGAGAACGGCGGCAAGGCCCACCCGACGCAAAAGCCGGAGGCGCTTCTGCACCGCGTCATCATGGCGTCGACACAGCCCGGCGCGGTGGTGCTGGACCCGTTCTTCGGCACCGGCACGACCGGCGCCGTGGCCAGGAAGTTGGGCCGCAGTTTCATCGGCATCGAACGCGAAGCCAAATACCGCCGCATCGCCGAGAAGCGGCTGGCCGCGATATCGGATGTCGTCGACCTGGATCTGGTGGATGCACCGGCGAAGCGCCGCGAGCAGCGCATACCGTTCGGCTGGGTCGTCGAGCACGGCCTGCTGCGGCCCGGCGACATCCTGTTCGATCCGTGCAAGCGCTGGACCGCCAAGGTACGGGCCGACGGCTCGATCATCTCGGCCCAGCACCGCGGCTCGATCCACCAGGTCGGCGCGGCCGTGCAGGGCGCGCCAAGCTGCAACGGCTGGACCTTCTGGATGACCGACCGCTACGGCGCGCCGGCGCCGATCGACCTGTTGCGCCAGCAGCTGCGCGCGGAACTCGGCGCCGGGCGGTGAGAAACGGCGCGGTGCGGCGTTTCATGCTATCGTCGGGACGGGGGAGATGCATCGGAGGATCTCAATGATCGCGAAAACCCCTCGATTTGCACTCGCTGCCGCCCTGGCGCTCACATTGCTGGGGGGATGCCCGCCGCCGGACAAGCCGGCGAATGCCGCCGCCGATTCAACGGACACCGCGAAGCCGATTCTCCGGCTGGCGGGGGTCGAACAGATCGAGATCGCGGTGCTCGAGTCCGATCCGGTCCAGGTTCGGGTCGTGGTCTATGGCTGGATGTCGGATTCGTGCACGACGATACGGAATTTCGAGCAGATCCGAGAAGGCTCGCTGATCCGCCTGAAGATCATCACCACGCGCCCCGCGGATGTCATGTGCGCCCAGATGATCAAGCGCTTCCGCAATACGTACCCCGTGGAGACCACGGGCCTGCCGCCCGGCACCTACACGCTCGACGTCAGCGGCAAACAGGAACAGTTCACGCTGCCCTGAACCCGAATCATCGGCGCGCGAACGCGTGGCCCCGGATATCGAGTTGCACGGAAATCAATCAATCGAAACGAGTTGACTGCGCTGCGGCCGACGACCCAACGCTGTTATATAAACGTGGCACTTCGCTCGCGGTCCAAGTGTCAGTTTTGCATCGAATTGGCAATGAGGATGGTATCCAGACGACCACAAATCGATGACGAAAATTCTTGGACACCAACAAAATCTCCTTGCCACCCAATCATCGTACACTGGTCTTCAGCCGGGCGCGTGTAATAGAGGATGTTGACATAGCGCCCTGCGGGCAATGGGAATCTAATGACTGCGCTTACATTGCCTGGCGCGGTGTAATAAAGCTTGCGCCAATCGTTCCGGTGAGAATTTAGAACATGAACCAGTTCTTTGCTTTCGGCGGGGTTGAGGGCGGGCTGGTCGAATTTCGTCTCTTCCGGCAGCTCTGGCATTTCCGGGCCGCAGGCAGCAACCGTACCTGCAAGCGCTAAAATGCTGACCGCCACGCGTATACGCATTACCGCCACATTTCGTACCGTTCGCACGAAACCGCCTACTGAACAGGGCGGGAAGAATCCGCGCGGCAAGTATAGCGGGAACAAGATCGGCCCGCACCTCTTGGGTGAGGTCGAAGTGGCCGATGACTCTGCTTTTAATCTACTGTCGGGCCGACAGTGGGCGCCGGCGCGCCGGCGACGGGTTGCGCGCCTTTATGGGCCGGCTGCCTCGCCCGCCGCGGACAGGTCGCGATGGATGGTTTCGGCGGCGTTCTTGCCGGCGCCGGCGGCGAGAATGACCGTGGCGGCGCCGGTGACGATGTCGCCGCCGGCGTAAATTCGTGCGCGCGTGGTGCGGCCGGATTCGTGGTCGGCGACGAGGCAGCCCCACTGGTCGGTCTCCAGCCCGGTGGTGCTGCTCAACAGCAGCGGGTTGGGCGTCGTGCCGATCGACAACACCACGTTGTCAACCGGGATGACGAACTCGGAGCCGGCCACCGGCACCGGCCGCGCGCGCCCCGACTCGTCGGGCTCGCCCAGTTCCATGACCTGGCATTTGAGCCCGGTAACCCAGCCCTCGTCGTTGCCGAGCACCTCGATGGGATTTGTCAGCCAGTGGAACTCGACGCCTTCCTCGATGGCGTGGTGATACTCCTCGATGCGGGCGGTCATCTCGGTCTCGCTCCGCCGGTAGACGATCAGCCCCTGTTCCGCGCCCATGCGCAAGGATGAGCGTACGGTGTCCATTGCCGTGTTGCCGGAGCCGATCACGGCCACCCGCTTGCCGACCTTCATCGGCGTATCGGCGGCAGACTCATAGGCCCGCATCAGGTTGATGCGCGTCAGGAATTCGTTGGCGGAGAACACGCCGTTGAGGTTCTCGCCGGGAATACCGAGGAACTTGGGCAGCCCGGCACCGGTGCCGATGAAGATCGCGGCGTAGCCCATATTCTCCAGAAGGTCGTCGAGGGCGATGGTCTTGCCGACGATGACGTTGGTGACGATTTCGACGCCGCGCTGCCTGAGGACATCGATCTCCCAGTCGAGGACCGAATTGGGCAGGCGGAATTCCGGGATGCCATAGCGCAGTACCCCGCCGGCCGCGTGCAGTGCCTCGAAAACGGTCACCCTATATCCCATATCCGCCAGCTGGCCGGCGCAGACCAGCCCCGCCGGGCCGGAGCCGACGATTGCGATCTTCTCGTCGCGCCAGGGTTTCGGGGCGCCGCCATTGGCCGGCTGCCCGCGCTCCCAATCGGCGACGAACCGCTCCAGATGCCCGATGGCAGCCGCGTTGAAGCGGTTGTTCATGTGGCAGCGTTCCTCGCACTGACTCTCCTGCGGGCAGACCCGGCCGCAGATGGCGGGCAGCGGGTTGGCGCTGCGCAGGATCGAGGCGGCCTCGGAGATATCGCCTTTGGCAATGGCGTGGATGAAATCCGGGATCGGAATGCGCACCGGGCAGCCCTCGACGCAGATCGCGTCCTGGCAGCGCAGGCAGCGCTCGGCCTCGAACATCGCCCGCTGCATATCGAATCCTTCGTTGACCTCGAGGAAGTCGTGGGCGCGCAGGCCGGCGTCGCGCTCGGGCATCGGCGTCTTATCGCTTCGCTTGACCGGCATCAGGCTCCTCCCGCCGCGCGCTGGCAGGCCGTCGCCTGCCGTTCGGCGGCATCGTGTTCAAGATCGATATACATCTTGTTGCGCCGGACCGCTTCATTGAAATCCACGTTGTGGGCATCGAAGAACGGGCCGTCGACGCAGGCGAACTTCACCTCGGTTCCGACGGTGACGCGGCAGCCGCCGCACATGCCGGTGCCATCGATCATCAGCGGATCCATCGAGACCAGGGTCTCGATGCCGGCGGCGCGGGTGGTATCGGCGACGGCGCGCATCATCGGCATCGGGCCGATCGCCACCACCCGGTCCGGCCGCCCCGGACCGTCGCCGTCGATCAACTGCTGCAGGCGTTCGGTCACGAACCCCTTGAACCCGGCCGAGCCGTCATCGGTGCACAGCTCCAGGCCGCCGCAGACGGCGCCCAGCTCGTCGGTCAGGATCAGCAGGTCCTTCTCGCGCGCGCCGACGATCGCCGTCGTCTTTTCACCGCGCTCGGTCAGGTCGCGCATCAGGCACAGCAGCGCCGCCGCGCCGAACCCGCCGCCGACGCCGACGACATGGCCGCCGGCCGCGATTTCGGGCGCGGTGCCCAGCGGGCCGACCAGGTCGAGGATCTCGTCGCCCTCGTTCAACGCTCCGAGCAATCTTGTGGTGACGCCGACCGCCTGGACGACGATGGTGATTTCGCCCCGCCCGCCGTCGTAATCGGCGATGGTGAGCGGGATGCGCTCGCCGTCCTCATGGACACGGACAATGACGAACTGTCCCGGCCGCGCCGCCGCCGCGATCAGCGGCGCATCGACGACGAACAGGGTTGTGACCGGAGTCAGGGGGCGTTTGCTGAGTATCCGTGCCATCGCTCACAACCCCTCCTGCCCGTGCATGATCTTCAGACGCCGCCAGCGCCTGTCGACCTCTTTCTCGATATCCTCCAGCCGTTCCGCGTTGTCCGGTCCGAGCAGATGCTTGGTCTTGCCCATGAGTCCAAGCCAGTCGGCGACCGGCCGGCGGCGCCCGACGGCATCCGGGTCGTAGGTCAGGGTGGTGTGCCCCTTCTCCACCTCGTAAATGGGGAAAAAGCATGAATCGAGGGCCGCCTGCAGCACGTCCTCGGCCGCGTCGTCGGTGGTCCGCCAGTTGAGCGGGCAGAACGACAGGACCTTGCCGTAGACCAGCCCCTCGCGCTTCGCGTACCACTGCGCCTTGGCGACCTTGCGCATGAAGTCCTCGGGGTAGCCTTCGCTGGCGGTGAAGACATAGGGCAGGTGGCAGGCGGCGAAGATCTGTGCCGTGTCCTTGTGGTGGAAGGCCTTGCCGGTTCTGGCCTCGCCGACTTCGCTGGTCGAGGTGCGGTGGCCCATCGGCGTGGCGTAGGAAAGCTGCGCCCCGGTGTTCATGTAACCCTGGTTGTCGTATTCCAGGATGATCATGCGGTGATTGCGGTTGGCGGCGCCGAGCGCCGGTCCCATGCCGATATCCATGCCGCCGTCGCCGGTCACCATCATGAATGTGATGTCGGGCGATCCGGGCAGCTCGCCGCGCCGCATGCGTTCGAGATACATCTCGACCAGCCCCGACATCGTCGCCGCGCCGTTCTGGAACAGGTTGTGGATATAGGTGATGCGGTGCGCCGTGTGCGGATAGCCGGTGGTCACCACCATGGCGCAGCCGGTCTGGAACAGCACCACGAGATCGCCCTCAAGGACGCTGTAGGCCTGGTGCAGCACCGGGAAAATGCCGCAGCCCGGACAGCCGCCGTGACCAGGGGCGACCCGGCAGGGCACCGCGGTCATCGCCCACAAGGGCTCCAGCTCGACATTGAGCCGGCCGCTTTGCTCGTCCTTGGTGACTTTCGCCATGCCGCGCGACACTTCCTCGGCGGTAATGGCGGGCAGTCCCGGCAACGGCTTGGTCGCGGGATCGCCGGCGTAGGTGCCGTGGTAGGCGAAGGGCGTGTCCACCGATCCCTGCGCCGCCGTCTCAAGAACCTCGGCGAAGAACTGCTCAGCGTCGGCGTCGTAGAAATCCTTGCCGCCAAGACCGTAAATGCGGTTGAGGACCAGCGTATGGTTTTCCGCATCCTGCTGCAGGGCGGCGCGGATCTCCAGGGCCAGGTTGCCGTTTCCGGCACCGTAGGAATCACCACGGTCTCCGACCAGCACGGCGCGCACGTTCCTGAACAGATCGCGGATTTCCTGCCCGGGAAACGGGCGCAGTGCGTTGAGCGAGACGACGCCGACCCGCCGGCCTTCGGCGCGAAGCCGGTCGGCGACCTCCTTGGCGGTTTCGGCGGCCGAGTTGAGCAGCACGACGGCGACTTCGGCATCTTCCATGCGGTAGGCGTCGACCACCGGATAGACGCGGCCGGTCAGCGTCGCCAGCTCGGCCAATACCTCGGGAATCACGCGCCTGGCCGCCTCCATCGCCTCGGTCAGCTGCACCTTGTTGTTGATCAGGTCGGGATCGTTCATGTAGGGCCCGAACGTCACCGGGCGCGTGGGATCGAGCGCCGTGACAGCCGATTCGGGTTCTCCGAGGAAATCCCGGACCGCGTCGGCATCGTCGAACACCTCAAGCCGCCGTTTCTGATGGCTGGTGAAGAAACCGTCATAGGCGACCAGCACCGGCAGCCGCACGTCCTTGTGCTCGCCGATGCGTACGGCGGCGAAGTTGAGGTCGTAGACCGCCTGCGGATCGCGGGCGAGCAGAATGATCCAGCCGGTATTGAGGACGAAATAGATATCGGAATGGTCGCAGCGGATGTCGAGCGGTCCGGAAACCGCACGGGTGGCGACGTTGAGCACCATCGGGACCCGCGTTCCGGCCTGCACCGGCAGTTGCTCCAGCGCGTACAGCAATCCCTGGGACGACGTCGCGTTGAGCACCCGGCCGCCGCCCAACGCCGCACCGTAGCAGATACCGGCAGCGCCGTGCTCGCCGTCGCCCGCGACCATGGCGATGTCGTGGGTGCCTTCCGCCTGCATCTCGGACAGGGCCTCGGCCACTTCGGTGGACGGCGTGATCGGGAAATAGCCCATCAGATGGAAGCCGATGTCACGCGCCGCCAGGGCCGCTGCCTCGTTTCCGTTACGGAATTCGGCGCGCTGTGGGACCAAGCCCTGCCGGACCGGGCGCTTGCCCTTGCTGCCGGTTTCGAGCTGTTCCTCGACGACTGTTTTCATATTGCGCATCACGGTTATGTCCGTTCTAGCCATCCAGTTGCGGGAACAGCGGCTGGGTCAGTTCGGCCGCCAGTCCGGGGGTTTCCGCCTCGCGGGTCATCGCCCCGGTCGGGCACGTCTCGATACAGCGCAGGCAGCCCTTGCAATAGCGGTAGTCGATGCCGGTCAGCCGGACCGCGTCCGGGACCGGCTTATTGCCCTCGGCCGTCCACACCAGGCACAGATCGGGGCACACCATGTCGCACATGCCGCAGTGAATGCATTTTTCGACATCGAGTACCGGCAGCCAGCCGCTACGCGAGGTGGACAGATCATTCCACGCCGTCGAGCCGGCATTGAGGATGATGCCGCCCAGGGGCGCCGTCTGGTAACCCCAGAACGGATCGGGCCTGATGATCGGCAAATCGCCCTCCGCCCGCCCGACGCCGGACAATATCTCGAACTCCGCCGTCCCGCGGCGGAACGCAGCCTCGTTGCTGGCCACCGCCTCGGGGCGTTTCCGGGCGAACTCGTCGGTCAGCGCCTGGAGCAGAACGTCGGCATCGAAATACGGCACCGCTTCGGCCAGGGTGCCGATCAACACGGCGTTGGGCCGCGATTTCTCCTCCGCTGCGATGCGCTGGGCATCGATACGGATAACCTTCGCCGTGCGCGGCAGGCGACCGAGGCCTTCGGGGATTTCACCGGGCGGGCCGGTAAAGATCAGCGTGCCATTTGCGCGGAAGCCGGCGACGGTCGCCGGATGGCTGAGCAGGGCCCGGTGAAAGACGACGACGACATCCGGCGATTCTACCGGTGCGCTGGTGCGAATCGGCTTATCGGCCGGACCGAGCCTGATAAACGACTTGATTGCCGAGCCCTTTTTTTCCGAACCGTAGGAGGAAAAATGGGCACCGTTGAGGCCCATGCGCAACACCGCCGCCGTGGCCAGGATCTGACCGGCGGCATGGGCGCCGAGCCCACCAATCGATTCAAAACGGAGTTCGAAAAAACGGTCTTCATGAGGCAATGAAACGGTGTCATCCATAAATGAATCAACCTCGGATAATTCGGGAATAATTCCTTGCGGCGGCAATCCTTTATCTAACACTTTTGGCTGATAAATGTATTGACTTGGGTCAATCTTGAACTCGATTGACGGGGACGCTCCAAACAGGCCCGCCGAAATGCGGTCGCACGCCTTTCCGGGTTCGCTGCTAACCGTATTTCAGCGCATGCCGGGCAAGTTTTTTCATCACCGTCGGCAGCGCCTGCTCGCCGAGCCGGTCGGGATGACACCAGAGTCCACCGGCGCCGGCGTTGCGCCCGACGCTACCGGACAGGACGGCGAGCTCCAGCCGGAAATGCGTGAAGCCGTGATCCACCCTGCCCGGCAGTTGCCGCCAGTCGCGCGCCGGCAGCGGCGCCGCCTTGCGGGCTGCCGCGAATGACGGCATCGGCCCCTCGCGCCACTCGGTTGACGGCGCCTCGATCATGCCCCCCAGGAGCCCCGATTCGGGGCGGCGGCGAAGCAGTACGGCGCCGTCCGGTCGGGTGATCCAGAAGGCGATGCCGCGGCGCAACGGCCGTTCCGGTTTCGGCGTGCGGCGCGGCAGCGAGTCCGCGATGTCCCGCCCCCTGCAGTCGTCGCGCCACGGGCACACAACGCAATTCGGACGGCGCGGCATGCAGACCGTGGCTCCCAGATCCATCACCGCCTGCGCGTAGTCGCCGGGCCGGAAATCGGGCGTCAGGCCGCCGGCAAGCTCGTGCAGTCGGCGTTTCGCGCCGGGCAGCGTGTCCTCGACCGCGAACGTGCGCGCCATCACCCGTTCCACATTGCCGTCCACCACCACGGCGCGGCGGCCGAAGGCGATGGCGGCGATCGCCGCGGCGGTATACGGGCCGATGCCGGGGAGCTTCAGAAGTTCCGCCTCACAGTCGGGAAAGCGCCCGCCCGGCGCACCCGCCACGTGCCGCGCGCAACGGTGCATGTTGCGCGCCCGTGCATAGTATCCGAGCCCCTGCCAGGCATGCAGGACGTCATCCAGTTCGGCCGCCGCAAGGTCGGCGACGGCAGGCCAGCGCCGCAGGAAGGATTCGAAATACGGCCCGACCGCGGCCACCGTCGTCTGCTGCAGCATGATCTCTGAGAGCCAGACATGGTAAGGGTCGGGCGTCGTGCCGGGCAGGGCGCGCCAGGGCAGCAGCCGGCGATGCCGGTCATACCAGGCGAGAAGGGTCTCGGCCGACGGGGCCTTGCGCAATCGGGTCATGGGTGCGTAACTACGGACTCGGACATTATCGGGGCAGCACAGCATGGCCGGGGACCGGACTCAAGCGAAACGCGACGGGGGCGGAAAACGGGGCGGCGGGCCCCGCCCGCTGGCGGCCTCGGTCGGCGGCGTCGCGAAACGCACGCTGGGCCGGCGCGGCTTCGCCGAAGGCGGGCTGATCGCCGACTGGCGCGCCGTCGTCGGGCGCGAACTGGCGGCCTCCTGCTGGCCGGACCGTCTCAGCTTCCCGCCCGGCAGGAAGGACGACGGCATGCTGCGGATCCGTGTTGCCGGCGGTTTCGCCACGGAATTGCAGCATCTGGTGCCGCAGGTCCTGGAGCGCATCAACGGTCATTTCGGCTACCGTGCGATCACCCGCATCAGCATCCTGCAGGCGCCGCCGGACAGCGCATCGGCGCCGCGACGGGCCGCGAAACCCCCGCCCCGCAAGCGTCCCGATCCCGTGCAGGAGGCCGAACTGGACACGGTGCTGTCGGAGGTGGAGGATCCGGAGATCCGGGCCGCACTTGCGCGCCTGGGCAGGGCTATGATAAGCGACGGGCGCACCGAAGAAGGCGCGTGACCGGAGCCGGAAGACGGCCTGGCCCACCTTGATGGCGCCACAATTGCGACTCAGTATCCGTATCCGCCGGATCCGCTGCCAGGAGAGCCCACCGTGACCAGAGCCGTTTCCATCCTAATCGCCGTCTTTCTGTCGCTGACCCTCGCAGCTTGCGACGAGTCGACCGAAACGATGCTTCTGGAAGACCGGGTGCTCGGCGACCCGAACGCGCCGATCACGATCATCGAATACGCATCGCTGACCTGTTCGCACTGCGCCACGTTCCACAAGAACACGATGCCCAGGCTGAAACGGGAATGGCTCGACACCGGACGGGCGAAACTGCTGTACCGGGATTTCGCGCTCGACAAGAACGCGGCGACGGCGGCGGTGATCGCGCGCTGCGCCCCGGAAGACCAGTATTTCCGCATCCTCAGCGCGTTCTTCAGCCGGCAGAATTCATGGTCCCGGATGGAGAATCCGATCCCCGTGCTGGCCCAGATCGCGGGTTCCAGGGGTTTGAGCCGCGCCGACATCGATGCTTGCCTGGACGACGGCGATCTGGTCGACGGCGTCTTGCAGATGCGCCTGGTCGGGCAGGATCAGCATGGGGTCAACAGCACGCCGACGTTTATCGTCGGCGAGAGAGTGGTCAGCGGCGCGTTAAGCTACGACGATTTCGACGCCGTACTGCGTTCGATGAAGCCATGACGCGGAG
This sequence comes from uncultured Alphaproteobacteria bacterium, assembly GCA_947259105.1. Lineage (GTDB taxonomy): Bacteria > Pseudomonadota > Alphaproteobacteria > UBA8366 > JADFVY01. The sequence continues at coordinate 40,717 of CAMYKU010000010.1, forward strand.
GCGGCCGCGACGGAACCCGTCTTGATCGAGCCCCGCTAGTAGGTCTATATTCCGGTGCCACCAAATATGGTAGTTATCGTGCATCATCCCGGCCGGAGGCGACAGGTGACCAGATTTTCCGCTTTGATTTCAGCCCTTGCCGCGCTGACGTTCGCCGCCACCGTGCAGGCCGAACCACTGCCGACGGAACAAGCGCTCAAGGAACGTATCATGGGCGATCCCGAGGCGCCGATCACGATCATCGAATTCGCCTCGCTGACCTGCCCGCACTGCGCCAGTTTCCACACCGAGACGCTGCCACAGATCAAGACCGAATGGATCGAGACCGGGCGGGCCAAGCTGGTCTACCGGGACTTCCCGACCGCGCCGGTCGCGCTGGCGGTATATGGCGCCATGGTCGCGCGGTGCGCCCCGGAAGACCGCTATTTCAAGTTCCTCGAGGTCTTCTTCAAACAGCAGCGAAGCTGGACGGGAAGCCCCGATCCGATGAAAGCGCTGGCCCAGCTGGCGCGCCTCGGCGGCATGAGTCAGGCGGATTTCGACGCCTGCACGCAAAACGAGGCCCTGTTCGAGGGCATCCGCGAGCGCGCGCTCGACGGCCAGATCGAATTCAATATCGAGAGCACGCCGAGCTTCGTGGTCAACGGGCGCGTTGTCCGGGGCGGGATGAGCTACGCGGACTTCAACGACATCTTGGAGGACGTCGCGAAATGATCCCGCCCGCGGCGCCCCGATAAACCGAACGGGCACGCACCGGTGCATTTCACCAAGCTTCGCGTTTCCGGCTTCAAATCCTTCGTCGACCCGGTCGAGCTATTGATCGAGCCGGGCATGACCGGCGTCGTCGGGCCGAACGGCTGCGGCAAGTCGAACGTCGTCGAGGCGCTGCGCTGGGTGATGGGCGAGACGTCGGCCAAGAGCATGCGCGGCGGCGGCATGGACGATGTGATCTTCGGCGGCACCACGACGCGGCCGGCGCGAAATATCGCCGAGGTCATCCTCCACATCGACAACTCCGACCGCCGGGCGCCGGCGGTGTTCAACGACACCGACGAGTTGGAGATCTCGCGCCGGATCGAACGCGATTCGGGCTCGACCTACCGGGTCAACGGCAAGGAAGTCAGGGCCCGCGACGTCCAGCTCCTGTTCGCCGATCTCGCCACCGGTGCCCATTCGACCGCACTGGTCAGCCAGGGCCGGATCAGCGCCATGATCGGCGCCAAGCCGATCGAACGCCGGGCGCTGCTGGAGGAGGCGGCGGGCATCAAGGGGCTGCATACCCGCCGGCACGAGGCCGAGCTGCGCCTGCGCGCCGCCGAGACCAACCTGGAACGGCTGGAGGATGTGATCGTGGCTCTGGAAGGCCAGCACCAGGGGTTGCAGCGCCAGGCCCGGCAGGCTGCGCGCTACCGCCGCCTGTCCGAGCAAATCCGGCGGTTCGATGCGATCCTGCTACACCGCGCCTGGACGGACGCCATGCAGACGGTCGCGGAAGCCGATGCGGGCCTGGGGGCCGCCCGCGACGCGGTCGCGAAACGTACCGCCGCTGCGGCCGGCGCGGCTAAGGTGCAGGCCGAGGCCGCGGCCGCCCTGCCGTCGTTGCGCGAGGCCGAAGTCGCGGCCGCCGCGGCGCTGCAGCATCTCCGGCTGGCGCGCCGCGAACTGGACAGCGAAGCGGACCGGGTCGCCTCCGCGCAGGCCCAGCTCGAACAGCGGCTGCAGCAGATCGCCGCGGACATCGAGCGCGAACGCACGCTCGAGACCGACGCAGCGGAAGCCCTCGGGCGCTTGGAGGCGGAACGCGAGACGCTGGCAGCGGCCCAGGCCGGTGAGGCCACGCTGCGCGAAGCGGCGGCCGAGGCGCTGGACGCCGCGACGCGCCATGTCGAGGAGCGGGAAGCGGAACTTCAGGAGGCAACCGCCCAACTGGCCGAGACCGAAGCGCGGCGCGGCGCGCTGACCCGGCGCATTTCGGAACTCGGGGAGCGCATCGCGCGTCTGGCCGCCCGCCAGGCGGAACTCGAGGCAGAGCGGACGAAACGCACGGCGGCGCTGGGTGATGACGCGACGCTGAGTGCCGCGGCGCAAGCTGTCGAATCGGCGGAATCCGAGGCTGAACGGGCCCGCGCCGCGCAAGAGGCCGCGGAGACAGCGCGCGCCGAGGCCGAAGACCGCGAAGCCACGGCCCGGACGGGCCTGCAGGAGGCGCAATCGGCGCTTGCCAGGCTTGCGGCCGAGGAACGCGCGCTTGCGGAACTGCTTGAGCCGGAGGAGGGAAGTTTGTTCCCGCCGGTCATCGATGCGGTGACCGTGGAGACTGGATACGAGACGGCGCTGGGCGCTGCGCTGGGCGAGGACCTCTATGCCCCGGCCGACAGGTCGGCGCCGGTCCACTGGAGGCGGCTGCCGCCCGTCAGCATGCCGCCATTGCCCGGCGACGCGGTGCCGCTGGCGCGGTTCGTCATGGCGCCGGCGGAAATGACGCGCAGGCTGGCGGCAAGCGGAGTCGTCGAGGATGCGGCGGAGGGCGCGCGACTCGCCGAATTGCTGACCGTCGGGCAGCGGCTGGTATCGCGTGACGGCGGCCTTTGGCGGTGGGACGGTTTCACCGTCTCGCCCGGCGCCCCGACCGCTGCGGCGACCCGGCTGGCCCAGCGCAACCGTCTCGCCGAAATCCGTCCCCGGCGCGAGGATGCCGAGCGTGCGATTGCCGCAACGCAGCAGGCTATGGACGCCGCCCGCTCGGCCCACGAGGCGGCGGTCGCGCGCGAGCGCGAGGCGCGGGACGCGGTCCGCGCCGGTTTCGCCACACTCAATACCGCGCGTGAGGATCATACAAGGCTGACGAACGCGCGGGTCGCAGAAGAATCGCGGCTGACGTCGCTGATCGAGGCGCTGGAGGCGGCGCAGGGCGACCGCGCCGAGGCGGACCGCGAGCGCGGCGAGGCGGAAACCGAGCTGAGCCAGCTTAACGACCCCACGGCGGCGCGGGAATCTGTCAATGCGATGCGTGCGGACCTTGGGGCTCTGCGCGCGACGCAGGCGGAAAAGCGCAGCGCCAACGACAGGCTGATCGCCGAGTCGGAGCGCCGCAGCGAACGGCTGATGTCGATCGATGCCGAGGCGACCTCGTGGCGGCAGCGCGCAGCCGGCGCGGAAACACGGCTGGCCGACCTGAACGAGCGGCTCGGCAAGGCCGAAGAGGAGCGCGATGCCCTTGCCAAACGCCCGGCGGAGATCGAGGCCCAGCGGGACGCGCTGATGACCCAGGTCGACGACGCCGAATCGAAGCGAAGCGGTGCCGCGGATCTGCTTGCCGCGGGCGAGACAGCGCTGTCGGAAGCGGACCGGACGCTAAGGGCAGCGGAGGCTTCGCAGGCCGAGGCCCGCGAACAGCTGGTCCGGGCCGAGGCAAGGCAGGAACAGGCGGAGCACGACCGGACCACGGTGACGGCCCGCATCCGGGAGAAGCTGGACGTGGCGCCCGACCGGATCCTGGGCGCGACCGGCATCGACGAGGACGAAAAGCTGCCGGACGGCGATACCGCGGCAACCCGTCTCGAACGGCTCGTGCGTGAGCGGGACGGCATGGGCCCGGTGAATCTGCGGGCCGAACAGGAAGCCGAGGAGCTGCGCGAACAGGTGTCGTCCCTGCAAGCCGAACGGGAGGATTTGCTGGCCGCGATCGCCCGCCTGCGCCAGGGCATCGGCGCCCTGAACCGGGAAGGCCGCGACCGGCTGATGGCCGCGTTCAACCAGGTCAACGGGCATTTCGAGGAGCTGTTCACCCGCCTGTTCGGCGGCGGGCGCGCGCATCTCGCGCTGACCGAGGCCGACGACCCGCTGGAGGCGGGGCTGGAGATCATGGCGAGCCCGCCGGGCAAGAAGCTGACGACGATGTCGCTGTTGTCCGGCGGTGAGCAGGCGCTGACCGCGGTGGCGATGCTGTTCGCGGTGTTCCTCACCAACCCGGCGCCGATCTGTGTGCTCGACGAGGTCGACGCGCCGCTCGACGACAGCAATGTCGACCGCTTCTGTTCGCTGGTCGACGAGCTGGCGCACAGCCGCGAAACCAGGTTCCTGCTGGTCACCCACCATCGCATGACCATGGCCCGGATGGATCGCCTGTTCGGCGTGACCATGGGTGAGGCCGGCGTCAGCCAGCTGGTTTCGGTCGACCTGGCACGGGCCGAGGCCCTGCGCGAGTCCGCCTGAAGCAACGTGGGACACGGCGAAAACCGCCGTTTTCTGAAGCTCTCGGGCGGGCTGCCGCAGCGCGGTATTGCGCCTTGACTTGGATTTTGGCCGTCAGTATGGTGCCCGCGCTTTTCGGCGCGGTGCCGGGCGTTTCAGGGGGCCGGGATGGGTAAGGACGACAGGCCGCCCTCGCTCGACGAACTGGGGGAGCGGCTCCGCGTTGCACGTGAACACCAAGCGGCCGGTCGGGGCAAAGGCGATCTCACCGGCGGCCCCGGTGGTATGAGCGGGCTCGGCTGGGCCTTTCGCATCGGTGTCGAGATGGTCTCGGCGCTGGCAGTGGGGGTCGGGATCGGCCTTCTGCTGGACTGGTGGCTCGGGACGGGTCCCTGGTTCCTGGTCGTGTTCTTCCTGCTTGGCGCGGGGGCGGCGATCCTCAACGTCTTTCGTGCCGCCATGGGCTACGGCCTGGCGGTCGGTTACCGGAAGCCGGGCGAGGACGCGGCAGGGAAAGCAAAGAATTCGGATGCAGGGGCCCAGACGAAGGGTCGGCAGGGCGAACGGTAGGCGAGGTCGAAGTGGCGGGTCCGCTCGAACAGTTTGAAATCCACCCCTATATTCCGATCGAGATCGGCGGGGTAGACCTGTCGTTTTCCAATTCCGCGGCCTGGATGGCGCTGGCAACCGTAACGGCGACGGCGTTTCTTACGCTCGGCGCGCGGCGGCGGGCCTTGGTTCCCGGGCGCATGCAGCTGATGGCCGAGATGGCCTATGAGTTCGTCGCGAACATGATCCGGGACAATGTGGGCGACGCGGGACGGCGGTACTTCCCGTATATATTCACCCTGTTCATGTTCATTCTGTTCGGAAACCTGCTGGGGCTCATTCCGGGCAGCTTCACCTATACCAGCCATATCATCGTGACCGCCGCGCTGGCAGTCACCGTCATCGTCGCGGTGACCGGCATCGGCTTCGCCAAGCACGGAATGCATTTTTTCAGCTTCTTCGTGCCCAAGGGCGTACCGGCCCCGATGCTGCTGATGATGGTCCCGATCGAGATCATTTCCTATCTGTCGCGGCCGGTCAGCCTGTCGATCCGGTTGTTCGCGAACATGATGGCCGGACATACCATGATCAAGGTGTTCGCTGGATTCGTCGTTCCGCTGGGTGCGGCGACACTGGGTCTCGGCGGCCTTGCGCCGATCGCGATGAACGTGGCGCTGACCGGATTCGAATTGCTCGTCGCCTTCCTGCAGGCTTATGTCTTCACCGTATTGACATGCCTGTATCTGAACGACGCGCTGAACCTTCACTAGGGCGGCCTGGGACCTGGGCCGCGGATCTTTTCTGGACCAATAGACGGGGAACCAAGACTATGGAACTTGATGCCGCTAAGATGATCGGCGCAGGCCTTGCCGTGATCGGACTGTCCGGCGTGGGTGTCGGTATCGGCAATATCTTTTCATCGCTGATCGGCTCGATCGCTCGCAACCCGGCAACGCGCCCGCAGATCTTCCCGATGGCGATGCTGGGCTTCGCTCTGGTCGAGGCGGTGGCGCTGTACGCCCTGCTGATCTCGTTCCTGATCCTCTTTGCCTGAGGCGCACACGGCGGCACTCCCCGGCACCACAACGCGGGGCCAGTAACCACTTCGCTCTGCGGACGAGGCAAACACAGGAATCGTATTGATGGTCACACCCGTCAGATCCATCGCAATAGCCGCACTTGCAGTGACGCCCGCCCTGGTCCCCGGTGCTGCTCTCGCAGCAGCCGAGGGCGGCGGCATGCCCCAGTTCGATTCCACCACCTTCCCCTCGCAGCTGTTCTGGCTGGCCATCATCCTGGTGTTGTTCTTCATCGCCATGCGCAGCAACGCACTGCCGAAGATCGGCGGGGCGCTCGAGGCGCGGCGGCAGAAGATAGACGACGATCTCGACAGGGCGGCGGGGTATCGCGAGGAAGCCGAAGCGGCCATGGCGGCATACGAGAAGGCGCTGGCCGAGGCGGCCGAGGAAGCCCACGCAATCCAGCGCGAGGCCGCTGAGACCATTGCTGCGAAAGCGGCAGAACGGCGGTCTGCGGTGGCGGCGCGGCTGGCTGACGACACCAAGGCGGCGGAGGCGCGGATCGCGGCGGCCAAGATGCCAGCTATCGCAAGCCTTGAGGACGTCGCGGCAGATGTGGTTCAGCAGGCCGCCGCCAAGCTTGCCGGCGTGAAAGTATCGGAGACCGACGCCAAGGCGGCGGTCAAGAGCGTCCTCAAGGAAACCGGCTGATGGAGGATCTCTGGCACAGCACCACCTTCTGGGCGGGCGTGGCGTTTGTGATCTTCGTCGTCCTCGCCTATGGGCCGGGGAAACGTATTCTGATCGGTGCGCTCGACGGGCGGATCGCAAAGATCCGTGAGGAAATCGAGGAAGCGCAGCGGCTGCGCGAAGAAGCCCAGTCGGCCCTTGCCAGTTATCAGCGCCGGCAGCGCGAGGCCTTGCAGGAGGCCGAAAAGATCATCGAACACGCGCGTGAGGAGACCGAGCGTACCAGGGCCCGCGCCGAGGCGGAACTCGAGGAATCGATAAAGCGCCGCGAACAGCAGGCGACCGACAAGATCGCCCAGGCCGAGGCGGCGGCGCTCGACGATATCCGCAACAGGGCCGTGGAACTGGCAATCGGCGCAACGGCAAGACTCCTCGAGGAGAAGCTGGCCGGCAAGGCGGGCGAAAAGTCGGTCTCCGAGGCGATCAAGGATCTGTCCGACAAGCTGCACTGAGCCGCCCGCAGCCAGGACGGCCTATCCCCGACGAAAACCCCGAACCGGGAAATTCCCTGCCGTTCAGCCCTGCTCGTCGGCGAAAGTCTTGTAGGCGGCCGCATCCATGAGCTCGTCGGCCTCCGAGGCGTCACTCATGCGCAATTTGAAGAACCAGCCGTTCGCTTCCGGCGACGCGTTCACCGTGGCGGGCTCGTCCGACAGCGCACCGTTGATCTCGACGATTTCGCCCGAAAGCGGGGTGTAAATCTCGCTTGCCGCCTTGACCGACTCGACGACGGCCACCTCGTCGCCGCGGCTCACCGACCGACCGACCTCGGGAAGCTCGACGAACACCACGTCGCCCAACTGTTCCTGTGCGAAATTGCTGATTCCCACCGTGGCGACGTCGCCGTCGACGGAAACCCATTCATGTTCCTCGGAAAACCGAAGATCGCCCATCGCTATCAACCTCCGTTAAGCCGGTGGGACGGTCCCCCCGCCCCGCAAGATTATCCGTCACACCCGCGATGTCAAACGCGGCGGTTCAAAACCCGAGTTTCAGCTTATTGTAGGAGAGTTCCTCGGGCGTGAGCTCGAATCCCAGATACAGCACATAGGCGCGTACGCTCCGCGCATCCGGCCGTGGAATCGTGATTTCGAGCAGGTCGGTACGCCGGATGTTCCGGCGTGTCTCGGGGAACGACTCCTGCACGGCAAAGGCCTTGCGGCCATGCACGGCCGGCTGCGGCCCGATGTCTTCGCCACGCTCCGCCACGGCGACGAAATAGCGGAACGACACCTCGCCGTCGCGGTTAGCCTGACCCCGCAGAACATCGATGACAACGCTCAGCTCTATGGCGATCTCGCCGCCGTCGTCGTCATAGTTGCATTCGCCGACGACCCGCGTGAACGTGGCCTCGAACAGGATATCGGTGGGATCGCGGCCTGTTCCCTCGCCAAAGCGCGTCAGCTCGGACGGCTCGCCCATGACCCGTGCTGACGGGCATGGCGCCAGGTCCTTGGCGTCGTCGCCGCCGCAGCCGGCAACCAGAGCCACCAGAACACCGGCCGCAACCAGCCGGATCATCGGCCAACGATTGTCTCGCACAGCAGACCTAGAGAGCCTTGTGGGTGCCGTCGCACAGCGGTGCATTGCCGCTCCGCTTGCACCCGCAAAAATAGACGGTTCCGGTCTTCTCGGCCTTGTACCTGACTGGCGTGAACTCCGTTCCCTTATGGCTGGCATCGCAGAAGGGCTGTCTGGCGTTCTTTCCGCAGCGGCACCAGAAATAGGACCTGCCTTGCTCCACTTCGACTGCGTATGGTTCTTTTTGTGGTATGTCGGGTTCGGCCATATGCGTCAGCCTTCGGTTTCAATCCTGTTCGCGTCTATGGTATCGTGGCGGCGCCCGGAAACTGCGGTTAAGCAACAATTGACGGGCCAGCGCGGGCGATACTAAAGATGCGCCGGTGCTTGTACAAGGCCCGCGAAACGCGAACCGGAGACCGGCGCCGGCCGCCGCGGCCGATGAACCGGAACCACAGGCGGGACAGCAATCCCATGGCCCCATCCTTGACTGTCGTTCTTGCCGCACCGCGCGGTTTCTGCGCGGGTGTGGCCCGCGCCATAAAGATCGTCGAGATGGCGCTCGAGAAGCATGGCGCGCCGGTCTACGTGCGGCACGAGATCGTTCACAATCGCCATGTCGTAAGCACGCTCGAGGCAAAGGGCGCCGTCTTCGTCGACGAACTGGACCAGGTGCCGGCCGACCGGCCGGTGGTGTTCTCGGCGCATGGCGTGCCGAAAAGCGTACCGATGGAGGCGCAACGCCGCGACATGATGTATCTGGATGCCACCTGCCCGCTGGTCAGCAAGGTCCATCACGAGGCCGAACACCACCATGCGGCGGGACGGGGGATCGTTCTGATCGGCCATGAGGGACATCCCGAAGTGGTGGGCACCATGGGGCAACTCCCCGAAGGAGCCGTCCAGCTGGTCGAAACGGTGGAAGCGGTGGCGGCGCTCGCGTTTCGGCCGGACGAGCCGCTTGCGTATATCACCCAGACCACCCTGTCCGTCGACGATACTGCGGAGATCCTGCGTGCACTGAGGCAGCGCTTCCCCGATATCGAGGGGCCGGGCAGGGAGGACATCTGCTATGCCACAACGAACCGCCAGAGCGCGGTCAAGGCGATCGCGCAACGGTGCGATGCGCTGATCGTTGTCGGCGCACCGAATTCATCGAATTCCCAGCGGTTGGTCGAGGTCGCGCGCGGTGCCGGCTGTAGCGCCGCATTCCTGCTGCAGAGCGCCGATGAGATCGACTGGCGGCAGCTGGACGGCGTTAGAACGCTGGGTATCACGGCCGGCGCGTCGGCGCCGGAAGTCCTGGTGGATGAACTGATCGCGGCCTGCGGCGCGCGATACGATCTTTCGATCGAGGAAGTTTCGGTCGGCGAGGAGTCGATGCACTTCAACCTGCCGCGCGCCCTCAGCGCCTGACATTCCCGGATATGGCCGTCTATACCGAAGTCGGGGACGAGGACCTGGAGCGGTTCGTCGGGGAATACGATCTCGGCGCCGTGCTATCGTGCAAGGGCATCGCCGAGGGTGTCGAGAACACCAACTATCTGATCCAGACCGACCGCGGCAACTTCATTCTTACCCTTTATGAAAAGCGCGTGGCGGAGGAGGACCTCCCGTTCTTCCTGGGCCTCATGGAGCATCTTGCGGGCAAGGCGATCCCCTGCCCGACGCCGGTGCACGGGCGTGACGGCAAGGCGCTGAGGCGGCTGTGCGGCCGGCCGGCGGTTATCGTGACCTTCCTGAAAGGGATGTGGCCGCGGCGCATCAGGACACAACACTGCACCGAAGTCGGCCGCGCGCTCGCCGCGCTCCACGTCGCGAGCGAGGATTTCGCGATGACCCGCCGCAACGCGCTGTCGGTGGACAGCTGGCGGCCGCTGCTCGAGGCATCGGCACAGCGCGCCGGCGAGGTGCAGCCGGGACTCGCGGATCTCCTCTTTCACGAACTGGAGTTCCTGGAATCGAGTTGGCCGAAGGGTCTGCCTTCCGGCATCTGCCATGCCGATCTCTTTCCGGACAACGTCTTCTTCGTCGGTGACTCGCTGTCCGGGCTGATCGATTTCTATTTCGCCTGCAACGATTTTCTCGCCTACGACCTGGCGACCTGTCTGAATGCCTGGTGTTTCGAGCGCGACCGCAGCTTCAACGTCACCAAGGCAAGGGGCATGCTGTCCGCCTATCGCAGCGTGCGCGCGTTTTCCGGCGCCGAACTGGCGGCGATGCCAGCGCTGGCCCGCGGCTCGGCCCTGCGCTTCCTGCTGACCCGGCTGTACGACTGGCTGCATCACCCGGAAGGCGCGATGGTGCGGCCGAAGGATCCGCTGGAGTATCTCACGATCCTGCAGTTTCACCAGGGCGTCGCGTCGCCGGGCGCCTACGGACTGGACTGAAGAGGGACTCCATGGCCAAAGAGCGGGTCAAGATTTTCACCGACGGCGCCTGCAGCGGCAATCCCGGCCCCGGCGGCTGGGGCGCGATTCTGCGCTGGAACGGCGTCGAGAAAGAGAAATCCGGTGGCGAACGGCACACCACCAACAACCGCATGGAGATGATGGCGGCGATCCGCGCCCTGGAATCGCTGAAGCGGGGGATGCCCGTCGACCTTTACACCGACAGCACCTATCTGCGCGACGGGATCACCAAATGGCTTCCCGCATGGAAGGCCAACGGCTGGAGAACGGCTGCCAGGAAGCCGGTGAAGAACCAGGATCTGTGGCAGCGGTTGGAGGCGGCCCTGACCGGCCATGACGTGAGATGGCACTGGGTCAAGGGTCATGCCGGGCATCCGGAAAACGAGCGCGCCGACGAACTGGCGCGCAAGGCGATGCCGAAGCGGTGAAGGAGGCAGGGATGGGCGCACGGCGGGACCTGTATCCGGCAATCGATTGCCACCGGTCGGACTATCTGGAGGCGGACGGCCACCGGGTCTATTTCGAGGAATCGGGAAATCCGGAGGGCAAGCCGGTGATCTTCCTCCACGGCGGGCCCGGCGGCGGCGCGATGCCGGTCTACCGCAGGCTGTTCGACCCGTCCGCCTACCGCATCATACTGTTCGACCAGCGCGGCTGTGGCCGCAGCACGCCGCACGCCTCGCTGGAGAACAACACGACGTGGCATCTGGTTGCCGATATGGAGCGGATCCGCGAGACCCTGGGTATCGCACGATGGCAGGTGTTCGGCGGGTCCTGGGGCAGCACGCTGGCGCTGGCCTACGCCGAAACCCATCCTGACCGCGTTATCGACCTGGTGCTGCGCGGCATCTTCCTGCTGCGCCGCCAGGAGCTGGACTGGTACTACGGCGGCGGGGCGGCGGCGGTTTTCCCGGACGAGTGGGAGAAATTCTGCGCCCCGATCCCGGAACCCGATCGTGGCGACATGATCGCGGCCTATTACAGCCGGCTGACGGGCGACGACCGGAAGGCACGGCTCGAAGCCGCCCGCGCCTGGAGCATGTGGGAGGGCGCGACCGTGTCACTGTTGCCGAATCCAGGACGGGTCGCCGGCTTCGGAACCGACCGGTTCGCCGAGGCCTTCGCGCGGATCGAATGCCATTACTTCATCAATGGCGGGTTTCTCGAGTGCGATGGCTGGCTGCTGAAGAATATCGAGCGCATCCGGCATATCCCGGCGGTCATCGTGCAGGGCCGCTACGACATGGCGACCCCGGTGATCTCCGCCTGGGCGCTGCATCGCGCCTGGCCCGAGGCCGATCTCCGGCTCGTCGACGACGCCGGGCATGCGTTCTCGGAGCCCGGCATCATGCACGAACTGCTGGCGGCCACCGACCGCTTCCGAAACCACTGAGCCGACGTCCGGTTTTTTTCGCGGCGCCCGCCCAATCGAGAAAGGGCGGCAGGTAATCCTGCCGCCCCGATTTCCGCATGCCGCAGGTTCACACCTTGTCGAGCAGTTTTTCCGCGGCTGAAACGTCGAGTCCCGGCCGTTCCTCCACGGCCAGCGCCTTGACCACGCCGTCCTCGACGACCATGGCAAAGCGCTGCGAGCGCATCCCGAAGCCGCGCTCCGACAGATCGAGATCCAGCCCCATCGCCTTCGCCAAATCGGCGCTGCCGTCGGCCAGCATGTCGATCGCATCGCCGACACCCTGGTCCTTGCCCCAGGCGCCCATGACGAAGGCGTCGTTGACCGATACGCAGGCGATCGCATCGACCCCCTTCGCCTTGAAGGCGTCCGCATGCTTCAGGTAGCCCGGCACGTGCTGGGCCGAGCAAGTCGGCGTATATGCCCCCGGCAGTCCGAACACTACGACCTTGCGGCCCTTGAAATAGTCTTGCGTGTCGACCGGCTCAGGCCCATTGGCGCCCATGCGGTAGAGTGTCTCACGCGGTATCGAATCGCCTACGCTGATGGTCATTGCTATCCCCCTATATTAGAGCCTGGTATGGATCGACTCCGGCTACCGGGCAAAATTGGCCGCGCCGGCGCATTTGTCCAGCCCTCGCTGCAGCCCGATCAGCGCAATCCGACAGCCCCGGCGCCGCCGGCCTGCGCTACGGCGGCCAGCACGCTGTCGGTGAACAGGATTTCCGGCAGCATCACGCCGTCCGGCGCGTTGGGCCCGTAGACGGCGTTGAACGGTATGCCGTATCGGCCGAATGTCGCGAGGTAGTCAGCGATTTCCTGGCTCGGCAGGGTCCAGTCGGCGCGCATGGCTACGATCGTGCCGTCCTCCAGCAGCGTCGCAATGGGATTGCGGTTCAGCACCGCGGCCTTGTTGACCTGGCAGGTGATGCACCAGTCCGCGGTGACGTCGACCAGCACGGTCTGCCCGTCGGCGACGAGACGGCGGATTTCCGCCTCGTCGAACGGCCGCCAGACGGCGTCGTTGAGCGCCCGTTTCCCGTCGGCCGCGCCGTCCGACGGCGCGAGCACCGGCGCCGCCACGATAGCGATCGCAAGCAAGCCGGCGATCTTGCCGGCATGCCGCCCCAGCCGCGAGCCTTCCGTCTGGCGCAGCCACAACAGGGCGCCGATCGCCACCGCGAGCACGGCGATCCCGACGGCGGTGTCGGTGCCGGTTTCGGAGGCGATGACCGTGACCAGCCACACGCCGGTGGCGACCAGCAGCAGGCCCAGGATATGCTTCATCGTGACCATCCAGGCGCCCGGCCGCGGAAGCCGCGTGGCCACGCCGGGGAATGCCGCGATAAGCAGGTACGGCGCCGACAGGCCCAACCCGAGGGCGCCGAAGACGAGGAAAATCTCGCCGGTCCCGCGGCTCAAAGCGAACCCGACGGCGGTGCCCAGGAACGGCGCCGAACACGGCGTGGCAAGCAGCGTCGCGAAGGCGCCGGTCAGGAAATGCCCGCCCAGCGAATGATGATGGTCGTGCTTCGGCCCGGTGTCGACGGCAATCAGGTTGCTCAACCGCTGTGGCAACAGAATTTCGAAGAAGCCGAACAGATTGCAGGCGAACAGGGTAATCACGACCACCATGATCGCGAGGAATACCGGCTGCTGGAACTGAATTCCCCAGCCGATCGTCGCACCGGCCGCCTTCATTGCAGCCAGCGCGGCCGCCAGAACCAGGAAACTGGTGATGATACCCGCGACCGAAGCGAGGAAACCGATCCGCACGTCGGTATTCTCGCGCCCGCCATGGCCCAGCACGCTAAGGAACTTCAGGGACAGCACCGGCAGCACACAAGGCATCAGGTTCAGGATCAGGCCGCCGACCAGCGCGAGCCCGAGGATGACCCAAAGCGAAACGCCGCCGGCCCCCGATGAGGCGCCGTAGCCGGGGGGCACAGCGGGAAACGCATCGACCAGCCCTCCGGGCACGGCCTGCTCCACCGCGCGATCGCCGTCGACCAGCGTCACCAGCAGGGGCTCGGCAACCATCTCCGCCGGCTCCGCGCCCGACCCACGCAGGGTCACGACGGCACGCCGTCCGTCACCGGAAAGCGCGACGCGCGGCGTCTCGAAGAAGGCGGACAGCGGACCCTCGACGAACACATCCGGCCGCACCAGGGGCTCGTCCGACCTGATCGCGAGCCGCAGCAGCACGGTCTCGTCCGCGTCCGGCGTCAGCACCGCCTCTTCGACTGCGACCCCGAGCACGTCAGCGGCCACCGGCACCCGTGCCCGGTAGCGGTCGATCAGCGCGGCTTCGCGCGTCGCAGCGGCCGGCCCGGCGGGGATGTCCAGCGCCAGCACGCCACTGCCGGGCACGCACAACTCCTTGCAGGTCAGGTAATTGACCTCGGCACGCAGGCGCAACGGCTGACCCGGGGTCTCCGGCCGGATCGTCAGCGGCAGCACGACCTCGTCCTTGTAGCCCAGGGACTCCAGGCCGAAGATCGTGAACCGTCCGGGCGCCGGCCAGGCCACATCGGCCGTCGAAAGATTGGCCGATTCCGCCCAGTTGATATCGGGCGGGAAACCCGCCGTGCCCGGTGAACGCCAGTAGATCTTCCAGCCCGGCTGCATATTGAACTGCAGGCCGAGCCGTAGCTCGTCCAGATCGCCGGCGGCGGCGACCGCAGAAATCAGACGCATCTCCACCGGATTGTCGTCGTTCGACTGGTTGACCACGACCGGAGTCGGATCGACCTGATTCGACTCAACCGGATACGTTAAATACGCGACCATCGTTGCCACGATGGCAACGGCCGACAACAGAGTGATTTTCAGACCGCGCAAGATAATATCGTTCCGCAAAATTGCTGTTCCGGCGTGGCGCAGGCCCGCACCGGTTCGTTTCGACGACAGGTATATAGGGTCCTGCCCGCCATGTGTCGTCACAATCTTGTGTAAATACTGCGGTCTATTGGGCAATTTCCGTAGCGAAACGGCGCGCCATCGCGCGCGACGAGGCGCGTTCGGCCGCACTCATCTTGCCTTCCAGGCGGCGCGCGGCAGCGGCAGCGCCGGGATAGTCGTTGCCCGCGGCCAGTGTGTACCACGCATGCGCGCGCACCCGGTCGAGACGAACGCCGTTGTGGGGTGTCGAATACATCCGGCCAAGCGCGAACTGCGAGGCGGTATCGCCGTTTCCGGCCGCCTTGGAGAACCAGGTTTCGGCCTCGGCGTAGTCGACCGCAACGCCGTCGCCGTTGTAGTACAGCGCTCCGAGATTGTACTGGGCTTCGCGATGCCCCTGATCGGCCGCCATCCGGTAGAGCCGGACGCCCTCATGCGGGTTTCGCGGCAACCCCTCGCCGCGGATATGCATGTTGCCGAGGCTGAACTGGGCCCACGCGTTGCCCGCCACGGATGCCTGCTGGTACCAGTACGCCGCCGCCGCAAAATCCCGATTCACACCGCGCCCGGTCCGGTACATCGTGCCCAGCATGAACTGCGCCTCGGGATGCCCTCGCTCTGCGGCGACCCGATACCATTGCACGGCATCGACAATCCGGCCCTCGCGGCTCAGCGCCACCGCTTTGCGGAACGACTCCCCCGCGACCTCCGCATCGGGGCGGAGAGATTCGGGCGGATCCGGCGACACGGTGCCCCCACTGCCGCCCGCCGCACAGCCTGCAAGCAGCAGAAGCATACAGCCCAATATGGCGGCGGAAGGCGCCGTCTTTTTTCGATCCATGCCGACCGCCCTTCGGTGTTCACGGTGTTTTGTTGCGCAGTGTACCCTATTTTTCAGTGGAATACCGGATCCTGGCGCAAAAAAACACCAGCTTGACCTTTGTTTAACCGCGGTTTCGTAATATCTTTCCTGTAGGCACGGAATGCCCGCTCCCGTTCTTCAGCGCGCACGCGGAGGCAGGAGTTGGGTTAAGGGCGAGGCGCAATTGATTGATACGGACGACAATCCTGGATATCTGACCGGTCAGCTGCTGATCGCGATGCCGCATATGCAGGATACGCGATTCGAGCGGTCCGTCATTTATCTGTGCGTCCACAACTCCGACGGCGCAATGGGCCTGGTGATCAACCAGCTCGCGGACGAGTTGAGTTTTCCCGATCTGATGGAGCAGCTGGGAATCGAATCGAACGGCGGCGATGCCGGGATGCCGATCCATGTCGGCGGGCCGGTGGAGTCGGGGCGCGGCTTCGTTCTCCATACCAACGACTACGCCCAGGGCAGCACCATCAAGGTCGACGAGTGGGTCAGCCTGACCGCGACCGTCGATATTCTGAAGGATATCGCCGAAGGCCGCGGCCCCCGCCAGGCGTTGCTGGCTCTGGGTTACGCGGGCTGGGGCGCCGGCCAGCTCGACGGCGAGATCCAGCAGAATTCCTGGCTGAACGTGAATGCCGACGAATCCCTGCTGTTCGGCGACCATCCCGACACCAAATGGGAACAGTCCCTCGCCAAACTGGGCATCGATCTGTCGCTGCTGTCGGGCCAGGCAGGACACGCCTGAGTCTTACCGCCCGTTCGCGCCGCCGGGCCGCGGGTCGTCGCGCAGAATGCCGAACAGAAGATGGTCGCGCCAGCGGCCGTCGATCTTCAGGTAACCGCGTGCCAGCCCCTCTTTGCGAAAACCGCATTTCAGGAGCAGACCGCGACTCGCTTCGTTGTGCGGCAGGCAGGCCGCCTCGACGCGATGGAGATTGAGGTGGCCGAAGGCGTGATCCAGGACGCAAGCGACGGACTCGGTCATATAGCCCTGCCGGGTGTGCGGCTCGCCGGTCCAGTACCCCAGGCCGCCCGTTGCGGACACGCCATAGCGTATGTTGGACAGCGTTATGCCGCCGACCATGACGCTGTTTTTGCGGTCGAAGATGAGAAATCCGTAGCCGGTGCCGGCACGCCATTCATCCCGGATCTGGGCGTGGCGGCGGCGGAAGGCAGCACGTGAGGCCCCGTCCGGCGGCCAGGTCGGCTCCCATGGTTTCAGAAACTCCTGGCTCTGCTCCCGCAGCGCCGCCCATGCACCGGCGTCACGCGCGACCGGGGCGCGAAGCATGACACGCGGACCGGTCAGCGTTATGCCCGGCGCCCGGTTACGGAAGAACGACCACATGCGCAGCTTTCCCGGTGGCCCGGCCGGCTTCAGGCGGAGAGCCTTGCGGCAAATTCGTCATACGGCATCATACGGCGCAAGGGCCCGATGGCGGCCAGCGACGGCCGGCCGCTGAAGATGCGCCGGGCGACGCTGGCGACCGCGGTGATATCGACCGCTTCGATCCGCTGGACGATCTCGGAGACGGGGATCGGCCGGCCGTAGATCAGCACCTGTTCGCCGATCTGTTCGGCCCGCGCCCCTGTCGATTCCAGCGACATCAGGGTCGCCGCCTTGAGCTGGTTCCGCGCCCGCCGGATCTCGGATTCCTCCAGGCTGTCGACAAGCCGGCGAATCTCTTCGCACAACACCGGCATGAGTTCCTCGACCTCGCGCTCGCCCGTGCCCGCATATATGCCGAAGAGGCCGCAATCGGAATAATGCGACCCGTAGGCGTGGATCGAGTAGACCAGCCCGCGGCGTTCCCGGATCTCCTGGAACAACCGCGACGACATGCCGCCGCCGAACAGAACCGAGAAGACCGAGGCCGCAAAGAGATCGGGGTCATGCAGCCCGACACCCGGAAACCCCACGGTAAGATGTACCTGCTCGAGGTGCTTGTCTTCGATGTGGGCGCCGCCGCCATAGGCCGCCGTCTCGTTGCGCAGCGGGCCGTGGCCGGGCAAATCCTGGAACAGCGACTCGGCCAGGGCCACCAAGTGCTCGTGCTCGATCATGCCGGCGGCGGACAGCACCATACCGCCGCTGCCATAGGCCTCGCCCATATAGCCGACAATGGCCTCGCGCGGCATCTTTCGCACCCGCTCCGCATCGCCCAGGACCGGGCGGCCCAGCGGCTGTTCGGGATAGGCGGTCGACTGGAAGTGGTCGAAAACGACGTCGTCGGGCGTGTCGTGCGCCTGCCCGATCTCCTGCAGCACGACGCTGCGTTCGCGGGCCAACTCCTCGGCGTCGAACGTCGAGTACTGCAGGATGTCCGCCAGGATATCGACCGCCAGCGCAGCATCTTCCTTCAGAACCTTCGCGTAATAGGCCGTGTGTTCGCGCGTCGTGTAGGCGTTCAGATGGCCGCCGACCGCTTCGACCTCGGCCGCGATATCCAGCGCGGAGCGGCGCTCCGTCCCCTTGAACGCCATATGCTCGAGCAGGTGGGCGACGCCGTTGATCTCGGCAGGCTCGTTGCGCGTACCGGCGTCGACGAACACGCCGACCGAAACCGTCTCGACCGCGTCCATGGTATGGCTGACGACACGCAGTCCGTTGTCGAGCCGTGTCAGCTGCACGCTCATGCCGCGCCCTCCATGGTGGCGCCGGCACGGACATGCGCCTTCACCGCTTCCAGGTCGTTCGGCAGCACCGCGTACTGCTCATCGCGTGTCAGCAGGTCGGCCAGCCGAGGCGGCAGGGCGGGGCGAATCCCGGTGGCCCGCTCCACCGCGTCCGGGAACTTGGCGGGGTGGGCGGTCGCCAGCGCGACGATGGGCGTTGCCGGATAACGCGCCTTGGCTCGGGCCGCCCCCACACCGATCACGGTGTGCGGATCCAGGAGCGCGCCATGCGCCCGGTATTCGGAGACGATCGTAGACAACGTCTGGTCGTCGTCCATGCGATATCCGCCGAACAGGGCGCGGATCGGCTTCATGCCGCCCTGCGGCACGGTCAGCGTCCCGGTGCGGCGGAACTCAATCATCGTATCCATCACCGCGCGGCCCTCGCGTCCGCAGATGTCGAACAGCAGCCGCTCGAAATTGCTCGAGACCTGGATGTCCATGCTCGGCGAGAGCGATAGTTCGACGTCGGACATTTCCATGATTCCGGTTTCGATGAAACGGGTCAGGATGTCGTTGCGGTTCGACCCGATGACCAGCTCGGCGACGGGCAGGCCCATCTGCCGCGCCGCGTAGCCCGCATAGACGTTGCCGAAATTTCCGGTTGGCACGGCGAACCCCACGGGGCGGTCGGGCGCACCCAGCGCCACCGCGGCCTGAACGTAATAGACGATCTGGGCCATGATCCGCGCCCAGTTGATCGAGTTCACCGCGCTGAGCCGCAACTCGTCGCGGAAACCGCGGTCGGCGAACATCGCCTTGACCAGATCCTGGCAGTCGTCGAACGAACCCTCGACCGCGATATTGTGGATGTTGGCCGCCGTGACCGTGGTCATCTGGCGGCGCTGCACCTCCGACACACGGCCATGCGGATGCAGGATGAAAACGTCGATCGAGTCGCGATCGCGGCAGGCTTCGATGGCGGCCGAGCCGGTATCGCCGGAGGTCGCTCCGACGATGGTGACCCGCTCGCCGCGGCGGGTCAGCACATGGTCGAACAGGCGCCCGAGAAGCTGCAGCGCGATGTCCTTGAAGGCCAGGGTCGGCCCGTGGAACAGTTCCATCAGCCACAGATTGGCGTCGAGTTGCCGCAGCGGCGCCACCGCCGCGTGGTCGAAACCCGCGTAGGCATCATGCACCAGCCCCTCGAACGCGGTGTCTTCGATGCGCCCGCCGAGGAACGGCGTCATGATGCGGATCGCGGTTTCCGCATAGGACAGGCCGCGCAGGGCGCGAAATTGGTCGGCATCGAAATGCGGCCAGGTTTCCGGCACATAGAGACCGCCGTCCGCGGCCAGGCCAGCCAGCAGAACCTCGTCGAATTCCAGGATCGGGGCATCGCCCCTTGTACTGATATAGCGCACGCGGTCAGTCCGTTTTATCGAGCGCCCAAACTAGCGGCGCGGCCGGCCGCAAGCAAGGCGAGTCAGGCCGCCTCCAGATAGCGCTCCTTCAGATGGGCCTCGAAAGCCGCGGCGCCGAGCGGCGCGCCGGTCGCCTCGCGCAGGAGCTCATCGGTGGACAGCAGCGATCCCTTGCCGTGGACATGTTCCCGGAGCCATGCCATGAGCGGCGCAAAATCGCCGCGCCCGACCCCGGCCATGATTTCCGGATCGGCCACGCGCGCCGCCGCCGCGAACTGCGCAGCCGCCATCGCGCCGAGCGTATAGGTGGGAAAATAACCGAAATCGCCGCCCGGCCAGTGGATGTCCTGAAGGCAGCCGAGCCGGTCGTCCGGCGGCGTAATGTTCAGAAGCTCCGCCATCCCGTCGTTCCAGGCGCCGGGCAGGTCCGCGACCGCGAGGTCGCCGGCGATCAGGGCCCGCTCCAGCCGCGTGCGCAGGATGATATGCGCCGGGTAGGTGACTTCGTCCGCATCGACCCTGATGAAGCCGGGCCGTACCAGGATCGCCAGCCGGTGAAGGTTGTCCGGCGTCCAGGCAGGGCCGGGCGCCTTGAACGCCGCGGCGATGACCGGCGCGGCCCAGTCGAAGAACGCGCGCGAGCGGCAAACCTGCATCTCGACAAGCAGCGACTGGCTCTCGTGCAGCGTCATGCCGCGCGCCCGGCCGACCGGCTGGCGCCGCCATTGGCGCGGTAACCCGCGTTCGTACATGGCATGGCCGGACTCATGCAGCACACCCATCAGGGCCCCGGCATAATCGGCCTTGCTGTAGCGGGTGGTGATCCGGCTGTCGTCGGGAATGCCGCCGGAAAACGGATGCAGGCTTTCGTCCAGCCGGGCGCTCTTGAAATCCAGCCCCACGGCCTCCGCCATCCGGCGGCACAGCCGTTTCTGCGCCGCCACCGGGAACGGCCCGTCCGGAGCAACGGGGGCACGGCTGCGCGCCTGCTTCGCCAGTACCGCATCGAGGAATTCCGGCAGGAAGGCCGCATAGTCGTCAAGGATGGCGCCGATACGCCGTGCATCGGCGCCGGGTTCGTATTCGTCCATCAGGGCGTCGTAGACGGGCCGGCCGAGCGCCGCCGACTTGGCCTGTCCGACCTCGCGGGTCAGCCTTACGACGTCCTCCAGGCCGGATTGCAGGGCCCGGAAGTCGGAGTCCGGGCGGGCCGTGCGCCAGACGGTTTCGCACTCCGACGTCGCGCGGGACCGGGCCGCGACGAGATCGGCGGGAATGGCAGTGGCATGAAGCCAGGCCCGCCGCATTTCCCGCAAGTTTGCGGCCTGCCACCGGTCCAGCGCTGCGGCTTCCGCATCCGCGGCGGCCAGATCGCCGGCGATGTGCGGGCCGGTGAGCATTTCGTGCGACAGCACCCGTAATTCCGCTATTTGCTCGGCGCGGGCGCGGGCGCCGCCGGGCGGCATCACGACGGACATGTCCCAATGCAGCACGCCGGCCGCTTCCCCGACCAATGCATGGCGGCGAAACGCCGCCTCAAGGCGCCGATAAGCCTTCATGTGCATTCAGTCCCGACCGTCCCTGTCTTCCCCGGATCCGAGCCGTGCATGATAGACGAGATAAACCGCCAGCAGGGCGACCGCGAGGGCGAACCACGTGATCGCATAGGACAGGTGGTTGTTGGGCAGCTCGACCCGCCAGGTGTTCGGGATCGGGAACGCCGGCGCCTGCCGCGTTTCGGCCTTGCCCGCTGCTGCGTCGCCGTCCGCTGCTGCCGCCGTTTCTCCATTCGCGGGCTCATGGACGACCGGCGCCTCGCCGGTCGCATAGACATAATAATCCACGAAGGGCAGCACACCGACCGACCCTGCCATGGCCGAGAGGTCCACGTAGTACCAATCGTTCTTGTCCGGACGGTTGGCCGGGGTCAGCCAGCCCGCCGGCTCCGGCGTGCGGACGATGCCGGTCACTTCGACCTCCTGCGCCGCGGCACCGCCGTTGCGATCCGCCCCGGCCGGCCAGTTCATCGGCGCCCAGCCGCGGTCCACCATCAGCGTAGGGCCGCCATCGGAGCGCACCAGGGGCGTCATCAGATTGATCCCGGGCGTGCCGTCGCGGACCCTGTTCAGCAGATGCCTCTCGGCATCGTAGATGAAGCGTCCGGTAACCTTGACCGGCCGATGAAGCAGGTCCGAGGTCGGAATCCGGCTATCGACGGGGAGCGGGATGGCCGGTGCGCCGCCCCGGATCTGCAACTCATCGATCAGCGCCGCCTTCCACTGCATCCGATGCAATTGCCATCCGCCCAGCGTCACCAGCACCGCCAGCGCCGGCACGGTGATCAGGGTCGGCCATAATGTCGGTCGGAATTTCACGGTCGGCATACCCCGAAACGATCGCGCATGGATCCCCGGATAGGACGATGCGGCACTTATGTAAAGGTGTTCTTGCCGCCCTCGCCGGCCCTGTGCCGGTATTGCAGCGCGATCAGCACCGCCTTGAGCGGCCGCAACAATGCGACCGACGAGACCAGCACCGTCGGAATCCATAATAGTGCATGCAGCCACAGGGGCGGCTGGGCCAGGACTTCCAGCAAGATCGCCAGAGTCACGACCAGCGGGCCGGTGACGAACATGACGAAGACGGCGGGTCCGTCGCCGCTGTCCTCCGGTCTGAGGTCGAGGCCGCAGGCCTCGCAGGTTTCGGCGACCCGCAGGAAATGCACGAAATCGGTGAACAGTCGTCCCTGCCCGCAACGGGGACAACGGCACAACAGCCCGGCCCTGAAAACGGAAACCGGCGCCCGGGGTTCCATTACCTGGCCCCCCGCGCGCCGGCGCAACTGAACGGACTCAATCTCAGCTACCCCACCAGTAGATCCAGACGAACAGGAACAGCCAGACCACGTCGACGAAATGCCAGTACCAGGCAGCCGCCTCGAAACCGAAATGATGCTCCGGTTTAAAGTGGCCCCTGACGGCACGGACCAGGCAGACCGCCAGGAAGGTCGTGCCGATGATCACGTGCGCACCGTGGAAGCCGGTCGCCATGAAGAAGGTCGAGGAATAGATTCCGTCGGTGAAGCTGAATGGCGCATGCAGATACTCGTAGCCCTGCAGGCCGGTGAAGAGGATACCGAGGAAGATCGTGAATGCCAGCCAGCCGATCAGTCCCTTCCGGTCACCGGCGAGCAGCCGGTGATGCGCCACGGTGACGGTGGCGCCAGAGCTGACCAGGATCAGCGTGTTCAGGGCCGGAAGCGGCCACGGGCCGTAAGCCTCGACGCCCTCAGGCGGCCAGACCGCGGGGTCGACCCTCGGGAACAGGCTCGAGTCGAAGAAGGCCCAGAAGAAGGCGGCGAAGAACAT
>CAMYKU010000011.1 GCA_947259105.1 uncultured Alphaproteobacteria bacterium
GACCCGTTCGACGACGTCGATGTCGGGATCAGGAAGGTGCCCGGGGCTCGCGAGTGCTCGATCGTCGCGGCGATTTACGGCAACCCGGGAGCGATCGACGACGACGATTATCATCACTCCAGCTCTTATGGCTGGGGTAATGATGACGACGAGGCCGATAGTCCCTTCCCGTACGGCGTTCCCGACATGGAGTTCCTCCAGGGAATGCTGAGCGACATGGAGATCATGGATATCGCGTATTACCTCAACTCTCAGCCGGTATCCGGCATGAAGCGCTACGTCACCGCTTGCGCCGGGTGCCACGGCATCGACGCCAGCGGCGGCTTCGTCGACGAGGATGTCCGCGGCGAGGATGCCGAGGAGGTCAAGGAGGCGATCTGGGACGAGGACGCGATGCGGTTCCTCAAGTGTCTGCCGTATTCGGACATCAAGCAGATCGGCGGTTACCTGAAGATGCTGCATGATGACGACGACGATGACGACGACGATGACGATCACGACGATGACGACGATGACGATCACGACGGCTGGCACAGGTATAGCTGGCACGACTGATCAGATCGTCTGAGACGAACTGATCGCAAGTAACTCGGGGGAAAGAGGCTCAGCCTCTTTCCCCAATTTCTTGGGCACGAGAGCTTTACCCGTCGGGTTCGCTTCAGCCCGCACCCTTCCGAAACCCGCAGAAAACGCCTTTGCAAGGGGTCGTTCCGACCGAACCGGGCATCCCGCCGCGCGCCGGGCCGATCTTACTGCACGGATTATCCTGCAATGCGTATCATCGCCTCTGCGGCAGCGGCGGAAAATGGACAATCCGGGTATGCCCGGAAATCGAAAAAGCGACGCCGTTCGTTTTCGGGGCAGCCGACGGACCGGTCCGGACCGGTGCCCCCTACGTCTCGTGCAGCCGGAAGACCTCGACGTGATCGGGGAACGCCTCGGCGATCTTCCTCGCCGACGCGGCGGCGCGGCCGTGATCGAAGATCTGGCCGATCAGCACCGCGTCGACCGTGCGCCCGTCGGTGGCCAGCGGCATGAACAGCCGGCAGGTGCGGGTCGTCCCGCCGACATCCCAGCGAAACGCGCTCTCCGACAGCACGGCGCAGCGCTTGGCGATGACGTCGGCGAACAGCCCCCCCAGGAACTCACGGTAGGTCCCTTCCATGATCTCGTCGAGATAGCGGCCGGTGAAGTCCTGGCCCCATTCGGCGACCATGTTGGTGCCGACGAGGCGATAGCGGATGCGCCGGCCGCCCTCGACGACGTCCGCCAGCACCACGAAGGGCAGCACCGCAGCGTCGATCGCGGTGGGATCGACATCGGCGAGAGACGGCAACCGCTTGCCATGGAACAGCGAACGCCAGCAGTCGTACAGCTGCTGAAGCCGCGGATCCCCGACCCGCTCGTGAAAATTCCCGTCTATGACCCCTGCCACGATCCAGCCTGCCTGTTTCTACCCGGGAGAGCATACCTGAGTGGTGCTTCGCGCTTAATGCGCAAGGGTGGAATCGTGCCGTGTCCGGACGGGCGCGTTACCCCGTCCGACGCCGCCGCTTTCCCGGCCGTCGCGAAAGGGTTGCGGCGCCGCGCGGGTGCGGCCCGGCAAGGGATGCGAACGCCGGCGTCCCGTTCCCGGACGCCGCTTCGGCGCTCGCGAGGGCCCGAAACGGGGTGCTACTTCTCGTCCGCCAGGAACTCCGCCGACGCAACCGTCGCGTCGTGCAGCAACTCGTCGGCCAGCATCCGGGTCATGGTGGCGACGGCGTCGAGCGGGTACTCCGGCGAGGCGGTGTCGCCATACTTGCCGGCGGCCACCAGTTGCGCCGATGCGCTGATACAGGACCCGATCAGGATTGCTCTGCGATTGTCGGTCATCTCACTGTCCTTCTTTCCGGAGGATTGCGGCACACGCCCGAAGATAGCAGCGATGCGGCCGCCCGCGCGATTGACGAATCGCCGCGTCCGGCGGGCGGCTGCCATGCAGGAAACGCAGACCCGGGATTCACCCGGCCCGTGTGATAGAATGCGCCGCATGATTACACGCCGTACGCTGCTGGGCACGCTGGGGGCCTTCGGCCTCGCGGCCGCGGGAGGCGCCGGCCGCGGCGCCGCCGCCGGCCCGGTGCTGACGCGCGCCATTCCGGCCGGCGGCGAGGCTCTGCCGGTGATCGGCATGGGCTCGTGGATCACCTTCGATGTCGGCGGCGATGCGGCGCGGCGCGCGGCGCGGGCCGACGTGCTGCGCGCCTTCTTCGAGGCCGGCGGCACGGTGATCGATTCCTCGCCGATGTACGGCTCGTCGGAGGAGGTAATCGGCTGGTGCCTGGGCCGCATCGACGGCGGGCGCACGCCGTTCGCGGCGACCAAGGTGTGGACACCGGGGCGCTGGGCGGGACAGCAGCAGATGCGCCATTCGGCGGCGCTGTGGGCCGTGCCGCGCTTCGATCTGATGCAGGTCCACAACCTCGTCGACTGGCAGACCCATCTGGAGACGCTGACGGCGATGAAGGCGGCTGGCGCGCTGCGCTATATCGGCGTGACCACCTCGCACGGACGGCGGCACGGGGCGCTTGCGCATATCATGGAAGGGCAGCCGGTCGACTTCGTGCAGTTCACCTACAACATCCTCGACCGCGAGGCCGAACGGCGGCTGCTGCCGCTGGCCGCCGAGCACGGGCTGGCCGTCATCGTCAACCGGCCGTTCCGGCGCGGCGCCCTGTTCGACCTGTTCGAACGCCACCCCCTGCCCGCCTTTGCGCGCGAGTTCGACGCCGCCAACTGGGCGCAGTTCTTCCTCAAATTCATCGTCTCGCATCCCGCCGTGACCTGCGCGATCCCGGCCACCAGCCGGGTCGACCACATGCGGGAGAACATGGGCGCGCTTTACGGCCGCCTGCCGGACGCGGAGATGCGCGCCCGCATGGTGCGGCATGTGGAGGCGCTATAGGGTCCCGGTGGCGTACATCCTGCGACGGCCCGCGCACTCGTCCCGGGCTAAAGGATGTTTCCGCGGCGCTGCCTTATCCGTCAGGTCTTCGCTACGCGATATCCCACGGTCGGGAAATGGACCGCGACACGGCCGACGCGTTCGTCCTCGCGGAGGATCGCGATCTCGTGGCGG
Organism: uncultured Alphaproteobacteria bacterium; assembly: GCA_947259105.1. Lineage (GTDB taxonomy): Bacteria > Pseudomonadota > Alphaproteobacteria > UBA8366 > JADFVY01. The sequence continues at coordinate 3,122 of CAMYKU010000011.1, forward strand.
CGCAGGCTGAGAACCCGGCCCTCGACGGCGAAACCGCCACTGTCGGGCGTCACGGTGACCGCGTCGCCGGGCTTCAGGCCGCGCGGGTCGCCGGGGTCCGGCGTTTCGGGCGTCACGGGTTCACAGGCGCGGGCGATCTCCAGCGCCTCGCCCGACGCCATATCGGCGGGGTTGCCGTGGCCGATGGCTTTCACCCGTTCCTCCCAGGCGCAGAGGTTGGGGAACTGCGAGAGGAAATCCGGGCCGCCGTCCCAGCGCCCGCGGACGAACCAGACGAGGTACCAGGCCAGCGCATCGGGCAGGCCCGGCGCATCCCCCAGCATGAACTTGCGCCCCGTGGCCAGCCGCTCCTCGACCCATCCGAACTGCGCGCGCAGGCGCACAATGCTGTTGGCCAGGTCCGCTTCCAGCTTTTCCATGCTCCAGTCCGACCCGAAATAGATCCGGCCGCGGTCGCGCACGAACTCGGGCGGCATCTTCTGATGCTCGGCCCCGAACACGACCTCCAGCACGGTCTGGAAGAAGGGGCCGTCGGTCCAGCGCGAGACACCCCACGCCATGCCGTCGCCGCCGCCGGGATAAAGCGTCGGTTCCGGATGGCGCTCCTGTATGGCGCGGGCGATACAGAGGCTGTCGCAGAAGATATCCGCGCCGATCTGCATCACCGGAGTCAGCCGGTAGCCGCCGGTCAGCGGCATCAGCTCCGGCTTGGGCGGCAGACGCGGGATCTCGACCGACCGCCAGTCCAGCCCCTTGATGCCCAGCACGACGCGGATCTTTTCGGAAACCGGCGACTGCGGATAGTGATGCAGGATGACGTCCGGCATGGCATTGCATTCTCTTTGGTTATCGATGCTGGCGGCCAATTGGGGCAGAGTTCGGCGGAAGTTGCAAGGCTGTCACTCGACCGCCGCGCGTTTCCTTCAGCGCACCGGAGCGGCGGCGCTCTATTTCGCAACCGCCACGAACCTCGTTGTGCAAGCCGGAGCGACCTGCGTCCGAATCGGGCAGCGCGGGCCGGGATCCGCAGCCGCAAGCTGATCCAGCGCAATGCCAGGGGCCGCATAGTGCGCTATGGGTTTCTCCGCTTGCTGGAAATCGGCGCCGGCCCATTCCCCTGCCGATAATAGGTCGCGCCGCGGACGGGCTGGTGCCAACCGACCTTGCAGAGAAACGGACCTTGCCTATGACCGATGACACGGATTTGGTTTCGAAGAGCGTCGCCGGCATCACCGTGTCCGCCATCAAGGAAATGGCGATGCGCGCCGCCAGGGTTCCGGGCGCGGCCTCGCTGACATGGGGGCTGCCCTCCTTCCGCACGCCCGAGCATATCCGTCATGCGGTGGCAGCGGCGCTGGACGACGATCCGGACATCGGAAAATACACCCTGCCCGACGGGCTGCCGCAGCTGCGTGCCGCCGCGGCTGAGGCCCACCGCGCGGCCACCGGTGTCACCGTCGACCCCGACCGCAACGTCACCATCACCGCCGGCAATATGGAGGGGGTCAAGACGCTGCTGTGCGCGATCCTCGATCCGGGCGACGAGGTTATCGTCACCGACCCCGGCTTCGCCTCGCATTTCATCCAGATCGGCCTGCTCGGCGCAAAAGCGGTGTTCTGGCGGCTCGACGAGGCGCGGGGCTGGGCACTGGATCTGGAGGCTCTGCCTGCGCTCGTCACGGCGCGCAGCAAGGCGATTCTGCTGGTCAGCCCGTCCAATCCGACGGGCAGAATCTTCACCCGGTACGAGCTGATGGCGGTCGGGCGGCTCGCCGCGGAACGCGGTCTGCTGGTTATCCTCGACGATCCGTACGGCCATTTCACCTACGAGAACCGTGAGCGGTATTTCAATCTCTCTTCGGTTCCCGAACTTGCCGACCATGTCGCCTATCTCTTCACCTTCTCGAAATGCCACGCGATGAGCGGCTGGCGGCTTGGCTATGGGGTGCTCCCGGAGTGGCTGAAGCGTGAGATTCTGAAGGTCCACGACGCAACGATGATCTGCGCGCCGCGAATCTCGCAGGTCGCGGGGCTGGCCGCGCTCAGCGGCGAGCAGGAGCATCTCGGCGAATTCGAGCGCATCCTCGCCCGCCGCCGCGAACTGATCTGCGCGCGGCTGGACGCCTTGCCCCATGTCTTCGACTACGTCAAACCGGAGGGCGCCTATTACGTCTTCCCGCGCATCCGCGCCGAGCACCGGGACTCATATGAGTTCGCAATCCGCCTGCTGGAGCAGGCGAAGGTCGTCGTCACCCCCGGCAGTGCCTTCGGCCCCGCCGGCGAACACCACGTCCGCATGGCGTTCTGCATGGACGAACAGGTGATCGAGGCGGCGTTCGACCGCCTGGAGGCCCATTTCGGTCAGTGATGCGCATCGCTGCCCGAAGGGGACGCCGGCTCAATAGGGTGGCGCCATCCAGTCAACCGCCTCGAGCAAATTCAGGTTGTTCGATTCGGAAAGATGGCGCTGGGCGAACCGGGTCGTGGATCTCAGTTTGATGAGATCGTCGCCGTTCGGCCACACCATCAGCACCGAATAGAGCGGCTGCCGGCGGCCCATGAAACCATCCTCGTAGCGGTACGCCACCCGTTGCGCGACGAATTTCCGGCCGCCCTTGGACAGAACCACCGTGTCCTCGGCCAGCAGTTCGGCGCCGGCATGGTGTCGCTCGATCACCGTTTTCGATTGGCTGAAATGATCTTCCGGAGTCCCCGTTCGCGCGGCTCCGGCGATCAGATAGATCGTACTCGCGATCTGCGCCTCGGGCGTCAGCATGTTGTAGCCGACACTCACGTCCGCGTTGCCTGGCACGTAGCTGACGATCTTCCCGCGCTCGAAACCGGCGGCGTGCAGGGGATAGCCGGTCGTATCCCCGACACCTGGGATTTCCAACGGATAACGGTCCACCCCGGGGCCCGGACAGCCGGCCAGGGCGAATACAAGACCGACGCAGAGCGACAAGAAAACCCCTCGTTTCATATCCCTTCCTCCTAAATATGGCGGGCCGGCGCGCTGAAAGCCAACCGCTGTACTTCACACAGGCTAGCCACAAATTATGTCTGATTCTTGACTTGGAGCCTGCGGCAGCCCTTACTACGATGAAATATTCTTGCTATTTTTCATTTTGGTGAAAATTCAGGCTTGATATTTCACAGATATGCATGGAGCTTCCAACCAGCGGTTCTACGTAGTCTGGAAGGATTCACGCGTGTCGGAACCACGGTTGTCGGGCCCGGATGCCGAGGCTGGCGAGGGCATCCTCGTCGGCCAGCAGATTCGCGACCTGCGCAAGGCCAAGGGGCTGACGATCGCGGCGCTGGCCGAGCGCATCGACCGGTCGGTCGGTTATGTCAGCCAGATCGAGCGTAACCTCTCGGAGCTCTCCATCCCCGATCTGAAGCGCGTCGCCGAGGCGCTGGAGGTCCAGATCAGCTGGTTCTTCCATCCGACCGCCGCGGTGCCGACGGCGGAGCGCGACTACATCGTGCGGCGCGGCAACCGCCGCCGCCTCAGCCTGACCGGAATCGGCGTCACCGAGGAACTGCTGTCGCCCGGGCTGGGTGGCGCGAGCGAGCTGGTGCTGACCCGGATCCCGCCGCGCAGCACGACCGGCCAGGAGTTCGTGACGCGCAAGGCCGAGGAGTCGGGCCTCGTGCTGCAGGGCCGGATGGAGCTGTGGGTCGAGGACCGGCATTTCCTGCTCGAGGAAGGCGACAGTTTCTGCTTCGGCCCGGGCGAACCCCACCGCGTGGCGAACCCGGGCAATACGGAATGCGTCGTCGTCTGGGTCATCACCCCGCCGGTCTATTGAGATCATCGAAGGGACGTGCGAACCAATGAGCAAGGAACTCCCGAAACAGGCGCGGGTGGTCGTCATCGGCGGCGGCGTGGTCGGCTGCAGCACCGCCTACCACCTGACCAAGCTGGGCTGGAAGGACGTTGTTCTCCTGGAGCGCCGGCAGCTGACCTGCGGCACCACGTGGCACGCGGCCGGGCTGGTCGGGCAACTGCGCGCTACAATGAACCTGACGCGGCTGGCGCAGTACACCGCCGGCCTCTACGAGACGCTGGAAGCCGAGACCGGACTCGCAACGGGCTTCATGCAGCGCGGCAGCATCGGGCTGGCCCTGCACGACGAGCGCATGGAGGAGCTCAGGCGCGGCGCCTCGATGGCCAAGACCTTCGGGCTCGAGGTGGAGGTCGTCGGCCCCGAGGAGATCAAGCGGTCCTGGCCGCTGGTCAATACCGACGGCGTCGTCGGCGGCGTGTTCCTGCCCAGGGACGGCCAGTGCAACCCGACCGACACCACCCAGGCGCTAGCCAAGGGCGCGCGGATGGGCGGCGCGCAGATCTTCGAGAACGTCAAGGTCACCGGCGTGCTGACCAAAGGCCGCCGCGCCGTCGGCGTCGCCACGGAACAGGGTGAGATCGCGGCGGACTATGTCGTCAATTGCGGCGGCATGTGGGGCCGCGAGATCGGCCGTTCGGTCGGCGTCAACACGCCGCTGCACGCCTGCGAGCATTTCTACATCGTCACCGAGCCGATCGACGAGCTCTCGCGCGACCTGCCGGTCATGCGCGTGCCCGACGAATGCGCCTATTACAAGGAGGACGCCGGCAAGCTGCTGCTGGGCGCGTTCGAGCCGGGCTCGAAACCCTGGGGCATGGATGGCATTCCGGAGGATTTCTGCTTCGACGAGCTGCCGGAGGATGTGGACCATTTCGCGCCGGTGCTGGAGGCGGCGATGAACCGCCTGCCGATCCTCGAGAGCGCCGGCATCCGCACCTTCTTCAACGGGCCGGAAAGCTTCACGCCGGACAACGCCTATCTGCTGGGCGCGGCGCCGGAGCTGGACAATTTCTTCATGGCCTGCGGCTTCAACTCGATCGGCATCCAGTCGGCCGGCGGCGCCGGCAAGGTGCTCTCGGAGTGGATCGTCGAGGGCTACCCGCCGATGGATTTGTGGGACGTCGACGTGCGCCGCATGATGCCGTTCCAGGGCAACGGGACCTATCTGCGCGAGCGTGTGTCGGAGACGCTGGGGCTGTTGTACGACATGCACTGGCCGTACCGGCAGTACGAGACCGCCCGCGGCGCCCGGCAGTCTATCCTGCACGACCGTCTGGCGGCGCGCGGCGCCTGCTTCGGCACGGTTGCCGGCTGGGAGCGCGCCAACTGGTTCGCGCCGGACGGCGTCGCGCCGAAATACGACTACAGCTACGGCCGCCAGAACTGGTTCGAATACGCGAAGGCCGAGCATATGGCGGTGCGCGAGAATGTCGGCCTGTTCGACATGTCGAGCTTCGCGAAGTTCCTGGTCCAGGGCCGCGATGCCGAGACGGTGCTGCAGGCGGTCTGCGCCAACGATGTCGGCGTCGAGCCGGGGCGCGTCGTCTATACCCAGTGGCTGAACGAACGCGGCGGCATCGAGGCCGACCTGACGGTCACGCGCCTTGCCGAAGACCGCTACCAGGTGACCACAGCGGCGGCCTCGGCGGTGCGCGACATGGACTGGCTGAAACGGCATATTCCCGACGACGCCCATGTCTTCGTGACCGATATCACCTCGGCCCAGGCGGTGCTCCCTGTGATGGGGCCGAATTCCCGCGCCCTGCTGCAGAAGGTCACCGATGCCGACCTGTCGATCGGCGGCTTTCCCTTCGGCACCGCGCAGGACATCGAGATCGGCTATGCCAGGGTGCTGGCCCAGCGCATCACCTATGTCGGCGAGCTCGGTTGGGAGCTCTACATCCCGACCGAATTCGCGCCGGACGTCTTCGACCGAATCGTGGCGGCGGGAGAGCAGTTCGGGTTGAAGCTGTGCGGCCTGCACGTGCTGGACTCCTGCCGCATCGAGAAGGCGTTCCGCCATTTCGGTCACGACATCACCGACGAGGACACGCCGGTCGAGGCCGGGCTCGGCTTCGCCTGCGCCTTCGACAAGGCGATTCCCTTCATCGGCCGCAACGCACTGCTGCGCCAGAAGGAGGCCGGCGTGCCGGAAAAACGCATGGTCCAGTTCAAGCTGGAGGATCCGGAGCCGCTGCTCTATCACAACGAGCCGATCCTGCGCGACGGCGAGATCGTCGGCCACACGACGTCCGGCAGTTACGGCCATGCTCTCGGCGGCGCGGTCGGCATGGGTTACATCCACGACAAGGGCGGCGTCACGAAGGATTACGTCGAATCCGGCAGGTTCGAAATCGAGATCGCGGGCGAACGCGTCCCCGCGACGGCCAGCCTTTGGCCGATGTACGATCCGAAGGGCGAGCGGGTGAAAGTCTAGGGCGCGTGCGGGCGGGCCGGCACCGACCCGGATCCTGAGGGAGGACGGAGATGACGGAAGAGCGGAAGAGGGGCGGACGCCGGGGCGGGCGGGCGGCGCGGCAGGCGGAGCGCGCGGCGCCGCTTCAGGATGCGTTGCGGCCGGTGCGGCCGGGCATGGAGGGCGGCCGCTATATGCCGCTGACCGATGCGGAAATCCTGAAGATTCATCACGCCGCGCTCGAGGTGCTGGAGACGGTGGGGCTGTGCGACGCCATCCCGTCCTGCATCGAGGCGGTCACCGCCGCCGGCGGCCGGATGAGCGACGGCGGACGGCTGCTGTTTCCGCGCGCGCTGATCGAGGACACCATCGCCAGGGCAGCGCGGCATTTCCCGGTCTACGCCCAGAACCCGGCGCAGGACATGGAGCCGTGGGGCAAGAGGGTGTATTTCGGCACCGCCGGCGCGGCGGTGCATATGGTCGACGCCATGACCCGCGAACACCGGGATTCGACCCTGGCCGACCTCTACGATATCGCCCGGCTGGTCGACACGCTGGACCACGCGGCCTTCTATCAGCGGTCCGTCACCGCCCGCGACATGCAGAGCGGGCGCGATCTCGACGTCAACACGCTCTACGCCTGCATTTCCGGCACCACCAAGCATGTGGGCACCAGTTTCGTTTCGCCGCGCAATATTGAGGAAGGGCTGCGGATCCTGCACCGCGTCGCCGGCGGCGAGGACAAATGGCGCGCGCGCCCGTTCGTTTCCATGTCCTGCTGCTTCGTGGTGCCGCCGCTGAAATTCGCCGAGGATGCCTGCGCCTGCCTGGAGGCGGGCGTGCGCGGCGGCATGCCGGTCCTGCTGCTGTCGGCGGGCCAGGCCGGCGCGACCAGCCCGGCGGCGCTGGCCGGCGCGGTGGTGCTGCAGGTCGCCGAGTGCCTCGCGGGCCTTGCCTATGTCAACGCCATCAAGCCCGGCGCCGTCGCCATCATGGGATCCTGGCCCTTCGTGTCCGACCTGCGCAGCGGCGCGATGAGCGGCGGCAGCCCGGAACAGGCGCTGCTGTCGGCGGCCTGCGCCCAGATGATGCATTTCTACGACCTGACCAGCGGCCTGCCCGCGGGCATGACCGATTCCAAGCTGCCGGACGCCCAGGCCGGCGCCGAAAAGGGCTACACCAACGCTATCGTCGGCGTGGCCGGGGCCAACATGATCTACGAGTCGCTGGGCATGCATGCGAGCCTCCTGAGCACCTGCCTGGAGAGCTATGTCATCGACAACGACACCCTGGGCGCCGCCATGCGCATGGTGCGCGGCATCGACGTCAACGACGAGAGCCTGTCGGTGGATGTGATCCGCCAGGTCTGCCTGGACGGGCCGGGACACTTCCTGGGCAGCGACCAGACGCTGGCGCTGATGCAGCGCGAATACGTCTATCCCGTCGTCGGCGACCGCACGAGTCCCAAGGAATGGAAGGAGATCGGCTCGACCGACGTGGTGCAGAAGGCCCGCGACCGGGTGGAGAAGATATTGGCGTCGCACTACCCGTCGCATATCGGCGACGAGGTCGACGAGGCGATCCGCGCCGAGGCGGACATCAAACTGCCGCGCGAGACGATGCGGCCGGGCAACGGCCGCTGGTAGGAACGCAAGGAAACGCAGGAGGCAACGATGCAGACACATGCGAGGGCCGTAATCGTCGGCGGCGGGATGATGGGGGTCGGGCTGGCCTACCATCTGGGCCTCGAGGGCTGGACCGATACGCTGCTGGTCGAAAAGGCGGAGCTGACATCGGGCTCCACATGGCACGCGGCCGGACAATGCCCCAGCTTCATCGGCGACTACAACATGGCCAAGATCCACCATTACGGCAACACGCTGTACCCGAAGCTGGAGGCGATGACCGGCCAGCATGCGGGCTGGCACGGCTGCGGCGGTCTGCGTTTCGCGACCACCCCGGAAGAAGTCGACTGGTTCAGATATGTCGAGGGCATATCGCGCAATATCGGCTTCCGCATGGAGGTGATCGGCCCCGGGGAGGCGATCAGGATCAACCCGTTCCTCGAGTCGCTGGACGGCGTGCTGGCGGTGGCCCGGACCCTGGATGACGGGCACGTCGACCCGGCCAGCAGCTGCAACGCCATGGCCAAGGCGGCGCGCGACCTGGGCGTCGCGATGGAGCGGCACAACCGGGTGCTGGACATCAGGCCGCTGCCGGGCGGCGAATGGCAGGTGGCCACCGAGAAGGGCGACGTGACCTGCGAGCATGTGGTCAATGCCGGCGGCTGCTACGCCCGCGAGATCATGAAATGGGTCGGCGGCGACGCGCCGATCACCAACATGGAGCACCAGTACATCGTCACCGAGGCGATGCCGGAATTCCTGTCGCGCAACGAGGAAATCCCGGTCATGCGCGACCCGTACGTCACCTCCTATTACCGGCAGGAGCAGAAGGCGGGGCTGATCGGCATCTACGAGCCGAATTGCCGCGAGGCCTGGGCCGACCGCGGCGGTTATCCCGAGTGGGAGTCCGAAAGCGAGCTGTTCGAGGGGGATCTGGAGCGCGCGGCGCCGTGGATGGAGCGCTGGTTCGAGCGCATGCCGATGTTCGAGAACGCCGGCATCAAGCGCATCGTCAACGGCGCCATCCCGCATACGCCCGACAACAACCCGCTGCTCGGCCCGGCCGCGGGCCTGCGGAATTTCTGGATGTGCTGCGGCTCGGCGATCGGCATCGCCCAGGGCGCGGGCTGCGGCAAGTACCTGGCCGAGTGGATGGTGCATGGCGACGCCGAGATCAACATGGCCGGAGTCGATCCACGCCGCTACGGGCCCTGGACCAGCGAAGACTATGTCCGCGACATGTCGTTCCAGGATTACGCGCACATGTACGTGCTGCACCTGCCGGGCGAGGAACGGCCGGCGGGACGGCCGGTGCGCACGTCTATGCTTTATGAAACCCTGACGGCCAAGGGCGCGGTGCACACCCAGGCCTTCGGCTGGGAGCGGCCGAAATGGTTCTCGCCGGACGGGCGCGCCGAGAAGCCCGGCTTCCGCCGCAACAACACGCACGACGTGGTGGCCGCCGAATGCAAGGCGGTGCGCGAGCGGGTCGGGATTCTCGATCTGTCCAGCTTCGCCAAGTTCGACGTCGCGGGGCCGGATGCCGAATCCTTCCTCAACCGGGTCTACGCCAACACCATGCCGACAAAGCCCGGCGGCGTCGTGCTGGCCCATATCCTGGGGCCGACCGGGCGGATCAGGGGCGAATCGACGATCACGCGTCTGGCCGGGGACCGGTTCTACATCCTGTCCGGCGCCGCCTGGGAGATCCGCGACCACGATGCCCTGGCCATGGCGATGCGGGACGGCGAGCGGGTCGAGATCGCCAACGTCACCGACGAGTGGGGCGTCCTGGTGGTGGCCGGCCCGAAATCGCGCGACACGCTGTCGGCGGTCACCAATGCGAGCCTCGCGAACGCGGATTTCCGCTGGCTTTCGGGCCAGGAGATCGGTATGGCGGGGATCGACGTGCGGGCGTTGCGGGTCAACTACGTCGGATCGCTGGGCTGGGAACTGCACTGCCCGATGGACCGGCTGAAGGATTTGTACGACGCCGTCTGGAAGGCGGGCGAGGAACACGGCATCGCCGATTTCGGCGTCTATGCGGTGAATTCGCTGCGCCTGGAGAAGGCCTACAAGGGGCTGGGCGCGGAACTGACCAACGAGATCACCCCGGTCGAGGCCGACACCATGCGGTTCGTGAAGCTGGACAAGGAGTTCGCCGGCCGGGCGGATGTCGAGGCGGCGCAGGCGAAGGGTCCCTGGACCAGCATCGTCTATTGCGAGGTCGCCGCCGGCGACGCCGACGTGCATGGCGGCGAGCCGGTGATGGACGGCGACCGGGTCATCGGCGTCACCACCTCAGGCGGCTATGGCCATACGGTGCAGAAGAGCCTGTGCTTCGCCTACGTGGAGCCGGGTTATGCGGCGCCGGGCAAACGCTTCGACGTGGAAATCCTGGGCGACCGGCGGCAGGCGACGGTGCGGGCCGAGCCGGCGTTCGACCCGGGCAACGCGGCGCTGCGGTCCTGAAGACCGGTCAACGCCGCGCCGTCATGCTAGAGCGGGCGGTCCAGCGCGAGATCGAGCGACGCAAAGGCGGCGCCCGCCACGATGGCGCGGTCTGTCATACGCTGCAGCGCCGCATCGAAGACGGCTGGGTCGATGCCCGGATACACATACTCGATGATTTCCTGCCGCACGGCGGTGGCGAAGCCGTCCAGGGCCTCTTGCGCGCGGTGGGTCAGAAGACCGGGATCCGATGAGAAATCCCCGTGCTCCAGGCTGTCGAGGAGTCCGATCTGTTGGTCCCGCATCTCATTGAAGCGGCGCAGATGATCGCTGTTCGCGTGTCCCATGCGAAGGTCGAACGCACCTTCGACCGCCAGGCCCAGCATCACGCGAACCGCGCCGAGCATCGGGATGTTCCGGTTGGAATCCGCCGCCGGCGTCCGGACGGGCGCACCATGGCGCGTGCGTATGCCTGCATCGGGCCGCGGCCGGGCCGGCGCATCGTGAAACTCTAGACTTCCGAACATGCTCATCCCCTTTGTGCATTCTTCTGACGCCACGGTCGGGCGTTCCTGTCGCTCCGGACTATCGTTGTCGGCCGGCACCCCGGTTATCGCGGCCGGGGACGCCGTTGCGGCGGCTCCGACAGTTAAGCAATTGTTAAGCTTCTTTTTACGGCAAACGCGCCCCCTGGGGTAGCGATATCGTATTGATTTTATTTAAAATACGCTGGTTTCCAGCCATTCCAAGGGATCGAACAAGCCGGTTACCGGCGCTTTCGCCGCCGGGACCGGAATTGCGGCGAATGCCCTGAATTCCAGGTATTCGCGCCGCCGGCGCCGGCATCGTGTTCTGACCAACGGGTGACGGTTCTGGCACAATCGGCGGCGCGGGGTCCGGCGATGATGGCGGCGCGGCGATCGCGTCGCGCCGGCAGGGAGACGGGATGCCGTTCGGCCTTCTGAAATACGGGTTTTCGAGGACATATCCGGTGTGGCGGCAATTCCCGCCGCGGCCGGATCTGAAGCCGTCCTATGACGTGGTGATCATCGGCGGCGGCGGGCACGGCCTGGCGGCGGCCTACCACCTGTCGCGCTATCACGGCATCACCAGCGTCGCGGTGCTGGACAAGGGTTACCTCGGCGGCGGCAACACCGCGCGCAACACCGCGATCATCCGGTCCAACTACCTGACGCCCGAAGGCGTCGCATTCTACGACGAGGCGCTCCGGCTGTTTCAGGGGCTGAGCCACGAGTTCGACTTCAACATCCTCTATTCCGAGCGCGGCCACCTGACCCTGGCGCACACCGATGCCGCGATCCGCACCAGCCGCTGGCGCGCCGAGGTGAACACCCATCTGGGCGTCGAGTCGCGGCTCGTCTTCCCCGACGAAATCGCGCGCATCGAGCCGACGCTGGACCTGTCGCGCGAGGCCCGCTACCCGGTCCTCGGCGCGCTCTATCATGTACCCGGCGCGGTCGCGCGCCACGACGCGGTGGCCTGGGGCTATGGCATTCGCGCCGCGGAGCGCGGCGTGGAGCTGCACCCGATGACCGAAGTGACCGGGATCGAACAGGCGGACGGCAGGGTCACGGGCGTCGTCACCGACCGCGGCACGATCAAGTGCGGCGCCGTGATCCAGGCCGTCGCGGGCATGAGTTCGGTGGTCGCCGGGATGGCCGGCTTCAAGCTGCCGATCCGTTCGATCCCGCTGCAGGCCTGCGTCTCGCAGCCGCTGAAGCCGTTCCTGAACACCATCGTCGTGTCGGGCAGCCTGCATATCTACATCTCGCAGAGCAGCCGCGGCGAACTGGTGATGGGCAGCGCCTCCGACCCCTATGTGCTCTATTCGACGCGCTCGTCGCTGGAGTTCACGGAAGGCCTGATGGGCCACATCCTCGAGCTGTTCCCTTTCCTTGGCGACGTCAAGCTGATGCGGCAGTGGGCCGGGATCACCGACATGACGCCGGACTTCGCGCCGGTCATGGGGACAACGCCGCTGGACGGCTACTACATCGACGCGGGCTGGGGCACCTGGGGCTTCAAGGCGACCCCGGCCTGCGGCAAGAACATGGCCGAACTGGTGGCCACCGGGAAGGTCCCGGACATGATCGCCCCCTTCACGCTGGAGCGCTTCCACAAATTCCGGATGCTCGGCGAGAAGGGCGCGGCCTCCGTGGGCCACTAGGGGAGTACCGGCGATGAAGATTCTGAACTGCCCGCTGAACGGCCCCCGCAACATCTCGGAATTCGTCTATGGCGGCGAGGTCACGGAAATGCCCGACCCGAACGCCTGCAGCGACGCGGAATGGGCCGATTACGTGCTGATGGAGAACAACACCGCCGGAGTGATCCGCGAGTGGTGGTACCACGCCGCAACGGCGTACTGGTTCGTCGCCGAACGCAACACGGTGACCGACGAGGTCGTCCGGACCTATCCGGCGGGCGCGCTGTTCAAGGAACGCGTCGCATTCGGCCCGCCGACTGAAGAAGGAGGGCGGTGATGGCGCAGGACAATCGCCTGCCCCCGCCGCACGGCCTGCTGATCGACCGCGACAAGCCGGTGTCCTTTACGTTCGAAGGCCGACGCTACGAGGGGTTTGCGGGCGATACCATCGCCAGCGCGCTGGCCGCAAACGGGCGCTGGGTGCTGTCGCGCTCGTTCAAGTACCACCGGCCGCGCGGCGTGCTGACGATGGCCGGGCAGGACGGCAACAGTCTCGTGCAGCTGCCCGGCGAGCCCAACGTGCTGGCCGACCGGGAACCGATCGCGCCGGACATGGCGGTCACCGGACAGAATTACCGGGGCTCGTTGGACCGCGACCGTGCCTCGGTCCTGGGCTGGTTCGGCAAATTCATGCCGGTCGGTTTCTACTACAAGGCCTTCTACAAGCCGGGCAACGCCTTCAAGTTCTGGGAGCGCATCATCCGGGCGATGACCGGGCTGGGCCGGGTCGATCTGACCGCCCGTCCCGGCTATTGCGACAAGGCGTACGGTTTCTGCGACGTCGCCGTCGTCGGCGGCGGGCCGGCGGGCATGTCGGCGGCGCTGCAGGCGGCGGAGGCCGGCGCCGAGGTGATCCTTGTCGACGAGAACCCGGCGCTGGGCGGGAGCCTTGCCTATGCGCGCTTCGACGGGGATCGCGGGCGGGCCGACGCGCTGCGCGCCGATCTCGCCGCGCAGGTGGCGGCGCATCCCGGCATCACCGTCTACGCTGACGCCGTCGCGCAGGCGCTGTTCGCCGACAACTGGCTGCCGGTCGCACGGGGCAACCGCATGTACAGGATCCGCGCCCGGGCCGTGGTCGCCGCGACGGGATCGATGGAACAGCACGCGGTGTTCCGCAACAACGATCTGCCCGGCGTGATGATGGGCTCGGCGGCGCAGCGGCTGATCCGGCTTTACGGCGTGAAGCCCGGTTCGCGCGCGGTCGTGGTCGCGGCCAACGACGACGGTTACGGGGTGGCGCTGGACCTGGCCGAGGCCGGGGTCGATATCGCGGCAATCGTCGAGCTGCGGGGCAAGCCCGGAACCGGACCGATGGCATCGGCGGCAGTGGCGAGCGGGTTTCGCGTGCTGCCGGGCCACGGCGTGAAGGAGGCCCGCGCGTCGCGGGGTCATCGCCATGTCACGGGCATCGCGGTCGCCCCGCTTGATGGCGACGGAAAGCCGACCGGCCCGGAGGAACGGATCGCCTGCGACCTGGTCTGCATGTCCACCGGTCATGCCCCGAACGCGCCGCTGATCTACCACGGCGGCGGCGCGCTGGCCTATGACGGCGAGACCGCGATGTTCGCGATCAAGTCGCTGCCCGACCATCTGTTCGCGGCGGGCTCGGTCAACGGCCGGTTCAACCTCGACGCCGTGCTGGCGGACGGACGCCACGCGGGCCGGGCCGCCGCCCGGGACGCCGGGCTGGATGCGGGCGCAGATTCGGAAGCCCTGGCAGACCGTGAGGCCGCCAACCAGAGCCACGCCTTTCCGATGTTCCCGCACCCCGGCGGCAAGGATTTCGTCGATTTCGACGAGGACCTGCAATACGCCGACATCGTGCACGCGACGCTGGAGGGCTACGACGACATCCAGCTGCTCAAACGCTATTCGACGGTCGGCATGGGACCGAGCCAGGGCCGCCATTCCGCGGTCGCCGCGGTGCGCATCGCGGCGAAGGCGACCGGCCGGCCCGTCAACGCGGTGGGCACGACGACGACCCGACCGCCGGTCGGCCCGCTGAAGTTCTCGCACCTCGCCGGCCGCGCCTTCGAGCCGGTGCGCCGCACGCCGATGCATCATCGGCACCTGGAAGCCGGTGCGCAGATGATGGTGGCGGGACCGTGGATGCGGCCGGCCTGGTACGGGGCGCCGGCCGAGCGCGACACCGCGATCCGGCGCGAGGTGCGTTCCGTGCGCGAAAATGTCGGCCTGATCGACGTCTCGACGCTAAGCGGGCTGGAGATCCGCGGACCGGACGCCGCCGCGTTCATGGACCGCATGTACACCTTCGCCTACCGGAAGCAGCCGGTGGGCCGGGCGCGCTATGTGCTGATGACCGACGAGACCGGCGTGGTGATCGACGACGGCGTCGCCTGCCGCTTCCACGACCGGCATTATTACGTTACCGCAACGACCGGTGGTGTGGACGGGGTCTACCGCACGATGCTGTGGCACAACGCGCAGTGGCGGCTGGACGTCGACGTGACCAACGCCACCGCCGCCTGGTGCGGCGTCAACCTCGCCGGACCGAAATCGCGTGCGGTGCTGCAACGGGTGTGCCGTGACATCGACCTGTCACCGGGCGGGTTTCCCTACATGGGCGTGCGTATGGGACGTGTCGCGGACATCCCCTGCCGCGTGCTGCGGGTCGGCTTCGTCGGCGAGCTGGGCTACGAGATCCACGCCCCCGCCGATCATGGGGAAGCCTTGTGGGACGCGCTGCTGGAGGCCGGCCGCGATTTCGGCAACGTGCCCTTCGGCGTCGAGGCGCAGCGCCTTCTGCGGCTGGAAAAGGGTCATATCATCGTCGGCCAGGACACCGACGGCGTGGCCACGCCGCACGAGGCCGGGCTGGACTGGGCGGTCGCCGGTACGAAGCCCTACTACGTCGGCAAGCGCGCGACCCTCATCCAGAAGCAGGCCGGGATCACCCGCCGGCTGGTCGGCTTCACCACGATAGACCCGAACGCGCCGGTGCCGGAGGAGTGCCACCTCGTGGTGCGCGGGGCCGAAATCCTCGGCCGCGTCACCTCGGCGTGCCGCTCGGAGACGCTGGGCAAGGTGGTGGGCCTCGCCTATGTGGCGCCCGGCCAGGCCGAGCCGGGATCGCGCTTCGACATCAAGATCCAGGGCGGGCGGATCATCGAGGGCGAAGTCGTGCCGCTGCCGTTCTACGATCCCGGCAACCGGCGCCAGGAGATGTGAGAGGTGGCTGACGCAAGCACAATCAGACCCGCGGACCGGCCGCGGCGCAGCTATCTCTACCGCGTCCTGGAGGCCGGCGGCGCAAACTTCATGGAAATCAACGGGGCGGCGGTTGCATCCGATTTCGGCGGGACGGCCGGGGACGAGCTTGCCACCGCGCGCGGCATGGCGATTGCCGACCTCTCGCCGCTATCGCGGATCGGCTGCAAGGGAAGCGGCGCTCTGGACTGGGCGCGCGCTCATGGCGTGACCATCGGCGGTTCCAACAATACCGCCCACCTTCAGCCCGGCGGCGAGCTGGCGGCCCGGCTGGCCGACACCGAGGTGGTGGTGCTTGACGGGCTGAAGGGCACGGGCGCGCTGCCGCACCGCATCGAAACGGAATGGTCGCTCGACGGCGCCGACGGCTGCTATCTCGTGAACCGCCAGGGCGCGAATTTCTGGTTCATGGCGACCGGCGCGCATGCGCCCGAGATGTTCGCCAAAATCTGCGCCGTCGACCTGCGGCAAGCGAAATTCCCGGCCGGCGCGATCGCGCAGACCCCGGTCGCCCGCACCAACTGCATCGTCATCCGCGCCGATCTGGGCGGCGTGCCGGCCTGGCACCTGTTGGGCGACAGCGCCTCGGCCGAATACCAGTGGGGCTGCCTTGCGGACGCGATGGGCGAGTTCGGCGGCCGGCCGGTCGGCATCGACGCCCTGCGGCGGCTGGGCGCGCGGCCGGAGTGAACCGGCGACCAGTCGCGGTCTATGTACCCACGATGTTGTGCTCCGGCCCGAACGGGAATCCGGTGATGTTCTCGGCGCCGTCTTCGTGGACGATCAGGATATCGTGCTCGCGATAGCCGCCGGCGCCCGGCACTTCCTGCGGCACGGTGATCATCGGCTCCATCGAGACCACCATGCCGGGCTCGAGGACGGTCTCGATATCCTCGCGCAGCTCCAGCCCCGCCTCGCGGCCGTAATAGTGGCAAAGCGTGCCGAAGGAATGGCCGTAGCCGAAGGTGCGGTATTGCAGCAGCCCGTGTTCGCGGTAGATTTCGTTCAGTTCCGTTGCGATATCGCAGCACCGCGCGCCGGGTCGGATCAGCTCCAGCCCGCGGCGATGGACCTTGACGTTGACGTCCCAGAGTTCGAGCGACCGGTCGTCGGCATGGTCGAGGAACAGGGTGCGCTCCAGCGCCGTGTAGTAGCCCGAGATCATGGGAAAGCAGTTGAGGCTGAGGATGTCGCCCTTTTCGATTCTGCGTGTCGTCACCGGGTTGTGCGCGCCGTCGGTATTGAGGCCCGACTGGAACCACGTCCAGGTATCCATGATATCCGACTGCGGGTAGGTGTTCGCGATTTCGCACACCATGGCCTGCGTCGCGTGCAGCGCGACCTCGTGCTCGGGAACGCCCTCGCCGATCGCCTCGAGGCAGGCCCCGCCGCCGATATCGCCGATCCGGGCGCCATTGCGGATGACGGCCAGCTCCTCTTCGGTCTTCAACATGCGCATGCTCATCGTGGCGCGACCGACATCGACGAGTTCGGCGCCCGGCAGCGCGTCGCCAAGCTTGCGGTGCGTTTCCAGATTCACATGGTCGAATTCGACGCCGGCCCGCTTCGCCGCGCCGACTTCCTGCGCGACGGCGCGAAAATAGTTGTTCCGCCGCCAGTCGGTGTAGGTGATCGTGCCGCCATAGCCGCGCCGCCAGGGCTGGCCGCAATCGATGTTGGCGACGATGGCGGTCGATGCGTCCTGCGTCACCGCGAGCCCATACGGCCGGCCGAAGGAGCAATAGACGAAATCGTTGAAATAATTGATGTTATGGTAGGAGGTGAAGAGAACCGCGTCGATCCCCGCTGCCGCCATATGGGCACGCAGCCGCTTGAGCCGGCCCTCGATCTCGGCATCCGAAAAGACCCGCGCGACCTTGTCGCCGTTATGGATGGTGAGGATGTTCTGCAGTTCGTCCTGTCCGCCCATGGACCGTCCCCTTCTGCGTCAACCGGCGATCATACTGCGATCTCCGCGCAGATTACCGTCGCAAACCGATACCGCAAAAGGAGAAAGGGACGCGGCGGGACACCGTATCCCGAGGGGCTGTTGCCGGACTCAGTCCCTATTGCCCGCGCGGCGCCGCAAGAGCGGCGACGCGGTCAGCCGACCGGCCGATAGTCGAGGCGACCGGTCTGCAGGACTTTGTTTCTATCGTCGACGACCTCCACTTGCCACGTTCCCGCCTTGTCGGCGGGCAGGATCTGGGTGGACCAGAATCGCCATTTGGGCCCATTGATCTTGAACGAGACCTCGTATACCACGGCGCCCCGGTAGCTCCAGCGATGGGTGATGGTATGTCCCTGCATGTCGATCACTTCGGTGAAGAACGAAACGGCCTGGTGCGGGTTGTCCAGGAAACTGACCTGATTGGCCGGGTAACGTTTGCTGATCGTCGTCGTGAATTGTGCGCGCGCCACCCCCTGATCGGCGGTCATGAGCGGGATGGTTCTGTTGCTGCTGTTGCTGTTGCTGCTGTTGCTGCTGCTGTTGCTGCTGTTGCCCCCGCCACCGTCGTTGCCACCGTCGTTGCCACCGTCGTTGCCACCGTCGTTGCCACCGTCGTTGCCACCGTCGTTTCCACCGCCGTTGCCGCCGCCGTTGCCGCCGCCGTTGCCGCCGCCGTTGCCGCCGCCGCCTTTGCCATCCTTGTCCTTGGCGAACGCGGCCTTCGAGGACAATGAAACGCTTCCATCCTCGACGGCGAGGCTGATCGGCACCGCCGCACCGGCCACACCCAAAATCAGGGCAAGCGCCACGGCACCCATGGATACAGTTCGCTGTTTCGTGCCCACCGGAGTTTCTCGTCTGCTATCGGGGATCATTTTGCAACTCCCAACAAGTTGGCTCTCATACAAGGTCTGTTCATTCGGACCCCAGAGAGACATTTCGTCCCTTTTGCGGAGCGTCGTGCGACGCAAAAACCGTTCACGATAAATTAAGCAATTATCGTGCCAGCCGCTTATCTTCGAAGGCCTGTCTCTCCATTTCATGGCAGGATTTGCATCGATCGCGTGACGGCCGAATTCGAGATCTCTTCACCCGCATTGACTCTCTGCAGGCGGGGGCGTTATTATGTTTCGAAAAACGAAAAAAAGTTCCGATTTATGGAACTCCGGAGGCATCTTGTCAGAAACCGACGGCATATTGGGCCGTTATGCCCTTGTCCTGGAGACGCTTGCCGCGTCGCCGGACGGGATGACTCTGACCGAGCTGATCGCGGCGACCGGACTGCCGCGCGGCACCCTGCACCGGCTGATCGGATCGTTGCGCGAGGTCGGTTATATCGCGCCGCGCGAGGGCCGCAAGATCTATGGGCTGGGGCCGCGGCTGATGCGGCTGCTGCATCTGGGGGCGCCGCCGGCCTCGGTGTCGGCGTTGGCGCGGCCGATGCTGCAGGAGCTGTCGGAGCGGTTCGGAGAGACCGCCTATCTTGCCAAGCTGACCGGTACGCGCGTGGAATCGGCCGCGATGGTGCTACCCGATACGGGCGGCCAGACCTTCGTGCAGCCGGGACGGATCATGCCAATCCACGCGTCCTCTTCCGGCAAGGCGATCCTCGCGTTCCAGGACGCGGCGCTGCTGGACAAGGTGCTGGAAGCGCCGCGCGAGCGATACACCGCCAACACCGTCACCGAAGGCGCCGCGGTGCGGGCGGATCTCGAGAAAGTGCGGCGCCAGGGCTACGCGATCTGCGTCAACGAGCTGGATCCGGGCGTCGCAAGCTATGCCTGCCCCGTACCGCTGGACGGCGTCGGCGTGATCTACGCGGTCGGCCTGGTCGGGTTCGAGGAGCGGGTCGGACGCTTCGAGTCCACCGCGATCGTCGCCGCCCTGCGCGACGTGGCGGGCCGGCTGGCCAGCCGGCTGCAGACGGGTCTCCCGCTGGCCGCGCTTGTGGAAGAAGCGCCATGACCGGCGGCTGGCAGGCGGGAATCGACATGGGCGGCACCTTCATCGACGTGGTCGCGCGGAATACCGCATCCGGCGAGGCACGGTCGGCCAAGGTCCGGACAAGGACGGACGACCGGATCGCCGGCATCCGGGCGGCGCTTGCCGCCGTCGACCTTGCCTGGGAAGATGTCGACGATCTGACTCACGGCACCACCATGGCAACGAACGCCATCGTCGAGGAGAAGCTGGCGGAGGTCGCGCTGATCGCAACGGAAGGCTTCGCCGATACCCTGGAAATCGGCCGCCAGAACCGGCTGCACCTCTATCGGCTGGACCTGCCGCCGAAGGTCGCGCCGCAGGTGCCGGCCGAACGGCGCTTCGAGGTGGCGGAACGCCTCGACCACAAGGGCCGGACCCTGACGCCGCTCGACCCCGGGTCCGTGGAAGCGGCAGTGTCCGCGGCGACGGCGAGCGGAGCCGGGGCGGTGGCGGTCGTGCTGATGCACGCCTACGCCAATGCCAGCCATGAAGAGGCGCTGGCCGAGGCGCTGGCCGGCCGCCTCCCCTATGTCGCGCTGTCCAGCCGGGTCAATCCCGAGGCCCGCGAATACGAGCGCATGGCGACGACGGTGCTGAGCGCCAGCCTGATGCCGCTGGTGGCCGGATATCTCGACGGTCTGGAAGCCGCCAAACCGGAAACGTCGCGGCTGCACCTGTTTCATTCTGCGGGCGGCATGGCGTCGCCCCGGGCATTGCGCGATCTGCCTCTGGGCCTCGCGCTGTCCGGCCCGGCGGCGGGCGTGGCGGCGGCGGGACACGTCGCCGCCGAGCTCGGCATCGGGCACGCGATCAGCTTCGACATGGGCGGCACCACCACCGATGTATGCCTGATCACCGGCGGCAGGGCCGAAATCGACAACGACCGCAGGATCGCGGGACGGCCGCTGCGCCAGGCGATGGTGGCGGTGGAATCGATCGGCGCCGGGGGCGGCTCGATCGCGCACCTCGATCACGGCGCGCTGACCGTCGGCCCGGAAAGCGCGGGAGCGGATCCGGGCCCCGCCTGCTACGGCAACGGCGGCGCCGCGCCGACGGTGACCGACGCCAATTTGTTGCTGGGCTACATGGACGCGGACCGGCTGCTGGGCGGCGACATAGGGCTGGACCGTACCGCGGCCCGCGCCGCCATCGCGCCGCTGGCCGAAGCCATGGCGATGTCGGAAGAAGAGGCCGCGCTGGGCATCCTGCGCGTCGCCAACGCCAGCATGACAAGGGCGCTGGGCCGCATCACCGTCGAGCGCGGCATCGACGGCAGGGACTGCACGCTGATCGCCTTCGGCGGCGCCGGGCCGATGCATGCGGTGGCGGTAGCGCGGGCCTTCGGCATCGCAACGGTTGTCGTCCCGGCGCGCTCCAGCGTGTTTTCGGCGCTCGGCTGCGTCGCCGCCGAGAAGAGCTATTCGCAGCAGCAGACGATGCGCATGGAGTCCGGCGAATGGGACTCCGGCCAGGTGGCGGCGGTACACGAAACAATGCGCGCGCGGCTGGCCGAGCCGCTGGTCGCCGCCGGCCACGGCGCGGAGGAACTGAAAACCCGGACCGTCGCCGGCGTGCGCTACAGCGGCCAGAGCTATGCGGTCGAGATCGCCGGCCCGGCGCTGGACGATCCAGCGGCGCTGGGAAGGGCGTTCCGGGACCTGCACGAACGGCTGTACGGGTTCGCGACCGACGAGCCCTGGGAGCTCGTCACACTGCGCCAGACGGTTTCGGTGCCGCGCGCGGCCGGCGGCGCGCTCGGACCGGACCAGACGAAAGAGGGGCCCGCTGCCCGACGCGCGGACGGCTGCCTGTTCGGGCCGGAGGGGCCGGTTGAAACGCCGCGCCTCGACCGGGCGGTCCTCGCCGCCGGACAGCAGGTCGATGGGCCCGCCATCATCGAGGACGCGTGGTCGACCATCGTGCTGCCGCCGGGCGCCGCGCTGCGCGCCGACGACCGCGGCCACCTGCATATCGACGTCGGGAGCGCGCCATGACCGCCGCCGTCGATCCGGTCACGCTGGAGGTGATCCGCAACGCGCTGACCGCCATCGCCGAGGAAATGTCGCTGGTGGTGATGCGGGCGGCGCGCTCGCCGCTGCTGCGCGAAGCCGGCGACCTGTCGTCCGCGCTGACCGACGCGGACGGCAACCTGATCGCGCAGGGGCGCGATATCCCGATGCATCTGGGGGTGATGAGCCTCACGGTGAAGGAATTCCTGAAGCGCGTGCGCAAGGACCGCCTTGCCCCGGGCGATGTCTGGTTCCTCAACCTGCCGGAGGTCGGCGGCAATCACCTGCCCGATGTGAAGGCGATCCGGCCGGTCTTCGCCGACGGCGCGATCCGTGCGTTTGCGGTCAGCCTCGCGCACTGGGCCGATATCGGCGGTGCGGTTCCGGGGTCCTACGTCGCCAACGCCACCGACGCCTGGCAGGAGGGCCTGCGCATCGCGCCGACGCGCCTGTTCACGGCGGACGGGCCGGACCGCGAGAAACTCGACCTGATCCTGGCCAATGTCCGCGGCGCGGACGAGCGCGAGGGCGACATCCTGGCCCAGATGGCCGCGACCCGTGCAGCGGAGGACCGCCTGCTGCGGGTGTACGACGAACACGGCATCGGTGTCGTCGAAGCCGCGGTCGCGGCGATCCATGACCGGGCGGAAGCGCAGATGCGCGAAGCCTTGCGCGCATTGCCCGACGGCGTCTACGAGGGCGAGGATTTCCTCGATGACGATGCCGCCGGCGGGCCGCCGCTGCCGATCCGCGTGACGGTGACGCTGGATAGCGACCGCGCGGTCTTCGACTTCACCGGCAGTGGCGATGCCGCGCGCGGGCCGCTCAACACCACGCCGTTCATCGCCGCGGCCTCGGTGTTCTATGTGGTCAAGGCGCTGGTCGGCCCCGATATCCAGCCGAGCGGCGGCTGCTACCGGCCGCTGGAGGTGATCACGCGGCCGGGATCGGTGCTGAACCCGAGCCCCGACAAGCCGGTGGTCGGCGGCAATCACGAAACGTCGCAGCGGGTGGCGGATGCCGTGTTCCGGGCGCTCGAGCCGGCGCTGCCCGAGGCGCTGAGCGCCGGCGGACCGACCACTTCGGGCCTGCTGCTGTTCGGCGGGCGGCGCGAGGACGGCGCCTGGACCACGCTGTACGAGACCCATGGCGGCGGCGAGGGCGCGCGCATCGACCGCGACGGCGCGCCGGTGATCCGCGTCCATATGTCGAACGTGATGAACACGCCGGCCGAGGTGATCGAGGCGGAATACCCGATTCAGGTAGAGCGTCAGGCGCTGCGGCGCGGCTCCGGCGGCGCCGGGCGGCACCGGGGCGGCGACGGCGTGCACCGCGAATACCGGATGCGGGTCGACGACGTATCGCTGACCTCGATGTTCGAACGCCGCGTGGTTCCGCCCTATGGATTGCAGGGCGGCGAGAACGGCGCGCCCTTCCGCGTCACCATCGTACGGTCCGGCGGCGCGGAGGAGGATTTATCCGGCAAGGCCAATGTGCGGCTCGACCGCGGCGACCGCGTGATCGTGGAAAGCTGCGGCGGCGGCGGTTACGGCAGGCCGGAAACCGACGACTGACGAGACACTGCAAGGAGGCAGGGACATGAAGCTGGAAGGCAGGAAGGCTATCGTCACCGGCGCCGCCAAGGGGATGGGCGCGGCGATCACCACGACGCTGGCCCGGGAGGGCGCCGATATCGTCATGGCCGGCCGCGACATGGCGGCGCTGGAGGAAGTGGCCGCCGACGTGCGCGGCATGGGGCGCGAGGCGCACTGCGTTTCGGTGGACGTAACGCACGAGGACCAGGTCAGGGCGATGGTCGACACGGCGAAGGACGTGTTCGGCGGCCGCATCGATATCCTGGTCAACGTCGCCGGCGTCACCGGACCCATCGAAACGCCGGTGCAGGAGATCGACGTCGAGGATTTCGACTACGTCATCACCGCCAACGTGCGCGGCACCTTCCTGCCGATCAAGCACGTCATGCCCACCATGATCGCCCGCAAATACGGCAAGATCGTCAATATCGGCGGCACCTCGGGGCTGCGCGGCTACCCGATGCGGACCTCCTACAGCGCGTCGAAATGGGCGGTGCGCGGGATCACCCGCACCGTCGCCCTGGAGGCCGGGCAACATAATATCAATGTCAACGCCGTCTGCCCCGGCATCGTCGAGACCCCGCGCATGCAGAAGCTGTGCGAGGAGAAGGCGCGGGTGCGCGGCTGGACCCGGGAGCAGGTCTATGACGAATATGTCGAGGACATGGCGCTGAAACGCGTCACCACCCCGCAGGACATCGCCAATGCGGTGCTGTTCATGGCGAGCGAGGACAGCCGCAACATGACCGGCCAGGAAGTCGCGGTCGACGGCGGATGGGACGTCTGAGTCCGGCCGCCCGGAAGGAGTAAGAACTATGCTTGGCGAATTCGATCTGGAAATCCCGGACAGCATCGAGGAGGCGCTGGAATTGCTGGCGGCGGACGATGCGCCGGCGCCGCTGGCCGGGGGCACCAACATGCTGGTGGACATGCGGGCCGGCGGCACGCGGCCCGAACGCGTGGTCTCGCTGGCCAGGCTGGAAGGCGTGCGCTGGATCGCGGAGCGCGACGGCCGCATCGCGGTCGGCGGCGGCACGACGGTGAGCGACCTGCTGCAGGATGAGCGAATTGCCGAACATGGCGCCTCGCTGGTCGGGGCCGCCCGGGTGTTCGCCGGGCAGATGGTGCGCAACACCGCGACGGTCGCCGGCAACGTCGCCTACGGCTCGCCGGCCGCGGATCTCGTCCCGCCGCTGATGGCGCTGGACGCCGGGGTCACGCTGATGTCGAAATCGGCCTCGCGAACGGTGCCGCTGGCCGACTATTTCACCGGCTACAGGCAGACGGTGCGAAAACCGGACGAGCTGATCGCCGAAATCTCATGGCCGAAACGGGGCGCCGGCATGGCCGACCTGTTCTACAAGCTGGCCCGCCGCAAGGGCGATGCCATCACCGTAACCGGTGTCGCGGTGTCGCTGGCGCTGGCGGGCGGTAAATGCGCCGGTGTCAGGATCGCGCTGGGGGCCGTCGCGCCGGTCGTCATGCGCGCGCGCAAGGCCGAGGCGATGCTGGACGGCCAGGCGCCCGATGCAGCGCTGATCGAGGCCGCCGCACGCCAGGCGGCGCAGGAATGCGACCCCATCGACGACGTTCGCGCCAGTGCCGAATACCGGCGCCACACGGTGCATATGCTGGTCCGGCGGCTCGTCGGCCAGGCCGTCGAGCACCTGCGTTAAGGGAGCGAGGATCATGGCACGGGAAAAGACACTGACGCTGAAAATCAACGGCCGCCGGGAAACCGCGACCCTGCCGTCGCACCGCACACTCCTCGAGGCGCTGCGCGGCATGGGCCATGTCGAGGTCAAATCCGGCTGCGAGAAGGGTGACTGCGGCGCCTGCGCGGTGCTGGTGGACGGCGCGGCGGTGGACAGCTGCCTGACGCTTGCATGGACGGTCGAGGGCCGCGCGATCACCACCGTCGCCGGCCTCGGCGACGCCGACAGCCCGCATCCGCTGCAGCAGGCCTTTGCCGACACGGGCGCGGCGCAATGCGGCTACTGCACGCCGGGGCTGATCGTCGCGGCGCAGTCGATGCTGAACGACAACCCGGACCCGGACGAGGACGACATCAGGCTGGCGCTGGGCGGCAATCTGTGCCGCTGCACCGGCTATACCAAGGTGTTCGAGGCGGTCGGGCAGGCCGCCATGGCGATGAAGGCCAGGGGAGGCGACTCATGACCCAACAGAGCCCCGCGAATGTTGAATTCCGCCAGGTCGGCAAGGCGCTGACCCGCACCGACGCGCCCGGCAAGACGACCGGCCGCACGCCCTATGCCGGCGACTATGCGATGCCCGGCATGCTGCATGCGAAGGTGCTGCGCGCGCCGGCGGCGAGCGCGCGGCTGAAGCGCATCGATGCCTCGAAGGCCCGGGCGCTGGAGGGCGTCGCCTGCGTGCTGACCGGCCCCGACCTGCCGGACCGCCTCGCGCCCACCGATATCCCCGGCCAGACCGGCCAGAAACGCATGGACACCGGCCAGCCGATCCTGGTGCGCGACCGGGTGCGCTATTTCGGCGAGCCGCTGGCGCTGATCGCGGCCGAGACCCGCGACATCGCCGAGAAAGCGATGGAACTGATCGATTACGAGCTGGAGCCGGTCCCCGGCGTCTACGACCCCGAGGCGGCGCTGAGGCCCGGCGCGCCCATCGTCCAGGGCAAGGACAACGTCGTCGCGTCGCAGAAGATGCGCAAGGGCGACATCGGGAAGGGTTTCGCCGCGGCCGACCTGATCGTCGAGAGCACCTACACGAGCCAGTTCATCGAGCACGCCTTCCTCGAACCCGAAGTCGGGCTCGCCTGGGTCGACGAGAACGAGGTCATCAACATCCGCGTCGCGACCCAGGTGATCGAGCATTTCCGCGGCATCGCCGACGCCATCGGCGTACCGCACAACAAGGTCCGCATCCGCGGCGCGATGGTCGGCGGCGGCTTCGGCGGCAAGGAGGACGTGACCGTCGAGACCTATCTTGCGGTGCTGGCGAAGCACACCATGCGGCCAGTGCGGCTCGAGTTCACCCGCGAGGATTCCTTCCTCGGCCACGGCAAGCGGCACCCGTTCAGGATGACCTACAAGACAGGCGTGAAGAAGGACGGCACGATCACGGCGCTGGAGGTCCGGATGCTGGCCGATGCCGGGGCCTACGTGTTCCTCTCCCCCTACGTGCTGCTCTATGCCGCGGTGGCGGCGCCGGGGCCGTACCGGGTCGACAATCTGTTCGTCGACGGCAAGGCGGTGGCGACCAACAACATGTTCACCAGCGCGTTTCGCGGGTTCGGCGGGGCGCAGGCCTGCATCGCCTACGAGCAGCAGATGGACGAGGTGGCCGCCGCCCTTGGCATGGACCGCATCGAATTCCGCCGCAGGAACTACCTGAAGACCGGCGAGATGCTGGCCACCGGCGTGCCGATCCAGAGCGCGGTGTGGACCGAGGAATGCGTGGACCGCGCCATGGCGGCCCTGGGCGCGCCAAGCGAGGCGCCGCATCCGGCGGCCCGGATCGGCCGCGGCGTCGCCGCCTACCAGCAGTCCTACGGCCGCATCACCTGGCTGCACGACACCTCGGAATGCTGGGTCGGCGTCGAGGTCGACGGCACCGTCGTCGTGCGATCGGGCGTGACCGACATCGGCGCCGGCCAGATCTCCGCGCTCGGCCAGATCGCGGCGGAACTGCTGGGCGTCGGGCTCGACGACGTGGTGATCTACAACAGCGATTCCGCGGTCACGCCGCTGGCCGGCACCACCACGGCGACCCGCGCGCTGTACATGACCGGGAACGCCTGCCGGATGGCGGCCGCCACGCTGCGCGAACGGCTGGTCGAACGGGCTGCCGCTTCCTTCGGCGTCGCGCCCGGTGACGTGGATATGGCCGGCAACAGGGCCTTCGTCATCGGCCGGCCCGACACATCCATGCCGTTCGTTGACCTCGTCAAGCTGTGTGCGGCGGACGGCGTGCACCGCTCCGAGCTCGCGATCTTCCGCGCCCCCTTCACCGACCCGATCGACCCGGAGACCGGCCAGGGCCAGGTCCATCCCGACTATACCTACGGCGCGCACGCCGTCGAGGTCGCGGTCGACATCGAGACCGGCGAGGTCACGGTGCTGAAAAGCATCGGCGCGCACGACGTCGGCCAGGCGATCAACCCGGCCGCCGTCGAGGGCCAGATCGAGGGCGGCGCGGCGCAGGGCCAGGGCTATGCGCTGAGCGAGGAGATGCTGTACGAGGAGGGCCGGCTGGTGACCCCGTCGTTCAGCGAATATCTGATGCCGACCTCGATGGACATGCCGCTTGTGCAGTCGATCATCCTCGAATCGCGCAGCGGCCTGGGCCCGTTCGGCGCCAAGGGCATCGGCGAGCCCTCGCTGACCCCGGTCGCTCCCGCCATCGCCAACGCCGTCGCGGACGCCATCGGCACCCGCGTGTTCGAACTGCCGATCACGCCGGAGCGGGTGGTCAACGCGATCGGAGAGAAGCAGGGAGTGCAAACATGAGTGTCCGTCTTGCCGACTTCAGCGCCCTGACGTTCGATTGCTACGGCACGCTTATCGACTGGGAAAGCGGCATCTGGGATGCCCTGCAGCCGCTCCTGATGGAGAGCGGTTGCGCGGAGATAACGCGCGCCGCCGCGCTGCAGGCCTTCGCCGAGGAAGAAAGCGGGCAGCAGGCGCAAACCCCGGACATGCTTTATCCGAAACTTCTCGAACGGGTCCACGGAACCCTCGCCCGGCGGTTCGGCCTGCGGTCGACCGCGGCTCTCGATGCGGCGTTCGGCGCATCGCTGCCGCACTGGCCGGCCTTTCCCGATTCCGCCGACGCGCTGCGGGTCCTGAAGGCGCACTACAAGCTGGTCATCCTCTCGAACGTGAACCGGGACGGCTTCGCGGCCTCGAACCGCAAGCTGGGCGTTGCCTTCGACGCCATCTACACGGCAGAGGACGTCGGTTCCTACAAGCCGGCGCCGGCGAATTTCGAGTATATGCTGGACCGCCTGCGCGGCGATTTCGGCCTGGACGCGCCGGACATCCTGCACACCGCGCAAAGCCTGTTTCACGACCACGTCCCGGCCCGCGCCTTCGGGCTCGCCAACGCCTGGATCGACCGCCAGGGGTTGTCCGGGGGCGGAGACTGGGGCGCGACCGCGGTTGTCGGTGAAAAACCGCAATTCGACTTTCTGTTTCCCGACATGGCATCGATGGCCAGGGCCATGGTCGCGGATCGCGATCGACAGGAATAGCCGACCGGACGGGCTCCGGGGCACAGCCAAGGGAATTCCGGAATGGTCAGAATTCGACCCGAACGGCCAGACGACTTCGCCGCGATCCGGACGGTCAACCGCCTGGCCTTCGGGCAGGCGGACGAGGCCGCGCTGGTCGATGCGCTACGCGGCGGCGGTTTCGGCGTGGCCGCGCTGGTGGCCGAGGATGCGGGCCGCATCGTCGGGCACATCTTCTTCAGCCGCCTGCCGATCGAGGCCGGCGGCCGGGTCGTCGCGGGGGCGGCGCTGGCGCCGATGGCGGTGACGCCGGAACGCCAGCGCCAGGGGATCGGATCGGCGCTGGTGCGGGCCGGGCTCGCGGCCTGCCGGGGGGCGGGCATCGCCGCGGTCGTGGTGCTGGGACACCCGGACTACTACCCGCGCTTCGGCTTCTCGGCGCAGGCCGCACGCGGCCTGCGCCCGCCCTTCCCCGATGCGGGTGACGCGTTCATGGCGCTGGAGCTGGTTCCGGGCAGCCTGGACGTACGCGACGCCATCGTCCGTTATGCACCGCCATTCGGAATCGCGGGCGGCTGAACAGTGCCGTCGGTTCCCGGGCATGGATGTCGGGGAAGAATGGTGCCCCCGGGGAGACTCGAACTCCCACGTCCTTGCGGACAACAGATTTTGAGTCTGCCGCGTCTACCAATTCCGCCACAGGGGCACGTGACCTGCAGATCGCGGCATCATACCCGCGCGACGCCGCCGGTCAATCATGCGTGTCACACGGGGTGCTGACGCGGCGCATTCGAGCGGGTATGCTCGCGCCCCGCAACCGCGAGAGTCCCCCATGAAGTCGCCCCTGCGCCCGCTTTACGACTGGACCATGGCCAAGGCCGGAGACCGCCGCGCCCTGCCGTGGCTGGCCGGAATCTCCTTCATCGAGAGCTCGTTCTTCCCGATCCCGCCGGACATCATGGTGATCCCGATGGTGCTGGCCGACCGGGCCCGCGCCTGGCTGATTGCCGGGGTCTGCACCGCCGCATCGGTGCTGGGCGGATTCCTCGGCTACGCGATCGGGTATTTCCTGTTCGAGGCGATCGGCCAGCCGATCATCGAGCTGTACGGCCTGCAGGCCGCCTTCGCGCGATTCCAGGGGGCCTACGCCGACTACGGCGCGATCATCGTGTTCGGCTTCGGCCTGACGCCGCTGCCCTACAAGGTCATCACCATCGCCAGCGGCGTTGCCGCCCTCAATCCCCTGGTCTTCGGCCTGGCATCGCTGACCAGCCGCGGGCTTCGCTTCTTCCTGGAGGCTGCGCTGCTGTACTGGCTGGGGCCGCCGGTCCGCACCTTTATCGAGAAGCGCCTCGAGATCGTTACCCTGGCGGTATTTGTGCTTGGACTGGCCGGCTTCGTCGCCGTAAAGTACCTTTTTTAATTCATAAGGGAAAATTGATGCGCACCTCTCCCAACACGATCCCGGGCTTTATTCTGCTGGTCACCGTGGGCGTTCTCTCCGCCGCCTACAGCGCGCAGTATATCGGCGGCCTGCGGCCCTGCATCCTGTGCCTGTACAGCCGCATCCCCTGGTTCATCGCCGGCGGGCTGATGCTGGTGACCATCCTCATGCATTTCTCGGGCCCCGGGCGCAGAGGCATCCTGCTGCTGACCGGCCTGGCCATGCTGGCGGGCACCGGGATCAGCGTCTACCATGTCGGCGTCGAGCAAGGCTATTTCCAGCCGCCGTCTGCCTGCAGCGCGCAGGACATTCCGGCGAACCTGGAGCAGCTGAAGGCGCTGCTGGGGACCGACGCAGCGCCGCGTTGCGACGAGATTCCCTGGGAGATGTACGGGGTTTCGCTGGCCGGATTCAATGCTCTCGCCTCCTTCGCGATGGCGCTGGTGGCGTTCGTCGGCATAAGGAGAGCATGATGGGCGCGCGCCGGATGGAAGGGGAGTCCGGCGCCGGGCCCCGCTGGTTGCCGGGCGACCCGAAGGGCAGCGCCATGGTCGAACGGATTGTGCGGGTCGATCATGCCGGCGAATACGGCGCAGCGCGGATCTACGCGGGCCAACTCGCGGTGCTGGGGCGGAACCATCCGGCGGCCGCGGAAATCCGGCGCATGGCCGAGCAGGAGGAGCGCCATCTCCAGGCGTTCGAGAAGCTGATCGTGGAGCGCCGCGTGCGGCCCACCGCGCTTGTACCGCTGTGGCACGTCACCGGGTTCGCGCTGGGCGCCGCCACGGCAGTACTGGGCACGCGGGCCGCCATGGCCTGCACCGTCGCGATCGAGGAGACGATCGACGCGCATTATGCCGATCAGGCCGAGGCGCTGGAGGGGCTGCCGGAGGAAGCGGCGCTGAAGGCGGTTGTCGAGGAATTCCGCGCCGACGAGCTGGAACACCGCGATACCGCGCTGGCGCACGGCGCCGAGGGGGCGCCCGGCTATCCAGTCCTGTCGGCCGCCATCAAGGCCGGCTCCCGCCTCGCCATATGGCTTTCGGAACGGATATAGGGTTTCAGCCCGGAACAGTCGCGGCGGCGCCGCGGGCGCCGCTAGAGTCTTTCATGTTTTGACGGAAGCATATCCGGCGTTTTGCAGGTAGTTGGCGCATTCCTGGGGTGTGATATTGCCGACGAGATGTCCGATGTGGCGCCATGTTTCCTCGATTGATCGTTTCTGCGCCATGCGCATCCAGTGTTTGATCCTGGCGAACGTCTGCTCGATCGGGTTCAGGTCCGGCGAGTACGGGGGCAAGAACCAGAGGCGTGCGCCGGCGGCCCTGATGGTGTCCCGGACGGCCTTCGATTTGTGACTGCCGAGATTGTCCATGACGACAATATCGCCGGGCCGCAGAACCGGAACCAGCTGCTGTTCGACATAGGCGCGGAAGCACTGGCCATTGATGGGACCATCGAAGACGCATGGTGCGGTGAGTTGATCGCAGCGCAGGGCGGCCAGGAAGGTCATGGTGCGCCAGTGCCCATGAGGCGCGAAGCCCCGCAGCCGCTTGCCCTTCGGTCCCCAGCCGCGAAGCGGGGCCATGTTGGTCTTGATCCAGGTTTCGTCGATGAAGACGAGGCGCCCGGGATCGAAGCGGCCCTGCCAGGCCTTCCAGCGCCGTCGCTTGCGGGCAACGTCGGCGCGGCCCTGTTCAAGGGCGAACAGAGTTTTTTTTGAAGCTCAGGCCCTCGCGACGAAGAAACTGCCAAACCGCGTTGTGGGACACCCTGATGCCGCGGGCGGCCAGTTCGTCCTTCAGGCGATGCAGCGTCAGATGCGGCGTCCGATTGATCCGCTCCACAATGAACTCACGATGGGGTTCCAGTATCCGCCGACGGTGACCGCCCATCTTGCCCGGCGCCACGCTGCCTGTCTCACGATACCGCTGCGACCACTTGACCACCGAGGAAACCGCCACGTCGAACCGCGCAGCAACAACACGGCAACTATCACCACAAAGAACCGCTGAAACGGCCCGTTCGCGAAGATCATTCGAATAAGGTCTCGTCATCCCTGCTGGCCTCCAATCCCAGCAGACAGTTTGAATCACATTTCACACCAAAAAGGAATCCCTCGTCGATTCTGATAAAATATGAAACGCTCTAGGGCAATATCCAATCGAGCTGAACCGATACGGTTCAGCTCGATCGGATGAAATTGCCCGCTGTTTCATAGGGCGAGCAGCTTTATCCGCACAAACGGAAGCGCCGGAAGCGATGCCGTTTGTGCGGATGCTGCTCTAGCGGCTGCGGTCAATACGGATCCAGCTCGGTATCCCAGTACAGGAAGTCGCGCCAGGACTCGTGCAGGAAGTTCGGCGGGAAGGACCGGCCGTTTTCCTGCAACTGCCATGTTGTCGGCTGGTACGGCATGCGCCGCGGCGTCATCCCGCATTCCCGCGGCATCCGGCTGCCCTTGTGCAGGTTGCAGGGGCCACACGCGGCCACGACGTTTTCCCAGGTCGTCCGCCCGCCGCGGGAGCGGGGCACCAGGTGGTCGAAGGTCAGGTCATGGGTCGGCGAGGCCTCGCCGCAATACTGGCAGACGAAACGGTCGCGCAGGAACACGTTGAATCGCGTGAACGCCGCGCTGCGCTTGGTCGGGACATATTCCTTCAGCGAGATGACGCTGGGCAGACGCATCTGCATGGAGGGCGAATGAACCTCCAGATCGTATTCGGAAACGATATTGACGCGCTCGAGGAATACCGCCTTTACCGTTTCCTGCCAGGGCCACAACGACAAGGGGAAGTAGCTGAGCGGCCGGAAGTCGGCGTTCAGCACCAGGGCCGGGCAACTGTGTGGTTCTACGGTCATCCTTTTGTCTTCGTGTTCGGCCGCCGGGATTCGCGTCCCGACACGCGCATTGTAGATAACCGACCGTTAACGCAATTACAAGATATCGTGGCTTTTGAAACGATTACAGCATTATGGCAGGCTCGCCCGACCACCCGGCGAAGGCGTCGGCAGGCTGAATTCCCTGCCACCACCATATCGAATTGAGCCGATGCTATCGCCCCGTCCACGAATAGTAGTGCCAGAGCAGCATCGCCGCAGGGCCGCGCCACGGACGCCAGGCCTCCGCGATTTCCGTGAGCGCTTTGCGGTTCGGGCGATCGTCGAGCCCCTTGAGCCGTTGCGCGCCGACCATCAGGGCGAGGTCGTCGGCCGGGAAGGCGTCCGGCCGGCCGAGCGCGAACAGCAGATAGATCTCGGCGCTCCAGCGGCCGATACCCTTGAGTCGGACCAACTCTTCCACGACGTCCTCGTCGGCCCGAAGGGCCAGACCGTCGAGATCGATGGCGCCGTTCGATACGGCCTCGGCCAGGCTATGCGCGTAGCTCGCCTTCTGGCGGCTGAGGCCGACGGCGCGCAACGCATCCGCATCAAGCGCCAGCACGGTTTGGGGGCTCAACGGATCCGCGGCGCTCACCAGCCGTCCCCAGACCGTGGCGGCGGCGGCCTTGGACACCTGCTGCGAGACGATCGCACCGAGCAGGGCCTCGAAACCGGCATCGCGGCGGCGCAAGGCGGGCGGCCCGGCTTCCGCGAGCACGCGTCCAACGTCGGCGTCCAGGGCCGCCAGCGCTTCGAGCGCTTCGGCCAGCAAGTCGTTATCGAGGACGGGATGTGGCGCCATGGCGCCAGCTTACCCCAGGCCGGCTTCCTTCAAAAGAGGATCAAGCGAGGCGTGGATGTTGGACGATGTGTTGCGAATGAACGCCAGCAGCGCCTTTTCGTTCTCGTGCAGCACGCCGTCGCGCTTGACGCGGCTGATCAGCCAGCGTGCCTCTTCCTCGTCGATCGTCTCGCGCTCGTACGCGATTTGCGCCTCTCGCGCTTCGCCGTCGAGGTCGCGCTCCCGAATGGGGCCCTCCATCGCCTTCATCGCCATCCGGAAACGCGCCCCCAGATCCACCTGGCCGGAGCCCAGCTTGAGGCTGTCGGCGCCGACCTGCCCCAACAGATTGAGCGTGCCGCGCCGCTCCTTCAGCCAGTCCTCGCGGCGCAGCACTTCCTCTGCCGCCGGCGGCGGGGTGTGCGGCCGCGGGAACATCAGATGGTTGCCGATGGCGTAGACGAAGAGCTCCTTCCAGGACGGGTGGTTCTCGGACCCGGCGGTCGCATCGTTGAGGTCGAACATGATCTCCGCCTCCAGCCGCGTGACGGTGATGCCGCCCAGCGTGGCGGGCGCGTAGATAGCCCGCTTGATCAGTTCGACGTCGACCGGGTCGACCACCCTGGGCCGGCGGCCCCTGCCGTAGGCGGCGTCGTCCGGTTCGAGGACGCTTTCGCGCACGGCGAACAGGACGAACTCGGCAAGCTCCGCGGGACAGGATTCCGCCCAGTGCATGATGTTGCAGAGCAGTTCCAGCTCGGTCCCGCTTTCGATGCGATTGTCCCGCACGATCCGCTGCATCAGGTAGCGGGCGTGCCCTTCGTCGACGTATCCCCGCGGCGTCGTCTGCCAGACGAAATAGTCGGTCAGGGCATCGACATAGAGTTGGGGCCAGCTTTCGTCCTTTTCGGTACATTCCTCGTCGAGGCGGAAGATGGCTTCCGCCTCGGTGTCGTCCGTCGCGCCGTCCTGGAAGACCTCGCGGCGCAACCAGGCCACGTCGGTGGACGTAATGGACCTGCGCGCTATGATCGCGTCGATGATGTCTGTGCCGTGCATGTACTGGATCCCACGGTCGGTTTTGCGGTAAGGCCGGCCCGATCTTTGCCCATCGAGGATAATATCGCGTTAATGCGCCGCAGCCGGCCCACCATGGCGGATCGCGCCCAATGACCGTTACCCGCTTCGCGCCCAGCCCGACCGGCCGGCTGCATGTCGGCCACGCCTACAGCGCGCTGTTCGCGGCGCGGGCGGCCGCGGATGCGGGCGGGCGCTTCCTGCTGCGTATCGAGGATATCGATGCCGGACGCTGCCGGCCCGAATTCGAGGACGCCATATACGAGGATCTCGCCTGGCTGGGGCTGGCATGGGAACAGCCGGTGCGCCGGCAGTCCGAGCATATGCAAGACTATTCTGCGGCACTCGACAAACTGGATGACATTGGTGTTTTATATCCCTGTTTTTGCACGAGAAAAGATATAGAAAGAGAGGTAGAGGCTGCGGGGCGCGCGCCGCACGGGCCGGACGGCGCGCTCTATCCGGGCACCTGCCGCGCGCTCTCGGCCCGGGAGCGCGAAGATCTTGTCGCCGCGGGCGAGCCCCATGCGCTGCGGCTGGACATGGCGGCGGCGGCGGCGCTGGCCGGGAGGCTGACCTTCGCCGACCGCGAGTACGGCACGATCGCGGTCGACGGGTCCGGTTGCGGCGACGTCGTGCTGGCCCGCAAGGACACGCCGACCAGCTACCATCTGGCGGTCACCGTCGACGACGCGATCCAGGGCGTCACGCTGGTCACGCGCGGGGCGGATCTGCTGCACGCGACCCACATCCACCGCATCCTGCAGGCCCTGCTCCGCCTGCCGGTGCCGGAATACATGCACCACGGGCTGCTGACCGGCGCGGACGGCAAGCGCTTCGCCAAGCGCGACCGGAGCCTGACCATCGAGGCCCTGCGCGAGGCCGGGAAGAGTCCGACGGAGGTGCGCGCGATGGCGGGCATGCCGGACTGATCGTCTGGCGCCATGGCGCCAGCCGCCCGCCTCAGCGCGAGCGTCTGAGACCCAGGCACAGCGCCACGTAGTCCGGCTCGCTGTCGGCGTCGATCAGGCCGTGGCGGATCAGGAAATCGATAATGACGAGGTTGCAGTTGAACTTGAACTCGAAGGTCTCGCGCACCACCTCCGCGACCCGCCCTATGGGCCACAGCTCGAAGGCCTCCACCTCGCCGTCGGTATTGCGTGGCTCGAAATCCGCCGGCAGTTCCAGGTCGTAGCAGAATTGCTGATCCGGCTTCACCCCGCCCTCGAACTGATGGCAGTAGGAGATCGTCCCGACCGCGCACGAGGTGGCGGCCAGTTCCCTAGGTATATCAGTCTCTTCCGCGCATTCCTTGACGACGTTCGCCATCAGGCCGACGCCGATCGGCTGGCCGCCGGCGACCATGTTGTCGAGCATGCCCGGATAGGTCGGCTTGTCGCGGGCGCGCCGCGCGATCCACATGTGCAGACCGTCGGGCTTGCGCACATAGCCGTTGACGTGCACGCCCCAGCTGCGCACGCCGAGCCACGGGCAGGTGGCGCGCTCGACCCGCAGCAGCGGCGCGGCGCCCCATCCGGGCATGACCGGGTAGAACTCGCCCCGCCAGCCGGGGAAATCGCCGTCCTGGCGCAGGGCTTCCAGCAATTCGTCCATCGCGGCGCTGCGGGTCGCGAAATCGTCCAGCCCGGGGGCGAGCGCCAGATAGTCGGGCCCGGCGACGATGGTATCGGGAAAAGCCTTCAGCCGTTCGATCCGGTCGCGCCTTATATGGCCGACGACATGCCCCGCAACGGCGAACGGAATGAAATCGCCGCGGGTCCAGTTGTTGGCATGGCGGATATGGTCGAGGAAGGACACCGCCGTTGCGTCACTCCGCGGGCGGCGGCGCGTAGACTCGCCGTCCGGTCTCCACCCCGCGCAGCGCCGTTTCGCCCAGCGGCTCCCAGTCCAGCGGCATCAGGCGCGAAAACGCGTTCGAAACCACGATCCGCCGGTCGAGGGTCTTGGTCAGGCCCTCCAGCCGCACGGCCTCGTTCACCGCCGGGCCCACGGCGGTAAAGTCGATTCGTTCCGGCACGCCCACATTGCCGAACAGCACTTCGCCTACATGAAGCGCGAGGCCGAAGTCGAGCGGCTGTTCGCCCTGTGCCACGCGCGAGTCATTGAGCCCCTCGAGGCGCCTTTCGGCATCCTGCGCGGCTGCCATCGCCGTGCGGGCGGCGCGCTGATCGCCGCCGGGTCCCTCGACCTGGAAGATGGCGAGCACCGCATCGCCGATGAAGCGCAGCACCTCTCCGCCATGGTCGAGCACCGCGCCTGCGGTGCATTCGAAATATCCGTTCAGCAATTCGAGGAATTTCGGGCCGGGCAGCCGGTCGGCCAGCGGCGTCGACCCCCGCAGGTCGCTGTACCAGATGACCGCGTGCAGCAACTCGCCGTCGCCGCGCTGGATCTGACCCTCCAGCACCCGGCGCCCCGCATCGGCGCCAAGATAGGCGGTCAGAACGTTGAGCGCGGTCTGCTCCCGTTTGGCCATTTTGACGCCGACGGCGAGCCGGTCCTGCACGCGCCGAAGCGCGGCCAGATCGTCGTCGCTGAACCCGCCCGGCCGGTCGGTGGACCAGCTGACGAGCATCCCGTCCCGATCCCGGCGCGCCTGCGACTGATCGCCGAAAAACGACAGCCGGCCGAAATAGTTGGTAATGCCGCGGTTGCGCAGGTCCACCAGCAGCGGATAGTCGCGCCACTCGCCGGTCTCGTCCTCAAGCGACATGTTAAGCTCGGTGTCGCCGCTGTCTTCCAGGCGTTTCAGCGGGCTCTGTTCCCAGTCCGGGCTGGACTCCTGGGTCCGCCGGTGACTTGTTTGCTCCGGCGCCTGGCCACGCCACCAGCGGTAGCTGATCGCCCCGACCAGGGGATGGAGGGTCCGCACCGCGAGATGCGCCCGCCGGACCGGGATTCCGGCCTCCGACAGGCGGTCGCAGACACCGACGAACAGCCGCTCCATGTCGACCTCGCACAGCGCCTGGCTGACGGCCCAGTCGGTGATCTCCCGTAATGCGGCTTCGCGGTCTGCGGCCATGACTTCCTTCCCCGCCGAAACTTGGGCAGGACGCAGGGACTCTACAAGGGACCGGGGGGTGTCGAAAGGACAATAATCCCCGATCACCCCTTCTCGGCCGTCAGCACGGTGGACACGCCCCAGATCCGGCGCAGGCATCCGGCGATGTGATGCGCCTTCTGCGCCTCCATCCCCTGCATCTGCAGATCGATGGTCAACTCGCCGGTCGGCGCGACCCTGCTGTGCCACAGGCTGGGCACCAGCCCGCGACTGGCAAACAGCTCCAGCACGCGCGGCATCACGCCGGGGTCGGCGTCGGCGACGACGGAAAAACAGGCGGTGGATTTTCGGCTATGCGGCGCGCGAACGCGCTCAACGAAGTCCTGGTACATGTAACGCAGCCTCATACGTCATGGGGATTGCACAAATCGGAACTGCCCGGCCTCCGGGGAGGGCCGGGAGGCTAATTCGCGCCCCAGGAAATATGTTGCACTGCATCATCATGACGGCGGCACCATACGCCCGCCTTTGGTGGAAATCAAGGAATCGCGTGGTCGCTAATGGCGTGATTCAGGGAATGAGCTGGATCACCCCGGCGAGCGTGGCCAGGGCGAGCGCCGTCGACAGCACCACCGACATGCCGATCCCGCCCGACGCGACCTCGTAGCGGTGGGCCAGCACGAAGACGTTGATCCCGGCCGGCATCGCCGCCAGCAGCACCGCCACCCAGACCCAGGACTCCTGGACCGCGAAGATCTGCGTTGCGAGAACCCAGACGATGGCCGGATGCAGGACCAGCTTGACGAAGGAGACGGCGAACGCCTCCTTGATGCCGCCGGTCACCGGATATTGGGCGAGAACGCCGCCGAGCGCGAACAGGGCGCAGGGGCCGGCCGTGTCGGCCAGGGTCGCGATCACGTTGTCGATCGGCCCGGGGAGCGGCGGAGCGTAGAGCCCGTAAAGCCCGCCCGCGACGAGCGCGACGATGAAGGGATTGTGGATCAGTTCGCCGACGGTTTCCTGCGCCACCTTGCCGATCGTGCCGCCCTGCCGCCGGCCGATGCTGATTACGGTGACGATCAGCGGCACCATGATCAGCCCGTGCACGCCGATCAGCACGAACAGCGGAACCAGCGCCTCGTCGCCGAGGATTCCGCCCACCACGGGGATGCCCAGCAGCACCGTGTTGGAATACGACGCGGCGCCACCGAACACACCCTGGTGCGACAGGCCGTTGTGGAAGACGCCGCCGGCGACCAGCATGCCGATGACGAACGCGGCGAGGGCCCCGAGATAGTAGGACAGCAGGAACCCCCACGGGATTTCGGCGGGAATCGTGGCATTGGCCGTGTAACGGAACAGCAGCAGCGGCACCGCAACACCGAAGACGTACTGCGCCACGCCATCCACGCCGATCTGCCGGAACAGGCGGAGCTTCGCCATCAGCCAGCCGATCAGGACGATGGTGAAGGTGGGCAGAATGCTGTCGAGGACGCTTTCCAACGTGCAACTCCTCCGGCCTGTGGCGGCCCGGGCACGGCCCGCATGGGCGCGGCCGTTGCGCAGATTAGGCGGGAAAAGCTGAATTTTGGGTTACCGGGTCGTGCCGGCCGGCGCGATCCTGCGGTCGCGCGAGATGCGTCAGGATCGTTCGATCAGCCAGATCAGGCCGGAAATGGTGCCCGCGCCCAGCGCCGTCGACAGGACGATCGTGGTTCCCGCGGTCGCGGTGCCGGCGCCGTAGCGGTTGGCGAAAATGAAGACGTTGACCCCGGTGGGCATGGCCGACAGCAGCGTGACGACCCAGGCCCAGGTCGTTTCAAGGCCGAAGACGTGGGTCGCGAGCATCCACACGACGAGAGGCTGGACGACGAGCTTGAGGACCGAAATGACCAGGGCTTCGCCGATATATCCGGAAATGCGATACCGCGCCAGCGTGCCGCCGAGCACGAACAGCGCAACCGGCGCGCCGGCCGTGCCGAGCATCCGGATGATGTCGTCGACGGGCCCGGGCAGCGGCGGCCCGATGCGGCCGTACACGACGCCGCCGACCAGCCCGATGACCAGCGGATTGCGGATCAGGTCGAAGAGCGTCTCGCGAAGCCCGCCGAGCATGGCGCCGGTGCGGCTCTGTCCCATGCCCAGCACGATCACCAGCAGCGGCAGCAGCACGGCGTTGTGCACGCCGATCACCAGGAACAGGGGGACCGACGCCGCCTCTCCGAACACCGCCAGAATGATCGGAATGCCCAGCAGCACGGCGTTGGAAAAACAGCCGCTGCCGGCGAAGGCGCCCTGCTCGGACAGTCCCTTGCGGAATAACACCGCCGCGATCAGCATGCCGACCGCGAACACCGCGTAAACGCCGAGATAGTACGACAGCAGCACATCCCACGGGATGTCGTCCGGCAGGCCGGCGGTCGCCAGGGTGCGGAACAGCAGCAGCGGAATCGCGATGGTGAAGACGAAATCGGAAATGCCGTCGATCGCCGCCTTGCCGAACACGCCGGCGCGCGCCGCCACCCAGCCGATGAGCACGATGCCGAAAACCGGCGTGACGATCTCGAAGACGGTTTCCACGATGCCGGCCCGGCTGATTGAACGGGAACGCGATGGTGCGGGGGCCCGACAGTCGCCGATCCTCAATGCTCTTGCAAGCCCCAAAGCGGCGGCAGCCGATGCCTGGCGCGTTTTCCTGTGGACTTGCCGAACCTCAGCCCTCATATGTGCGGGGCAGAAGTACCTGGGACCCCCCGCATGTCCGACTTGTGGATCTATCACCGCCGTCCGTCGAGCCTGACCCGCTACCGCCACGGCGGGGCGGCCGCGTTCGACCCGGCCGTGCGCTCGCCGCTGGCGAAGGCCCCGAGCCATGGCGATGCTATCGGATCGGGCGATGGCACCAACATCCTGCAGTTTCCGCTGCCGACCCCGGTATCCCGCCCGCAACGATCCGCCAAGCCGCGGCGGCGGCGCCCGAAGCCGCCGGGGCCGAAGAAGCGGGACAGTTGAGACACGGCCCGTCGGACTCCCGACCGTGGCGCGCCTTCGTGACGCCTATATCCGTCGGTCCAGCAGGTCGAGGATTTCGTCCAGAATCCGGTTCAGATCGTAATCCTTGGGCGTGTAGACTTTCGCCACGCCCATATTGCTGAGCGCCCCTTCGTCGGCTGGCGGAACGATGCCGCCGACGACGACCGGCACGTCGCCCATGCCGTCCTCACGCATCAGCCGGATCACCTCGCGCACCAGCGCGACGTGGCTGCCCGACAGGATCGACAGGCCGACCACATCGGCCTGGCTCCGTTTCGCCGCGGCGACGATCTCGCCCGGCGTCAGGCGGATACCGTCATAGACCACGTCCATGCCGGCATCCTTCGCCCGCACGGCGATCTGCTCCGCCCCGTTGGAATGACCGTCGAGGCCGGGCTTGCCGACCACCATGGTCACGGCGCGGCCGAGGCGCCCGGACAGTGCTTCGACCCGCTGGCGCAGGACATTCATGGACCTGGCATCGGCGACACCGGCGCCGGCGCCGGTTCCGGTCGGCGCCCGGTACTCACCGAACACGCGGCGCAGCGCGTCGCCCCATTCGCCGGTGGTCGCGCCGGCATGGGCGCAGGCGATCGACGCTTCCATGATATTGGCGCCGTCGCGCGCGGCGTGTTCCAGCCCATCGAGCGCGGCGCGGACCGCGGTATCGTCGCGCGCGCCGCGCCACGCGGCGAGGCCCCGGATCTGGGCGTCCTCGGCGGTATGGTCGACGGTCAGCACGGTCCCCTCGTCCGCGGTCAGCGGCGAGTCCGCGCCCTCGGTGAAGATGTTCACGCCGACCACTTTCTGGGCGCCCGATTCGATGGCCGCGAGCCGCCGCGCATTGGACTCCACCAGACGCTCCTTCATGTAGCCCGATTCGACCGCGTCGACGGCGCCGCCCATCGCCGCGATCACGGCAAGCTCGTCCTGCGCCTCCCGCTTCAGCGCCTGAACCTTCGCCTCGACGACGGGCGAGCCGTCGAACAGGTCGGCGAATTCCAGCAAGTCGGTCTCGTGGGCGACGATCTGCTGCAGCCGCAAACTCCATTGCTGGTCCCAGGGGCGCGGCAGGCCGAGCGCCTCGTTCCAGGCGGGCAGCTGCACGGCGCGGGCGCGGGCGTTCTTCGACAGCACCACCGCCAGCATCTCCAGCAGGATGCGGTAAACGTTGTTCTCCGGCTGCTGCTCGGTAAGCCCCAGCGAGTTCACCTGCACGCCGTAGCGGAATCGCCGGAATTTCTCGTCGGCGATGCCATAGCGGTCGCGGCAGAGCTCGTCCCAGAGCTCCGTAAACGCCCGCATCTTGCACATTTCGGTGACGAACCGGATGCCCGCGTTGACGAAGAAGCTGATCCGTCCGACGGCCTGGGGGAAGGCGTCCGAATCGACCTGTCCGCCGTCGCGCAGCCGGTCGATCACCGCGATCGCATTGGCCAGCGCATAGGCGATTTCCTGCGCCGGCGTCGCCCCGGCCTCCTGCAGGTGGTAGGAGCAGACGTTGATCGGATTCCATTTCGGGATTTCCCGGCAGGTGAAGGCGATCACGTCCTCGGTGAGCTTCAGGCTGGCCGCGGGCGGGAAGATGTAGGTGCCGCGCGACAGGTACTCCTTGACGACGTCGTTCTGGGTGGTGCCGGCAAGGTCCGTCCGCGCCGCGCCCTGCCGTTCGGCCGCCGCGACATACAGTGCGAGCAGCCAGGCGGCCGGCGCGTTGATCGTCATCGAGGTGTTCATGCGCGAGAGCGGGATGCCGTCGAACAGGGCTTCCATGTCGCCGAGATGCGAGACCGGAACGCCGACCTTGCCGACCTCGCCGCGGGCCAGCGGATGGTCGCTGTCATAGGCCGTCTGGGTCGGCAGATCGAACGCCACCGAAAGCCCGGTCTGGCCCCGTTCGAGATTGGTGCGGTACAGCGCATTCGATGCCGCCGCCGAACTGTGGCCGGAATAGGTGCGGATCAGCCAGGGCCGGTCGCGGCCGGTCCGGTCCGGGGCGGTCCTGCCCGGCTGTGGTGCCTTTTTTTTCCGCGGTTTTCCCATTCCGCCGTATCCCGGTTTTGGCCCGGACTGGCCCGGCCACGCGCCCGTCCGCGGTCATAATATGTTATGATCCTTATCCAATCTGAAACAAGCTGTCTTATTGTGCAATGCAAAATTTTCGTGTACCGGTTACGCAGTTGCAGCATAAAACCGGACTCTTGCGGAGATGGGTAAGCCATGAACGAGCCCGCTGAAATCGTCGATATCACGGCCAATCTGCCGAAGAAGGACCTGTACGAGATCGGCGAGATCCCGCCGCTCGGTCACATCCCGAAGCAGATGTAT
Organism: uncultured Alphaproteobacteria bacterium; assembly: GCA_947259105.1. Taxonomy (GTDB): domain Bacteria; phylum Pseudomonadota; class Alphaproteobacteria; order UBA8366; family JADFVY01. The sequence goes on from CAMYKU010000011.1 coordinate 46,241, forward strand.
GCCTGGGCCATCCGGCGCGAACGCCATGGCGAGCCCGAGGACGCCATGCAGGTCGAAATCCTTGAGGTGCCGCCGATCGACAGCCATGAGGTGCTGGTCATGGTGATGTCGGCGGGCGTCAACTACAACGGCGTGTGGGCGGCGCTGGGGCAGCCGGTCTCGGTGTTCGACGTGCACAAGGCGGACTATCACGTCGCCGGCTCGGACGCCGCGGGCATCGTCTGGGCGGTGGGCTCCAAGGTGACGCGCTGGAAGGTCGGCGACGAGGTCGTGGTGCACTGCAACCAGGATGACGGCGACGACGAGGAATGCAACGGCGGCGATCCGATGTTCTCGCCCTCGCAACGGATCTGGGGCTACGAGACGCCGGACGGCTCTTTCGCGCAGTTCACCCGCGTGCAGGCGCAACAGTTGATGCCGCGGCCGCAGCACCTGACCTGGGAGGAAAGCGGCTGCTACATCCTGACCCTGGCCACTGCCTACCGGATGCTGTTCGGGCACCGGCCGCATACGCTCAAACCCGGCCAGTACGTGCTGGTCTGGGGAGCGTCGGGCGGGCTGGGTTCGATGGCAATCCAGCTGATCGCGACCGCCGGCGGCAACGCCATCGGCGTGATCTCCGACGAGACCAAGCGCGATTTCGTCATGCAGATGGGCGCGCGCGGCATCATCAACCGCAAGGATTTCGACTGCTGGGGCCGGCTGCCCGACGTCGGCTCGCCGGAATTCGGCGACTACATGAAGGAAGTGCGCAAGTTCGGCAAGGCGATCTGGGATTACACCGGCAAGGGCAACGACGTGGATTTCGTCTTCGAGCACCCCGGCGAAGCGACCTTCCCGGTCTCCTGCTTCATCGTCAAGCGCGGCGGCATGGTGGTGTTCTGCGCCGGCACCACCGGCTACAACCTGACCTTCGACGCCCGTTTCGTATGGATGCGCCAGAAACGCATCCAGGGCAGCCATTTCGCCAATCTGATGCAGGCCGCCCAGGCCAACAAGCTGATGGTGGAGCGCCGCATCGACCCCTGCATGTCGGAGGTGTTCGCCTGGGACGACATCCCCCGCGCCCACGCCAAGATGCGCGCCAACAAACACAAGCCCGGCAACATGGCGGTGCTGGTGCAGGCCAAACGCCCGGGCCTGCGGACCTTCGAGGACGTGGTGGAGGGATGACAAGGGACGGCCGGAAAACGTGATCGGGCCATGGATGGAGACGGGTTGGTACGACAGGGCCATGCGGTGATTGGAGGCCTGGAGATCCCGGTACCGCAACAGGCTTTCGACGCATTGCTGACTCGGGAGAGCAGTGGCTCCCGGCGCATCCCTGCCGGCCACGATCTGGTCGGTTTGCTGCTTCGCCAGCCCAATATCCGCAAGCTGATTACCAGGATTCTCGGCGACACCGTGCGGCCGGTCCGAGCCATCGTATTCGACAAGACGGCGAAGTCGAACTGGGCCGTGCCCTGGCACCAGGACCGGACGATCGCGGTCGACCGCCGCGACGACCGGGCCGAGGTGCGGTGCTGGACGGTAAAGAACGGCGTGCCGCACTGCGAGCCCCCGGTGAGCCTGCTGCAGCGCATGGTGACGCTGCGCTGGCATTTCGACGCGGTGGGACTGCGGGACGGTTGCATCCGCGTATTGCCGGGCAGCCATCGGCTGGGGCGACTCACCGCGGCAGATATATCGGAGCTTCTGGCAACGGTCCCGGCGGTGGATGCGCCGGTGCCGGCGGGCGCCGTCTTCATGATGTCGCCGCTGCTGGTCCACAGTTCGCGCAAGCGGGTGACGCAGGGACGGCGCAGGGTGCTGCATGTGGAGTTGGCCGCCGGCGACCCGCCGATGCCACTTCGCTGGGCCTGGGCGTGAACGGCCGCCGAACTGACATAACGGAAAATCCGTCGTTACAAACCCGGTATTGCGAATCGGCGCGATTGCGGCTATCGACGGCAGTATCGATGGTAACCGAATGTTAGGCAATTCCGTCTTATCCCGGGGTGAGGGAGATCTGGATTGAAGGGATGGACGATATCATGCGCCTTGCGCTCATCTTGCTGGTGTCCGCGGTGCTCGCCGGCTGCGCCGGGGGCCGGTACGCCTCGGTCGCGCCCGAGAAATGCGCCGGCTGCGACAGTGGCGCCGAGGCGAAGCGGGCGCAGACCATGGCCAAGGCCCGGACCGAGCCGTTTCCGAAATGCCCCGTGCCGGCGGAGGCATCCCCGGTGGTAAGCTTTTCGCGCGGCATCGACCCCGCCCGGATGCTGACGGTCGCCGCGGTCGGCGACGTGCTGATGCATGACCGGCTGCAGAAATACGCCGCCGGCCAGGCGGACGGGTTTTTTACGATGATGGAACCGGTGGCCGATATCATCCGCGCGGCCGACGTCTCGTTCGCCAACCTCGAGGGGCCCGCGGCCGCCGGGATTTCAGCCCGAGGCCGCAAGATGAAGGAACCGGAGGGGCGCTACGACGGCCTGGTCTACGCCGGCTATCCCAGTTTCAACTACCACCCGTCGATCGCCACGGACCTCAAACGGGCCGGCTTCGACGTGGTGCTGACGGCCAACAACCACGCGCTGGACCGGCGTTCGGCCGGCGCCGACGGCACCGTGAAGACGCTGACCGACGCCGGCCTGCCCTTCACCGGCAGCCGCGCCAGGAAGGACAAGGACCGGCCATGGCACGTGATCACGCCGGTCGATGCGAAGGCCGGGGCGTTCAACATCGCCTGGCTGGGCTGCACGTACGGCACCAACGACATGCCGGACCCGTACGGCCAGATTTTGAACTGTTTCGAGGACCGCAAAGCCATCCTCGAGGAAATCGCTGCGCTGCGCACGCGCAAGGACGTGCATGGCGTGATCTTCGCGCCGCACTGGGGCACGGAATACCGGCACAAGCCAAACAAGAAGCAGAAGGCGCTGGCCTATGACGCGCTCGACGCCGGGGCCATTGCCGTCCTCGGCACGCACAGCCACGTCGTCTCGCCCTGGGAGAAATATCTCACCAAGGACGGCCGCGAGACCTTCATCACGTACTCGCTGGCCAATTTCGTGAGCAACCAGGAAGGGTTGGCGCGCCGCGCCTCGCTTATCCTGCTGCTCGGACTGATGCCCGATGCGACCGGCGAGGAGCTGGTGGTGGCCGCGGCGGGCTGGATCCCGATCCACATGTACCGGGCGGACGGCAAGGGAATCGAAGGGCCGATCCATGCCGAGGCCATCGACCGGACCGACGGCCGCAAGAAGGCCAAGGACCTGCTGCTGAAATACCTGCCGGCGGAGAACATCCACCCGCCGAGCACCGATTTCTGGGCCGGCCAGGCCTGCCGGCCACCGATATCGTAGGACCTCCGATATGAGCCCGAGCGCCGGCGCGACGGACCCTCTCGACAATTGCGCCCGCGCCCTGTCTGCCGCCGAGACGCTGCTGGAGGCGGCGCGGATCAGCGTGGCGGGCCTGGTCGTCCGGGACGGGCGCATCGATGCGCCGGCGCTGGAGCGCGAACAGTTCGCCGTACACGGTTTCGCCTGGGCGGCGACCTATGTGGAAGCGCTGCGCCAGATGCTGGGCTGGGCCACTCGGTGCCGGGCAGACGGGTCGTTCGGCGAGCTCGAGTCGCTGATGCTGCAGGCGGCATTCGGCGAGTATTGCGCGCAGCTTTCCGGCGGGATCGCGTTGAGCCAGGTGGAGGTCGCGCGCCCCGCCGATATGGGCGTGCCCGATGCCGCGGCCGATGCCTTCCGCACGGCGACATCGGCGATCGCGTCCGCCGGCAACACCGCCGCCGTGCGCCAGCGCATCGCCCGGCTGATCGCCGACGGGAATTTCGGCGAGGCCGCGCTGGGCGACGAGATGCTGGAGATGGTGCGCGACCAGTTCCGGCGCTTCGCGGAGGAGCAGGTCGCCCCCCGCTGCCACGAGTGGCACAAGAAGGACCTTCTGATCCCCCTTGAGATCATCGAGCAGCTGGCCGCGCTCGGCGTCTTCGGCCTGACCGTGCCGGAGGCCTATGGCGGGCTCGGCATGGGCAAGGCGGCGATGTGCGTCGTGACCGAGGAGCTGGCCCGGGGCTATATCGGTGTCGGTTCGCTGGGCACGCGCTCCGAGATCGCGGCCGAGCTGATCCGCCTGGGCGGCACCGAGGCGCAGAAGGAAAAGTGGCTGCCGAAGATCGCCTCCGGCGAACTCCTGCCGACCGCCGTGTTCACCGAGCCCGGCACCGGGTCCGACCTCGGTGCGCTGAAGACCCGGGCCGTGCGCGACGGCGACGTCTATCGGATCACCGGCAACAAGACCTGGATTACCCATGCGGCGCGCAGCGACATCATGACCCTGCTGGCCCGCACGAATCCGGACGTCACGGACCATCGCGGCCTGTCCATGTTCATCGCGGAAAAGCCGCGCGGCACCGAAGCGGACCCCTTCCCGGCGGACGGTATGAGCGGCACGGAAATCCGCGTGCTGGGCTACCGCGGCATGAAGGAATACGAGCTCGGCTTCGACGGCTTCGCGGTGAAGGCGGAGAATTTGCTCGGCGAAGAGGAGGGCCAGGGCTTCAGGCAGCTCATGGCCACCTTCGAGTCGGCCCGGGTGCAGACCGCGGCGCGCGCCGTCGGAGTCGCCCAGAACGCCATGGAGCTGGGCCTGGCCTATGCCAGGGACCGTATCCAGTTCGGCAAGCCGATCGCCGATTTTCCCCGTGTGGCCGGCAAACTTGCCTGGATGGCGGTGGAAACCATGATTTCCCGCCAGATCACCCTGTTCGCGGCGCGCGAGAAGGATTCCGACCGCCGCTGCGACATCGAAGCCGGCATGGCCAAGCTGCTGGCTGCCCGGACCGCCTGGGCCAACGCCGACAACGCGTTGCAGATCCATGGCGGCAACGGTTATGCCGAGGAATACGAAATCTCCCGCGTGTTGTGCGACGCCCGGATTCTCAATATTTTCGAGGGCGCCGCCGAGATCCAGGCCCAGGTCATCGCGCGCGGGCTGCTGAGCCGCCGGAATTGAATTATGTCCTTGCTGCCTCATTCTTTTAAGCCTTTTTGAACCGTTGGCACAGTACGCTGACGCTTTTACTGGCCTGCCTTTGGCAGAGGACCCCATCGTGATGGCCAAGAGAGCGTCGGCGCGCGAAGAGGCGCTGGAACTGCTTGCGGGCAGAACCGCATTTGGCGCTGCGTTTTTCGACGTGGCGACGGAAGCGCTTGTCGTCGGCCTCGACTATCGATTGGGCGGCGTCGCGCTGCTCTCCCCGGACCGGAAAAGCGTCGAGTTGCTGTCGCTTTACGATCGCGACGGCAAAAGCGCGCCCCGCAGCTACGCGCTGGCCGGCTCACCCTGCCAAAAAGCGTACAAGGCAAAGGCTGACAGCCCACATGTCTACATTTCGGGAAGCGCGGCGAAGCGCTATTCGAATATCGCCGGGATGGGAAAGATCGGAGCGGTCTGTTACCGGGGCGAGGTGTTTTGCGGCCCCGACGGCCGGCCGGCCGGCCATGTGTTCGCAGCAGGCACACGGGCGGATGCGGACAATGCCGATTCCAGGGCGTTCTTCCGCCTTGTCAGCCAGCGGGTGGGCGCCGAATACAACCGCTGGCTGGCGGAAGAGGCGCTCATAGAGAGCGAACTGAGGACGCGCGCCGCCGAACAGCGCCTGCGCGATGCGGTGGAAAGCCTTTCGGACGGGTTCGCACTCTACGATTCGGAAGACAGGCTGGTGCTGTACAACAGGAAGTGGATGGAGCAGTACGGCTATTCGGAAGAGGACGCCCGGCCCGGTGTCCTCTACGAGGATCTCGTTCGCCTGGATGCCGCGCACGAGGCCGTTGCCGGCGACGTGGACGCCTATATCCGACAGCGGCTCGCTTACCGAAGGCAGTTCCGGGGTTCATTCGACCTCCAGCTCCGCGACGGCCGCTGGATCACCATTCGCGAGGGCAAGACCTCGGACGGCGGCATCGTCGGCGTCCAGACCGACATCACCGATCGCATGGAAGCGATCGAGTCGTTGCTTGGCGAAAAGGACGCCGCGGAAAAGGCCAGCAAGGCCAAGTCGGAAGACATCATCAAGATCAGCCATGAGCTGCGCACGCCGCTCAACGCAATCGCGGGTTTCGGCCATATTATCGAATCGGCGTCGTTCGGGCCGATCGGCAATCCAAGATACCGGGAGTACGCGGGCGACATCGTTGCGGCGGCCGAACATGTGCTCGGCCTGATCAAGAACATTCTGGACCACGCGAAGGCAGAATCCGGCGCCCTGGCGCTCCAGGAAGAGGTCATCGACATCGCCGAGACGGTCCGCGCGGCGCTGGTGTTCGTGCGCGAGGCCGCGGTGAGCAAACGGATCACGATCGAGCTCTACCTTGCCGACGATTTGCCCAAACTGCGCGCCGACCCGCGCAAGCTCAAGCAGATCCTGCTCAATCTGCTGGCGAACGGCATAAAATTCACCGGTGCCGGTGGCCGCGTTATGGTCATGGTCCGGGGCAACCCCGACAAGGGTTTCGTTTTCGATATCGCCGATACGGGCCCGGGAATCGCCGAGCAGGATATCGATCATGTGCTGCGGGAATACGGCCAGGTGCAGAACGGGCGGGGTACAGCCGAGGAAGGAACCGGCCTCGGATTGCCGCTGGCGTCCGCACTTGCCGTGCTGCATGGCGGGGCGCTGGAACTCGACAGCGCGGTCGGGTTCGGGACGCTGGTGACTGTCCGGCTGCCGTGGGAACGGGCGGTTTTCAATGAGGGCGGCCGGCGCGCCAGCGTGTGAGCATTGTCCGTTCAAGTAGAATTGGGTCCGGCCGGCGGCGCGACCTCATACTTCGAGACGCGGCTGCGCCGCTCCTCAGCATGAGGCGCCACTGTTTGTGTCCTCATGCTGAGGAGGGCCGCAGGCCCGTCTCGAAGTATGAGGTCGCTCGATGCCGGTGCCGAACAATCTTGAAATGCGCTAATCGTTTGGCTTTTGCGACGTGGGCGCGCTATATCGCTTGGCATGTCCGACACCCTGACCATCCTGCTGTTCGTCGCCATGGGCCTCACGCTCGTGGTGCTGTTCACCGGCCTCGTCTCGATGGCGCGCGGCGGCGAGTTCAACCGCAAGAACTCGAACCGGCTGATGCGGCTGCGGGTCGTCTTCCAGGTCATCGCGGTACTGATCTTCATATTGCTGGCATTCGTCTTCAAGGGGGACTGACGCCCGGCATGGTGAAGCTGACGAAGATCTACACCCGCGGCGGCGATACCGGGGAGACCTCGCTGGGCGACGGCGCGCGGGTGCGCAAGGATGCGTTGCGCGTCGAGGCCTACGGAACGGTGGACGAGGCCAACGCGGCGATCGGTATCGCGCGGCTGGACACGCAGGGCGAGGCCGACGCCATTCTCGGCCGGGTGCAGAACGACCTGTTCGATCTCGGCGCGGATCTCTGCCGGCCGGACGACGGGCGACGGGCCGAAGGCGCCCTGCGCGTCAGCGCGGCGCAGGTGGCACGGCTCGAGGCCGAGATCGACGCCCTGAATGCGGATCTCGCGCCCCTGGAGAGCTTCGTCCTGCCCGGCGGCAGTGCGGCGGCGGCGCATCTCCATCTCGCGCGCACGGTGACGCGCCGCGCCGAGCGGCTGGCCGTCGCGCTTGCGGCGGCCGAGCCGGTCAATCCCGAGGCCGTCAGGTACCTGAACCGGCTGTCGGATCTTTTGTTCGTGCTGGCCCGCCACTGCAACGACGGGGGCGCCGGCGATGTGCTGTGGATCCCCGGGGCGAATCGCTAACCCGGGATTCTACCTGAGAGCCTGGCCCGGAATATGTTGTTGTTTTCACGGGCTTGTGTTTTCCTCCGGTCAGGAGGAGGGCGCGCCGCGATGCCGGCGCATCGCAAGCGGCCTCCGACGCAATCCGGAGGGAAACACAAGCCCGCCCGCAGGGTTGGCGTTTGCCGGCCGACTGCGGTGTTGCGTCCCTTGGCCGATGCGCCAGATCGCCCTGCGGGCCGCGCCTTGCATTCGACTCGGCAGACGCCAATGAAAACAGCAACATATTCCGGGCCAGGCTCTAAGGCGGCGGACGTCGTTGGCCGGTGGCCGCAGGCTGTTCCTCGTATTCGAACCCGTGCCGGCACGCATTTTTTTGCGACTGCGAAAAGCGATCCCGCAATGCGGCAATCCTTGCCTTGACAGGGGTTGAGCCCGGTCCTAAACAAGGGCGTTTTCGCTGCCGCGTACGATCCCCACTGCCGCAGGGAGCCAACATGAAAGTTCTCGTCGCCGTCAAGCGCGTCATCGATCCCAATGTCAAGGTCCGCGTCAAGGCGGACCAGACCGGGGTCGAGACCGCAAACGTCAAAATGGCCATGAACCCGTTCGATGAAATCGGCGTCGAGGAGGCCATCCGCATGCGCGAGGCCGGCACCGCCGAGGAGATCGTCGCGGTGTCGATCGGCGCACGGCAGGTCCAGGAGACGATCCGCACGGCGCTCGCCATGGGCGCGGACCGGGGCATCCATGTCGCGACGGATGAGGACGTCCAGCCGCTGGCGGCGGCCAAGCTCCTGAAGGCGGTGGTCGAGAAGGAACAGCCGCAAATCGTGATCCTCGGCAAGCAGGCGGTGGACGACGATGCCGGCCAGACCGGGCAGATGCTGGCCGGGCTGCTGGGCTGGAGCCAGGCGACCTTCGCATCGAAGATCGTGCTCGGCAATGGCGATGCGGAGATCACCCGCGAGGTCGACGGCGGCCTGGAGACGCTCAAGGTGTCGCTGCCGGCCGTGGTGACCACCGACCTGCGCCTCAACGAGCCGCGCTACGCCTCGCTGCCCAACATCATGAAGGCCAAGAAGAAGCCGATCGAGGAGATGACACCGGCCGATCTGGGCGTCGACGCGGCGCCACGGCTGAAACTGGTCAAGGTCGTCGAGCCGCCGAAACGGAAGGCCGGGGTCAAGGTCGAATCGGTCGCCGAGCTGGTGGACAAGCTGAGAAACGAAGCGAAGGTGATCTGAATCATGAGCGTCCTGGTCATCGCAGAACACGACGATGCCGAGCTGAAGCCGGCGACATTGAACACCGTCACCGCAGCGAAAGCGCTCGGCGGGGAGATTCACGTGCTGGTCGTCGGCGAAGGCTGCGGCGGGGTCGCCGAGGCCGCGGCGAAGATCGACGGCGTCGCCAGGGTGCTGGTCGCCGATGCGCCGGAATGCGCGCACCGGCTGGCGGAGAACGTGGCAAATCTGGTGGTCGGTCTCGCCGACGGCTACAGTCATATTCTCGCGCCGCACACGACGTCGGGCAAGAACATCCTGCCGCGCGCCGCGGCGCTGCTGGATATCCAGCCGGTGTCGGACATCACGGCCGTGATCTCCGAGGATACCTTCGAGCGGCCGATCTATGCGGGCAACGGCATCGCCACGGTCCAGTCGACCGACGCGAAGAAGCTGATCACCGTGCGCACCACGGCGTTCGAGCCGGCGGCGGAGGCCGGCGGATCGGCCGCGGTCGAGCAGACCGCCGCGACCGCCGATGCAGGCCTTTCGAGTTTCGTGCGGGCCGAGTCCAGCCAGTCGGAACGGCCGGAGCTGACCTCGGCGAAGATCATCATTTCCGGCGGCCGCGGCATGCAGTCGGGCGAGAATTTCGATATGCTGGAGCGCGTCGCCGACAAGCTGGGGGCGGCGGTCGGCGCCAGCCGCGCCGCGGTCGACGCGGGGTTCGTGCCGAACGACTACCAGGTGGGCCAGACCGGCAAGATCGTGGCGCCGGACCTGTACATCGCCGTGGGTCTGTCGGGCGCAATCCAGCATCTGGCGGGCATGAAGGACTCGAAGGTCATCGTTGCGATCAACAAGGACGAGGAAGCGCCGATCTTCCAGGTCGCCGATTACGGCATCGTGGGCGATTTGTTCGACGTTGTGCCGCAACTCGAAGCGGAGCTCGACAAACAGGGCTGACGCCGCGGCGGCGCGGCCCGGGTCGGGAAACGAAAAAAAAAGGATTTCGACCTCATGATCAAGACAATCGGCGTCATCGGCGCCGGCCAGATGGGCAACGGTATCACGCATGTCGCGGCCCTCGCAGGCTACGACGTGAAGCTCGTCGATCTCTCCCAGGAGCAGATCGACAAGGCGTTGGAGACGATCGGCCGGAACATGGACCGGCAGATCCGCCGGAAGATGATCACCAAGGACGACAAGGCCGCCGCGCTGTCCCGGATCGAGACCGGGCTGGAGTATTCGATATTCGGCGATTGCGACATCGTCATCGAGGCGGCGACGGAAAACGAGGAAATCAAGCGGAGTATCTTCAAGGCGCTGGTGCCCCACCTGAACGAAACCGCGCTGCTGGCGACGAATACCTCGTCGCTGTCGATCACCCGCCTCGCCACGGTGACGGACCGGCCCGAGCGCTTCATCGGCATGCATTTCATGAACCCGGTGCCGCTGATGAAGCTGATCGAGCTGATCCGCGGCCTGGCGACGAACGACGAGACCTTCCAGGCGGTCCGCAAACTGTCCGAGGATCTGGGCAAGACGATCGCCACGGCCGAGGACTTCCCGGCCTTCATCGTCAACCGCATCCTGCTGCCGATGATCAACGAGGCGATCTATACGCTCTATGAGGGCGTCGGCGGCGTCGAGGCCATCGATACCGCGATGAAGCTGGGCGCCAACCACCCGATGGGGCCGCTGGAGCTGGCCGATTTCATCGGCCTGGACGTGTGCCTGTCGGTGATGCAGGTGCTCTATGACGGGCTCGCCGATTCGAAATACCGGCCCTGCCCGCTGCTGGTGAAATACGTCGAAGCCGGCTGGCTGGGCCGCAAGTCGGGCCGCGGCTTCTACGACTACGGTGGCGAGAAGCCGATCCCGACGCGCTGACGAGAGCTAATAATCCGACAGCTTTTTTGGCGGGCCGGGGCGGCAGGAGCAGTCGGCCTTGTCGATTTCGTCTTCACTGCCCTGTTTCAGGTAATGCCGGATCAGCGCGATCCCTTCGTCGGAATCCCATTCCGCATAGCCCGGCAATTCCCCGACGATTCGGCCCTCGCGGTCGACGAGGAAACTCCACGGCAGGCCCCGCACCCCGAGCGCGCGGCCGAGTCGCATCTTCGAATCGAGGAACAGGCCGAGCCGGTGGATGCCGAGTTTCTCAAGGAACGGACCCGCGACGTCTGCGCCGCCGCGATCCTGGCTGATCGCCAGCACAAGCAGCCCCTCGCCGCCGAGTTCGAATTGCAGCCTGTCGAGTGAGGGCAGTTCGCGGATACAGGGAGCGCACCAGGTGGCCCAGAAATTGACCAGCAGGACCCGCCCTTCGAAATCGCCAAGCTTGACCTCGGCGCCGTTTCCGGCGAGGAACGGGGTTTGCGGTGCTGGCCGCGGCGGGTCTTTGAAGCTAAATTGCTCCATCCAGCCGGTAACGGGTGGCGGCTCGTCCGCCCCCGCGGGTCCGGTCAGGGGACCGGAAGACGCGCTCAAACCGACGGCCAGGGCCACGATGCAGACGATCTTGTTCATACACTTCTCCAGCCGGAGGGCGCGGCCATGAGCGCCAACGAAATGTGGGGCGGGCGCTATGCCGCCGGGCCTGCGGCGGTGATGGAGCGCATCAACGCGTCCATCGGCTTCGACTGGCGACTCTACGCCCAGGACATTGCCGCGTCCAAGGCCCATTGCGCGATGCTGGTCGACCAGGGGATCGTCGGCGCCGAGGACGGCGCGGCGATCCAGGACGGCCTCGATAGCATCCTCAAGGAGATTGAATCGGAGAGCTTCGAGTTCAAGTCCGCGCTGGAAGACATCCACATGAACGTCGAGGCGCGCCTTGCGGAATTGATCGGCGAGGCCGCCGGCCGCCTGCATACGGCGCGCAGCCGGAACGACCAGGTGGCCACCGATTTCCGGCTGTGGGTGCGGGATCGGATCGACGATCTGGACGCGCAGCTCGGCGACCTGCTGACGGCGCTGATCGACCGTGCGGAAGAAGAGGCTGACACCCTGATGCCCGGCTTTACCCATCTGCAGTCGGCGCAGCCTGTCACCTTCGGGCACCACCTGATGGCGTATGCCGAGATGTTCGGGCGTGACCGGGGCCGGTTCGCGGACTGCCGCAAACGGCTCAACGAATGCCCGCTGGGGGCGGCGGCGCTGGCCGGAACGTCGTTTCCGATCGACCGTGAAAAGACCGCCTCGGCGCTGGGGTTCGAGCGCCCGATGGCGAATTCCCTCGACGCCGTATCGGCGCGCGACTTCGCCCTGGAATTCCTGGCCGCCGCCGCGATCTGCGCCACCCACCTCTCGCGCATCAACGAGGAGATCGTCCTGTGGTGCTCGGCGCAGTTCGGCTTCGTCCGGCTCACCGACGCCTATACGACCGGCTCCTCGATCATGCCGCAGAAGCGCAATCCCGACGCCGCGGAGTTGGCGCGCGCCAAGGCCGGCCGCATCGTCGGGGCGCTGACCGGCCTGATGGTGGTCATGAAGGGCCTCCCGCTGGCCTATGGAAAGGACATGCAGGAGGACAAAGAGCCGGTTTTCGACGCCGCCGAGTCGCTTCTGCTGGCCCTGGCGGCGACAACCGGCATGGTCCGCGACCTGCAGGCGGACCGGGCGGCCATGCGCGCCGCCCTCGAGCCGGGATTCCCGACCGCAACGGACCTTGCCGACTGGCTGGTCCGGGTGCTGGGGCTGCCGTTCCGGAAGGCGCATCACGTCACCGGACGCATTGTCGCGCTGGCCGAGGAGAAGGGTTGCCAGCTGGCCGAGTTGACGCTTGAGGACATGAAATCCTTCGAGCCCGGGATCACCGGGGACATCTTCGACGTTCTGTCTCCGGAAAATTCGGTGCGCAGCCGCACCAGCCTCGGCGGGACGGCGCCCGACAACGTGCGCAAGGCCGCAGCCGCGGCACGGACGCGATTGCCGTGACGCGCCGCCGCCTGCTGGGCCTGTTTGCCGGCCTTGCCGCCACCCTTGCCGCTGCGGGCTGCGGCAAGAAAGGGCGGCCGAAACAGCCCGATCCGGAAAAGAGCACGTATCCACGCCAGTATCCGAAGCCAGAATGAACCATTTCCAGTACATCGACGGCGCACTCCACGCCGAGGACGTTCCGCTGGCCGACATCGCGGCCGCCGTCGGCACGCCGTTCTACTGCTATTCGACGGCAACGCTGGAGCGCCACTACAAGGTGTTTTCGGAGGCCTTTGCGGACCATGACGCACTGATCTGCTATGCGGTGAAGGCGAACGCCAATCTCGCGGTCATCCGCACCCTGGCGGATCTCGGCGCGGGCGCCGACGTGGTGTCCGAGGGCGAGCTGCGCAAGGCGCTGGCCGGTGGCGTGCCGGCGGATCGCATCGTCTTTTCAGGGGTCGGCAAGACCCATGCGGAAATCGCCTATGCCCTCGATTGCGGGGTCATGCAGCTCAACGTCGAATCGATCCCCGAGCTGGAGGCGCTGAGCGCGATCGCCGCCGGCAAGGGTATCACCGCCAGTATCGGCATCCGCATCAACCCGGACGTGGACGCGCGGACCCATGAGAAAATCTCCACCGGCAAGGCCGAAAACAAGTTCGGCATCGCCGCCGCGGCCGCGCCCGAGGCCTTCGCGCGCGCCGCGGCGCTTCCCGGCGTCCGGCCGGTGTCGGTTGCGGTCCATATCGGGTCGCAGTTGACGGACCTGGAGCCCTTCCGCGCGGCGTTTACGACGCTTGCGGCGCTGGTCGGCGAATTGCGCGCGCAGGGGCATGAGATCGAACGTGTGGACCTTGGCGGCGGGCTGGGCATCCCTTACCGCGAGGAGTCGCTGCCGCTGCCGATCGACTATGCGGCGGTGGTGAAGGGCGCGGTGGGCAATCTGGGGTGCCAGCTGGTGTTCGAGCCGGGCCGGATGCTGGTCGGCAATGCCGGCGTCCTGGTCAGCCGCGTGATCTACGTAAAGGAGGGCGAGGCGAAGCGGTTCGTCATCGTCGACGCCGCGATGAACGATCTGATGCGCCCGGCCATGTACGATGCATGGCACGATATCAAGCCGCTCAACGCGCCGCCGCAGGATGCCCCCGTCGCACCGGTGGACGTCGTGGGACCGGCCTGTGAGACCAGCGATACCTTCGCACGGCAAAGGAATCTCACACCGATTCGTGAAGGCGATCTTCTGGCAATTTTAACCGCCGGCGCGTATGGTGCGGTCATGGCTTCGACATACAACGTGCGGCTGTTGACGCCGGAAATACTTGTGCGCGGGTCCAAATGGTCGATCGTGCGCGCGCGGCCCAGTTATGAAGACCTGCTGCGCCAGGACAGCCTGGCGACATGGCAGGATCGATCCATATAGGGCATATCGCGTATGGCAAAGGATTCTGGCATGAACCGACAGCGGGGCGACGCATACTGGCTGTGGCGGGTTTCGTTGTCGGCCGTGGTCCTGTTTTGCGAACGTCTGTGGCGCGCGCTGTGGCCTGCGCTGGGTATCGCCGGGCTGTTCGCGGCGCTGGCCCTGTTTGATCTGTTCGCCGCGGTTCCCGGCTGGCTGCACGCCTTTGCGCTGACCGCGTTCGCGGCCGCTCTGGCAGCCGCGATCTGGTGGGAGTTCCGCCGGTTCAGTCTCCCCGAACACACGGCGGCGCGGCGGCGCCTGGAACGGGTCAACGATCTGGACCATCGCCCGCTGGAAGCGCTGGATGACGCGGTCGCGGGCGGCGCGGACACCGACCCGGTGACGCGCGCCCTGTGGCAGCGCCACCAGGAGCGGATGCGCAAAACCATCGCAGGGCTGCGGGTCGGTGCGCCGCACCCGCGGCTTGCCCGCAAAGACCGCCATGCGCTCCGCTTCGGCATTTTGATCGCCCTTGGTATTTCGGCCATCGTCGCGGGCGACGATGCCGGAAACCGGCTGCTGCGGGCATTGCTGCCGAACGTCTCGGGCGCGCCGGCCCGGGATGCAAAGCTCGATGCCTGGCTGACGCCGCCGGAATATACCGGCAAACCGCCGATCTTCCTGGCCGGCGGCGCCGACGGAAAGGCGCCCGAGGGTCCCATCACCGCGCCGCAGGGCAGCATTCTGGTGGCCCAGGTCAGCGATGCCGGGTCGGCGCCGGTCATTCTGTTGCCGGACGATGCCCTCGACGGCGAAGCGTTCGACGCGACCGCGGAGGGCAGCTATCGTGCCCGGGTTCCGCTGGATCGGGACGGCCGCGTCGTGATCCTGCTGCGGGGCCGGGAGCTCGGTGCGTGGGACGTCACGATCATCCCCGACCGGGCACCCACCGTCGCATTCCTGAGCGAGCCGGGACAGACGGCGCTCGGCGCCCTGCGCATCGATTTCGAAGCGCACGACGATTACGGCCTTGCCGGTGTAACCGCGACAATCCGCAGGCCGGACAGCTCTGCGGCCAGTGACGAGGCGATCACCTTCGATCTGCCGCTGCCCGGCCTCAATGCCGCCGATGCCACCGGCACGGGGTATCAGGACCTGACGCCGCACCCGTGGGCCGGCCTGCCGGTGCTGGTGCATCTGACGGCACGCGACGGCCGTGGCCAGAGGGGCATGAGCGGGGCAATCAGCATCGTTTTGCCGGAGCGGACCTTCAGTCACCCGGTGGCGCGCGAAATCATTGCGCAGCGCAAGCGCCTGACCGCGGAGCCGGAGAGCGCCCGCGATTCGGTCGGCGCCGCATTGCAGGGGATTGCGGACCGTACGGACGCCTATGACGGCGATGTCGTCGTGTTCATGGCGCTCAGTACGGCCAGCCGGCGCCTGAAGTACAGCAACGCCCCGGACGCCGTGGAATCGGTTCAGAAACTGTTGTGGGACACCGCCCTGCGGCTTGAAGACGGCGAGCTGTCGCTGGCCGCGCGGGAACTGCGCCGGCTGCAGCAGGAGCTCATGGAGGCGCTGGCCAACGATGCCTCGGACGAGGAGCTTGCCCGCCTGATGGATGAGCTGGAGGCGGCGCTCAACGAGCTCATGGACGCGCTGGCCCGGATGCAGCAGCAGGACATGGAAGGCTTGCCTGTTGATCCGAACGCCCTGGCGATGACCCGGGAAGACCTGAAGAACCTGTTCGACCGGATGCGCGAACTGGCGCAGAACGGCGCAAAAGATGCCGCACGCCAGATGCTGGCCGAACTCCAGAACCTGCTCGAAAACCTTCAGGCCGGCCGCATGGGTCAGCCGCCGCCGGAGTTTCGCCAGGGCATGCAGATGCTGGACGCCCTGCAGGAGCTGATCCAGGGACAGCAGGAGCTGTTGGACCGTACCTACAACGAGGCCCAGCGCAGGGGCCAGCAAGGCGGACCGCAGCAGCCCCGGAACCGGAATGGCAACCAGCAGCAGGGACAACAAGGCCAGCAGGGTCAGCAGGGTCAGCAGGGTCAACAAGGCCAGCAGGGTCAACAAGGCCAGCAGGGGCAACAAGGCCAGCAGGGTCAGCAGGGCCGGCAAGGAAGCGGAGATTCCGTCGAAACGGCCCTGCAGGAGGCCCTGCGCCGCTGCGTCAACTCGGCGAGATGACCGGCGAAATCCCCCGGCAGTTCGGGCGCGCGGAAGGCGCGATGCGGCGTTCCACGGACTCGCTGCGGTCGGATCAGCCCGGCGCCGCGGTGCCCGCGCAGACCGAAGCGCTCGATCAGTTGCGGGAAGGCGCACGTGCGGCGACGGAACAGCTCATGCAGCAGTTCGGCGGCATGCAGGCCGGCATGCAGCCCGGGCGACCGGGCATGCAGTTCGGACAGCAGGATCCCTTTGGCCGCCGGATGGAGGGCAGCCAGGGAACAACGCAGGGCGATGTGGAAATTCCCAGCGAGAGCGATATCCAGCGGGCGCGGCGAATTCTGGAAGAGCTGCGCCGGCGCGCCGGCGAACGCGAACGGCCGCCGGTCGAGCGCGATTACATCGAGCGGCTTCTCGAGCCCTACTGATACCAAGAAGCGTTGATAATGACCCATTTGATGGCGCGCGGCGGCCCGCCGGGCAGGCACGGGCCGCAGCGCGATGCTTGCGCATCGGGCAAGGGCCGTAACGCATCCGGCGGGCCGCCGCGCCCCACCGCAGGCCGGGTTCCCTTGACCGTCCGCTGCGTTGCGGTCCGCTTACGGTGCGCCGGCACCGCGGCGCGAACCGCGCCTGACGGACGGTCAAGGGAACCCGGTCAAATGGGTCATTATCAGCGCTCCTTGGTATGAGATCCGGGCGCGCCGGGTGGCGCGACGTCACCGGTCGACGGCGCCTGCGGCCCCGAGACGATGCCGCCGGGTCCGAATCGACCGGTCAATACGGCGGCCGCGAACAGCGCCAGCACGACGAGACAAAGCAGCAGCAGGAAGATTTTGAACTTTTTGCCGCCCTTCTGCCTCTTCACCTGACCGGCCGCCTTCCCGGCCGCAGCATCCGCAATATCCGCCTTCCCGACATCCGGCCCGGCCCCGTCCCCGGTAGCGCCGTCGGCCTTTGTTTCCGCCGCGGTCGAGGGGCCGGATACCGCGGCATCGGCCGCTTCGCCTTCTTGCGCATCCTGGCCCGTGCTCCCGGCCGCTTCGACCGACTCCGCCGCCAGCTTGGCGGCCTTTTCCGGCGCGATGAGGTCGCGCGCCCACAGGGACGGTTTCTCGGCCGCCGGCCCGGGTATTTCCGCACCGGGAGCCGCAGTCTCGTCCGGCGTGTCCGGCGCGGGCTGGACGTCGGTGTCGGCCTCGGCTTCCGCCGGTGTTTCGGGTGCGGCAGGCTCCGCCGCCGCCGCATTCGGCGCATGCAGACCGAACTTCCCGGCCGCGGTTGGCTTGCCGTCCTGGCCGACCCGCCACTGATGGGCGCATTTGGCGCAACGCACCTTCCGCCCGCCGGGCCCGAGAAGCGCCGGGTCGACGTTGAACTGGGTCTGGCAGGCGGGGCAGCTGACGATCATGCCGAATTGACGGGGACTGCTGTTGAATTGATCTGGCAGGTATAGGTTGTCGTCCGCTATCTTGCAAGAACAGCGCTTTACGGCCCGGCGGGTTCCATGCCATTGTGGGATCAGGAACGGACGTTCCCGCGGAACGGAAACACCATAATATCTTGCCGAGAAATCAGACCTTTAAGAACACCGTTCGTTTCGAGAATGTTGGCATGCGATATGGCACCGGGCCGGAAGTGCTGCGCGAAGTCACTTTCTCCCTGGCGCCCGGTTCGTTCCATTTTCTGACCGGCCGCAGCGGCGCCGGAAAATCGTCGCTCCTCAAGCTCATGTACCTCGCGCACAGGCCGAGCCGCGGGCTCATCACCCTGTTCGACGAGGATATCGCGACAGCCCCGCGCAAGCGGTTGCCGCTGCTGCGCCGGCGCGTCGGCGTCGTGTTCCAGGAGTTCCGGCTGCTCAATCATCTTTCCGCCTTCGACAATGTCGCACTGCCGCTGCAGGTTGCGGGGGTCCGCGACAGCACGGTGCGCAAGAACGTCAGGGAACTTCTGAATTGGACGGGCCTGGCCGACCACATGAAGGCGCGGCCGCCAACCCTTTCCGGCGGCCAGCAACAGCGCGTTGCCATCGCCCGCGCAATCATCGCCAAGCCGAGTCTGCTGCTTGCCGACGAGCCGACGGGCAACGTCGACGAGGCCATGGGCGTGCGCCTGCTGTACCTGTTCGAAGAGCTGAACCGCATGGGAACGACGGTGGTCATCGCCACCCATAGCGAGGCCCTGATCTCGCGCTTTCAGCATCCGGTGCTGCATCTGGAGGACGGCGTCCTGACCACCAGACAGGCGTCTGCGGCCCGCGGCAGCTCGTCCGATGACGCGCCATCACCGTCGGCCGCCGAGGCGAAACCGTGATTCGCCGGCGCAGCGATCTGGTCCTGTCACGCGAGCCCTCGGCCCGGCTGGTGCCATGGATTATCGGCCTGATGACTTACCTTGCATGCCTGATGCTGGCCGGCGCGCTGCTGCTGTCGGAGCTGCTGGATCAGTGGACCAGCGACCTGACCGGAACGGTGACCGTCCAGGTCATGCCGATGGAGGGCGAGCCACCCGATGTGATCGAGGACCGTGTCGACAAGCTCGTCAGACTGCTGCAGCGCAGCCGGGGCGTGGCCTCCGCACGATCGATCCCGCTGCCGGAGATCACGGCAATGCTGGAGCCCTGGCTTGGCGCCGGCGCCTCGCTGGAGGCGTTGCCGCTGCCGCGACTGATCGACGTCGAACTGGACGAAACGTCGCCCCCGTCTGTGGGCGCCCTGCGAACCATGCTCTCGAATGCCGACCCCGGCGCCGTGCTCGATGATCACGGGATCTGGCAGGAGCAGCTTTCCGGGCTGATCGGCGCGCTGGGGACGGTGGCCGGCTTCATTGTCATCCTGGTGGCCGTGGCGACGGTGGGAATCGTGGTCTTCGCCACACGCAGCGGCATGGCGGCCCACCAGGACGTTATCGAGGTGCTGCATCTGATCGGTGCGCGCGACGTCTTCATCGCCCGGCAGTTCCAGAATCTGGCGCTTTCACAGGGATTGCGCGGCGGCCTTATCGGCATTGCGCTGGGCGCCGCGACTCTTTGGGGCTTGGGCCGCGCGGCGGCTCATCTGGATACCTCGATGCTGCCGCCGGTCTCGCTTCTCGCATGGCATTGGGGTGTGCTCGCCGCGCTGCCGCTGGCCACGGCCCTGATCGCCAACTGGACCGCAAAACGTACGGTAGTGCGAAGCTTGCGGAAATTGGTGTAACAATAGGACGATGTTGAAGAGCGGAATGAATCGTCGGCAGGTGCGGACCGATGTTCCGGCGTAGGCGCGAGCGGCGGCGGCGGCGCAGGATCACGGTGCTGCTCATCCTTCTGTTGGCCGGTCTGGGAGTATGGGGCTGGGGATTGACCCGCTTCGTCGGCGGCATTCCCCGAACCGTTGCGGACGACCAGCGCAAGACCGACGCGATCATCGTACTGACCGGCGGCACGCTGCGGCTCGAGACCGGGTTCGAACTTCTATCGCGCCGGTTGGCGGAAAAGCTCCTGGTGTCCGGCGTCGACAAGAGCGTGCCGCTCGAAGCGGTCTTGCGGGTCACGGGGATGACTCTTGAAGACATGGCGTGCTGCGTTACGCTGGGCTACATGGCGGAGGACACCGGAAGCAACGCCAGCGAAAGCGCCGCCTGGGTCCGCAGCAACAGAATCTCTTCGGTCCGGCTGGTGACGGCGGGTTACCACATGCCGCGCAGCCTCCTGGAGTTTCGCGCTGCGCTTCCAGACGTCGAGATCGTCCCGCATCCAGTCTTTCCCGAGCAGGTCATGATCGAGGACTGGTGGCGGCGTCCGGGCACCGCAAGCCTGGTGATCGGCGAATACAACAAGTACCTTCTGGCGGCCCTGCGGAATCTGTTCGGGCTGGGCAGCGACAATTGAAGGCGATGCAGTATCTTCGCGCGCTTCTGTTCAGCGCCGCCTTTGCGGTGACGACCGTTGTGATGAGCCTCTTCATCATCCCCGGACTCCTTCTGCCGTTCCGCTTCGTGTTGGCATACAAACAGCTCTGGCTACGCGTGGTGCTGTGGCAGATCCGCACCGTCATCGGCATCGATTTCGAGGCGCGCGGCCGGGAGAATATCCCTGCGGGGCCCGTTGTCTTCGCGGCCAAGCACCAATCGGCCTGGGATACGCTGGGTCCCAGCTACCTGCACCCGGAAATGGTGTTCGTCCTCAAACGGGAACTCACCTGGGTGCCGGTGTGGGGCTGGTACCTGATCCGCATGGGCATGATCCCGATCGACCGGGCGAAGGGCGTCACGGCCCTCAGGAATCTTGTGGCCCGGTCCCGAACGGCGATCGCCAGGGGCAGGTCGATACTGATCTTTCCGCAAGGCACCAGGACACCGCCCGGGGTTGAGCGCCCGTACCTGCCGGGCACTGCTGCGCTTTACACCGGCGTTGGAGTTCCCGTGGTTCCGGTGGCGCTCAATTCAGGGCTGTTCTGGCCGCGCCGGAAACTGGGCAAATGGCCGGGTACGATCACCCTCGAATATCTGGAGCCGATCGAGCCGGGGCTGGACCGCAAGACCTTCATGAGAACCCTGGCGGAGCGGATCGAGCCGGCCACGGCCCGGCTCGAGGCCGAAGCGCTGGAGAAGTTCCCCTGGCTGCCGCCGATCGAAAAACCCGGGAGACGAGCAGGCGCCGGCGGGGCAGCGGTAAAAACATAACGGGAACATGGTTTGACCCCCGACCCCCGAGGGTCTATGAATCCCGAAGCCCCGCAACGGCGAGACCGGAACAAGCGGCCCATGGAATCCCTGAGCGCCATCGCAAGACAGATCTGGGACATGAAGTACCGTCTGAAATCGGCGGACGGAACCCCCGTGGACCAGACTGTCGAAGAGAGCTGGCGCCGCGTCGCCGGGGCGCTGGCGCAGCCGGAAGCCGAGTCGGAGGCCTGGGCCGGGCGGTTTTACGAGGCGCTGTCGGGGTTCCGGTTCCTGCCCGCCGGCCGCATCCTGGCCGGGGCCGGGACCGGCCGCGATGTCACGCTGTTCAACTGCTTTGTCATGGGGTCGATTCCGGACGACATGTCGGGAATCTTCGCGCATCTGCGCGAAGCTGCGCTGACGCTGCAGCAGGGCGGCGGCATCGGTTACGACTTTTCCACCCTGCGCCCGAAAGGCGCGCCGGTGCACGGCGTCGGCGCCGACGCGTCCGGCCCGCTCAGCTTCATGGATGTCTGGGATGCGATGTGCCGCACCATCATGAGTGCCGGCTACCGGCGCGGCGCGATGATGGCGACCATGCGCTGCGACCACCCGGATATCCAGGCCTTCATCCGCGCCAAGGCGGAGCCGGGACGGCTTCGCATGTTCAATCTCTCGGTCCTGGTCACCGACGCTTTCATGCAGGCGGTGCGGGAGAACGCCGACTGGCCGCTGGTGTTCGGCGGCAAGACCGTCGCGACCCTGCGGGCGCGCGAGCTGTGGGACGAGATCATGCGGGCAACCTACGAGTATGCCGAGCCCGGCGTGATCTTCATCGACCGCGTTAACCGGCTGAACAACCTCTACTATCTCGAGGAAATCTTCAGCACCAATCCGTGCGGCGAGCAGCCGCTGCCGCCCTATGGCGCCTGCCTTCTGGGGTCGATCAACCTGGCCAGGCTGGTACGGGCGCCGTTCACCGGCAAAGCGGGGCTGGACGTCAAGGAGATGGAGCGGCTGATCCCGGCCGCGGTGCGGATGATGGACAACGCGATCGACGTATCGCGCTTCCCGCTCGACCGCCAGCGTGAAGAGGCGATGAACAAGCGGCGGATCGGGCTGGGAGTGACGGGCCTGGGCGACGCGCTGATCATGTGCCGCCTGTCCTACGGCAGTTCCGAGGCGGTGGCACTGACCGAACAGTGGATGACCGCCTTTCGCAATGCCGCCTACCGCGCCTCCATCGAGCTGGCCCGCGAGAAAGGGCCGTTTCCGCTATTCGACCGGGACAAGTACCTTGCGGGCGAAAGCGTCGCCGCGCTGCCGCAGGAACTCCGCGATGGCATCGCCGAGCACGGCATCCGCAATGCGCTGGTCACCTCGATCGCGCCGACCGGCACGATCTCGCTGTTGGCCGACAACGTGTCTTCGGGCATCGAGCCGGTCTTCAGCTACCGGTTCACCCGCAGCGTCCTGATGCCCGACGGCAGCCGCCGCGACGAGGAGGTCGTCGACTACGCCTGCCGGGAGTTCCATGCACTCAAGGGCGACGATGCGACGATGCCCGGCTATTTCACCGATTCCCGCACGCTGGCGCCGGAGGCGCATATCGTGATGCAGGCGGCAGTGCAGAGATATATCGACAGCTCGATCTCCAAGACAGTCAACCTGCCCGACGACATCGCGTTCGAGGATTTCAAGGACGTCTATCTGCGCGCCTACGAGATGGGCTGCAAAGGCTGCACGACATACCGCCCGAACCTGGTGACGGGCGCCGTCCTGGCCCCCGCGGAACCGGAAAAGGAGCCGGCGGCGACGGACGGCGCGGTGCCGGAATCGGAACCCGGAATCGTCTACATGACGCAGCCGCTGGAACGCCCCGAAGCGCTGGTCGGCAAGACCTACAAGCTGCGCTGGCCCGAGAGCGAGCACGCCTTCTACCTGACCATCAACGACATCGTGCAGGACGGGCGGCGGCGGCCGTTCGAGGTGTTCATCAACTCGGCGAACCTCGAGCATTACGCCTGGACCGTGGCGCTGACCCGGATGATCAGCGCCGTCTTCCGGCGCGGCGGCGACGTCACCTTCGTGGTGCGCGAACTCAAGAGCATCTTCGATCCGCGGGGCGGCTCGTGGATGGACGGCCGCTACGTACCGTCGCTGCTGGCGGCGATCGGCAACGTCATCGAGCAGCATATGATTGCCATCGGCTTCATCCCGGAGCCCGAAAAACCCGATGTCCTGGCGCTGGAGCAGGCGGTCGGCGAATCGCCGCGGCGGTTCTGCCCGAAATGCAGCCAGCCCGGACTGATCCACCGCGAAGGATGCGACCTCTGCCCATCCTGCGGCTATTCGAGATGCGGCTGACGGCGCGATGGCGCGGGACCGGCTTTGTCCACGCTGCAAGGCTGCCATCCGCGGCTACGTTGACGCGTGCCCGTCATGCGGCTTCGAAAAACCGGTGGCCCTGCCGTGGCATGTCTACGGGTTGATGGTGCTGATTTTCGTGGCCGCGATGTGGTTCCTGATCGACCTCGAATCGATCGCCCGGGCGATCCTGTCGGTCCGCGACGGCCTGCGGGCAATGTGACGGACGGCGCCGCGGCGATGCGTGAGGCGGACCGCCTGGTATGAACCGGACACCCTTCGTTCTGATCGACGACAGCCTGTCGGGCCTGGGCGGCCGTTGCCGCCTGTTCGCGGATCCGGTCGAAATCGTTGCCTGCAATGATGCAGGCGGTGTCGCGGATGCGCTGGACGCGATCGCGAATGCCGGTGCGCGCGGTCTCTATGCCGCCGGGTTCATGGCGTACGAACTGGGCTATGCGCTCGAGAAGAAATTGGCCGTGCATATGCCGCCGGCAAGGGCGGTTCCGCTGATCTGGATGGGGCTGTTTCGCAAAGCGCGTAACGTTTACTGGAGCGAAGCGCGCGATATTGTCCGGGCCGGCTGCGAAAAATCAGGGTGGGAAATCGGCGACTCGCGATACTCGCTCGACCGTGCCGCATATCTGGATCGCGTTCGCGCCGTCCGCGATTACATCGCGTCCGGCGATGTCTACCAGATCAACCTCACGTTCAAGCACCGGTTCCGGTGGTCCGGCGATCCGTTCGCCCTTTACGAGGAGCTACGGCGGCGGCAGAGGGTGGAACACGGTGCGTTTATCGGCGGGACCGGCTGGCATGTCCTGTCGCTGTCGCCGGAGCTGTTCTTCGAGACCCGTGATAACGTCATCACGACCCGGCCGATGAAGGGCACCGCGCCGCGCGGGCTTACGGCGCCCGAGGACGCCGCGCTCGCGGGCTGGCTTTGCTCCGACGAAAAGTCCCGGGCGGAAAACCTGATGATCGTCGACCTGCTGCGAAACGATCTCGGGCGGATCGCGGAAACCGGCAGTGTGTCGGTGCCCGAGCTGTTTTCCGTCGAACGTTACCGCTCGGTCCTCCAGATGACCTCGACCGTCCGGGCGCGCATGCGCGCGGGCACCGGGATCAGGGAGGTCATCGAGGCGCTGTTCCCCTGTGGGTCGGTCACCGGCGCCCCGAAGATCAGGGCGATGGAAATCATCCGCGAACTCGAGCCCGATCCGCGCGGCGTCTACACCGGCGCGATCGGCGCCATCGACCCGGACGGCAGCGCGCGGTTCAATGTCGCCATCCGGACGCTCTTCCTCGACCGGGACGGGCGTGGCGAGATGGGAATCGGCAGCGGCATCGTATTCGATTCCGACGCCGCGGCCGAACACAACGAATGTCATCTGAAAGGTCACTTCCTGACGGCGCGGCACGAGCCGTTTCAGCTCATCGAAACCATGCGGTGGAGCAGCGACGAGGGGTATTATCTCCTCGGCCGCCATTTCGACCGGCTGCTGGCCTCGGCGGAACGGTTCGGCATTCCCTGTTACCGCCGGCACGTCGAGGCAGCGCTCGACCGCCTGGCCGAAGGGCTGACCGGCCTGTCCCGCGTTCGTCTGTCGCTCGACGAGGACGGCGTGCTGACCCTGGAATCGGCGGCGATCGATCCCTCGGCCGTCGGCCGTACCGATCTGCGGTTTACATTGTCGCGGCGGCGCATCGACAGCTCCGGCCCGCTCGTCTACCACAAGACGACGCGGCGCGGATTTCTTGACAGCGAGCGCGAACGGCTTGCGGGCGAGACCGGCTGCGACGAGGTTCTTTTCGTCAACGAGCGCGGCGAATTGACCGAAGGCAGCTACACCAGCATCTTCATCGAGCGCGGCGGAGTCCTGTTGACGCCTCCGTTGTCCTGCGGCCTGCTGGACGGCACACTGCGCCGCGACCTGCTGGAGAGCGACGAACGCCAGGTTGAAGAGCGCGTACTGTATCCGGCGGACCTCGACGCGGCGGACGCCGTTTGGCTGGGCAACTCGGTTCGCGGCCTGCAGCGCGCGCAGCCGACCGAAGCGCCGGCGGACGCGCCCAATACCAAGGAGTGCTGATAATGACCCATTTGATGGCGCGCGGCGGCCCGCCGGGCAGGCACGGTCCGCAGCGCGATGCTTGCGCATCGGGCAAGGGCCGTAACGCACCCAGCACCGCTGCGCGAACCGCGCCTGACGGACGGACAAGGGAACCCGGTCAAATGGGTCATTATCAACGCTCCTTGGTATAACCCCGGCCCTCGACCAGCGCATGCAGGCGGTGGAGCGGGCCGCCGGTAATGCCGAGGATATCGAGGTGCCGTACGGTGCTGGCGAGGTAGTCGCGGTTGTGGCCGCCCTTGCCGACGCCCTGGCGTATCAGGCGGACCATTTCGTCGATGGCCAGGCCGCCGGCATACTGATTGTGGCCGCGGTCGACGGTGAAGGCGTGGCAGGCAAACCGCAGGCTTTCGCGGCGAGGATGAAGCACACGCGGCCGGTAGACTCCCAGCACCATCTCGCGGTCCCACAGGTAATCCAGCGTATCGCGGGCCCGCGTGCGGACAACGCGGTAGGCGATGCCCCGGCAGGAGCCGCCGCGGTCGAGCCCGAGAACCAGCCCCGGCCTGTCCGGGGTGCCGCGATAGCGGTGCGAATAGACGCAGAAGGACCGGTGCCAGCCATGCAGCAGCGCCGTGTGCGACTCGGCGTGCTCGAATCCGGGATTCCACATCAGCGACCCGTAGGCGAAGATCCAGATGTCCGAATCGGTGACGATCGAGTCGAGGAAATCCTGCTTGCGGCGCGCGAGATCGTTCGCGGATAAGCCTTCGGACATGGCGGCCGACCCTAAAGCATATCCGTTCTATAGCATTTCAAGATTGTTCGGCACCGGCATCGAGCGACCTCATACTTCGAGACGGGCCTTCGGCCCTCCTCAGCATGAGGCTTCAATGCCTGTGTCCTCATGCTGAGGAGGCGCGAAGCGCCGTCTCGAAGTATGAGGTCGCGCCGCCGGCGCAAGTGCGAATCCAAACAATCTTGAAATACTCTATGATTCCGTCTCCCCGCTGTCTTCCGCCTCGGTGGCAATGAACCGGCCGGCCTGGCCCATCTCGACCACACCGCGCCGGACCTCGCGGGTCCGGCGGAACAGATCCTCCAGCGTCTCGCCCTCGCCCCATCGGATGGCGCGCTGCAATGCGGTCAGGTCCTCGACGAACCGGCCGAGCATCTCCAGCACCGCCTCGCGATTGTTGAGGAAGACGTCGCGCCACATCACCGGGTCCGATCCGGCGATGCGGGTGAAATCCCGGAATCCGCCGGCGGAGTATTTGATGACCTCGCGGGTTTCCACGACGTCGCCGTTCTCGACCGCCTCGCGGCGCAGCTGCGATTCGAGGTCGGCCGCGGTGCCGACAATCGAATAGGCGATGAGATGCGGCAGATGCGAGGTTATGGCCAGCACCCGGTCGTGATGGTGCGCGTCCATGAACTCCACCATGCTGCCGGCGCGGCGCCAGAACTCGGCCACCTTGGCCACCATGTCGCGATCGGTTCCCGGCGGCGGGGTCAGGATGCAGTAGCGGTGCTCGAACAGCTCGGGGAAACCGGATTCGGGCCCCGAGTGCTCGGTGCCGGCGACCGGGTGGCCCGGAACGAAATGCACGCCCGCCGGCAGCAGCGGCCCGACATCGCGGATCACCGCCATCTTGACCGATCCCACGTCGGTGACGACGGACCCGGGCTTGAGCACCGGCGCGAATCGCGCGGCGAGGTCGCCGAAGGTGCTGACCGGCGTGCAGAGCACGACAAGATCGGCGTCCGCCACGGCATCCGCGACGTCCTCGTGGACGCTGTCGACGAAGCCCAGCTCCATCGCCTTGTCCCGGGTGGCCCGGGTGCGGGCGCAGCCGGCGATATGGCCCGCCATGCCGTCCCGCTTCATCACCCGGGCCAGCGACGAGCCTTCGAGGCCGAGGCCGATCAGCGCGACACGCTGGAACAGAACTTCGCTCACGACGCCCCCAGGTGTTCGGCCAGCGCCTCGACGAGGGCGCGGTTCTCATCCTCGAGCCCGACGGTGACGCGAATCGATTCGGGCAGGCCATACCCCCCCATCAGCCGCGCAATGATGCCGCGCGACCACAGGAATTCATAGGCCGCGTCCGCTTTCGCCTTGTCGGCGAAGCGCATCAGGATGAAGTTGCCCGCCGATGGCGGAACCTCCAGGCCAAGCCCACCGATCTGCTGTGTCAGCCAGGCCATCCAGCGGCTGTTGTGCGCGCGGCTGGTCCGCACATGGTCCTCGTCGCCGACCGCGGCGACTCCGGCGGCCTGGGCCGGCGCGGTGATGTTGAACGGGCCGCGCACACGGTTCAGCACGTCGATGATGGCCGGCGGGCCGTAGGCCCAGCCGAGACGCAGCGCGGCCAGCCCGAAGATCTTCGAGAACGTCCGCAACATCACGACATTGTCGAACTCCGTCACCAGTTCGGCCCCGGTCGCATAGTCCGGAACATCGATATATTCGGCGTAGGCCGCATCGATCACCAGGATCACGTCCGCGCGCAGGCCTTCGCGCAGCCGCCGCAGTTCCGATCCCGGCAGGTAGGTGCCGGTGGGATTGTTGGGATTGGCGAGGAACAGCAGGCGGGTCCGTTCGGTGACGTGATCGAGCAGCGCATCGACATTCGCGGTGAGGTTCGTCTCGGGCGCCATCACCGGCGTCGCCCCCGCCGTCGTCGCCGAGATCGCATACATCAGGAAGCCGTACCGGCTCTGCAGCACCTCGTCGCCCGGCCCGGCATAGGCCCTGATCAGCAGCGAGATCAACTCGTCCGAGCCGGCGCCGCAGACGATGCGCCCGGGGTCGAGGCTGAAACGCTTTCCGATGGCCTGGCGCAGTTCCTCCGCGCCGCCCTCCGGGTAGCGATGCAGCGTCTCGGCGGCCGCGCGGTAGGCTTCCTTCGCGGGCTCGCCGGGTCCAAGGGGATTCTCGTTGGCCGACAGCACGATCACCCTGTCGACGCCGGCGACTTCGTGGCTGCCGCCGACATAGGGGGCTACGTCCATCACCCCGGGGCGCGGTTCAGGCGGCGTCATGCGCTTCTTCCAGTCATCGGCTTCGTGGTCCTCGCCGGTCAGCTTTTCGCACTCTCGGACAGCGGTACGGGATAACCGCCGATAACCCGGACGCGCTCCACGTCGGCCTCTTCCATCACCCGGCCCAGCCGCTCATCGCCGCTTTCCAGGAAGCCCTCCACCTCGACGAGATATTGCAGGCTGCCATCGCGGGACGCACAGACCAGCCGCCCCTTCAGGCCGGCCCGGTCGAGCATTTCCGCGAATACGACGCGGCGCCGCTCCTCGGCCATCTCGATCATGATCAGGCTGCGGTCGTCGCCCGTGGGTTCGGGCGCGACGCGCGCAAGCACCAGCGCCTGCGCGCCCCGGCCCCGTGCATTGCCGGTCGCCGCAAACGGGAGCCGCAAGACGATTTGCGGTGCATCCGGCGCCCACAACCCGGCCCACCACGGCCGGTCGTCCTCTTCGGGCGGATAAGGCAGGACGCCATGCGTCACGGTGCCGTCTGCAACGCTGCCGACCACGTCGCGCCGGGCAGAGCGGGTCGATATCTTCGTACAGGTTCCGAAATAGTCGCGCGACAGGTCCCACAGACCACCGTGTTCTTCGTCGAATACGGCAACGCTGTACGGACCCTGCATCGCAGTCACGGCCGAGATGATCTCGCGCCAGATCCGGACCAGCGAGCCGCGCGGAAACCGGCCGTCGTGCCGTGCCACCAGGCGCCGCAGGATTTCCGCCTCGCGCCCGGGGCGCATGCCGGATGCGGCCTGTTCACCCTTGGCCGCGGCGATATTCTCGACGATTGCCGCGCGGCGCATGATCAGGTCATGCAGCGCGGTGTCTATCTCGTCGATCTCGCTACGCAGATCGTCCAGCTTCGCCTGTGGTCTGTCCATGAATGCGCCGTGCCCTATGCCGGATCCCCGGAAAAAAAGGCTTATTAGCAGGTTGCCGGCCGCCTGTCAGCACCTGCCGGCGCGGGTGCGGGCCGGGAAGAAATCATTGACGGGCCATGACTTCAACTCTAGCTATGCCGCCATGTCGGAACCCGCATTCCCACTGCCCGGCCATCGCATCGAACTTGGCGTCGACGAGAAACTGCGCCTGGACTGCGGCATCGCGCTCGGCCCCTTCCCGGTCGCCTACCAGACCTATGGCACGTTGAACGCCGACAAGTCCAACGCCATCCTGGTCTGCCATGCGCTGACCGGTGACCAGTTCGTCGCCGAAACCCACCCGATCAGCGGCAAGCCGGGATGGTGGGATCTGATGGTGGGACCGGGAAAGCCGCTGGATACCGATCGCTATTTCGTTATATGCGCCAACGTGCTGGGGGGATGTCTTGGCACGGTAGGTCCAAAGGATGCCAACCCGGCCACCGGCAAGCCCTACGGGCTGAGTTTCCCGGTGATCACGATCGCCGACATGGTGCGCGCCCAGCGGCTGCTGATCGACCATCTGGGAATCGACCAGCTGTTTGCGGTCATGGGCGGCTCGATGGGCGCAATGCAGGCGCTCGACTGGGCCGCACGTTACCCCGAACGGGTCTTTGCCGCGGTTCCGATCGCCGGCGCTGCGCGCCATTCGGCGCAGAACATTGCCTTCCACGAGGTCGGCCGCCAGGCGATCATGGCGGACCCGGACTGGCATGGCGGCGACTACCTGCTGCACGACACCAGGCCCCACCGCGGGCTCGCGGTGGCGCGCATGGCGGCGCACATCACCTATCTTTCGGAAACGGCGCTGCACCGCAAGTTCGGGCGCAACCTGCAGGATCGCGATACCCTGACATACGGATTTGACGCGGATTTCCAGGTCGAGAGCTACCTGCGGCATCAGGGCATCACGTTCGTCGAGCGATTCGACGCCAATTCGTACCTCTACATCACCCGTGCGATGGACTATTTCGACCTCGCCGCCGAGTTCGGCACCGTCGCCGCGGCGTTCGAGAACACACCGGTGCGGTTCTGCCTGGTTTCGTTTACCAGCGACTGGCTGTTTCCGACCCCGGAAAGCCGGGCCGTCGTGCATGCCCTGAACGCGGTCGCCGCCAATGTGAGTTTCGTCGAGATCGAATCGGACAAGGGACACGACGCGTTTCTGCTCGACGAGCCCGAATTCCGGGACGTGCTGTCGGGATTCCTGAACGGCTGCGCAGAGCACAAGGGGCTGAAAGCGACATGAACGGAACCACCTCCTCGATCCGCGTCGATCTGCAGCTGATCGCGGACATGGTGGAGCCGGGCAGCCGCGTTCTGGACGTCGGCTGCGGTGACGGCGCGCTGTTGCAGCATCTCTGGAAGACCAAGGGCGTCGACGGCCGCGGCATCGAACTCAGCCAGACCGGCGTGAACGCCTGCGTTCGCAACGGACTGTCGGTGATCCAGGGCGACGCGGACACCGATCTGAAGGATTACCCGTCGGACGCCTTCGATTATGTGATCCTCAGCCAGACCCTGCAGGCGACCCACAATCCGCGCACCGTGCTGGACCATATGGCACGGATCGGCAAGCGTTCGATCGTCTCGTTCCCGAATTTCGGATACTGGCGGGTGCGGTCGAGCCTGTTCTTCATAGGCCGCATGCCGGTGAACGAAAAACTGCCGCATCAATGGTACAACACGCCGAACATCCATTTCTGCACGATCCGGGATTTCGTGGTTCTGGGCCGCGAAATGAACCTGCACGTCGAGCGCGGCCTCGCACTGAACGGCGATGGCCTGCGGCTCGGCCTCGACCCAGCCGGCGTCCTCGCGAATCTGCTGGCCGAGCAGGCGGTTTTCCTGCTGCGGCGATCTCATACCAATGAGCGCTGATAATGACCGGTTATCCGCCGGCGCGCTCGTCCGCGAGCCGCTCCAGCGCTTCCATGTCGTCGTCGGAAAGGCCGAAATGGTGGCCGATCTCATGGATGATCACGTGGCGGACAAGGTGTGTGAGTTCCTCTCCGGTCTCGCACCAGTAGTCGAGCAGCGGCCGCCGGTAGAGGAAGATCATGTTCACGTCCTCGCGGACGCCGACGGCCTCCTCGTGATCGAGCGAAACGCCCGAATACAGGCCGAGCAGTTCGAACTCCGACTCCAGTTCCATATCGCGGCAGGTCTCGGCGTCGGGGAAATCCTGGACGCGCACAACGACATCGTGCACATAGCGGCGCAGTTCGCCGGGAATCGTGTCCAGCGCCGCGCGGGCGAGGGCCTCGATATCGTCCAGGGTCGGCGCATAGGTTCCGGTCGTCATGGCAGGCAACAATAGCCGCCGCCCGCGGCGCGCACTAGATTGATGGCAGACTGCCGGAGGAGAACGTCATGGCCGAAAAACTGTCGCCGGAAGAGCGCGAAACCGCGCTGGCCGCGTTTGAAGGCTGGCGCGACGCGACGGACCGCGATGCGATCGTCAAGAGTTTCAAGTTTAAGAACTTCAACGAAGCCTTTGGTTTCATGGCCAGAGTCGCGATGGAAGCGGAGCGGATGAACCATCATCCCGAGTGGTTCAACGTTTACAACCGCGTCGAGGTGACGCTGACGACCCACGATTGCGGCGGCTTGAGCGATCTCGACATCGCGCTGGCACGGTTCATGGACCGGGCGGCCGGTTAGCGCTTTATCCGTTGAGTTCGCACCGGCCCGCTCCCCCACCCGGCCACCCACAGCGTACGATAGCGTTGGGTGGCCGGGTGGGGGAGCGGGCTGGTGCCGACTCCACGTAAGTGGATATCCCACTAGCGCGGCTGCATGCGCAGCGCGTTGTCGAGCCGCACGATCTCGCCATTCATCACCGGATTGCCGATCATGTGCATGACGAGGGCGGCGAACTCGTCCGGCTTGCCGAACCGCTTCGGGAACGGCAATGATTTGGCGAGGCTGTCCTGGACGTCCTGCGGCAGGCCGCGCAGCAGCGGCGTTGCAAAAAGGCCGGGCGCGATGGCCAGCACGCGCACCCCGATGGCGGCGAATTCCCGGGCCGCCGGCAGGGTCAGCGCGGCGACCGCGCCCTTCGACGCGGCGTAGGCCGACTGCCCGACCTGCCCTTCGAAGGCGGCGATCGAGGCCGTATTCACGATGACCCCGCGCTCGCCATCGGCATTCGGGGTGCGGCCCGCCATTTCGGCTGCGGCGAGCCGCATGACGTTGAACGTGCCGATCAGGTTGACCTGGATGACCTGCTGGAAGTCCTCCAGCGGCATCGGGCCGTCGGCCCCGACGATGCGCCTGGCCGGGGCAATACCGGCGCAGTTGACCGCGATCCCGCACGGGCCGTGCGCCGAGCGCGCCTCGTTCAGCGCCATGGCGACCGCCTCCGCGTCGGCCACGTTGCAGCCGACTCCCAGCCCGCCGATCGTATTGGCGACGGCGACGGCGCCGTTTCCGTCCCGGTCCAGAACGGTGACCTTGGCCCCCGCCGAGGCCAGCGCCTGCGCCGTCGCGGCGCCCAGGCCCGACGCGCCACCGGTTACGATCGCTCCGACTCCACTGGCATCCATGGCTGGCCCTCCGGCAACGTTACACTCGGCGGTATAGCAGAAGCGACGCGGTGTCACTATATGGCAAACATGAACGCAAATCTCCCCGTTCCGCTGCCCGGTCCCGGCGCCCGTCAGGAAAACGAGGCCCGGGTCCGGGGCGGCTTCTGGCGCAAGATCAAGCGCTACGCCGGGCGCATCCCCTTCGCCGAAGAGGCCGTTGCGGCCTGGTACTGCACGCGCGATCCGCGCACCCCACCGCACATCAAGGCCGCCGCCCTGGCCGCGCTGGCCTATTTCGTCATCCCGACGGACGC
>CAMYKU010000012.1:0-96234 GCA_947259105.1 uncultured Alphaproteobacteria bacterium
CGCGCTGGGCGTGCCGGGCCTCGAGATCGTCATCGGCACCGCGCCAGGGGCGCTCGACGGACTGGCGAGTCCCGACACCGTCTTCGTCGGCGGCGGTATCGGCACCGACGGCGTGTTCGAGGCGTGCTGGGAGGCATTGAGGGCAGGCGGTCGGCTTGTCGCCAACACGGTAACCATCGAGGGCGAAACGTCGCTGGCGAAACGTCATCGCGAACTTGGTGGTGAACTGGTGCGGCTTTCGATATCGCGCCTCTCGCCGGTGGGTGCGCTCCATGGCTGGAAACCGATGATGCCGGTGACCCAGTGGCAGGTGGTGAAGCCGTGACCGGCACTTTGTATGGTCTTGGCGTTGGCCCCGGCGATCCGGAGCTCATTACGCTGAAAGCGCATCGAATTCTGCAGACGGTTCCCGTCATCGCCTGGCCGGCGCCGCTCCAAGGCGAGAGCATGGCGCGAAGAATTGCCGCCCCGCATCTTACCGGCAGCCAGACCGAGATTCCCATCCGCATGCCGCTTGTGCCCGAACGCTTTCCGGTGGAGGCCGTTTACGACCGCGCGGCGGACGAAATCGGCGAACATCTGGAAGCGGGCCGCGATGTGGCCGTACTCTGCGAGGGTGACCCCTTCGTCTACGGCTCTTTCATGTATATCTTTGCGCGGTTGGCCGAACGCTTCCCGGTGCGCGTGATCCCGGGCGTCTCGTCGCTGACCGCCGGGGCGGCGGCGCTGCACATGCCGTTGGCGTCGCGCAACGATGTGCTGCTGGTGCTGCCCGCGCCGCTGGCAGAGGACGAACTGGAGCGGCGGTTGGCCGATACGGACGCGGCCGTCATCATCAAGGTCGGCCGGCATCTGGATAAATTGCAGCGGGTGCTGGGTCGGCTCGGCCTGACCGAGTTCGCCCGCTACATCGAATACGCGACGATGGAAAACCAGACAATCCTGCCGTTCTCCGAGGCCGCGCGGGGCAAAGCGCCGTATTTCTCCATGGTGCTGGTGCCGGCGCGGGCTGGACCTCGCGCGCAGACTCCAGCCGGCACTGGACAGCGCGGTCGTACACGGGTTGGCGGGCCGCGCGGACGGCGCGGACGTTCCCTTTTCCGACACCGCAGCGCATTTGCGGATGCTGTTCGCCGAGGGCGGGGCGATCGTTGGCGTCTGCGCCGCAGGCATCCTGATCCGCGCGCTGGCGCCGCTCGTGGCCGACAAGCGGGCGGAGCCGCCGGTGGTCGCACTCGCTGAGGACGGCAGCGTCGCCGTGCCGCTGCTCGGCGGGCATCACGGGGCCAACGCATTGGCGCGCCGGATCGCGGATATGATGGGCGGGACGGCGGCAATCACGACGGCCGGAGATCTGGGACTCGGCCTGGCCCTGGACGAGCCCCCACGCGGCTGGACCGTCGCCAATCCGGCAATGGCCAAAGCGCTGGCTGCGGCGCTGCTCGCGGGGGAACCCGTGCGACTTGTCACGGAGGCGGGAGACGGCTCCTGGCCGGACCCGGCCCTGTTCGCCGATGCGGGCGGCCTGACCCTGCTGGTCACCGACCGTGCCTGCCGCGTCGATGATAAGACGCTGGTCGTCCATCCGCCGGTGCTGGCAGTCGGCGTCGGCTGCGAGCGCGGCGCCGACACTGGCGAACTGCAGGCTCTGGTGGACGAGACCCTGGCCGGTGCGGACCTGGCGCCCGGTGCGCTGGCTGCGATCGCCTCGCTCGACCTGAAGTCAGACGAGGAGGCTGTGCTGGCCTGCGCCGAAGGCCTGGGCCTGCCGGCGCGTTTCTTCACGGGCGATGAGCTGGAGGCCGAAACGCCGCGGCTGGTCAGTCCCTCCGAGGCCGTGTTCCGCGAGGTCGGCTGTCACGGCGTGGCCGAGGGTGCGGCGCTCGCGCTTGCCGGCCCGGACGCGAAGCTGATCGTACCGAAGAACAAGTCCAAACGCGCCACCTGCGCCGTTGCGCGCAGCCCGAAACCGATCGACCCCGGCGTGGCCGGCCGTGCGCGGGGCAGGCTCGACGTGGTCGGGATCGGACCGGGTGCAGACGCATGGCGCACGCCGGAAGCGACGGAAGCGCTGGCCCTCGCCGACGCGGTGGTGGGATACGGGCTGTATCTCGACCTCGTGGACGGGCTGATTGCCGGCAAGCCGCGACATGGCTCGGACCTCGGCGAGGAGGAGGCCCGCGTGCGGCTCGCCCTCGATCTTGCGGCGGACGGCAAATCGGTCGCGCTGGTCTGTTCCGGCGACCCGGGAATCTATGCGTTGGCGACTCTGGTGTTCGAATTGCTGGACCGCGAGGACCGGCCGGACTGGAACCGGGTCGCGGTAACGGTCGTGCCCGGCATCTCGGCCCTGCAGGCGGCGGCCGCCCGCGCCGGCGCGCCGCTGGGCCACGATTTCTGCGCCATATCTCTGTCCGATCTGTTGACGCCGAGAGAGACGATCCTGCAACGCCTGCAGGCCGCCGCGGAGGGAGATTTCGTCGTTACGCTGTATAATCCGCAGAGCCGCCGCCGCCGGGAGTTGCTGCAGGAGGCGAAGCGCATCATGTTGATGGCCCGGCCGCCAGAGACGCCGGTGATCGTTGCCCGAAATCTCGGCCGGTCGGGCGAACGGGTCGATCAGGTGGCGCTCGGTGATTTCGATGTCGATTCGGTCGATATGCTGACCCTCGTTGTGATTGGGAGCAGCGCAACCCGACGT
Source organism: uncultured Alphaproteobacteria bacterium (assembly GCA_947259105.1). Taxonomy (GTDB): domain Bacteria; phylum Pseudomonadota; class Alphaproteobacteria; order UBA8366; family JADFVY01. The sequence goes on from CAMYKU010000012.1 coordinate 2,702, forward strand.
TTCGGCCAGGGAACGACCATGCGGACATATACGCCACGCGGTTATGCGAAGAAGATGGACGGTTCGAACCGCCGCGAGGAATAGCCATGACCATCCATTTCATCGGGGCGGGGCCGGGGGCGGCGGATCTTATTACCGTCCGCGGGCTGGCGCTGATCCGGCGCTGCCCGGTGGTGCTCTATGCGGGTTCGCTGGTGCCGGAGGCGGTGGTGGCGGAGGCGCCGGAGGGCGCGCATGTGTTGGATACCGCGCCGATGACGCTGGATGAGATCGTCGATGAAATCGAACGGGCGCACGCGGCGGGCCACGACGTCGCGCGCGTACATTCGGGCGATCCGTCGCTCTACGGTGCGACCGCCGAGCAGATGCGGCGGCTCGATGCGCTGGACATCCCCTACGACGTGACCCCCGGCGTGCCGGCCTTCGCCGCGGCCGCGGCGGCGCTGGCAACGGAGCTTACGCTACCGGACGTCAGCCAGACTGTGATCCTGACCCGCACCGCGGTGCGCGCGTCGCCCATGCCCGGGGGCGAGGACCTCGAGGCGCTCGGCCGCAGCGGCGCGACGCTGGCGATCCACCTGTCGATCAACAACCTGGCGCCGGTAGTGCGGGACCTGTCGCCGCTTTACGGCGCCGACTGCCCCGTCGCGGTGGCCTATCGCGTCAGCTGGCCCGACCAGCAGATCATCCGCGGCACGCTGGCCGATATTCGCGACAAGGTGAAAGCGGCCGGCATCACGCGCACGGCGCTGATCCTTGTCGGACCGGCGCTGGGCGAATCGGATTTCGAGGACAGCCGCCTGTACGCCGCCGACCACCACCACGTCCTGCGGCCGCGCAAGGACGCAAAGACCTGAGCCGTGTCCGTCAGTCCGTTGCGCCCGCGCGTTCCAGGAGCTGCTCGACCTGGGGATTTCGGCCATCGCGGGCCCAGCCCAGGGCGCCAAGGCCGGTATAGTCGAGAATAGTGACATCGGCCCCGGCATCAAGCAGCAACCGCACCGCCTGCAACCGCCCCTTGGACGCCGCCAGCATCAGCGGCGTCTGCCCCTGCCGGTTCTGATTGTCGATATCGGCGCCGGCCTCGATCAGCTGGCCTACGATATCGGACTCGCCCTGGCTCGCGGCCCAGTTCAGCGGGCTGTTGCCCAACTGGTCCGCGGTATCGGTCCGGGCACCGGCATCCAGCAGCATCCCTGTGATCTCGATTTCGCCGCCGATCGCCGCGACGATCAGCGCCGTGCGCCCCTTGCTGTCCTGCCTGTTGACGTTGGTCCCGTGGGCCAGGATGTCCCTGACCCGGTCGACATTTCCTTGCGCAGCCGCGACGGTGATCTCCGGTTCCTGGAACAGGGTGGTCTGGGCCTGCACGGGGACGGAATGTCCCGCGGCCACGATCACCGCCGCTGCAAAACAGAGCATCGTAATCTTTGCCGTCAGGCCAGTTTTCTTGCGATCCACTCGATTGTCTCCTCGATGTCATCCGTGCGCGTGCCGGGTTCGGGCACCGGACGTTCTATCATTATAACCGGTATGGCAAGCCGCCGCGCTGCGGCAATTTTGCCCCGCGTGGCCGCGCCGCCGCTGTTGCGGCTGACCACGACGCCGATTCGCCATTCGGTCAGCAGGCGAAGCTCGTCCGCCTCGACGAACGGACCGCGCCCGACGATCCATTCGGCGCCCGGCAATGGCGGCCGGTCCGGTTCCTCGGCAACGCGCAGGAGCAGAAAGACGCCCCTGAGGCCGGCGAACGCCGATATATCCCCCGATCCCAGCGTCAGAAACGCACGGTTGCCGACGTCCGGGATCCGCAGGGCCGCTTCGGCGGCGTCGGACACAACGATCCAGGTGTCGCCCGCCTGCATTTCCCATGGCGGGCGCAGCAGCATCAGACGGGGCACGCCAGCCGTCTCGCAGGCCGCCCGGGCGTTGGCCGATATTCGCATCGCGTAGGGGTGCGTCGCGTCGACCACAAGGTCGATCTGCGCCTCGCGGAGATAGCGGGCGAGGCCGTCCGTGCCGCCGAAGCCGCCGGTCCTGACCCGGCCGGGCAATGCGCGGGGCTGCCGCGTGCGGCCGGCCAGCGAGCTTATGATCTCCGTCCGGTCGCCGAGCTGTTGCCGGACCGCCTCGGCGAGGGCGGCCGCCTCGCCGGTGCCGCCTAGGATCAGCAGCCGCTTCATGCCCGGCTGCGGCCGACGATCCGGCCTTCGCGATCGACCACCAGCGTGTCGAGTTCGATCCCGCCGGCGAGCACCGCCAGTGCGGCTGTCCGTGCGCGGCGCGCCACCAGCGCCGCGAGCGGCAGGCCGCCGGCCAGGGTCAGCACCTCCGCGGCGGTGTTCGCGCGGCGCGCGGCTTCGATGGTTTGCGCTTCGGCGCCGAGTTCCTCCAGCCATGCCGCCAGTCTGCCGAAGTCGACCTGACTGCGCGATGAATGGAGGTCCGCGTGGCCCTGCGCCAGTTTGACCATCTTGGCGAACCCGCCGGCGACGGTGACCCTGGGAACCGGGTGGTCGCGCAGGTATTTCAGCATGCCTCCGGCGAAATCGCCCATGTCGATCAGCGCCGACTCTCCCAGCCCGTAATGCGTCGCCACCGCCGCTTCCGAGGTCTTGCCCGTGGCCCCCGCGACGTGCGTCACCCCGTTCGCGCGCGCAACGTCGATACCGGACCGGATCGACTGGATCCAGGCGCTGCAGGAATAGGGGATGACGATCCCCGTGGTGCCCAGAATCGAGAGCCCGCCGACGATGCCGAGCCGCGGGTTCCAGGTCCGCTCGGCGATCGCCTCGCCGCCGGGAACGGCGATAGTGATCTCCGCGTCCGCCGGTACGCCGTGCGCCGCGGCAACCTCCGATACCGCCGCCGCCATCATCGCCCGCGGAGCCGGGTTGATGGCCGGATCGCCGACCGGGAGCGGAAGCCCCGCCTTGGTGACCGTGCCGACGCCCTCGCCGGCCCGGAACACGATTCCCGTACCGGCGGCGGCGCGGCGTACCGTCGCCAGGATCAGCGCGCCATGGGTGACGTCCGGATCGTCGCCTGCATCCTTGATCACGCCGGCGGTCGCCGAGTCGCTGTCCAGCTGCCTTTCCGCGAGCGGGAAGGCGGGCGACTCGCCCCGCGGCAGCGTGATCCGGACCGGGTCGGGAAACTGCCCGGTCAGCAGCGCCTCCCAGGCCGCCCTCGCCGCCGCCGTGGCGCAGGCGCCCGTCGTCCATCCGCGCCGCAGCTTGCCGTCCGGTTTCCTCGACATCGGCGCAGTTTAGAGCATTTTCGATTCGAGCGGCACCAGCCCTCTTGGCGCTGCGGTATCCGGCGGTGTAAAAGCAGGCCATCATGCATGACGGTTTCGCCATGACGGCGTTCGCCTATTTCCCGCATGGCGATGTCGGGGGGCTTGCCCTCGTCGCCGCGATGCTGCTGGCCGGGGCGGTCGGCGGATTTACCCACTGCGTCGGCATGTGCGGTCCCTTCGTGCTGGCCCAGACGACGGCGCGCCTGGAATCGGTGCCCGCCGCGCGGATGCGGGAGTTCCACCGGCTCGCCGGGGCGGCGCTGGCGCCCTACCATATGGGCCGCGCCACCACCTACGTTGCGCTCGGCGCGGTCGCGGGTATTGCCGGGCAGAGCATCCGGATGATCCCGGGACTGGACTGGGTCGCGGCCGGCTGGCTGGTGTTCGCAGCGGTCATGTTCCTTGCCTATGCGGTCTTCGGGAGCGGCGTGCTGCGCGCCGCGGCGGCAAAGGAAAGCCGCTGGGGAAGGGCGCTTGGCCGGTTTGCGCGGCCGCTGTTCGCCCGGCCGACCGGCATGCGCGGCTATGCGCTGGGGCTGATGCTCGGCTTCCTGCCCTGCGGTTTCCTGTACGCGGCCCTGGCGGTCGCGGCCGGCAGCGGCGGGGCGCTTGGCGGCGCGACCGCCATGGCCGCGTTCGTGCTGGGAACGACGCCCGGCCTCGTCGCGGTGGGCCTTACCGGCCATGTGGCGGCCGGGCGCTGGCGCCAGGTCGCCGCGGTGGCCGCACCCGTGCTGATGGCGAGCAACGCCGGCATGCTGGCCTTCGCGGCCTGGCGGCTGGTGGCATAGCTCGTGGCGGGTCCGGCGCCCGGCGTGATCATCGCCGCACCGGCCAGCGGGACCGGCAAGACGGTCGTGACGCTGTCGATCATCCGCGCGCTGGTGAAAACTGGCCTGCGCGTCGCAGCGGCCAAGGCGGGGCCCGATTACATCGACCCGGCCTTTCATGCGGCGGCCGGTGGCGCGCCCTGCTACAATCTCGACCCGTGGGGGATGCGGCTCGAGACGTTCGCCGGGCTCGCCGGCAAGTTGGGAAAGGACGCCAACCTCGTGGTCTGCGAGGGCGTCATGGGCCTGTTCGACGGCGCCGCCGACGGCACCGGTTCGACAGCCGACGTCGCCGCCATGACCGGCTGGCCGGTCGTTCTGGTCGCCGATGTGCGCGGCCAGGGTGCCTCGGTGGCGGCGCTGCTGAGAGGGTTCGCCACCCACAGGCGTGGTGTGGATCTGGCCGGCGCAATCCTGAACCATGTCGGCAGCGAAGGACACAAGGAACTATTGGCGCAGGCGATCGGCAAAGCGCTGCCCAATCTGCCGGTCCTCGGTTATCTGCCGCGCGACGAGGCACTCGCTTTGCCGGACCGCCATCTCGGCCTTGTCCAGGCGTCGGAGCATCCGGCGCTCGACGCGTTCGTCGACAGAGCGGCGGCAATCGTGGAAAAATCGATCGACCTCCGGGCCCTGCGCGCCATTGCGCGGCGGGCGCCGGATGGAATTGTCGGGGCGACGCCGCTGCCGCCGCTCGGCCAGCGCATCGTGGTGGCGCGCGACGAGGCGTTCGCCTTCGCCTATGCATCGGTGCTCGAAGGATGGCGCGCGCAGGGCGCCGTGATATCCTTCTTCTCGCCGCTCGCCGACGAAGCGCCGGCGGGCGACTCGGATGCCGTCTACCTGCCCGGCGGGTACCCGGAACTGCATGCAGGACGGCTGGCCGGGAATAGCCGGTTCCTCGCGGGCCTGCGGGACGCCGGGGCGCGCGGCGCGGCGGTGTTCGGCGAGTGCGGCGGCTACATGGTCATGGGGCAGGGCCTTGTCGACGAAGGCGGCGCGCGGCACGAAATGGCCGGGCTGCTGCCGCTGGAGACATCGTTCGCCGAACGGCGGCTGCATCTGGGCTACCGGCGCGCCGTCCTGGCCGCGGACTCGCCATTGGGTGCAAAGGGTACATATTTCTCGGCACATGAGTTCCACTATGCGACCGTCCTTGCCGAAGGGCCGGCCCTGCCGTTGTTTGCCGTAAGCGATGCGAAGGGCCGGGATTGCGGCGCGGCGGGCCTCGCGGACGGGCGCGTGGCGGGATCTTTCATCCATCTGATCGACCGGGCCGAATGAGCGACGACCGACCCCCCTTCTGGAAGACCCTGCGGCTGGAGGAGATGAGCCAGACCCAGTGGGAGTCGCTGTGCGACGGCTGCGGGCTGTGCTGCCTGAACAAGCTGGAGGACGAGGACACCGGCGAGGTCGTGTTCACGCGCTCCGCCTGCAAATATCTCGACATCGGCGCCTGCCGCTGCACCGACTACGGGAACCGGCAGGAGAACGTACCCGACTGCGTCGCGCTGACCCCGGACCGGCTGCGCCGCCTGCACTGGCTGCCCGAGACCTGCGGCTACCGCCTGGTGGCCGAGGGGCACGACCTTGCGTGGTGGCACCCACTGATCTCAGGCGACCCGGAGAGCGTGCACCAGGCCGGGATTTCAGCACGCGGCCGCGCGATCCCGGAACAGCCGTCGCAGGATCTGGAGGAATTCGTCATCCAGTGGGTCCGGCCGGGCGGGCGGATCCGGCGGGGGCCGGTGCGCCGCTACGACGAAGATTGACCAGCGCAAGCCCGGCGAAGATCAGCGCCGCCGCGCCCCAGACCCAGGGGCTGTGCCGCTCGCCGAACAGCAACACGCCCCAGCCGATCCCGGTCAGCGTGACGATATAGCCGGTGAAGCTCATGAACACCGGGCCGGCGAGGCGCAGCACCTCGAAGAAGATCAGATAGGCAACGCAAGACACCGCAATCTGGCCGATGATGCCGATCTCCGCCTCGTCCACCGGCAAGGCGGGCAGGAACATCACGTCGAGCCACAACACGACCGGCGCAAGAAGAACGGCGGCCGCAAGCAGCATCCCGGCGGCCAGCGGCGCCGAGCGGGACCCGGGCGGCCTGAGGCGCGCCGCCATGACGTTCGTCGCGGCATAGAAGGCCGGTGTCAGCAATGCCATCAGGAACCACGGGGCGGCGTCCGCGTCCGGCAGGCTCGCCTTCGGCAGCACGATCAGTGCGACGCCGGCGAGGCCGCACAGCACGCCCGCGAATCGCAGCAGCGAAAACCGCTCCATCTTCAGGCCGATGGCGATCACATAGGTCATGAGCGGCACGAACGGGATGGTCAGCACCATGACGCCGGCGGGCAGATGGGCGATGGCCGCCACGAGATTGACGTTCGGCACCGCGATCCCGATCAGCCCGATGGTAATATAATACCCCAGATAGGCGCGGTTCATCGGGATCCGCATGCCGCGCAGCCAGCAGATCGCCGCCACCAGGATCCCCGCCCCCAACCCTTGCCAGAAGGTGTAGGACACCGGGTGCACGCCGCCTATGGTCGCCATCTTGGAGAACGAGAACGCGAGCCCCCACAGGCTGCCGAGCGCGAGGATCATCGCCAGCGGCAAAGCCGGCGACACCGTGCCCGCGGCGAGCGGCGTGATCTGGTGGTCCGAGGCCATGGCAGTCACATAGGGCAAAGCCGGCGGCCACGCCAGCACCGATGTTCGCGCTTGCCGGGCAGGGGGCGGGCGGTTATCAGGAGGGGATGGCTGACAATCGGACAATCGAGCTCGGCGGCCGCGAGGTGGCGCTGGTGGTGCGCCGCAGCAAGCAGGCGCGGCGGCTGGCGCTGCGGATTCCGGGGCACGACGATTCGGTCGAGCTGGTGCTGCCGGCGCGCGCGCCCGAGTCGGACGGCCTGGCATTCCTGCAGTCGCGGGCGGGCTGGGTGCTGGAGCGGCTCGACCGCCTGCCGCGGCGCATTCCCTTCGTCCATGGCGCGGAGTTGCCGCTGGGCGGGACGCCGCATACCCTGCTGTTTTTCCCCGGTATGCGCGCGCCGGTTACGCTGGCGGGACCGGAAATCCTGGTGTCCGGCCGCCCCGAACATATGGCGCGGCGGGCCGGCGACTGGCTGCGCGCCGAGGCGAAGCGGCGCATCGCGCCGCTGGCGGATGAGAAGGCCGCGGTCATCGGCGCCCGCGTCGCCCGCGTCACCATCCGCGACCAGAAGAGCCGCTGGGGCAGCTGCGCGCCCGGCGGTCGCCTGTCGTTCAGCTGGCGGCTGGTGCTGGCGCCGCCGTCGGTGATGGATTACGTCGTCGCGCACGAGGTCGCGCATATCGCCGAGGCCAACCATTCGCCGGCCTTCTGGCGCGTCGTCGACCGGCTGACCGCCGACCGCAGGGCCGGCCGCGCCTGGCTGCGCCGCCACGGCGTGCAGCTGCACCGGTACGGCTGAGCGATGCCCGCTTTCGGTTTCGGATCGTATTCACGCCGCAGGGAAGATCGAGCGTCACCCCCCTCCCCAACCCCTCCCCCTTTCAAGGGAGAGGGGCTTTATGCCTTTGCGCTCGATGGACTTAGCCCCTTCCCCGCCCGGGCGGGGGAGGGGTTCGGGAGAGAGTGGGAGCCCGGCGGAGCCGGAAACAGAACACCCATTCGCGGACCCGCCTCATGACGACGCGGGAAGAGCGTGGGCTGACCATCCTGCTGACGGCACTGGTCGCGCTCGGTGCTGTTTCCACGTCGCTCTACATCCCGTCGATGCCGGCGCTGGTCGCCGAATTCGAGACCGAAGCGGCGCTGGTGCATCGCAGCTTCACGATCTTCATGGTCGGATTCGCCTCGACGCAACTCGTCTACGGGCCGCTGTCCGACCGCTTCGGCCGCCGCCCGGTGCTGGTCGGCGGGATGCTGCTGTATATCGCGGCGAGCCTGGCCTGCGCGCTGTCGAACAGCATCGAGACATTCCTGCTGGCGCGCCTCGCCCAGGGGATCGGCGCCGCCGCCGGCCCGGTGATCGGCCGCGCCGTGGTGCGCGACAGCTTCGCCCGCCAGGATGCGGCGCGCGCCTTCGCCTTCATCGGCACCGCGCTTTCCCTCGCGCCGGCGCTGGGGCCGCTGATCGGCGGGTTCCTGCAGGTCTGGTTCGGCTGGCAGTCGGCCTTCGTGTTCCTTGTGGGCTATGGCGGGCTGATGCTGTGGCTGGCCCTCGCGCGGCTCACGGAGACCGTGCCGGAGCGCGACCCGATGGCGACAAGTCCGCTCCGCCTGGTCCAGAACTACGGCGCGTTGCTCCGCCACCGCCAGTATATCGGCCACCTCGCGCCCGGCGTGTTCGGTTTCGGCGGACTGTTCGCCTATGTCTCGACGTCGCCGTTCCTGTTCGTCGACCGGCTCGGCCTGTCGCCCGACATCTTCGGCACGCTCACCATCTTTACCGTCAGCGGCTATGCCAGCGGCTCGTACATCGCGGGCCGAATGCAGGGGCGCGTCCCGGATCATACGGTTATCCGGCTCGGTATCGTGGCGCTCGGCCTCGGCGCGATGCTGATGACGATGCTTTCGCTCGAGCTGACGGTTCCCAGGGTGATCGGCCCGATGATGCTGTTCGTCTTCGGGTTCGGGCTGGTGATGCCGGCCAGCACGGCGCGGGCGCTGCACCCGTTCCCGCGGACCGCGGGCAGCGCTTCGGCGATGATGGGGTTCCTGCAGATTTCCGTCGGCGCGGCGGGGAGCCTCGTGCTGTCGGTGGTCTACGACGGCAGTGCGTTTACGCTGGGGCTGGCGATGACCGGGCTTGCCGCCATGGGGGCGGCGGGATACCTGCTGCTGGCCGCCGGCGGCAACACGCCGGAGCCGGAGGAGGCCTGAGCAGGTGCCGCGTCCCGATTCCCTGCTGGTCGCGGTGCTGCTGACCCTTTGCGTCGGCATGGGACCTATGGCGACGGACTTCTACCTGCCCGCGCTGCCGACGATCGGCAGGGCCCTGGGAGCAGACGTTGCCACCGTGCAGCTGACGCTAAGCGTCTTCCTCGCCGGCTTCGCTGTGGCGCAGCTGGTCTACGGCCCGGTGTCCGACCGGTTCGGGCGACGCCCGGCATTGCTCGCGGGGTTCGGGCTGTTCACCGTCGCGTCAGTCGCGTGCGTATTCGCCAACAGCATCGAGATGCTGATCGCCGCCCGCTTCCTGCAGGCGCTGGGCGCCTGCGCCGGGCCGGTGCTGGGGCGCACCGTCGTGCGGGACGTCTACGGGCGCGAAGGGGCGGCGCGCATGCTGGCCTACATCGGCGCGGCGATGGCGATGGCGCCGCTGCTCGGCCCGATCGCCGGCGGGTACCTCACCGTGTGGTTCGGCTGGCGGGCCAGTTTCGTGGTGCTGACGCTGTACGGGGCGGCCGCGTTTTTGGGCGTGCTGCTGGCGCTGGCCGAGACCAACCCGCATCTCGGCGAGACCACAAGCCCGTCGCAGATGCTGCGCAACTATATCGGCTTGCTGCGCCACCGCACCTACCTCGGCTACGTGCTGTGCCTCACCGCCACCTATAGCGGCCTGTTCGCCTTCATCTCCGGCTCGTCCTTCGTGTTCATCGAGGTGCTCGGCCTGCCGCCGAACCTGTACGGCATGTGTTTCGCCGCCGCCGTCGCCGGCTATATCGCCGGCGCGGTGGTGTCCGGCCGCATCGTCAAGCGCGTGGGGCTGGAGCGCATGGTGCCGCTGGGCGCCGCAGTCTGCGCCGCCGGTGGCCTCGCGATGGCGGGCATCGTGCTGGCGGGGATTGAAACGGTGTGGTCGGTGCTGGGGCCGATGATGGTCTACATGTTCGGCGTCGGCTTCGTGCTGCCGAACGCGATGGCCGGCGCGCTCGGCCCGTTCCCGACGAAAGCGGGGGCCGCCTCTGCGCTGCTCGGCTTCATCCAGATGAGCATCGCCGCATTGGTCGGCGTCGGCGTCGGCGCCGCCTTCGACGGCACCGCCCGCCCGATGGCAATCACCATCGCCGTGATGGGCGTGGCCGCGGTGCTGTTCCACCGCGTGCCGGGGCGCGGGACGGGGGACGCGGGGAGCGAATGACCATCTGGGCGGCGCGTTCCTCCCAGCCCCGGAAAGTCAGGCTCAGGCCTCGGCGGGTTTGGCCGGCTCTCCGCCGCCGTCCGGCTCCAGATACTCGGCCAGGAGTTCGGTGAGGCCGAGGACCGGGAGGTCCATTCCGTAAGCGTCGATGGCCTCTTCGATGACATTCCGGCAGTTGGCGCACGAGGTCACCAGGGCCTCGACGCCCTGCAGATCGTCGATCTGCTTTTTCTTGCTGGCGAACGCCCTGATCCGGTAGTCCTCGGCCCGCGGATTGGAGCTCACCCCGCCGCCGCCGCCGCAGCAGATATTGGCGACGCCGGCATTCTTCATTTCGACGAAGCCGTCGGATACGCTGTTGAGGATCGACCGCGGCTGGGAGACGAGGCCGCCCCGGCGGACGATCTGGCAAGGGTCGTGATAGGTGACGCGCCTTGCATCCTTGCCCCGGGTCCGGATCCGCCCCTCGCGCTGCAGCTGGTCGAGGAGCTCGAGGATGTGCACGACCTTGAAGCTGTACGGGCGGCCGACCAGGTTCGGGCCCTCCCATTTGAGGGCCGAATAGGCGTGGCCGCATTCCGGGCTGATGACGTATTTGACCTTGAGCTTCTCGGCCGCGTCCACGATGCGCCCGACCAGCGTCCGGGCGATCTCCTTGTCGCCCATCTGGATGCCGATATTGGTGGCCTCGTAAGCTTCGGTCGAGATGGTCCAGGAAACGCCCGCCTGCTTGAAGATCCGGGCCAGCGCCCCGATGACCTCATAGAAGTTGAGGATCTCCATGGCCGAAAGGATGACCAGGTAGTCGGCGCCCTCCTTGTCCAGTTCGACAGGGATTCCCACCTCCTCCACCTGCTCGTTGACGATCTTGCGCAGCGTCTCCGGCTTGATGCCCAGCGGACTGCCGATATTGATCGCCCGGTCGGCGGCGCCGGTCAGCCCCTCGGGCACGATGCCGGCGGCAACGAAGCCTTCGCGCACCTTGCGCACCATCGCGGCGATGTCGATTCCCATGGGACACACCAGTGTGCACCGCCCGCACATATTGCAGGTGTCGTAGACCAGATCGGACCATTCGTTGAGTTCGTCTTCGGTCACCTCGGCGGGCACCAGGCCGAGCATCCGCCTGAGGCCCGAAAACGGCGCCTTGTGGCGCTTGTAGGCCTTGACCAGGGGCTGCAGCTTGTAGATCGGCGTGAGGCGCGGGTCGTCATTGGTCTCGTAGAAATGGCAAGCCCGGGCGCACTGGCCGCAATGCACGCAGGCTTCCATATAGCTGGCGGCAGCGGCATCGACGGTGTCGACGAACGCCTGGACGGCTTTGGCGGCGGTCATGGCGTTACTCCCCTGCGACCGTAGACAATGCCCGTATAGCCGCGGCTCAAGACGAAGGTAAAGGCGTGCATGAGCCGGCTGAACGGGAAGTAGATAAGCCAGATCTCGACGGTCAGCATGTGCAGGGCGCGCAGGCTGGCATTGGATTCCTGGAGCGCCAGGCATCCGGTCAGCATGGCGATGAAGGTGAGCCAGGAGCCGATATGGTCGTCGGCGTCGGAAATCTGGCGCATGGTCGGATCGGCGATGCGCCGGAACCACAGCAGGATCAGACCGGCAAAGGCCGCTTGCGCCGAAACGATGAAAGCCCAATGGGGCATCGCTTCCCAGCCGAAACCCAGCACGTGCTCTTTAAGGAACGCGACGTGCGGCGCGGCGAAGAACAGCACGACGAACAGCCCTATATGGAACAGGTAACCGGCAAACACGTGCAGCTTGGTCCGGTTGAAGAACCCGTAGTGTGGAAGCATATGGCGGAACAGCGCCTTGACCGCCCCGGGGAAGGCCGCGGACCGGGGCACGCTCAAATCGGTGCGGCGGCCGAGCCGCAGAATTCCGATAATGCGCCACAGCGCGCCGATGACGAACACCGCCGCGGCGATATACCAGAGCGGCCCCTCGATGATTTGAACGATGGTCATTCCGCTGCTCCCGGCGCCGGCTTCGTGGCCCCTTTCGGTTCATTTTCCGCCATCTTCTGCATGACCTTCTCGGCCCACAGATCGTGATGCTCGCGGGCCCAGTTCTCGTCGACCGTGCCTTCGGTCATGCCCTCGAGCGCCCCCTCGACGCCGATACTGCCAAGATAGATGTGACCGATGGCAACGGCGATGACGAGCAGCGCCGCGACCGCGTGCAGGATAGTTGACAGCTGCAGATACCACAGTTCGCCGACCAGGGTCGGAAACTCCATGAGAATGCCGGTCACGGACAGCACCGTGCCGGTCATCACGATCAGCCAGAAGTACGTCTTCTCCCCGAAATTGTATTTCCAGGAGGGGGCATGACCGCCGAACAGATTTCCGCCCTTGATAATCCACTTGGCATCGGCGGCCTGGAAGACGTTGTCCATCCCATAGGCGAACAGCATCACCACAAGGCCGACGACGAACAGCGGCCCGAACAGGTTGTGGCCTTGCATCGCGGCGCTGGCCACGGCGCCAAATGCCGACGGCCCGATCACCGGGAGCAGGATATAGCGGCCGAAGAGGATGATCAGACCGGAAATCGCCAGCAGGATGAACACCGCGGCGACGAACCAGTGAATCGACCGCTCCACCATGGTGAAGCGGGGAACGCGCTTGCCCGTCCGGCCACCCTCGATCTTCACCTTGCCGCGCAGGAGCGCGAACAGAACGGTCGCGCCGAGGCCAACCAGCACCAGAATCCCGCCGTACCACGACACGAGGCCGTTGCGGATCGACCGCCATTCCTCGCCCTCGGACTGGACCAGGACGCCCGAGCCCAGCCGGGGATCGCTGAGGGTGAATGATTCACCCCGCCGCACCCGGCGCCACAAATCGGAATCGCTTTCGTTGCCGAGCGTCTCGCCCGGTACGCTTTCCTCGGCCATGGCCGAGGAAACGGCCAACGGTGACAGCGTATTCGCAAACAGCGCGCCGGCCAGGACCGCCACCAATAGTGAAACCCATAGAATCAGACGCACGTTCCTCACCCCTTCTTTGAACCGCCGGTTTCGTTGCAAACGCCGTTGCAGCGGCCGGTGTGATAAAGTTGGTAAACGTTCTGCACCTCGATCCTAACAGCCACCGTGTCATGTTTCCATGTAGATCGTGCGTTTTAACGTCTCATTGACGTAAGTCATTTCACGCCGGGCACCGGTGCTGGAGCGATCCGGGTTCGGTGCAGCCGTGTCACCGGCACCTGAATTGCGGCATCCGCGGATACCCGGAGACGATCGGCGGGCGCAGGATGAAACGCATCGATTTCGCCTGCGCCCTAATCCGTCAGCGCTCCCGACACCCCCGGCAGCGGTGTCGGTTGCACGCCCCGCAGCGCCGGATCCATGAACGCCTTCCAGGTCAGGGCCGGGTAGGCGCCGCCGCCGATGCGGTCCATCGGCGAATTGTCGTCGTTGCCGAACCAGACCCCGGCCACCAGGTCCGGAGTGTAGCCGATGAACCAGGCGTCGCGGCTGTCCTGGCTGGTGCCGGTCTTGCCGGCGGCCGGGCCGCGGAGCTTCGCCTGCTTGCCGGTGCCCCAGGTGATGGCGGCGGCCAGCATGTCGTTGATCGCCGCCACGTCGGGCTGCTCGACGACGCGGCCCGGCCCGCCGCCGCTACGCCGGTAGAGGACCCGCCCGTCGCCCGCGCGGATCTCGGTCACGCCATAGGGCCAGACGCCATAGCCCTGGTTGGCCATCACCGCGTAGGCCGCGGTGAGCTCCAGCAGCGTAACCTCGTAGGCGCCCAGCGCCAGCGCCGGGTCGGTGCGCAACTCGCTGGTGATGCCGAGCCGCCGCGCCGCCGCCGCCACGTTGCCCCGGCCGACCCCTTCCGACACGATGACCGCGACCGAGTTCAGCGAGCGCGCCAAAGCCTCGCGCAGCGACACGGTACCGCGATGCTCGCGCCTTGCATTGCGCGGCGTCCAGCCCTCAACGGTCACCGGCCTGTCCTCGATCATGTCGCCGGGCCGCATGCCGGCCTCCATCGCCGCAAGGTAGACGAACAGCTTGAAGGCGGAGCCCGGCTGCCGCAGCGCCTGGGTCGCCCGGTTGAACTGGCTTCCGGCATAGCTTCGGCCGCCCACCATGGCGACCACCGCGCCGTCGGGGAGCATGGCGACCAGCGCCGCCTGGCTGGCCTTGCGGTCCTGCGCGGCGGCCAGGTTGCGCGCAACGGCCTGCTCCGCCAGAAGCTGCAGGCGCGGGTCGATGGTCGTCGCCACGACCAGGTCGCCGCCCTCGTAGCCGATATAGTCCCGCGCCCGCTCCAGCACCCAGTCCGCCACATAGCGGCTCTGCGCGCCGGATCCCTCGCCGCGGACGACGACGCCGCCGGCGCGGGCCCGGTCCGCCTGAAGTGCGGTCAGCCAGCCGGCCTCGACCATGCTCTCCAGCACCAGCCGGGCGCGGCCGTCCGCAAGCTGCGGGCTGGAAATCGGATTGTAGCGCGACGGGGCCTTCAGCAGCCCGGCCAGCAGCGCCGATTCGTAGACCGTGACGTCCTGCGCGGATTTGCCGAAGTACTGCCTGGCCGCCGCGTCCACGCCGTACGCGCCCTGCCCGAAATAGACGCGATTGAGATAGATGGTAAGGATCTGGTCCTTGCCGAACCGGCGCTCCAGCCACAAGGCGAGCAGGGCCTCCTGCACCTTGCGGCGCAGGGTCCTCTCGGGCGAAAGGAACAGGTTCTTGGCCAGTTGCTGCGTAATCGTACTGCCGCCGCTGCGCAGGCCGCCGGCCCAGATATTGTCCCACAGCGCCCGCGCGACGCCGCGCGGATCGATGCCCGAATGCTCATAGAATCGCCGGTCCTCGACCGCCAGCACCGCATGCGGCAGATGCGGCGGCAACTCGTGCAGCTGCACCGCGATCCCGTAGAGGTCGCCGTAATGAGCCAGCACCGACCCGTCGGCCGCCTGCACGGTGACCGTCGGCCCGCGCTTGCCGGCCGCCTCCTCGAGGTGCGCAATGTCGGGCAGGTCGTAGGCGTACCAGGCGACCAGCACCGCCAGCGCCACGACTCCCCAGACCGCCGCGGCGAGTCCGAGCCGAACCGCCCGACCCGGCCCGGGCCGCCGCCTGGTGCCGGCCGGCGGGCGGCGGCGCCCTTTGGTCTGCTTTTTTCGCGTCATGACCGCCTATATAGCGTGGATCAATCCTGTTGACGGCGGCTAAATACCATATGCTGTGGTTTCCACAATCACAATTCGCGGCATCAGTGCAAAATGAAATTGTTCCAATAAGTCGTCCATGCTATTGTTTATTTGAGGATTCTATTATATATATCCGATACACTTCGTCCTGCGGGACGGGGAAAGAACGACAATGACGGGTCTGAGAATTCATGGATAGCACGGTCCGCCCCTACAGCAAGGCGTATGATATTCTTCGCAATGCGGGACTGCGGCCGACGCGGCAGCGGCTCGGGCTGGCGCGTCTGCTTTTCGGGGACGGCGACCGCCATGTGACCGCCGAGCAGCTTCACGCCGAGGCGGCATCCGCGAACCTGCGGGTCTCGCTTGCGACAATCTACAACACTCTGAATCAGTTCTCGGAGGTCGGGCTGTTGCGGGAGGTGGTCGTCAAGCCCGGGCGTTCCTATTTCGACACCAACACTTCGGACCATCACCATTTCTTCCACGAGGAAACCGCGCGGCTGCAGGATATCGCCGCCGATGCGATCGCTGTGGGACCGATCCCGACACCGCCTTCGGGCACCTGTGTCGAACGCATCGACATCATCGTCCGCGTCAAAAAAGCCGACAAATGAATGGGTTGCGTATCAGCAAGCTACTCATTGTTTTAAAATCATTCTAAACTATTGACAAGCATCCTGCGTTTTGCTTTATAAGGCGAACCGGGGATTACGGCCGAAGGGCTCCGCCCCGTTCACCCGAAGGCGGCAGCCCTGCCGCTGTTATGGCACCAGACAGGAGGACACGATGTCGTTGAAAGGCAGCAAGACCGAACAGAATCTGAAGGATGCATTTTCCGGCGAGAGCCAGGCGAACCGCCGCTATCTCTATTTCGCGCAGAAAGCCGACGTCGAGGGCTACAACGACGTCGCAGCGGTGTTCCGCTCCACCGCCGAGGGCGAAACCGGCCATGCACACGGTCATCTGGAGTTTCTCGAGGAGACCGGCGATCCCGCGACCGGTGAGCCGATCGGCAGGACCGACGCCAATCTGAAGGCGGCGATCGCCGGCGAGACCCACGAGTACACCGACATGTACCCGGGCATGGCGAAGGCCGCGCGCGAAGAGGGCTTCGAGGAAATCGCCGACTGGTTCGAAACCTTGGCGAAAGCCGAGAAGAGCCACGCCGGCCGGTTCCAGAAGGCGCTGGACACCCTCGATTCCTGACGGGTTCCGGTTGTGACGGACAGATCCGGCGGGGGGCGTCGTTCCCCGCCGGGCTTTCCGCCCGGCACGGCGGCGGAAATGCTGTATCCCCGTTGATTGACATCAATGAACCGGCCCGGCCGATATGGCAGATGGTCCGGGCGACGTTTCCAGCGACGAATTTTCGCCAGACAAGGATCGATACGATGCGTGAAGGCAGCCTCGATGCGCCGGTCCGTCACCCGATTCCGTGGCAAGACGCGGATTTCTACGACGAGCGGAAACTGGAGGAAGAGCTGCGGCGGGTCTTCGACATCTGCCATGGCTGCCGGCGCTGCTTCAACCTCTGCGACTCCTTCCCGCGGCTGTTCGATCTGATCGACGAGTCGGAGACGGGTGAGCTCGACAGCGTCGACAGCAAGGATTTCCAGCCGGTTGTCGACGCCTGTACGCTCTGCGATCTCTGCTTCATGACCAAGTGCCCCTACGTGCCGCCGCACGAGTTCAACCTGGACTTCCCGCACCTGATGCTGCGCGCCCGTGCCGTGGCGCTGAAGAACGGCAAGCTCGGTTTCATGGACCGGCAGCTCACCGAGACCGACCGCAACGGCAGGCTGGCCGGGCACATGCCGGGGCTTGCCAACTGGGCCTCCGATACGAAGAACGGGCTGACCCGGGGGCTGATGGAAGCGGTTGCCGGCGTCGACCGGGCCGCCGCTTTGCCGAAGTTCACGGGCAAGAGCTTCACCGCCCGCGCCAAGGCCAACCCGCCGAAGGTCAACGTGCAAGCGCCGGCGCATGGCCGCAAGGCGGTGCTCTACGCAACCTGCTACGGCAACTACAACAATCCGGAGATCGGCGAGACAACGCAGGCCGTGCTGGCCCATAACGGCGTCGAGACCGAGGTGGTCTACCCCGAATGCTGCGGCATGCCGCAGCTGGAACACGGCGACCTCGAGCGGGTTTCGGGCAAGGCCACCGCCATCGCAGCGACGTTGAAACCGTGGATCGACAAGGGATATGATGTGATCGCGCTGGTGCCGTCCTGTGCCCTGATGCTGAAATTCGAGTGGCCGCTGATCGCCCCGGACGACGACAATGTGAAAGCCCTGTCCGAGGCGACGTTCGACGTCAGCGAGTACGTCGTGTCGATCGCGTCCAGGGAGGGCCTTGCCGACGGCCTCGGGCCGCTGGACGGCGGTGTCGCCATCCATCTGGCCTGCCATGCGCGGGCCCAGAAT
This sequence comes from uncultured Alphaproteobacteria bacterium, assembly GCA_947259105.1. Taxonomy (GTDB): domain Bacteria; phylum Pseudomonadota; class Alphaproteobacteria; order UBA8366; family JADFVY01. Next base: position 20,508 of record CAMYKU010000012.1, read on the forward strand.
ATGGGCGCCAAGGCGGCGGAGATGATGGGGCTTCTCCCCGGCGGCGACGTGGCCGTGATCGAGCGGTGCTCCGGCCATGGCGGGTCGTGGGGTATCATGAAAGGCAATTTCGACGTGGCGCTGAAAGTCGGCAAGCCGACCGCGCGCCAGGCGGCGAAAAGCGGCAAGACATATGTTGCTTCCGAATGTCCGCTCGCCGGCGCGCACATCATGCAGGGCATCGAGCGGCTTGACGGCGAGGCGCCAAAGATCGAGCTTGCCCCGCACCCGATTGTCCTGTTCGCCCGGGCCTACGGCCTGGCGGACTGAATCCGGAACATGACCCACATGGATATCGCGACGATGGCCCAGAAAATAGAAATCACCCGCGAAGACATCATGGACATGGCGGAATATGGCGCAATTCGCAAGGAGCGCCGGCGCACGCTGATCGAGAAGAAGAAACTGCGGCGCATTGCCATCGGACCCGATGCGACCGCGCATTTCGAGGACTACGACAGCATGTGGCTGCAGGTCCACGAGATGCTCTACATCGAGAAGGGTGGCGAAGAACAGCTTGCCGAAGAGCTTGCCGCCTACAATCCGCTGATCCCGAAGGGGCGGGAGTTCGTCTGCACGGTTCTGTTCGAAGTCGACGATCCGGAGCGCCGCGCGCAGTTTCTGGCCGGCCTCGGCGGCGTCGAGGAAACCATGTTCATCCGCATCGACGGCGAGGAAATCATGGGCAAGGCGGAAGAGGACATCGACCGCACCACGGCGGCCGGCAAGGCATCCGCGGTGCAGTTCATCCACTTTCCCTTCACCGATGCGCAGGTCGAGGCGTTCCGCCGGAACGGCGCCGAGATCGTCGTCGGCTTCAAGCACCCGGCCTACGGCCATATGGTGAAGCTGTCAGACGAAACCCGGGCCGCGCTGGCCGTGGACTTCGCCTGAGGGGTTATCAAGCTTTTGCCGTTTGCCTGTTCGGCGCCGGCATTCGCCGGCAAGTCATAACGCGCCAGCCCCTCCCAACCCTCGCCCATCGAAGGGGGAGAGGCTATAGGCTTACGGCGAATATCCGCTTTGCATCAACAGATGCACAAACTCCGGGCAGGATGTCTGCGCTAATCGATGATCTCGTCCGGATCGACGCCCCAGAAATCGCTGCGCTTCAGCCAGCCGCGGTAGTTCCGCACCTCGATGCGGCACCAGCCTTCGATACAGTCTTCGATGTCGGCAATAATGCCGGGGCGCAGGCGCACCACCGGTGGCGACGTCGCGTCGGCGCGGCGGTATAGGGTGCGCTTCTCGCCGGTCACGATCACCGTGCGCTTCGAGGACAGCATGGCCGAATGGACCCAACCCTCCTGGCCTTCCCAGTCGCGTATCTTCCGCCAATTGTCCCACTCGGCGATAACCTCCACCGGTACGCCGGACACGACGTAGGTCCATTTCACCGGATACCGCTTCCCAGGCCCGACACGCACATTGACTTCGTCCGCCTTGAGCGAGACGAAACGCGGCACCGGCCGTTCGCCGGCGGAGGCCGGCGCGAAAATCAGCGCCACGGCGAAGAGCGAAAGGATCAGGGCCCTGTGGAGCATGGCTGTCGTGTGCAGGCGAATCATCCGTCCCTATAATGGAACCATTGCTCCCGCGGTCAAGCATCTCGGCGCGATCCGATCGGTTTGCACGGCCCGCGGGGCTGGACAGGCGCGCGGCGTGATGTATAACGCGGGCGAGGCATAGTTTCGAAGGTTGGCTCATGGCGACGAAAAAGATGAAGCGCAGGCCGCTGGTCATCGTGACCCGCAAGCTCCCGGACGTCATCGAGACGCGCCTCATGGAACTGTTCGAGACGCGCCTCAACCTCGACGATACGGCGATGAGCCAGGCGGACATCGTGAAGGCGGTGCAGGAAGCGGACGTGCTGGTGCCGACGGTGACCGACAGGATCGACGCCGGCGTGCTGTCCCAGGCCGGCGAGAATCTGAAGCTGATCGCCTCGTTCGGCACCGGCGTCGACCATATCGACCTTGCCACCGCGCGCAGCCGCGGGATCTCGGTGACCAACACACCGGGCGTGCTGACCGAGGACACCGCCGACATGACCATGGCCCTCATCCTGGCGGTGCCGCGGCGGGTGGCCGAAGGCACACGGCTGGTCCGGTCGGGCGAATGGACCGGCTGGAGCCCGACCTCGATGCTCGGCCACCGCATCGGGGGCAAGCGGCTCGGCATCCTTGGCATGGGCCGCATCGGCACCGCCGTCGCCCAGCGCGCGAGGGGTTTCGGCGTTTCGATCCACTATCACAATCGCCGCCGGGTGCACCCCGAACTCGAGGCCGAACTCGAAGCGACCTACTGGGAGAGCATCGACCAGATGCTCGCCCATATGGACATCGTATCGGTCAACTGCCCGCATACGCCGGCGACCTTCCATCTGCTGTCGGCGCGGCGGCTGAAACTGCTTCGGCCTCAGGCCTATCTGGTCAACACCAGCCGTGGCGAAGTGATCGACGAGAACGCGCTGGCCCGGGCACTGGAAGCCGGCGCCATCGCCGGCGCCGGGCTCGATGTGTACGAGCACGAGCCGGCGATCAATCCGAAGCTGCTCAAGCTCGACAACGTGGTGCTTCTGCCGCACATGGGTTCGGCGACGATCGAGGGCCGAATCGACATGGGCGAGAAGGTCATCATCAACATCAAGACCTTCGTCGACGGACACACCCCGCCGGACCGCGTCCTGGAGACGATGTTCTGAGGCCGACCCTCCGCGGCCACCTGTCGGAGCTGCTGCGCCTGGCCGCACCGGTGGTCGTCGCGCGCGCCGGCATCCTCACCATGGCCACCGCCGACATCGCCATGCTCGGCCATTACCGGGCCGAGGACCTGGCCTGGTACGGCATCGGCGTGACCCTGTTCATCGTGCTGCTGCTGATCGGCATCGGCCTGCTGACCGGCACGCTGGTGATGACCAGCCACAACCGCGGGGCCGGCCGGCTGGCGGACTGCGGCGCGGTGTGGCGCCGGGCCCTGCCCTATGCGGTGCTGATCGGGCTGGCCGGCACCGGGCTCTGCCAGTTCGCCGAGCCCTTCTTCCTGCTGGTCGGGCAGTCGCCGGCGATCGCGGCCGGCGGCGGCGCGGTGACGGCGATCGCCGGGCTGGCGTTGATCCCGACGCTGGTCTACGTGAACTCGAGTTTCTTCATGGAGGGGCTGGCCAGGCCGATGCCCGGCATGTTCGTCATTCTCGGCGGGAACGTGCTAAATATCATGCTCAACGGTGTGCTGATCTTCGGCCTCTGGGGCGTGCCGGCGATGGGCGCGGAAGGCGCGATCCTCGCAACCTCGGTCGCAAGGCTTTGCATGGCTCTTTTGCTGACCGGCTATGTCTGGTGGCTGCCCGGCCGTGAAATGCTGGGAATTCGCCGCCCGCTTTCCGGCGGCTGGTGGCGCGCGGGCCGCGAACAGTGGCGGCTCGGCTACGCCACAGGGGCGAGCCAGGGGGTCGAGTCCGTTGCCTTCAACAGCCTGACGATGATGGCCGGCCTGCTGGGACCGCTGGCGCTGGCCAGTTACTCGATCGCGCTGAACCTCACGGCGCTGATCTTCATGCTGGCGCTGGGGTTCGGGGCGGCGACCGCGGTGCGCGTCGGCGCGGCCCGCGGCGCGGGAGACCGCTACGGCATGGTGGTCGCCGGCTGGGTCGGGCTGGCCGCGACCGTAACGATCATGGCCGGTTTCGGGCTGTTGATGTGGCTGCTGCGGGAGCCGCTCGCCACGCTCTATTCGGACGACGCGGCGCTGCGCGTCGTGCTGCCCGGGCTGATCCTGATCGTGGCCTGCATTCTCGTGCCCGATGGCGGGCAGGTGGTCATGTCCTTCGCCCTGCGCGGCGCGGGCGATGCCTGGACCCCGACCGCCCTGCATCTGCTGTCGTTCTTCGTGGTGATGATTCCGGCGGCCTGGCTGCTCGCTTTTCCGGTCGGGCTGGGCACCACCGGCCTGATGATCGCCATCGCAATGGGCGCCGCCACCTCGCTGGCGATCCTGTCGTTACGATTCTGGATCGTTACCCGACGTCGGTGATCGTCGGGTTGTCGCCGCAAAGCGGGCAGGCCGGGTTCTTCGGGACGGCGACGGTGCGCAGGGTGACGTCCATCGCATCGTACAGCAGCAGCCGCCCGGCCAGGCCCCGGCCGAGGCCGAGAAGCTCTTTCAGGACCTCGGTCGCCTGGATGGTGCCGAGGACGCCCGCCAGCGCCCCGAAGATGCCGGCCTCCTCGCAGCGCGGCGCTATGTCCGGAGGCGGCGCCGACGGGAAGATGCAGCGGTAGCAGGGATTGCCGCCCTCATAGGCCTTGATCGTCGTCGCCTGGCCCTCGAAGCGCAGCACCGCCGCGGTGACCAGCGGCGTCTTCTCGAGGTAGCAGGCATCGTTCACCAGGTAGCGGGTGGTGAAATTGTCGCTGCCGTCGGCGACGAGGTCGTAGTCGCGCACCAGCCGCCGCGCATTCTCCGGCGTCAGCCGCTCGTTGTACGGCACGACCTTCACTTCCGGGTTGATGGCGGCGAGGGTCTCGGCGGCGCTCTTCACCTTCAGCGTGCCGATGCGGTCCGTGGTGTGGACGATCTGCCGCTGCAGGTTGGTGATGTCCACTTCATCGTCGTCGATCACGCCCAGCGTGCCGACCCCGGCCGCCGCGAGATACAGGAGGACCGGCGAGCCGAGTCCGCCGGCGCCGATCACCAGGACCCGCGACTGCAACAGCCTGATCTGCCCCTCCTCGCCGACCTCGTCGAGGATGATATGCCGGGCGTAGCGGTGCAGACGCTCTTCGGTAATCTCCATACGCGCGACCTCAGACGGTGATCCCGTCGAACAGTGCCGTGGAAAGATAGCGCTCGGCGAACGAGGGGATGATCACGATGATGCGCGCACCCTTCATCTCCGGCCGCTCGGCGATCTCCAGCGCCGCCGCCAGCGCCGCGCCGGACGAAATGCCGACCGGGCAGCCTTCGAGGGCCGCCACCTTGCGGGCCACCGAAAACGAGGTCTCGTTGGCGATCGAAATGGTTTCGTCGATCAGTTCGGTCTTCAGGACCGACGGCACGAAGCCCGCTCCGATTCCCTGGATCTTGTGCGGCCCCGGCTCGCCGCCGGACAGCACCGGGCTGTCCTCCGGCTCGACGGCGACGATCCTGATATCCGGATTGCGGGCCTTGAACACCTCGCCGCAGCCGGTCAGCGTGCCGCCGGTTCCGACGCCGCAGACCAGAACGTCGAACTTGCCGCCGGTGTCCTTCCAGATTTCCTCGGCCGTCGTCTTGCGGTGGATGTCCGGATTCGCCGGGTTTTCGAACTGCGCCGGCATCGCCGCGTCGGGCAACGAGGCGATGATCTCCTCGGCCTTCGCGATGGCGCCCTTCATGCCCTTGTCGGCGGGTGTCAGCTCGATCTCCGCGCCCAGCAGCTTCAGCATCTTGCGGCGTTCCACGGACATCGAATCCGGCATCGTGAGGATCAGCCGGTAGCCGCGGGCGGCGGCGACAAAGGCGAGCGCGATGCCGGTATTGCCGGAGGTCGGCTCGACCATCACTGTGCCCTTCTTCATCACGCCCTGCGCTTCCATCGCGTCGATCATGGCGAAACCGATACGGTCCTTGACCGACGCCAGCGGGTTGAAGAATTCGAGCTTGCCGATAATGTCCGCCTCGACGCCGGCATCCGCCGCCAGCCGCGAGAATCGCACGAGCGGCGTCGCGCCGATGGTTTCGACGAGGTTGTCGTAAATCCTGCCTCTGAATTCCGAAGCGCCCGAACTCATCCTGTCCCCCTGTCTGATCGTTATATCGTGAAATCTATGCTCTTCTTCGAGCGGCTGTCGATGCCGGCTTCGCGGGCCGTACGGCAGAGGTTTTCGATACTCACCAGATCGAGTCTCACCAGCGCCTCCTCCTCCATCTCCTGCCACAGCGGCTGAAGCACCACGCGCCCGAGGTCGGATCCGGTATCCTCATCTTCGGCGTCCTCGCCGTCCATGCCGGCGACGATACGCACGATCTCGCCCAGCGAAATACGCCGTCGCTCGCGCGCCAGCCGGTAGCCGCCACGCGGCCCCCGCACGCCGCGCAGCACGTCGGCGCGGACCAGTTGCTGCAGCACCTGTTCGAGATAGCGCCGCGGGATGCCCTGGCGCTCCGCGATATCCTTGCTCTGCACCGGGTTGACCCCTGAATTGTAGGCGATGTCGACCACCGCCTCGATTGCAAACATCAGTTTCCGAGTAAGCCGCAACATCCTTCGTTACATCCCCTTTGTGCCAGTCGATCCAAACCCGCCAGCACCGCGCCGCGATTCGGGAAGGTCCGCGTCCGACGCGACCTCCCGCCACACGGTTTGCGTGACGGCTGAAACCACCATCTGCGCGATTCTCATGCCGCGCGTTATCGTAAACGCCTCGTTGCCGAGGTTCGCCAGAATCACCTTCACCTCGCCCCGGTAGTCGGCGTCGATCGTCCCCGGACTGTTCAGCACGGTCACCCCGTGTTTCAGCGCCAGGCCCGAACGCGGCCGCACCTGTGCCTCGTAACCCGCGGGCAGCGCGATGGCCAGTCCGGTCGGCACCAGGCCGCGTTCGCCCGGCGCCAGCGACAGCTGGCCGTCGACCGCCGCCAGCAGGTCCATCCCAGCACTGTCGGGCGTGGCATAATCCGGCAGCGGAAGGCCGGCGCCATGCGGCAGGCGTGCAACGGGGACCGGAACGGCGCTCATGACTTCGCAGCGATATGGTCCGCGATCCGCTCGGCGAGTCGCCGGGCGACGCCGTCCTTCGACATCGCCGGCCAGTCTTCCACGCCCGAATCGTCGATCAGATGGATGACGTTCCGGTCGCCGCCGAAGGTCCCGGTTCCCGGCGACACGTCATTGGCGAGAATCCAGTCCACGCCCTTCTTCTTGCGCTTGGCCTTCGCGTGGGCAATCACCTTTTCCGTCTCGGCGGCGAATCCGACCAGCAGGCCAGGACGCATGTTGTCCGCCCGCGCCAGCGTCAGCAGGATGTCGGGGTTCTCGGTCAACTCCAGCCTGGGCGGGCCGCCGCCGTTTTTCTTGATCTTCTGCGCCGCTTCATCGGCGGCGCGCCAGTCGGAGACCGCGGCCGCACATACCGCGATATCGACGGGTAGCGCCTGCGTGCAGGCGTCCAGCATGTCGCAGGCGCTCTCCACATGGACGACGGTCATACCGGGCGGGTCGGCAAGGCCGGTGGGACCGCTAACCAGCGTCGTATCCGCGCCCATGCCGGCCAGCGCGCGGGCGATGGCATGGCCCTGCTTGCCGGACGAGCGGTTCGCGATGTAGCGCACCGGATCGATCGCCTCGTGGGTCGGGCCGCTGGTCACCAGCGCCCGGCGCCCGGCAAGCGGACGCTTCTGCCCCGGAGCGCCGCCGGACGGGGTCACGGCAGCGCCCTCGCCGCGGAAAAACGCCTCGATGGCGCCGAGGATTTCGTCGGGCTCGGCCATACGGCCCTCGCCGAACTCGCCGCAGGCCATATCGCCGACGCCGGGCCCGGCCCGCATCACGCCGCGCGCCGCTAGGGTCTCGATATTGGCGCGGGTCGCCGGATGTTCCCACATCCGCACGTTCATGGCAGGCGCCACCAGGACCGGCTTGTCGGTGGCGAGCAACACCGTGGTGGCGAGATCGTCCGCAATGCCGGCCGCCATTTTCGCCAGGATGTCGGCCGTCGCGGGTGCAACGACCAGAAGGTCGGCGTCGCGTGACAGCTCTATATGGCCCATCTCCGCCTCGGCGGTCAGCGAGAACAGGTCGTCATATACGGCATCGCCGCTGATCGCCGCGAGGCTGAGCGGCGTGACGAACTGCGCGCCGGCGCGGGTCAGCACGCAGCGCACGGCGGCGTTCCGCTCCTTCAGTCGGCGAATCAATTCCAGCGTCTTGTAGGCGGCAATACCGCCCGTGACGATCAGCAGGATGCGGTTTCCCGTCAGCAACTGCGCGGCGCTCCCGAAATCTCCGGATTCCTTCCGGCGGACCGGTGAAATTTACAACATGCAACTGTGATAATTAAATAACCTACATTCGCCGTTGCGGCAAGCCTGCCTGAGAGCCGATCCGGCATGAATGGGCTCGCCTTCGTCGATCCGCCAGCCCGGCGCATTGGCTCGGTCTTTATGCGATAAGACGGAGTCACGGAACGCAAATTTGACTTAAATTTGAGTTAAAATCCTTTCGATTGCGAATCGAACCGCGGCCCGCGTGGCGGCGCGGGCCAGCGCGGCCCGATCGGACAGTGGCCTAACCGCCGAACGCGATCACCGCAAAAACCGTGACCGCCACGGCGGCGGCGACGGCGAGGACGATGGGCCACGGACTCCGGTCGCCCATGCGGAACGCCTCGATCGTGTCCGGGTGCAGCCGAACGCCGCCCTCGTCGATCATCCGGCTTGCCTGGTCCAGCCGGTCGAGCAGCGCGGGCAGCCGCTCGATCTGCAGCAGCGCGGTCTCGGTGAGGTCACGGATCCGCGCCTCGGGGCCGCGGTTCTCCCGCATCCACTCCTCGATCAGCGGTTCGGACAGCACCCACATGTTCACCGCCGGATCCAGCTTGCGGCTCACACCCTCGGCCACCAGCATGGTTTTCTGCAATAGCAGAAGCTGCGGCTGCGTTTCCATCTCGAACTGCTCGGTGACCTGGAACATCTGCGCCAGCAGACGGGCCAGCGAGATCTGCGCCAGCGGCTTGCCGAAGAGCGGCTCGCCGATCGACCGGGCGGCCTGCATGAAGGCTTCGCGCGACTGGTGGCCGGGAACGTAGCCGGCCTGGAAATGCACGTCCGCGACCCGTCGGTAGTCCTGCTGCAGAAAGGCCAGGAGCATGTCGGCAAGATAGTTACGGGTCTTGCGGTCGAGCCGGCCCATGATACCGAAATCGACCGGCATCAACTCGCCGCCCGGGCCGATGAACATGTTGCCGGGATGCATGTCGGCATGAAAGAAGCCGTCGCGGAAGACCTGGTAAAAAAACACCCGCGCCGATCGCTCGATGATGTCGCGGGGATCGAGCCCGGCGTCGACAAGCGCCGCGACCTCGTCGATGCGGATTCCCACGATACGCTCCGTGGTCAGGACCTGCCGGCTGGTGCGCTCCCAGTCGACCGTCGGCACGTGCATTTCCGGGTCGCCCTCGAAATTAACGGCAAGCTCTGCCGCGGCCGCGGCCTCCAGCCGCAGATCCATTTCCAGGCGCACGGTCTCCTGGAAGGTTCGGACGACCTCGACCGGCTTGAGCCGCCGGAACGGTGGATGGGCGCGTTCCACGAGCCGCGCCACCCACAGCATCAGGTCGATATCCCTGGCGAATTGTGCGGCGACGCCCGGACGCAACACCTTGACCGCGACCTCGCGGCCATCCGTGGCGGTCGCGAAATGCACCTGGGCGATCGACGCGGCCGCAATTGATTCGGAATCGAATTGATCGAAGAGCTGATCCGGCGGCATGCCGAACTCCTCCTCGATGATCGCCCTGGCCTGGTCCGACGGGAACGGCGGAAGCTGGTCCTGCAGCGCCGAGAGGTCGGCCGCAACCTCTTCGCCGACCAGATCCGAGCGGACCGAAAGCGCCTGTCCCAGCTTGATGAATGTCGGCCCCAGCGCTTCGCAGGCGGCGGCCAGCCGCTGGCCCGGCCGGCCCGGCGCGCTGCGGCGCGAGATGAGCCGCACCAGCACCATAATTCCGGGCGCGACACCAAGCTGCTCCAGCGGAAACAGCGCATCGTGCTGCGCCAGCGTGCGCGCGATCAGGAATAGCCGGAACAGGTTGACGGCGGCCCTCAGCATGACGCTTAGATTCGCCAGCCCGAATGGATCGCCGCGATCCCGCCCGACAGGTTGCGGTAAGCCACCTGCGCCAGGCCCGCGGCGGTGATCCGCGCGGCAAGGTCCTCCTGGGCCGGAAAGCGGCGGATGCTTTCCGCCAGATATTCGTACGATTCGCGGTCGCCAACGACCCACTGGCCCAGCGCCGGCAGGACGGAGAAGGAATAGCGGTCGTAGAGCGGCTCCAGCCACGGCCAGGCGAGCCGGCTGAACTCCAGGCACAGGAACCGCCCGCCCGGTTTGAGCACCCGCCGCGCCTCTTCCAGTGCCCGGTCGATCCGGGTCACGTTGCGCAGGCCGAAGGCGATGCTGTAGGCATCGACGCTGGCATCCGCGACAGGCAGCGCCTCGGCATCCCCGACGATCCAGTCGATGTCCTTTACGATGCCGCGATCGATGGCGCGGTTGCGCCCGACCGTCACCATCTCCTCGGTCAGGTCGCAGACGGTCACCCGGCCGCCGCCCCGCTCCAGAAAGCGGAAGGCGATGTCGCCGGTGCCCCCCGCGACGTCCAGCAGATGCATATCGCGGCGCGGGCGCAGCATGTCGATGAACGCCGACTTCCACAGCCGGTGGATGCCCAGCGACATCAGGTCGTTCATCAGATCGTACCGGGCCGCGACGCTATCGAACACGCCCTGCACCAGCCGCACCTTTTCATCGGCGGGCACTTCGCGAAAACCGAAATCCGCGACATCGTCGTACTGATCGGGTCCGGGCCTGGGCATGGCCGCGACGATAGCGCAGCCTCGCAGCGTTTGCTAAAGCATTTTCCACATGCGTCGAATTGACTGCGGCCGGCCCGCTGCTTGTCGAATCCGAAACCGTACGGAAGCTCCCGCGATGCCCGAACTGCCCGAAGTAGAAACCGTGCGCCGCGGACTGCAGCCGGTGCTCGAGGGCCACGTCGTGGCGGACGTCGTCCAGCGCCGCCCCGACCTGCGGTTCCCGTTTCCGGCGCGCCTTCCCGAGCGGCTGCGCGGGCGCCGGGTCGCCCGTATCGGCCGGCGCGCCAAGTTCCTTCTCATCGAACTGGACGACGGGCAGGTGCTGATCCTCCATCTCGGCATGTCCGGGCGGCTGACCATCCATCGGGGGGACGTCGCGCCGCCCGGCCCGCACGACCATCTGGAATTCGTAACCGACGATGGCGTGACCGTGCGCTTCAACGACGCGCGCCGGTTCGGGATGGCCGATTTCGCGCCGCCGGGCGGCCCGGAAGCCCACCCCATGCTGGCGGATCTCGGGCCGGAGCCGCTGGGCAACGAATTTTCCGCCGCGGCGCTGGCGGCGGCGCTGGCCGGCCGCCGCTCGCCGATCAAGGCGGCGCTGCTGGACCAGAAGGTCGTCGCGGGGCTCGGCAACATATATGTCTGCGAGGCGCTGCACCGCGCCGGCATCTCGCCGCGCCGGAGCGCCCACACCGTTCCGGGGGTCCGGGCAGAGCGCCTGGTGACAGCGGTTCGCGACGTGCTCTCGGCCGCGATCGCGGCCGGCGGTTCCAGCCTGCGCGACTACGTCCAGGCCGACGGCGAGCTCGGCTATTTCCAGCACAGCTGGCAGGCTTACGGCCGCGAAGGGGAGGCATGCCCGAAGGCGGGCTGCACGGGAACGATCCGCCGCATGACCCAGTCGGGCCGCTCGACTTTCTACTGCGCGGCGCATCAAAGGTGATGCGCGAGGCGCAGCGTTGATGTTATAGCAACGCCCATGTTGCGGATTGCCGGCACATTGATCGTCCTGCTGGCGCTGACCGGCGGGATTGCGCCGGCCGGTGCGGCGGACTTTTTCGAACTCCTGGAAGACGTGCCCGTCATGCCGGAGCTCGAGCCGGTCGCCGATGCCGGTATCGAGTTCGATACGCCGTCGGGACGCATTGTCGAGGCCTACGCCATCGGCGCGACGAGCCGCCGGGCCGTACTCAATTTCTACCGCCGGACGCTGCCGCAGCTCGGCTGGCAGGCCGGCGCCGGCGATGCGTTCCTGCGCGAGGACGAATCGCTGAGCATCGATTTCTTCGGTACGGACGGCGAACTGACCGTTCGCTTTACCATCGCACCCGCGGCCAACTGATACCAAGGACACCGGAACGATGTCGTATGAGTTGATTCTCGTCGAAAAACGCGAGGCCGTGGGCCTGATCACCCTGAACCGGCCGGAGGCGCTCAACGCGCTGTGCGCCGGCCTGATCGAGGAACTCGGCAGGGCGCTGGACGACATGGAGGCGGATGACGCCATCGGCTGCATCGTACTGACCGGATCCGAGAAGGCCTTCGCGGCCGGCGCCGACATCAAGGAGATGCAGGCCAGGAGTTATATGGACATGTACCTGTCCGACTTCATCACCAGGGGATGGGAGCGGGTAACCGACTGTCGCAAGCCGATCATTGCCGCCGTTGCGGGCTATGCGCTCGGCGGCGGCTGCGAGATGGCGATGATGTGCGACTTCATCCTGGCCGCCGACAGCGCGAGGTTCGGCCAGCCGGAAATCACCATCGGCACGATTCCCGGCTCCGGCGGCACGCAGCGGCTGACCCGCTTCGTCGGCAAGTCCAAGGCGATGGAAATGGTCCTGACCGGCCGTATGATGGATGCCGACGAGGCGGAACGCTCCGGCCTCGTCAGCCGCGTTCTGCCCGCCGCCGACCTGGTTGAGGACGCCATCAAGACCGCGGCGAAGATCGCCGCGATGTCCCGTCCCGCAGCGATGCTGGCGAAGGAGGCCGTCAACCGGGCCTACGAAACCTCGCTTGCCGAGGGAGTCCGGTTCGAGCGGCGGCTGTTCCATTCCACCTTTGCCACCGAAGACCAGAAGGAAGGCATGGCGGCCTTCACCGAAAAGCGAAAGCCGGCCTTCCGGAACCGTTAGCGTATTATCCACTCAGGCGGAATCGGCTTCGGGCCGAGGCCATGACCGGGGTTGACGGGGACGGTTCGAGCCTATATAAACCGCCGCCTTGACGAGATTTACTCCAGTTTTGGAAAGGGTATATGGCTCATCATAAATCGGCCAAGAAGCGGATTCGCCAGACCGTGGGGCGGACCGAGACCAACCGCGACCGGGTCAGCCGGATTCGCACGTTCGTGAAAAAGTTCGAACTGGCCGCCGCCAGTGGTGACAAGGACGCGGCGCAGGCAGCGTTGCGCGCCGCGATGCCGGTGATGCAGCGTGGCGTCAACCGCGGCGTCATCCATCGCAACACGGTTGCCAGGAAACTCTCCCGCATGTCGGCCAGGGTCAAGGCGCTCGGATAGAGCAACAAGCCAGGTTTCTGCGACACAATATCGCGCCGCATTCCACCGGGAGTGCGGCGTTGATTTTTTTTGGCGGATTCCCGGATTTCTTTCCCCTGAGATTTCAATCTGCTGACGAGAGTCAATTCCTTTTTTTGCGGTGTTCCCTTTTCAGTCTCGTTGCATCGACTCCGAAGCGCCGATACATTGGAGCCCTGTGGGAGGCGATCCTATGAGCACGTCAGTTGCTCTGCGCCGCTTTAACAATACAAGCTAAGTGAAAAAGGGAATCCGCATTGGCGTGATGCTGTAGTCGTTAAAAGTCACGACAATGTGGTCTGCGTCTTTCTTTGTTTTTGTTTGCGTTTTACGGCGTGTTATTTGAAAGCGCGCCGATAGTAATTATTGCACAAGACTGTAGACATGGAGCAGTAAATTAATACGGGACGATGACGATGAATGAATGATGGTCCCGGCCGGCCGCACCGCCCGTGTTGGCGCGGCCACCGAAAGAACAGGCGGTCGGCGGGCGTTGCCGTTTCGCGGTGCCAGAACGGATTGGGCCGCGGAGCGAGATGGCCAGGGTTGAGTTGAACGGGCTATTCGATTGGGTTTTTTGATGAATACCTTTCTCGACGAGGATGTAGCGGCACAATGGGTTCGGGTGCGGGGACGGCTCAGAGCCGAGTTCGGTGAAGCCGCATACCGAAGCTGGCTGAAACCGCTGACCCTGCATGAGGTAAATTGCGGACGAGTCAGGATCGGCGTGCCCACCGATTTCATGCGCGAGTGGGTGAAGACTCAATACGGCGGCCGTCTGCTCGATCTCTGGTCCGACGAGAATTCCGAAATTCGCGGCGTCGAGATCTTCACTGCCGCGGCGGGCGGAACGGCGAGAGCGCCAACGGCGGCGGTTCCGGGCCGCGTCCTGCCGTCCCGGACGGCCGAAGCCACCATCGAGGGTTTCGGAGGCGCGCTCGACCCGCGCTTCACCTTCGACAATTTCATAACCGGGAAGCCCAACGAGCTTGCCTTTGCGGCGGCGCGCCGGATTGCGGAGTCGTCGTCCGTCACCTTCAATCCGCTATTCCTGTATGGCGGAGTCGGCCTCGGCAAGACGCACCTGATGCACGCCATCGCCTGGCAGATCAGCCTGCAGAGTCCGGAACGCCGGATCATCTATCTGTCGGCCGAGAAGTTCATGTACCAGTTCATTCGGGCGCTGCGCTTTAAGGACACCGTCGCGTTCAAGGAACAGTTCCGGTCCGTCGACATTCTGATGATCGACGACTTCCAGTTCATCAGCGGCAAGGACAGCACCCAGGAGGAGTTCTTCCACACCTTCAATGCGCTGGTCGACCGGAACCGGCAGATCGTCATTTCGGCGGACAAGTCGCCCAATGACCTGGAGGGCATAGAGGAGCGCATGCGCTCACGCCTCGGCTGGGGCCTCGTCGCTGATCTACACCCCACCACCTACGAGTTGCGCGTCGGCATCCTGCAGTCGAAGGCGGAAGGGATGGAGATCGAGATTCCGCAGAAGGTCTTCGAGTACCTCGCGCACAAGATCACCTCCAACGTGCGGGAGCTGGAGGGCGCGCTGAACCGGATCGTCGCCTCAGCCAGCCTGGTGGGTCGGCCGGTGACCCTGGAGAGCACCCAGGAAATCCTGCACGACCTGCTCCGCGCCAGCGACCGCCGCATCACGATCGAGGAAATTCAGAAACGCGTGGCCGAGCATTTCAACATCAAGCTCGCCGAGATGTCGTCGGCGCGGCGCTCGCGGGCCGTGGCCCGCCCGCGCCAGGTTGCAATGTACCTTGCCAAGCAGCTGACGCAGCGCTCGTTGCCCGAGATTGGACGCAAGTTCGGCGGACGCGACCACACGACAGTCATGCACGCTGTCCGCAAGGTCGAGGAACTGCGTACGGCCGACGCCGCGTTCGCGGAGGATGTCGAGCTCCTGCGCCGCATGCTGGAGAGCTGATTCGGATCGGGAGCGGGATCCGTGCGCCCGGCGCCGGCGGCGGCCGGCCCCGCCGGTGGGCCGTTGGGCGTCCCGAGGCAGCGTGGCGAATTCTGATGCCGTTGCGCGGCGTAATCGGAACTTCGGGAAACACCCGCTCGGCCGCCAAATATAGTGCGGGTTCCGCGGCCCTTTGCTATATTCCGTATCCGTTCACAAGGGGACACCGAGTCCCCGCGGTTCGGCGGCAGGCGGGCCGCCCGTCTGGGTGGCGCGGACCAGCGGAGAATACATCGGATAAACATATGGAACCGTGCGGAATCCAACCCCGCTGCACGCGACAGGTAAGATGAAACTGACGATCGAACGCGCCGCGCTGCTCCGTGCACTAGGTCATGTGCAGAGTATCGTTGAACGGCGTAACACCATACCGATCCTTTCCAATGTCATGCTCGACGCCCGGGACGACGCGTTGAGCCTGACGGCGACCGACATGGACATTGCCATCGTCGAGAGGACCCCGGCGGATATCGCCACGGCCGGCGCGACCACGGCATCCGCCCATACGCTCTACGACATCGTGCGCAAACTGCCGGACGGCGCCCAGGTTTCGCTGGAGAAGGATGCCGAGGCCGGGCAGCTCAACCTTTCGGCCGGGCGCGCCCGATTCAAGCTGGGCACGCTGGACACCGCCGAGTTCCCGGCGATGACCGACGGCGATCTGCCGAACCGGTTTACGGTTTCGGCCGGCGATTTCCGGGCATTGATCGACCGCACCCGGTTCGCGATCTCGACCGAGGAGACCCGTTATTACCTGAACGGCATCTACATGCATGCCGTGTCGGGCGACGGCGGTGACAGGCTGCGCGCGGTGGCCACCGACGGCCACCGGCTCGCCCGGGTCGAAATGCCGCTGCCCGAGGGCGCCGCGGGCATGCCGGGGGTCATCGTGCCGCGCAAGACGGTGAACGAACTGCGCAAGCTGATCGACGAGACCGGCGGCGACGTCGAGGTCGCGCTGTCCGACACGAAGATCCGTTTCGCCTTCGACGACGCGGTGCTGACGTCCAAGCTGATCGACGGCACGTTCCCCGACTACGAGCGCGTCATCCCGGTCGGCAACGACAAGCTGATGGTTGTGGATCGCAAGGATTTCGCCGGTGCCGTCGATCTCGTGGCGACCATCGCGACGGAGAAATCCCGCGCCATAAAACTGGCCGTCGAAGGCCGCAACCTGGCGCTTTCGGCCAACAGCCCCGATGCGGGTTCCGCCGAGGAGGAGCTCGAGGCCGATTACGACGGCGACGCGATCAGTATCGGCTTCAATTCCCGTTATCTGCTGGACATTACCCAGCAGATCGAAGGCGACAAGGCGCAGTTCATCATGGCGGATTCGAACTCGCCGACGATCGTACGCGACGCCGGCGATGACAGTGCGCTGTATGTCCTGATGCCGATGCGCGTTTGAGCGTGACCGCCCTGGCGACCTTCGAGAGGAAACGGACAGGCGCCGCCGCCGCCCTCTCCGTGGCCCGGCTGGCAACCACCCGTTTCCGCTGTTACGAGTCCGCGCGGCTGGAGCTCGATCCGCGTCCGGTCGTGCTGACCGGCCCGAACGGCGCCGGCAAGACCAACCTGCTGGAGGCCGTCTCGCTGCTGGCCCCGGGGCGCGGGCTGCGGCGCGCCACGCTGCCGGAGTTGGACCGCCAGGGCGACAGCGGCGGCTGGGGCGTGGCGGCCACGGTGGAGACGCCGGACGGCAGGGTCGAAATCGGCACCGGGCGCGAGGCCGACGGCGAACGGCGCGTGGTCCGCATCGACGGCAAGCCCGCGCGCGGCCAGACGGCGCTGGCCGATTACGTCAGCGCGTTGTGGCTGACACCCGACATGGACCGGTTGTTTCGCGATGGCCCCCATGCGCGCCGACGGTTTCTTGACCGTCTCGTATACGGGTTCGACCCGGCACATGCGGGACGCGTCGCAGCCTATGAACAGGCAATGCGTGAACGCGGCCGGCTTTTGCGTGACGGGACCGCGGACACGGCCTGGCTGTCGGTGCTGGAGGAAAACATGGCGGCACGCGGCATCGCGATTTCGGCGGCGCGCCTGGACATGGTGCAGCGGCTGGACCGGGTTCTGGCCGAGTCCAGGGGACCGTTCCCGGGCGTCGCGCTGACGGTCGCGGGTGCAGTCGAGTCCTGGCTCGGCGCGGCGCCGGCGCTCGCCGCCGAGGACCGGCTGAAGGATGACCTGAAGGCGAGCCGGCCGGTGGATGCGCAAAGCGGAACCACCGCCGTCGGGCCGCACCGCAGCGATCTCGATGCCCGGCATCTGGCCAAGGACATGCCCGCCGCACGCTGTTCGACAGGCGAGCAGAAGGCGATGCTGATCGCGATCGCGCTGGCCGAGGCGCGCCTGCAGGCGGCCGAGCGCGGCGTCGCACCGCTGCTGCTGCTGGACGAGGTCGCTGCGCATCTCGACGAGGATCGCCGCGCGGCGCTGTTCGACGAGGTCTGCGGGCTGGCGGGCCAGACCTGGATGAGCGGCACCGATGCCGGATTGTTCGCCGCGCTCGACGGCAGGGCGCAGCACTACGCCGTGGCCGATGCCACGGTAACGCGAATCAGTTGACGCTGGGCGAAGGACGGACGAATGAGCCAGAACGGTGACAAAGACCCCAAGGACAACGCCGGCGGCGCGGATGATCCGGGGGAATACGGCGCCGAATCGATCAAGGTGTTGAAGGGCCTGGACGCGGTCCGCAAGCGTCCGGGCATGTATATCGGCGACACCGACGACGGGTCGGGCCTGCACCACATGGTTTACGAAGTCGTCGACAACGCGATCGACGAGGCCTTGGCCGGCTATTGCGACACTGTCACGGTAACCCTGAACGGCGACGGCTCGGTGACCGTTACCGACAACGGCCGCGGCATTCCGGTCGAAATCCACAAGGAGGAAGGCATCTCGGCCGCCGAGGTCATCATGACCCAGCTTCATGCCGGCGGCAAATTCGACCAGAACTCGTACAAGGTGTCGGGCGGCCTGCACGGTGTCGGCGTTTCGGTGGTGAATGCCCTGTCGGAATGGCTGGAGATGACGATTCGCCGCGACGGCACGATATACAATATGCGCTTCGAGGACGGCAACGCGCAGGCGCCGCTCGCGGTCGTCGGCAAAAGCACAGAGGAATCCGGCACCGAAATCACCTTCCTGCCCTCTTCGGTCACCTTTACCATGACCGAGTTCGACTTCGCTACGCTGGAGCACCGGCTGCGCGAACTCTCGTTCCTGAACTCCGGCGTGCGCATCGAGCTGACCGACGCGCGCCATCCGGAACCGCGGGTCGTGGAATTCCACTACGAGGGCGGCATCGAGGCCTTCGTGAAATATCTCGACCGGGCGAAATCCGCACTGCTGGATGCGCCGATCTCGGCAACGGGGGATCGCGACGGCCTGACCATTGAATTCGCCATGCAGTGGAACGACAGCTACCACGAGAGCATGCTGTGCTTCACGAACACCATCCCGCAGCGTGACGGCGGCACGCATCTGGCCGGATTCAGGGCCGCGCTGACGCGGCAGATCAACAATTATGCCTCCGGCAGCGGCATCGCCAAGAAGGAGAAGGTCTCGATCACCGGCGACGATGCACGCGAAGGACTGACCTGCGTTCTGGCGGTCAAGGTCCCGGACCCGAAGTTTTCCAGCCAGACCAAGGACAAGCTGGTCTCCTCGGAAGTCCGGCCGATCGTCGAATCGGTGGTCAACGACAAGCTCGGCCAATGGTTCGAGGAACACCCGGCCGAGGCGAAGCGGGTCGTCCAGAAGATCGTCGACGCGGCGCTGGCGCGCGAGGCGGCGCGCAAGGCGCGGGATCTTACCCGCCGCAAGGGCGCACTGGATATCGCCAGCCTGCCCGGCAAGCTGGCCGACTGCCAGGAGCGTGACCCGGCCCTGTCCGAGTTGTTCATCGTCGAGGGCGATTCGGCCGGCGGGTCCGCCAAGACCGGGCGCAACCGGAAATTCCAGGCGATCCTGCCGCTGCGGGGCAAGATCCTGAACGTGGAGCGCGCCCGATTCGACAAGATGCTCTCGTCGGCCGAGGTCGGCACGCTGATCGCGGCGCTGGGCACCGGCATCGGCCGGGACGATTTCAACCCCGACAAGGCCCGCTATCACAGAATCATCATCATGACCGACGCCGACGTGGACGGAAGCCATATCCGCACGCTGCTGCTGACCTTCTTCTTCCGGCACATGCCGGAACTCATCGAGCGCGGCTACCTTTACATCGCCCAGCCCCCGCTCTACCGGATCGCCAAGGGCAAGTCGCAGGTCTACCTGAAGGATGACCAGTCGCTGGAAAACCATCTTATGGACGGCGGGATCGGCGACGCCATTCTCGTGCTGGCGGATGGCACGCAGCGGGCGGCCGAGGATCTGCGTAGCGTCGTTGAGATGGCTCGCAACGTCAAACACATGCTGGAGCAGCCAGCCCGCAAGGTCGGCAACTGGGACATCGTCGAACAGGCGGCGGTCGCCGGGGTGCTCAACCCGCAGATTCTGTCGGACTCCGCCCAGGCGACCGAAGCCGCGGACTACGTCGCCCGACGTCTGGACGAGTTGTCGGAGCCTGTCGAGCGCGGCTGGGCCGGCGAAGCCGTGGTGGATGGCGGGCTCACATTTTCGCGGACCCTCCGCAGCGTACCCGAACATTATGAAATCGACGGCAATCTGATCCGCAGTGCCGAAGCGCGCCAGCTTGACGCCATGGCGGCGGATCTTCAGACGGTTTACGCCAAGCCGGCCATCCTGGCGATCAAGGACCAAGAAACCCGAATCTGGGGTCCCGTGGGGCTGATCGACGCAATCATGGCGCACGGCCGCAAGGGGATCGACGTCCAGCGCTACAAGGGGCTGGGCGAGATGAACCCCGGTCAATTGTGGGAAACGACGCTCGACCCGGATATGCGTACGCTGCTGCAGGTGCGGATCAACCATGCCGAGGACGCCGGCGAGATATTTTCGACCCTGATGGGCGACGTCGTCGAGCCGCGCCGGGAGTTCATCCAGAGCAATGCGCTGAGCGTGGAGAATCTGGATGTGTAACCGCTGCGTTCATTGTTTTATAGTGTTCGGTGCGGTATTAATGTAGCGTGTGCGCCGCCGCACGAGCCAAAAACGACCGGGTGGACGAGCTTTGACCAGGAAGCACAGTTACAGTTACAAAGACCTGCTTGAATGCGCACACGGACGCCTGTTCGGCCCCGGGAACCCGCAATTGCCGCTGCCGCCGATGCTGATGGTCGACAGGATTATGCAGATCTCGGATGAGGGCGGCGAGTACGGCAAGGGCGAGTTGATCGCCGAAATGGACGTAAAGCCGGATCTCTGGTTTTTCAAATGCCATTTCGAGGGCGATCCGGTCATGCCGGGCGCCCTGGGCCTCGATGCCATGTGGCAGCTTGTCGGCTTCTTCCTCGGCTGGGTGGGTGGACTCGGCAAAGGGCGCGCCCTGGGTGTCGGAGAGGTGAAGTTCTCCGACCAGGTTCTGAACACGGCCAAGAAGCTGACCTATCATATCAACGTGAAGCGCGTGATCATGCGCAAGCTCGTGATGGGCGTTGCCGACGGCGTGCTGAAATGCGACGGCCAGCCTGTCTTCCAGGTAAAGGATATGCGCGTCGCGCTCTTCACCCCCACTGAAACGTCCTGACGGGGTTTCGATGCGAAGAGTCGTCGTGACCGGGCTGGGCATCGTGTCCAGCATTGGCAACAACCAGCAGGAAGTCACCGCATCGCTGCGCGAAGGGCGCTCCGGCATCGAATTCTGCGAGAAATACGCGGAGCTCGGTTTCCGTTCGCAGATACACGGATCGATCAACATCGACCTGGATGCCCTGGTGGACCGCAAGATCCGCCGCTTCATGGGGGACGGCGCGGCCTACAACTACGTCGCCATGCAGCAGGCCATCGATGATTCCGGGCTCGAGCCGTCCGACATTTCCAACGAGCGCACCGGGATCATCGTTGGATCCGGCGGCCCGTCGACCAGCAACCTCGTCGAGGCCGCCGATATCCTGCGCGAGAAGGGCGTGCGCAAGGTCGGCCCCTACCGGGTACCGCGCACGATGTGCAGCACCAATTCGGCGACGCTGGCGACGCCGTTCGGCATCAAGGGCATCAACTATTCGATCAGCTCGGCCTGCTCCACCAGCGCGCACTGCATCGGCAATGCCGCCGAACTGATCCAGTGGGGCAAGCAGGACATCGTGTTCGCCGGCGGTGGCGAGGAACTGCACTGGACCCTGACCGTACTGTTCGACGCCATGGGTGCGCTGTCGTCCGGATACAACGACACGCCGGCCAGGGCCAGCCGGGCCTTCGACAAGAATCGCGACGGCTTCGTGATTTCGGGCGGCGGCGGGGTCGTGGTGCTGGAGGAGCTCGAGCGCGCCCGGGCGCGCGGCGCCAGGATCTATGGCGAGGTCGTCGGTTACGGCGCCACGTCGGACGGCTACGACATGGTCCAGCCGTCGGGGGAGGGCGCGGTACGCTGCATGCGGATGGCGCTGGCCGGGCTCAACGCGCCGGTCGGCTATATCAATGCGCATGGCACCAGCACGCCGGTCGGCGACACGCGCGAGATCGAGGCGGTCCGCGAGGTATTCGGAGACGCCATTCCGCCGATCAGCTCGACCAAATCCCTGACCGGCCATTCGCAGGGCGCGACCGGCGTTCAGGAGGTCATCTACTCGCTGTTGATGATGGAGCACGGGTTTATCACCGCCTCCGCCAATATCGACGATCTCGACCCCGAACTGGAGGGCGCGCCCGTGGTTCGCGAGACGATGACCGACGTGGCGCTGGATTGCGTGATGTCCAACAGCTTCGGTTTCGGGGGCACCAATGCGACGCTCATCTTCCGGCGAAACGCCGAATGACGCTGAAGGCGCGCGCCCGGGATACGGGCGCCGCCGCACTCCACTGGCGGGCAGGCATAGCGATGAATCAAGGGACAGGACTGATGGCGGGCCGGCGCGGCCTGATCATGGGGGTCGCCAACGACCATTCGATCGCATGGGGAATCGCCAGCACGCTGGCGGCGCACGGCGCCGATCTCGCCTTCACCTATCAGGACGTACCGCTGCTCAAACGCGTTCGGCCGCTGGCCGAGTCGGTCGGTGATGACCCGATCCTCCTGCCCTGCGACGTCACCAGGGACGACGCGATTGCCGCGGTCTTCGGCGCTCTGGAGGAGCGCTGGGGTGCGCTCGACTTCGTCGTCCATGCCGTCGCCTTTTCCGACAAGGAAGAGCTGAAGGGCCAGTATCTCGACACCTCGCGTGCAAACTTCGCCCGGACCCTGGACATCTCCTGCTATTCGTTTACCGCGGTGGCGCACCACGCCGCGAAGCTCATGGGCGAGGGTGGCAGCCTCGTGACCCTCACCTACGGCGGCGCCGAGCGTGTCATGCCGAACTACAATGTCATGGGCGTCGCGAAGGCCGCGCTGGAGGCCAGCGTGCGATATCTCGCCAACGACCTTGGCGGGCGCGGCATTCGCGTCAACGCGATCTCGGCCGGCCCCATGAGAACCCTGGCGGGCGCCGCGGTCGGCGGTGCGCGGTTCGTATACAAATGGCAGGGCGAGAACGCGCCGCTGCGCCGCAACACGACCCTCGCCGACGTCGGCGGCGCGGGCCTCTATCTGCTGTCGAACCTGTCGGCCGGCGTCACCGGCGAAGTGATGTATGTCGACGGCGGTTACCACGTCATCGGCATGGCGGCGCCGCCGCACTGATCTCCGCGCGGCGATGTCAGAAAAAAGCGGCGGCCCCCAGGGACCGCCGCGATTTATTAGACTGGCGCAAAATCTCCGTTACGCGTCCTCTTTGCGATGCCTGGGCCGGCTGCGGCCGCGGCGCTCGCCACCGTCATCCCGGCCTTCCCCGTCACCGCCGCGGCGCCCGCCCGAGGGGCGGGATTCGCCGACTTTCTCGGTGATGTCCTCGCCGGTCTCCTGGTCGACAACGCGCATCGACAGCCGCACCTTGCCGCGATCGTCGACGCCCAGCACCTTGACCTTGACCTCGTCGCCCTCGTTGACGACTTCGGTCACGGTACTCGGCCGCCCGTCGTTCAACTCGGAAATATGGACGAGGCCGTCACGGCTGCCCAGGAAGTTCACGAAGGCGCCGAAATCGACGACTTTCACCACCTTGCCGGTATAGATCACGCCGACCTCCGGCTCCGCCACGATCGACCTGATCCAGTCGATCGCCCGGTCGGCGACCGTCTGATCGACGGCCGCGACCTTGATGGTGCCGTCATCCTCGATGTCGATCTTGGCGCCGGTGACCTCGCAGATCTCGCGGATCACCTTGCCGCCGGTCCCGATGACCTCGCGGATCTTGTCGCGCGGGATCGAGAAGGTGGTGATCCGCGGTGCGTTCGCCGAGACCTCCTCGCGGGCGCCGCTCAGCGCCTTGGCCATTTCACCGAGGATATGCAGCCGGGCGTCCCTGGCCTGGGCCAGCGCGGTCTTCATGATCTCCTCGGTGATCGAGGTGATCTTGATGTCCATCTGCAGCGAGGTGATGCCCTTGTCGGAGCCGGCGACCTTGAAATCCATGTCGCCGAGATGATCCTCGTCGCCAAGAATATCGGACAGCACGGCGTGGTCGTCGCCTTCCTTGATCAGCCCCATCGCGATGCCGGCGACCGGACGGCTGATCGGCACGCCGGAATCCATGATCGCCAGCGACGTACCACAGACCGTCGCCATGGACGACGAGCCGTTCGACTCCGTGATCTCCGAGACCACCCGGATCGTATAGGGAAATTCTTCCTTGCTGGGCAGCAGCGGCCGCACCGCGCGCCACGCCAGCTTGCCGTGGCCGATCTCGCGCCGGCCGGGGTTGCGCAGGAACGACGCCTCGCCGACCGAATAGGGCGGGAAGTTGTAGTGCAGCATGAAATGTTCGCGATACTCGCCTTCCAGGGCGTCGACGATCTGTTCGTCCTGGCCGGTGCCCAGCGTGGCCACGACCAGCGCCTGGGTCTCGCCGCGGGTGAACAGCGCCGAGCCGTGCGCCCGGGGCAGCACGCCGACCTCGGCCACGATCGGCCGGACGGTCTTGGTGTCGCGGCCGTCGATCCGCAGCCCGGTCTTCAGGATATTGCCGCGGACGACGTCCTTCTCGAGCTTCTTGAACAGGCCCGACGCCAGTTCGACGTCGATTCCCTCCGACTCGAGCTGCTGCAGTGCCGCCTCCTTGGCCGCGGCAACGGCTTCCACGCGCTCCTGCTTGACGGTCTTGGTATAGGCCTCGCGCACCGGCGCTTCGGCCAGCTCGTAGAGCCGCTTCTGGACCGCATCGATTCCCTCGGCGGGTTCGGGCAGCGGCCACGGCTCCTTGGCGCATTCCTCGGCGAAGTCGATAATGAAGTCGATGACCTCGCGGATCGCCTTGTGGGCAAAGGTGACGCCCCCCAGGGTGACGTCCTCGTCGAGTTCCTTGATCTCGGACTCGACCATCAGCACGCCTTCGCTGGTGCCTGCCACGACAAGATCCATGTCCGAGGACGGCAGTTCGTCGGCCTGCGGGTTCAGGACATACTGGCCGTCGATATAACCGACCCGCGCGCCGCCGATCGGTCCCAGGAACGGGATGCCGGAAATCGTCAGCGCCGCCGACGTTCCGATGATGCTGACGACGTCGGGATCATTTTCCAGATCGTGCGCCAGGACGGTACAGATGATCTGTGTCTCGTTCCTGAAATTGCTGTGGAACAGCGGCCGGATCGGCCGGTCGATCAGGCGGCAGGTCAGCGTTTCCTTCTCCGAAGGCCGGCCTTCGCGCTTGAAGAAGCCGCCGGGAATCTTGCCGGCGGCGAAGGTCTTTTCCTGGTAGTTGACGGTCAGGGGAAAGAAATCGATCCCGACCCGCGGCGTCTTCTGCGCCACCGCAGTGCATAGGACCTGGGTTCCGCCGTAGGTGACGAGGACTGCCCCGTCGGCTTGCCGGGCAATTCGCCCGGATTCCAGAATCAGCGGGCGGCCGCCCCAGGTCATTTCCTTGCGGGTAATTTTGAACATTCGGTTTTCCTTTATTGCATCCGTCGCGCAGGTCGCCGAATTGCGCCTGCGGATTGTTTGCGGCGGCGGGCGTGGCTCATTCCACCCCGTTCCGCCCGGTGCACCGCCGCCGCGCGGCGACGCACGCGAAAAGGCCGCGCCCTAACGACGCAGCCCGAGTTCCTTGACGATGTTTTCGTAGCGCGAGGTTTCCTTGCGCTTCAAATAGTCAAGAAGGCGGCGACGCTGGCCGACCATGGTGATCAGGCCGCGGCGCGTGTGAAAATCCTTCTTATGCTGGTTCAGGTGGTCCGTCAGGTTCTTGATTCGCTCCGTCAGGATTGCCACCTGGACCTCCGGTGAACCGGTGTCGCCCGGCTTGGTGGCGAACTTTTCGATCAGCTCTTTTTTACGATCGACCGTAATCGACATCAAATCCTCCTGGGATTTCAAAGGTTCAATACGCGAACCGGCTGCACCTCTCCGGCGGCATAGCGGCCCAGGGCAACGGGTTTCCCGTCCGCCATGGTCAGCACCGTATCGCCATTTTCCAGTTCGGCGATGCGGTCCAGATCCGCCTTCCGCAACAGGGAGATAGCCTGCCCGTTCCGCAGACGCCCCGCTTCCAGCTCGGTCACGGCCAGGGCCGGGATGTCGTCCAGCGCGGTCTCGACCGAGTGCAGATGTGTCGGGGCGGCGGCACATTGCATATTTTCGCCCAGTTCGTCCAGCGAAATCGCATGTTCTTCAGCGAACGGGCCGACCTGGGTCCGCCGCAGCGCCACCAGATGCCCCGCGGTACCCAGCTCACCGGCCATATCGCGCGCCAGCGCGCGCACATAGGTGCCCTTGCCGCAGGTCGCCTCGAAAACCGCGTGGTCGGCGTCCGGCATACCGGTCAGCCGCAAATCCCCGATCCAGACGGTCCGCGGCGCCATCGCCGGGGCGGCGCCCGCGCGGGCAAGGTCGTAGGCGCGGCGGCCGCCGACCCGGATTGCCGAGAACACCGGCGGGACCTGTTCGATCTCGCCGACGAAGCGATCCAGCACGGCCTCGACATCCGCCCGGTCCGGTCGCACCTCGCTCCTCGCGGTCACGGCCCCGTCGCGGTCGTCGGTGTCGGTCGCAACACCCCAGCGAACGGTGAAGCGGTAGCGCTTTTCGCCTTCCTGGAGGTACGGCACGGTCTTGGTCGCCTCGCCCAGCGCGATCGGCAGGAGTCCCGTGGCGAACGGGTCCAGCGTGCCGGCATGACCTGCCTTCGCCGCCCCGGTCCGCCGCTTGACCGCGGCCACCGCGGCCGTCGAGGTCATGCCTTCCGGTTTGTCCAGCACGATCCAGCCATGGATCGGCAGGCCCTTGCGCTTACGCGCCATCGTCGGTTCCGTCGCGCTTGAGGTCACGGGCGATACCCGGCTGGCGCAGCAGGGATTCGATGCGCTGCGCTTCGTCGAACACGCTGTCGAGCTCGAAATGAAGCGATGGCGTATATTTCATCGTGATGCGCCGACCCACCTCGTGGCTCAGGAAGGGCGCCGCACGGTTCAGCGCCGCCATCAGCTCCACGGGGTCGGCCGCGCCGCCCAGCGGCATCACGAAGGCCGTGGCGTGGCGCATGTCCGGGCTGGCGCGGACTTCCGATACCGTGATCGACAGGTCCTTCAGGGCTGGGTCGCGCAGCTCGCCGCGCGCCAGGATCTCGGCCAGCACATGACGCAGTTCCTCGCCGACCCTCAGCTGCCGCTGGCTCGGTGTCCTGCCCTTGCTTCTGCTCATGGCGCGTTATCCGTTTAGTTCGCTCCGGCCCGCTCCCCCACTCGGCCAGCCACAGCGTACGGTACCGTTGGGTGGCCGGGTGGGGGCGCGGGCCGGAGCCGGCTCCACGCAAGTGGATATGTTCTTGACCAACTTCCTTCGGGACGGCGGACGCATCCGGCGTCAAAGCGCGCGGGTGATTTCCTCGACCTCGAAGCACTCGATGACGTCGCCCTGCTTGATGTCGTCGTAATTCTCGAAGGCCATGCCGCATTCGTAGTTGTTCTGCACCTCACGGACCTCGTCCTTGAAGCGCTTGAGCGTCTTCAGCTTGCCCTCGTGGATCACCACATTGTCGCGCAACAGCCGCACGCCTGCGCCGCGCTTGACGACGCCCTCGGTGACGTAACACCCCGCGACCTTGCCGACCTTGGTGATATTGAAGACTTCGCGGATCTCCGCGTAACCCAGGAACTTCTCGCGCAACTCCGGCGCCAGCATGCCGCTGAGCATCGCCTTGATGTCGTCCACTGCGTCGTAGATGATCGAGTAATAGCGGATGTCGACGCCGTCGCGTTTGGCCATCTCGCGCGCCTGCGGATTGGCGCGCACGTTGAAGGCGATGATCAGGCCGCCCGACGCCCGCGCGAGCGTCACGTCGGATTCCGTAATTCCGCCGACCGCGCTGTGCAGCATCCGCACCTTGACCTCATCCGTCGACAGCTTGTCGAACGATGCCGCAATGGCCTCGACCGAGCCCTGGGCATCCGCCTTCACCACCACGGGGAGCTCGCTGGCAGTCCCCTCCTTGATCTGCGTGAACATCTGCTCCAGCGTGCCGCGCGCCGTTGCCACGCTGCGTTTTTCGCGCTGAATGCGTTGGCGGTAATCGGCGATCTCACGCGCACGCGCCTCGTCGGCGACGACGACAAAGTCGTCGCCGGCGTCGGGAGTCCCCTGG
The DNA here is from genome assembly GCA_947259105.1 of uncultured Alphaproteobacteria bacterium. Taxonomy (GTDB): domain Bacteria; phylum Pseudomonadota; class Alphaproteobacteria; order UBA8366; family JADFVY01. Next base: position 48,394 of record CAMYKU010000012.1, read on the forward strand.
AAGCCCAGAACCTCGACCGGCATCGACGGCCCTGCGTCCTCGACGCTGCGGCCGTGATCGTCCATCAGGGCGCGGACACGGCCCCATTCGGCGCCGGCGATGAAGACGTCGCCGACATTGAGAGTCCCGCGCTGCACCAGAACCGTCGCCACCGAACCGCGGCCACGTTCCTGGCGCGCCTCGACCACCGTTCCCTGCGCGCTCCGCTTCCGATTGGCCTTGAGTTCGAGAATTTCCGACTGCAGCAGGATGGCTTCCTCGAGCTTGTCGAGGTTGGTCTTCTTGACGGCCGAGACCTCGACGTCGAGAACCTCGCCGCCCATACTTTCCACGACGACCTCATGCTGCAGCAACTCGTTGCGGACGCGGCCGGGGTCGGCGTCTGGTTTGTCCATCTTGTTGATGGCGATGATCATCGGCACCTTGGCTGCCTGCGCGTGCCGGATGGCCTCGATCGTCTGCGGCTGGACGCCGTCGTCGGCGGCGACCACCAGCACGACGATATCGGTTGCCTGGGCGCCGCGGGCACGCATGTTCGTGAACGCTTCGTGGCCCGGGGTATCGAGGAACGTGATCTGATGGCCGTCGGACAGCGAGACCCGGTAAGCGCCGATATGCTGGGTTATGCCGCCGGCCTCGCCGGCCACGACGTCGGTTTCGCGCAACGCGTCGAGCAGCGATGTCTTGCCGTGGTCGACATGGCCCATGACGGTGACAACCGGCGCGCGCGACGTCAATTCCTCGGTCTTGTCCTCGACGCCCTTGATGCCGATCTCGACATCCGCCTCGGACACCCGCTTGATTTTATGGCCGAACTCGTTCACCACCAACTCCGCAGTATCGGCATCGATGGATTCGTTGATCGTCACCATCACGCCCAGTTTCATCAGCGTCTTGACCACCTCGGCGCCGCGCGTGGCCATTCGGTTGGCCAGGTCGGAAACCGCAATCATCTCGGGAACCACGATCTCGCGGACCATCTTTTTCTTTGGCTGGTCCGCGTCGGCGGCCCGCTGGCGCTGCTTTTCCTTCTCGCGGGCGCGCCGCAACGCGGCAACGCTGCGTCCGCGCTGGAGCTCGTCGTCGCCGTCGAGCGCCTGGGCGATCGTCAGCTTGCCCGCGCGCCGGCGCGGCTCCTGCCGCGTGCGGGCCGGCGCGGGCTTCTCCACTTTCTGCCTGGCGCGCTTGGACGCCGGCTCTTCAGCCTCCTGTACCTTGACAACGGACTCGACGACCGGCGGCTCTGCCGCCTTGTCGCGGGCCGCTTCTTCTTCTACGCGGCTCTTCGCCGCCGCCGCCTCGGCGAGATTGCGGGCCGCCTCTTCCTCGGCGGCGCGGCGCAGGGCGTCCTCCTGGGCCAGGCGCCGCGCGGTTTCATCCGCCTCGCGCTTGGACAGGAGGTCGCGCTTGCGTTCCTCGTCGGCCACGGCGCCCTCGAGCGCACGGATCCGCGCCGCCCGTTCCTTTTCGGTCAGGTCGTGCGCTTCCTGCGCGGCATCGGGCGCCGGCATCTTCAGGTCCGGACCGGGCTTTTCGACCGCCTTCATGCCGCCGCCAGCTTCGCGCTCGAAGGTCCGCTTCTTTTTGACCTCGACTTCAACCGTCTTGGTCCGGCCGTGGCTGAAGCTCTGGCGAACCTGCCCACCCTCGACTGTCTTCTTCAGTTCGAGACGACCCGGCTTGCGCAGCGTCAGCTTGCTTTCTTTTTCTTTCCGCTCACTCATTCTTATCCTCGTTCACGGCCATTATGCACGAAAACCCTTCAGTCTCCGCGCCTCAACCTGGAGCCTGCCGGCCAGCGCACCGTGCGACAGGGCGGCATGAACCGTCCTTTCACGACCGAACGCGCGGCCCAGCTCGTCTGCCTCCAGGCAATCCACGACGGGCAGGTCCGGCGCAACGGCACGCAGCTTTTCACACCCGTCCTCCGCACCGTCCCTTGCCGCCAGCAATACGGCGCCGCGCCCCTGCCGGAGCATGGCGCGGACCTTCTCGAATCCGGCCAACGCCTGCCCGGCGCGGCGCGCCAGCCCGATCAACTCGACGCAGCGGGACGCCAGCAATGTCTCGATTTGGTCGTCGAGGCCCTCGTCGATCTGCAGTGCCCGCCGCGCCGCCCGTTCGAACAGCTTGCGGGCACGAGCCCTCTTAACGCTATCCCGGTCCGGGCTCAACCATATTCCGCGGCCCGGCAAGCGTCCGGCAATGTCCGGGGTCAGCCGGCCCTCGGCATCGACCACGAAGCGCAGCAACTCGTCGCGCGGACGCACCTCGCCCGTGACGATACAGCGGCGGTGCGCCGTCTGCCCCTCGCGGGGCGCCGCATTACGCGGCGTATCATGGCGAAGACCTGCCTGCATTCCGTATCATCCTCCGCGCCATCGCTCAGGCGTCCACACTGTCGGCGGCCTCTTCGCCTTCGAGTGCGGTTTCCGGTTCGGCGTTCGCCGCGGCCAGCTCCTCCGCGGTGAACCAGCCGGCTGCAACGCGTGCGGCCATGATCAATTCGTTCGCTTCGGCCCCGGACAGGTCGAACCCGCGAAGAATGGCTTCTTCGCCGAATATCAGCTCATCGGAGGCAAGGTCCGCAAACTCCTCCACCGTCTTGATCGACGCCTCGCCGAGCGCCACGAGCATACCCGCGCTGAGGCCCGGGATTTCGGCCAGGGCATCCTCGACGCCGAGCTCGCGGCGGCGCTGCATCAGCCGTTCGGCTTCCTCCTCGAGATACTGGCCGGCGCGCGCGCGCAACTCGGCAGCGACCTCTTCGTCGAAACCCTCGATTTCGGTCAGGTCCTCGATCGGCACATAGGCGATCTCCTCAAGCGAGGAGAATCCTTCGGTGACCAGCAGGTGGGCGATGACGTCGTCGACATCGAGGGCGTCGATGAACCGCTGGCTGCGCTCGTGGAACTCGGCCTGGCGCCGTTCCGATTCCTGCTCTTCGGTCAGGATGTCGATATCCCAGCCGGTCAGCATCGAGGCGAGGCGCACGTTCTGCCCGCGCCGGCCGATGGCCAGGCTGAGTTGATCGTCGGGCACGACGACCTCGATCTTGCGCGCATCCTCGTCGAGCACCACCTTCGCGACCTCGGCCGGGGCCAGCGCATTGACAACAAACGTGGCGGGGTCCGGCGACCACGGGATGATGTCGATCTTTTCCCCCTGGAGTTCCGCGACCACCGCCTGAACGCGGCTGCCGCGCATGCCGACGCAGGCGCCGACCGGGTCGATGCTGCTGTCGTTCGAGATCACCGCGATCTTGGCGCGGCTGCCGGGGTCGCGGGCGACCGACCGGATTTCGATAATGCTGTCGTAGATCTCCGGCACCTCCTGGGCAAACAGCTTTGCCAGGAATTCCGGATGACTGCGCGACAAAAAGATCTGCGGGCCGCGCTGCTCGCGCCGGACGTCGTAAATGTAGGCGCGCACGCGGTCGCCGCGGCGGAAGCTCTCGCGCGGCAGGACCTCGTCGCGGCGCAGCACCGCCTCGGCCCGGCCCAGATCGACCGTCACCGTGCCGAACTCGAAGCGCTTGACGAGCCCGTTGACGATCTCGCCCGCGCGGTCCTTGTATTCTTCGTACTGGCGCTCGCGTTCGGCCTCGCGCACTTTCTGGACGATGACCTGCTTCGCGGTCTGCGCGGCGATCCTGCCGAAGTCGATCGGCGGCAGCGGATCGACCAGGAACTCGCCGATTTCCGCGTCCCGCTTGATGCGTTTCGCCTGCTCGACCGTCATCTGGGTCATCTCGTTTTCGATTTCCTCGACGACTTCGGTATAGCGGGCAAGGTCGATTCCGCCGGTCGACCGGTCGATATGGGCGCGGATGTCGTGCTCGTGGCCGTATTTCGACCGGCCGGCCTTCTGGATCGCCTGCTCCATGGCCTCCAGCACCTGCTCGCGTTCGATTCCCTTGTCGCGGGCCACGGCGTCGGCAACGGCCAGCAGTTCGACATGCATCTGCGTTTGCGTCATCGTCATCACTCTCGCTTCACCTGGCCGTCTCCGCGGCGGCCAGTAAATCATCCGTCAGCACCAGTTTGGCCTGGTGAATATCGTCAACCGGAAGGACGACATCCCCGTCCTTCGTCGTCAGGCGTACCGAGTTCCCGTCCATCCCCGCAAGACGGCCGCGGAAGCGGCGGCGACCGTCGATCGCGCCATGCGTTTCGATCTTCGCCTCAAAGCCCGCGAAGCGCTCGAAATCCCGGGGCCGGACCAGCGGCCGATCGATCCCGGGCGAGCTGACTTCCAGCGTATAGGTCCCGCTGATCGGATCCTCGACATCCAGGATCGCCGATACGGTATGGCTGATCGCGGCGCAATCATCCACCGTCATGCCGGATTCGTCGCTGCGCTCCGCCATGATCTGGAGGATCGGCCGGGCGCCGCCCGACAGGTGTACGCGCACCAGCGCAAAACCCAGCTCTGTGAGCGCCGGCGCAATCATTTTTTCGATCCGTCGGATCGGCTCCATCGGCATTTCGGCCTTCCGCATCCGGAACTAAAAAGGGCGGGCCCACGGGCCCACCCACTTGCTGTCGGTCGTACAAGACGACCGTATGGGATTTGTTGCGCTGTTATTTAGGGCAAAATCGCCCCGATTACAAGGGTGAACCGCATTGCCGGCACGTCACGGGGCCACGGTGGCCCGTCATTTCCGCGGGCGCCTGCGGAATGTCAGATAGACGCAGGTCTCGCCCCGGGCCAGCGCCTTCGCCTCATAGCGGGTCTGCGGCCAGTCACCGGGCCGCGACCGCCAGTCGTCCGGCCCCTGCGCCAACCATTCGAACGCGCCGTGACCGGTGATATGGAACAGCATCCAGCGGACCAGCCGCATCTGGTCGCTGGCCAGCCGCAGCTCCGCTCCGTCCTTCATGATCCGCGCAAGGCCGGGAAGATTGTCCGGGCCGATGAAGCGGCGACGGTGATGGCGCTGTTTGGGCCAGGGGTCGGCGAACAGCACGAACACGCGGCCAACCGATGCGTCCGGCAGCGCGTCGATCAGGTCGCGCGCATCGTCGGGATGGATGCGGATGTTCCGGATGTCGTCGCGGTCGATCTCGCTGAGCAGCCGGCCGACGCCGTTGATGAAGGGCTCGCAGCCCAGCATGCCGACAGCGGGGTGCGCCCGGCCCTGCGCCGCCACGTGCTCGCCGCCTCCAAAGCCGACCTCAAGCCAGATATCGTCGACCGGAAAGCCGAAGACCGCCACGGGGTCGATTCGCCCGCACGACACGTCGATGCGGAGTTTCGGCAGCAATTCCTCGAACAGCCGGCGCCGTCCGGGCCGCAGCACGCGGCCCCTTCGCCTGCCGTAGAAAACGCGTTTCCGTCCGTCCGTCAGGATTGGCGGCCTAGCCCAGCGCTGTACGCAGCGGCTCGACCAGATCCGTCCGCTCCCACGAAAACCCGCCGTCGGGCTCCGGTTCACGCCCGAAATGACCGTAGGCCGAGGTGCGCGCATATATCGGCCGGCTGAGCTCGAGATGTTCGCGGATGCCGCGCGGGCTGAGATCCATGTGCTGCTGCAGGACATCGGACAGACGATCCTCGTCGACCCGGCCGGTCCCGTAGGTGTCGACATAGACCGACAGGGGCCGGGAGACTCCGATGGCGTAGGCGACCTGGATCGCACAGCGGCTGGCGAGTCCGGCGGCCACGACATTCTTCGCTAGATACCGGGCCGCGTAGGCCGCCGAGCGGTCGACCTTGGTCGGGTCCTTGCCGGAAAACGCGCCGCCGCCGTGCGGAGCGGCGCCACCATATGTGTCGACAATGATCTTGCGGCCGGTCAGCCCGCAATCGCCGTCGGGGCCGCCGATGACGAAACGGCCGGTCGGGTTGACGTAGAAGTTCTCTTCGGCGCACATCCAGCCTTTCGGCAGTACGTTGACCACATGGGGACGGACGATCTCGCGGACCTCGTCCTGTTCCATCGCTTCCGAATGCTGGGTGGACACGACGATGGCGGCGGCGCGAACCGGCTTGCCGTCCTCATAGGCCAGCGTTACCTGGCCCTTGGAATCGGGACCCAGCCCCGGTGCGGCGCCGGAATGACGCGCTTCCGCCAGGCTGTGCAGGATCGCGTGGCTGTAGAAGATCGGCGCCGGCATCAGCGCCGGCGTTTCCTCGCAGGCGTAGCCGAACATCAGCCCCTGGTCGCCCGCGCCTTCGTCCTTGTTGCCGGCCGCATCGACGCCGACCGCAATATCGCTCGACTGCTCGTGCACATAGCACTCGACCGCCAACTTCTGCCAGTGGAACCCCTCCTGCTCGTAGCCGATCTCCTTGACGGCCTTGCGCGCGACATCTTCAAGATGCTCGCGCGTGATGGCGCTGGGACCCCGGACTTCGCCGGCCAGAATGACGCGGTTGGTGGTGGACAGGGTTTCGACGGCGACCCGTGCCTGGGGATCGGCCCCCAGATAGGTATCGACGATGGCGTCCGAAATCCGGTCGCACACCTTGTCCGGATGTCCCTCCGAGACGGATTCGCTTGTAAAAACAAAGTTCTTTCTGGCCACTGGTCCCCCTTCCGGAAACATACCGGAGAAACAGATGATAGCGGCGCGCCGCCACATTACGGCGCACCCCGTCACGCCCGCAGCGGGCGGGGACGACTAATGACGTGCTAATCGGGGAACGTCAAGAACAATGCCTGCGCCGGCACTTTTCCCGGCGCAGACGTGCTCGCAACTGCCTCAGCTGCTGCTGGCGGCGGCTAGACTCTTGGCAAGATCGAACAGGCGCTTGCGGACCGTCGGTTCCTTGATCCTGTAATAGGCTCGAACCAGTTCGAGCGTCTCGCGCTTGGCCAACGGATCTGCCGAAAACTCTTCCTGAATCCGCTCCGCAAGGCCGGCCGACGCCTTGCCGCCCTTGCCGGAAATCTCCGGCGGCATGTCCTCGAAGAAAAACGAAACCGGCACGTCCAGTACGCGTGACAGGTGGTACAGGCGGCTCGCGCCGATCCGGTTCGCGCCTCTCTCATATTTCTGAATCTGCTGGAAAGTCAGGCCGACCGCTTCACCGAGTTTCTCCTGGCTGAGGCCGAGGAGGGTGCGGCGAAGCCGGACCCGGCTTCCGACGTGGATGTCGACCGGATTAGGCTTTCCTGTCCGACTTACTGGTTGTTTGTGTTCTGGCATGACCTACAGTCCGGTTCTGCTGCTGTCTGACAATGTGCATCGTGCTTGAATGTACGGCATTCTTAAAGCATACAAACGTATTCAGTCAAGGACAGAGGCTGTTTGAAAAATGTGTTTTACAGTGCCATTAATTGCTTGGCACGCGTAATAATGATAGAAATACAATTGCCATTAGAAATAAATGCGCGTAGTCGCCAAACCTGCCATACAGGGGCACATCCGCCGCCGCCCTGGGCAGTCCGGTGTCCACGATACCCTGTTCGCTCAGCCCAATGCGGACGATTTCCCGTCCGTAGGAATCGAACACCGCCGAGATACCGGTGTTGGCGGAGCGGACGAGCGGCATGCCTTCCTCGATGGCGCGGGCCCGGGCGATCGCCAGGTGCTGGTGCGGCCCCGCCGTATCGCCGTACCAGGCATCGTTCGTCAGGTTCAGCAACCAGCCCGGCCGGCGCGCGGCGTCGACCGTCTCCCCGGGGAAAATGGCCTCATAGCAGATCAGCGGGCTGACCGGCGGTAAGCCAGCCAGATCAAGGGTTTTCGGGCCCGGCCCGGGCGAGAAATCCAGCGCGCCCGGCGTGATCTTGTCAAACGGCAGTATCTCGCGGAAGGGCATATACTCGCCGAACGGGACCAGATGAAACTTGTCGAAGCCCGCTGTGATATTTCCTGACCCGTCCAGGGCAACCATGGCATTCCAGATGCGATCGGGCGCCCGCGCGCGCCGTGGCGTGCCGGTCAGCAGCAGTCCGCCCTCCGGCACGATGCTGGCGACCGCCTCGCGAACTTCGGCGTTGTTGGTCAGATCGATGGTGGCAGCGGTCTCCGGCCACACGACATGGGTGACCCAGTCGGGCCGGTCGACGATGCTCAGCGACATCTGCAGATCAAAATTCCGGCGAATCAGGCGGCGGTCCCATTTCTCGCGTTGCGGGATATTTGCCTGCACGAGACGCAGGCCGACATCCGGGACCATTTGGTCGTCCAACGCCGGCGCGCCCGCGATTCGCACCATGCCCCCGGCCCAGGTGGCCGCCGGGATGGCGACCGCGAGACCCAGCGACAGCCAGCGCCGGCGCGGCGACCCGCCCGCAACTCCGGCGGCGAGCGCTGCAGCCGTCACCGCAAGCAGGGTCACGCCATACATTCCGAAGACCGAGGCCGACTGGGCCAGGGCGTCGGACCCCAGCCAGCCGTATCCGGCGAGGTTCCAGGGAAATCCGGTAAACATCTTGCCGCGCAGCCATTCCGTCGCGCCCCAGGCCAGCGCCAGCATCAGGGCCCGGCGGAGGTGGCCGTCGCCCCACAGGCTGGCAAGCATGGTCGCGAGCCCGTGATAGACCGCAAGGAAGATCGGCAGACCGATTGCCGCGAACGGCAGAACCCAGATCAGATCGAAGGAATAGGTGATTGGCGCAAACCCGATCCAGTAGAGGCTCGCCACGAAATAGCCCATGCCGAACCACCATCCGGTGAAGAAGGCGGTGCGCCTGCGCAGGCCGGCCGGCAGCATCCAGACCAGCCCCGCGAAAGCGACATACAGCAGGGGAAACAGGTAGACCGGCGGCAGAGCCAGCGTGGCGAACGTACCGAGGCCCGCCGCCACCGCGTGACGGCGCCAGCCATGCAGTTCCGTAAACCACCTGGCGACGGCGTCCACCCGAACGCCGTTCCAGCCGCCGGAACCGTCAGTCGCCATGGACCGCCAGGTGGCCGGGCATGTTGCGCACCCGCAGCCGCTTGACGCGGCGCGGATCGGCGTCCATCACCTCGAATTCCAGACCCGACGCGTCGTGAACGACCAGTTCGCCGCGGACCGGGACGCGCCCGGCAAGCACCGAGATGAACCCGCCCAGCGTATCCACGTCGCCTTCGTCCTCCGAACCGGTGACCAGCGGTCCGGCCTTGACCTCGAACTCCTCGATCGGCAGGCGCGCGTCGACGACCATCGACCCGTCGGGCCGCTCTTCCATACGCGGCGCGGTCGCAGCCTCGTGCTCCTCCTCGATCTCGCCGACGATCTCCTCAACCAGGTCCTCGATGGTGACCAGCCCGTCGATGCCGCCATATTCGTCGACCACGAGCGCCATGTGGATCCGGCTCTTGCGCATCTGCAGCAACAGGTCGAGGACGCGCATGCTGGGCGCGACGAACAACAGCTGGCGGACCAGCCGCCGCAGGCCCGGTCGACGGCCGCGGCCGTTGGCCTTGTCGATCGCGCCGAGCACGTCGCGGATGTGGATCATGCCGATCGCATCGTCCAGCGTCCCCTGGTAGACCGGAATGCGCGAATGTCCTTTCCGGGTCATCACCGCGACCACCTCGTCGAGAGGCGTGCCGGCCTCGACCGCGTCGATATCGGCGCGCGGCACCATCACGTCCGATATCGTCACCGTGCCGAGCTTCAGCACGTTGGCTATGAGCGTGTGTTCTTCCGGGTCGATCGGCTCGGCCCGCTCCTCGCGCTCGTCGATCAGCGCCTCGACGCGGTCGCGCAGCGACGTATCCCCGTTGCGGCCGCCGCGCAGCCCTTTGAGCCAGCCGACGATACCCGTGGTCTTGCGGACATCGTCGTTCGCCGACCCGTTGTCGGCGGCCGTTTTTCTGATGGATGGAGGTTCTTCTGACATTCCTGTTCACGCTCAATCGGCGGCGTTCTCGACCGCAGCATATGGATTCGCGACTCCCAGACCGTTGAGGATCGCGATCTCCAGCGCCTCCATCGCGGCCGCCTGCGCACCGTTTTCATGGTCGCGTCCCAGGAGATGCAGCATGCCATGCACCACGAGATGACTGACATGATCGGACAACGGCTTCGAGCGTTTCGCGGCCTCGCGCTGCACGGTCTCGAACGCCAGGACGATATCGCCCAGCAGACGCGCGCGGCCGGCCGCGCCACTGTCCTCCGCGGGGAAGGCGAGCACGTTCGTCGGCATGTCCTTGCCCCGGTATTCCCGGTTCAGATTGCGCATCGTCGCGTCATCGGCCAGGGCCACGCTGACTTCCGCGCCGTCGGCCGCGGCGCCATCGCCTTCCGACTTCCAGGTCGATTCGGCGGCCCGCCGTACCACGGCCTCCACCTCGGGCAGCGTCGAGTCCCACGCGCCGGAAACAGCGGATATTTCGGTGGTCAGGCCGCCCGTCAACTGTCGTCCTCCGGTTTGACGATCCGTGCGCGTTCCCTTTCGTCGTAGGCCTGGATGATGCGTGTGACCAACTCGTGCCGGACCACGTCGGCCTGGGTGAACCGGATGAAGTCGATCCCGGGTACGCCCGACAGGGTTTCGACCGCGTCCACGAGGCCTGATCGCAGGCCGCCGGGCAGGTCGATCTGGGTCACGTCGCCGGTCACGACCATCCGGCTGTTCTCGCCGATCCGGGTGAGCGCCATCTTCATCTGCACCGGCGTCGTGTTCTGCGCCTCATCCAGGATCACGAAGGCGTTCGATAGCGTCCGGCCGCGCATGAAGGCGAGGGGGGCGATCTCAATCTCGCCGGCCTCGAGCCGTTTCATGACCTGTTCCGCCGGTAGCGCATCGTACAGCGCATCGTAGAGCGGCCGCATGTAGGGATCGACCTTGTCGCGCATGTCGCCCGGCAGGAATCCCAGCCGTTCGCCGGCCTCAACGGCCGGGCGGGACAGCACGATGCGGTCGACCTTCCCGGCGGTCAGCATGGCCACCGCGGCGCAGACCGCAAGATACGTCTTGCCGGTTCCGGCGGGACCCGTCGCGAACACCATCTCGCGATCGCCGATTGTCTTCATATAGCGCGCCTGCGTCGGCGAGCGCGCGATGATCCGCTTGCGTTTGGTCTGGATGAACGGCTCGGTGCCGGCGGCAACGCTGTCGCCGTTGCCACCCTCGGTCATCCGCACCGCGGCGTCGACCTCGGCGAATCCGACCTGCTGCCCGTCGTCGACCGCTTCGTACAGCCGCTGCAGCGCATCCCGCGCCGTCGCCGCGGCATCCGGCGGTCCGGAGATGGCGACGACGTTGCCGCGATTGTGCAGGGACACGCCCAGCCGCTGTTCGATGCGCGCGAGGTGCCGGTCATGCTCTCCGAATACCGACGGCAGCAGCCGGTTGTCGTCGAACTCGATCTGCATCGACACGGTTTCGGCGGGTCTGGGGACCGGTTTCAAGCACATACCCTTTGGGTCGGAGAATCGTGATCGGCTACCGTGACCTCGCCGTGCAGGCTGTGCGCGCCGATCCGGACGATCCGGCAATCGACGATCTCGCCGATCAGCCGCTCGGGCGCCTCGACGATCACCGCCTGCATCCACGGCGACCGGCCGACGATCTGCCCCGGCCGGCGGCCACGTCTCTCGAACAGCACCGGGAGCGCGGCTCCATCCTTCGACCGGTGGAACGCGGCCTCCTGCACGCCAAGCAGTTGCTGCAGGGTTTCCAGGCGCTCGTCCTTCACCCGCTCCGGGACAACATCCTCCATTGCCGCGGCCGGGGTTCCGGGGCGGGCGCTGAATTTGAAGGAATAGGCGCCGGCGAATCCGACCTCGGACACCAGGCGGAGCGTCGCGGCGAAATCGGCGTCCGTTTCGCCGGGGAATCCGACGATGAAATCGGAACTCAGCGCAATGTCGGGCCGCGCCGCACGCAACCGGTCGACGGTGCGTCGGTAATCGTCGGCACCGTGCTGCCGGTTCATCGCCGCGAGGATCCTGTCGCTGCCGGACTGGACCGGCAGGTGGAGATACGGCATCAGCTTGTCGACCGCACCGTGCGCGGCGATCAGCCCGTCGTCGACATCGCGCGGATGGCTCGTCGTATAACGGATTCGCGCCAACCCATCGATCTCCGCAAGATGCCGGATCAGCCGGCCAAGCCGCCATTCGCCTCCACCGACGCCCCGGCCGTGCCACGCATTGACGTTCTGGCCCAGGAGCGTGATCTCGCGCACGCCTGCCGCTACCAGGCGCTGCGCTTCGGCCGCGATGGCCGCGGCGTCGCGGGAATACTCGGCGCCGCGCGTATAGGGCACGACGCAGAACGTGCAGAACCGGTCACACCCCTCCTGGATCGACAGGAACGCGGATGCGCCCTGCGGCGCCTCGTTGTCCGGCAGATGGTCGAACTTGGCCTCGACCGGGAACTCGACATCCAGAACCGCGCTGCGCGCCCGGGCCGCCCGCGCGACCATCTCCGGCAGGCGGTGATAGGTCTGCGGGCCGAACACCAGGTCCACATAGGGCGCGCGCGCAAGAATCTCCTCGCCCTCCGCCTGGGCAACGCAGCCGCCCACGGCGATCACCATGCGGCCGTCGCCGCGCGCCTCCCTGTCCTGCTTCAGGGGTCGCAGCCGGCCAAGCTCGGAATAGACCTTCTCGGCCGCCTTCTCGCGGATATGGCAGGTGTTCAGGATCACCATGTCCGCGCCCTCCGGTGAATCCGCCGGAACGTAGCCGAGCGGCTGCAGGACGTCCGCCATGCGCGCGGAGTCATACACATTCATCTGGCAGCCGTATGTCTTGATGAAAAGCCGTTTCGCCAAGGCCTATCCTATCCTTGGCGCGTATGCGGCGGAACGCGCTGTCATTCGCAGGGCCGAACCCGTTCAGTCAATTCGTATCGATTCCTTGTCTTGCTGACGCGGCAACCGGCCAGCGCAGTGGTGATTCGGAAAGTGATACCTACATCGGCCAATTACAACAGGCCCATGTGAATATCCGGTTAATAGCACGTTATCACCAGCTTGCCGGCGCGATCAAGGCGAGTCGCGCAAGAGCGCGATACCAACTGTGGTTGTAGGCTGCGACGCTCCCCTCTCACCGCCGCCGATATCGCCTGTGGTATCTCTCGGGAACGTGATCGATCTGCGCCACAAGGCAGACGTCCAGAGTGCCAATTTCGCTGTTGACGACAGCGCCGCAACCGATCATCGCGCCAAGGTGGAGATAGCCCTTGAGCACGGGTGGCATCGCGTTCCATGCATTGTCATGGTCGACCGCCGCGGCGGGAATGCGGTCCATGTCCACGAAGCGCTCAGGCAGTGCCTGTGGCCGCAATCCCGGCGGCGCAAGACGGGTGTGGTGAAGATAGGCCAGTTGGCTCAGATGCTCGACAGGCTGGGTGCCCGGAAGGCCAGCCGTGCCGAACATGAGTCCGATGCTGTACGCATACAGATATGCCGCAACACCGTGCCAAAGCCGGCGAACCGTCTTTTGCGAACGATAGTCGGGATCGATGCAAGTGCGGCTGAATTCAACGATTTCTCCGGACCAGCTCAACTGAGGTTCGATGTTGAAGTCGGCGGCCGCAGAGAACCCCGGCGCCGGCAGATAGGGCGGGAATGATCGCGCCGCGCGGCCCCGCAACAGACGAACAGTCGCGACAACCCCCGCCGCGCCCAAACCCCGCTTCGGATCAAGAACGACGAGATGGTCGGCCACTTTGTCGAAAATGTCGAAGTCGCGCAGTCGCCATTTTGCGGCGACCGACGGCCGGCCGGTCATTTCCTCGAAGAACACCCGGTACCCGAGCGCCTGCGCGGCATCGACCTCTTCGGGGGATCTGGCAAGCCGGACCAGCAAGCCGTCATCGCGAGCCTGCTGTCCAGCAGCGGACGGGATACTGGATATCTCGCCCGCAAGGTTGGTTTGCTCTAACATGGCCGCGATCATGCAGGCGCCGTATGACCGCTGCATTGCAGGCCGATGACAAACTGGCGGAAAGTTCGCCGGCAGGAACCAGGGCGGTTATTGGTCTTCCGAGCCGTTGTCGGTCTTGCCCCTGCCCAGGCGGACTCCGTAGAGCTCCAGCCGGTGATCGACCAGCCTGAAGCCGAGCTTGCGGGCGACCTCCTCCTGCAGCGTTTCGATATCCTCGTTGTGGAACTCGATCACCTCGCCAGACTCGATGTCGATCAGGTGGTCGTGATGTTCGTCCGCCGCCTCTTCATAGCGCGCGCGGCCGTCCCCGAAATCGTGGCGTTCGAGAATACTGGCTTCCTCGAACAGCCGCACCGTCCGGTACACCGTCGCGATGCTGATTTTCGGATCGGCCCGGGTGGCCCGCCGGTGCACGGCCTCGACATCGGGATGGTCATCCGACTCCGACAGCACCCGCGCAATCACCCGGCGCTGCCCGGTCATCTTCAGGCCTTTTTTCTGACAAAGGCGCTCGATGCGCGACAGCGCGCTCACCTCTCACTCCGCACTATTCCGTGTTTCACGCGCACGAAAAGCTCTCTGCCGGCGGGACCGCGGGCCGGCGACGACATCAACGCTTCTTGCCACGTTTCCGCTGCTGGGTGCCGAGCCCGATCGCCTTGGCCAGTTTGCTGCGCTGTTTGGCGTAGTTCGGCGCCACCATGGGATAGTCCGACGGCAGCCCCCAGCGCTCGCGGTACTCGTCCGGTGTCATGTTGTAGGCAGTCTTGAGGTGGCGCTTCAGCATTTTCAGCTTTTTCCCGTCCTCGAGACAAACAATGTGATCCGGTCGGCCTGTCCGCCGCCGTCTCGCCGCCGCCACCGACCGATGAGAGGGTCTTGTAAACCTGCTCGATCAGGCCGGGCAGGTCGGTCACGGCGACAGTATTGTTGGAAACATGCGCCGCCACGATTTCCGACGTGAGCGACAGCAGTTCTTCCGAGCTCGGTGCATTGTCTGTTTGTTCGGCCATCGCCTCTATAATTCCTTCCCAGCTTAATAGTCCAAACCGGCACCATTCGTGAACGATTACATGGCAATCGGCCACAGAGGCACCATACATTACGAAATGATTTAATAACAGCGAAGTCAACTGTCCAGAAGAATCTTTCGGATTTATTGAGAAACAGCAGTTATGCCGCGAGATCGCCTAGTTTCCGGGGCTAATCGACCGGAAATTTCAAATCGCACGCTTCATGATTAGGGCATCTATATAGTTACCGCGGCGCTGTCGGTAGTAATCCGGACGAACGCCAACCTCGCGGAACCCGGCGGATTCATAAAGGGCGCGGCCGGCGGGGTTGTCCGCCGCGACCTCCAGGAAGACCGCCGACGCGCCGGACTGGCGCGCCTTCTCCAGCGCGGCGGCCACCAGCTCGCGGCCGATGCCCTTGCGGCGGGCGCCCTCGGCGACGACCAGATTGAGGATCTCCGCTTCATCCGCGGCAACCCGCGCAACGACGAATCCGGCCGGCTCTCCGCCCGGTCGGACCGCGAGCAGTCCCCAGCATCCGGGCAGGCCGAAAATCCTCGCCACGGCCTGCGTCGGCCACGGCTCCGTCGAACCGTATTCGGACAGCAGGGCGACAACTCTGGCCTGGGCAAGTCCGGCAGCCCGGATCCGGATTCGGCTTGCGGCCATCATCGGCGTTGTGTGGCCCGGCGTTGCGCTGCCGGAACTGCAGCTGGAGCACGCAGGTACAGGGCCGATGGCGGCGGGTCGCCGGGCCCCGGCGGCGAGGCCGCGAACCGCCGGGCCGCGAGCCGCGCCACCACGGCCGCATCGGGCAGGCCCGGCCCGTCGAGGCGGCGCGGCGCAGGCTCCCGTCCCGCCAGCGCCGCGACCACCCGGTCGGCGGCGTCCCCGGCCAGCAACAGGGCCGGCCCTTCGGGCACCAGGCGGGCGGCCGCATCGGGCATCGCCGTAGCCGGGGCGGTCAGCGGCGCGCCGTCGGGGCCAAAGAGCTGGACGTAAACGTCGTCGCGCTTCGAGTCGAGCGCGACCAGAAGATGCGCGCCTCCACCGTCGTGGCCGCCCGCGACGGCCTCGAGGGTGGTCACGCCGATGAGCGGCAGGTTCGCCGCCAGCGCGAAGCCGCGCGCCGCGGCAAGGCCGATCCGGATACCCGTGAAGGCGCCGGGGCCGGTGGTCACGGCAATGGCGTCGAGATCCGAAAACGCAAGGCCCGCCTCGTCCATGACCGCGCGCACCATCGGCATCAGGGCCTCGGCATGGCCGCGGCGCATCGCCCGGTAGCGGTGCGGCCCCGGTCCGCCGTCGAGCCACAGGGCCGCGGAGCAGGCGTTGGTCGCGCAATCGACGGCAAGAATCGTCATCTGATATCCCACAGGGTTGCCCGGAACCGGTCCATAACATAGTGTCTTGCCGGCATCCTGCAAAAACGGGCGAGACTGCGGGGAGGGCGGTACGCTCCGGGGCAACTTCCCAGGGGGCGACACGTGCGACCTACATTTCTCTTGTGGCGGGCGATGGCGTTGGGCGCGTTGGCGCTGCTGGCGGCCATGCCGACGGCCCCGGCCCGGGCCGCCGATTCGGCGGTGATCCTGATGTACCACCGGTTCGGCGAAGACGGTATTCCGTCCACGAATGTCCGCATCGCGCAGTTTGAGGACCATATCCGGACATTGACCAGCGGGCCCTATACCGTGCTGCCGGTGGCCGAGATCGTCCAGGCGTTGCGTGCCGGGCGCGAACTGCCCGACCGGACGATCGGCATCACCATCGATGACGCCTACCGGTCGGTCTATACCGAGGCCTTTCCGCGCCTCAAGGCCGCAGGACTGCCGTTCACCCTGTTTATCGCGACCGATGCCGTCGACCGGGGACTGGCGGGCTTCGTGACCTGGGATCAGGTTCGCGAAATGCGGGATGCGGGGAACGACATCGGCGCGCACAGCGCCAGCCACCTGCATATGACGGAGGCGGACGCCGTGACCAACCGCGCCGAAATGGCACGCTCGCTGACGCGGCTGAAGGAAGAACTCGGCACGGCTCCTGTCCTGTTCGCCTATCCCTACGGCGAAGCCAGCATCGCGGTGTGGAACCTGGTCGGGGAGTTCGGATTCACGACCGCATTCGGCCAGCATTCCGGCGCCGCGCACGCGACCAGCCAGCCCTACTACCTGCCGCGCTTCGCGCTGAACGAAACCTACAGCGACCTCGAGAGCTTCACCTTGCGGATCAACGCGCGGGCGCTTCCGGTCGACGAAGTAACACCCGACGATCCGGAGCTTCGGGACCGGAACCCGCCGCTCGTCGGATTCTCCGTCGGCGACTCCATTCCTTCGTTGCTGGGTCTCGCCTGCTACCACTCGCAGTTCGGTGCGGTCGATATCGAACAGCTCGGCACGCACCGGGTCGAAATCCGGTTTCCGGCCCCGTTGAAATCCGGCCGCACGCGCCTGAACTGCACCAAACCTGCCGGGGAGGGGCGCTGGTACTGGTACGGAACGCAGTTCTACGTGCCGGCGGAATAAAACCAAAGGTCGCTCCGGATGCTGACGGCGTGAGGCCGGAAACGAACTGTCAACCTTCCGCGATTATGATCGCCGGTACGAAACCAGCCCAGGACCTTCCCGATGATTGCATTGCACCGCGTTCTCACCAGCATCGCCGCGCCGTCTCTTGCCGTCGCGGCCGCGACAGTGGCGATGACCCTGGCTGCGGCGATACCGGCCGGTCCCGCGCTGGCACAGGCCGGCGCGGGTGAATCGGCGGTCCTGCTGGCATATCAGCGGTTCGGTCAGGGCACCAACCCGGCCAACCGCGTGCGGATCACGCAATTCGAGGCCCATGTCAAGGAACTGACGAACGGCCGTTACGCAATCATGTCGGTCCCGGAAATCCTCGAGGCGATCGAGACCGGTGCGAAGCTGCCGAACCGGACAATCGGCATCACCATCGACGGCGCCTTCCGTTCGGTATACGAGGAAGCCTGGCCGCGACTGAAAGCCGCGGGGCTGCCATTCACGCTGTTCGTGACGACGGATCCCATCGATCAGGGCCTGCCGGCCTACATGACCTGGGAGCAGATTCGCGAACTGCGCGATGCCGGGGTCTCGCTGGGCATTCATACGGCCGGCTATGTACGTGCATCCCGGGCGGGCCCAGACGCTTTCCGAGCCGATCTCGAACGGGCTTTCGCAAGCTTCGGGGCGGCGCTCGGCGAACGCCCCGAGCTGTTCGCCTATCCGAACGGCGAAATGAGCCTCGCCGTGGGAAGCGCACTCGCCGATGCGGGAATCAGGGCCGCGTTCGGCTATCATTCCGGGCCGGTCAACCCGCGCAGCAACGTCATGCACATGCCGCGGTTCCCCATCGTCGAGAACTATGCGGACGAAAAGCCGTTCAAGCTGCGCGTCAACACCCTGGCGCTGCCCGTGGTCGACCTCGTGCCCGCCGATCCTCTCGTCAACGCGGCCGACGTAGAGACGTTCGGATTTACAGTCGACCCCGCTGTCGGCCGTGTCCGCGGAATCAACTGTTTCCATTCCAGCTTCGGCCAGCTCGTGGTGGAGGAGATCGGGGACCGACGGTTCGAGGCGAAGCTGGGCCAGCCGGCGCCGAAAGGCGCATGGCGAATCAACTGCACGATGCCGACCGGCGGCAAGCGGTTCCGCTGGTTCGGAATGCAGTACTATTCGACCGGGGGGTAGACGCTTTCAGAGCCTGGCTCGTAGAGCGTTATCCGCTAAGTTCGCTCCGGCCCGCTCCCGCACCCGGCCACCCAACGGTATCGTACGCTGTGGGTGGCCGGGTGGGGGAGCGGGCCGGAGCCGATTCCATCTAGCTCTCAGACGCCCCAGGCGAATTCGATGAGGGTGTCGCCAAGCGTCGCCCTGTCCAACGGGGAAAGCCGGTTCTTGCGGATTATGCCGCGCAGCAGGTCGACATATTCCTGGCCCGTCTCGGAATAATGCTGCAGCCCGCCGGCAAGTTTCGTCCCGTCCAGCGGCTCGCCGGCCCGGCGCAACTCGGCCCGCATTTTGCGGAAGTCGCGATAGGGCCGGTGGGTGTTGAGGTTCAGGAGATACGCGCTCACCGAGTCGATCAGTCGATCGAAGGAACGGACCATGTACGTCTCGCCCTCGGGGCGTCCCAGCGGCACCAGCCCCTTTGCGCCGGTCGTCGTCCACTGGCCGAAGATTGCGTTGCCCTCGATCGCGAACCGCGACGTTCCCCAGCCGCTTTCGGTGGCGGCCTGGGCCAGGACCAGCGACGGCGGCACGGTGTCCACGCGCCGTAACAACACTTCGAGCTGGTCCGTCGAACCCTTGTACCGCTTCGCCAGCCCTGCAAGCCAATCCTCCAGGTCCTGCGGGAGCTTCTGTCCGGCCGCGCGCCGTTCGATGGCGTAGCGCAGGCGCCGCCGCTCCACGGCAATATGGGCGTTGGCCTCCAGGATCAGGGGGAGCGCCAGAGAGAGGAACACGGTCTTCCGTTCATCGACATCCGTTATTTCGGGCAGGTCGCGCGGCAGCATGAAAAGCCGGAGGCGGGGGACCGGCGTCCGCTTGCTGCGAATGTCCTCGAGATCGTAGGCCGCGCTCTCGAACGCCGCCTGCAAGCCGTCGACCGTGGGATGGACGATGAAGGTAACCGCCGGGCTGACCGCGATAGCGCCGTCGCCCGAATGGGCCGGAGGGGTATAGCGAATGGCCGGCGCCCGGCCGGCCAGGCCCCACGTCACTTCGACCGCGACCAGCAACAGCAGGCCAGCGAGACCCGCGACAAGGCCGAGCCGAGCCCGCGTTGCGCCGTGTCCCGGCGACCGCTTCGGCGTGTCCGCCCCGCCGTTCTCTTCCGTCACCGTCACGCCGGCAGCGCCCTCACCGAAGACGTCTCCACCACACTAGACGGAGCGGACCTCGGTGACTTCCGGAATGTAGTGCCGGAGCATGTTCTCGATGCCCATCTTCAGGGTCGCAGTCGAGCTCGGGCAGCCGGCGCAGGCGCCGCGCATATGCAGGTAGACGACGCCCTGCTGGAACGCGTGGAACGCGATGTCGCCGCCGTCCTGGGCCACCGCCGGGCGTACCCGCGTATCCAGCAGCTCCTTGATCTGCGAGACGATCTCGGCGTTCTCCTCATTGATTTCCTCGTCCACCTCGACGCTGGCGCCGTCGATCATGACGGCTTCGCCGGTGGTGAAATGCTCCATGATCACACCGAGAATTGCCGGTTTCAGGAGATACCACTCGGCCGCGTCCTGTTTCGTTACGGTGATGAAATCGGCGCCCAGAAAGACCCCCTCGACGTTGTCGATCCCGAAGAGACGCTCTGCCAGGGGGGATTTGCCGGCGGCATCGTCCGCGCTGCGGAAATCCACGGTGCCATCGGGAAGAACGGGCTTGCCGGGAATGAATTTCAGGGTGGCCGGGTTCGGCGTCTGTTCGGTCTGAATGAACATGCAAATCTCTCCTGCCGGTTCGGCGTGTTGCGTGCAGGAGAAGATTGTCTGCCGGCCACCGAAAATCAACCCTTACCTTATTCCGGTATTTACGATTCCTGCTCAGAGCCTGGCCTGGAATATGTTGTTGTTTTCACGGGCTTGTGTTTCCCTCCGGTCAGGCTCTCAGGTGATCGCAATGATTTCCTCATCGGTCAGCGATCCGGGCACGATCGTCACCGGGACCCGCAGCGAACCCGATCCCTTGCCGACGAGATGGCTGATCAGGGGGCCTGGTGCGCCGGACTCGGTGCTGGTGGCAAGCACGAGGATCGAAATCGACGGCTCTTCGTCGAGCAGCTTTTCCAGTTCCACGCGCGCATCGCCCTCGCGCATATGAACGACGGGAAAATTCCCGGACCACTCCTTCACTTCCGCCGAAAGCCGCTGCATCAGGCCTTCGGCCTCTTCGCGCGCCTCCTCGCGCATCAGGTCGCCGACAGCCACCCAGTGCTGGAATTCAGCCGGCTCCTGGACAAGGAGCAGCGCGACCCGTCCGCCGGTCCGCATCGCCCGGCGGGCCGCGAAACGAAGGGCGACCCGCATTTCCTCGCTCTGGTCCACGACGACGAGGAAGACGCGATCGCCATCCTGCTTCTGTCCCGCGTGGTCTTCGTCACCGGCCATTCAACGAACTCCTGATGGTGTGATCCGGCGCCCCCCATCATGCCATCTTGCGAGCGCTTCGGGCAAACGGTCCATTACGTGGTCAAACATCGAGTATCCGCCGCGCCGCACCGTGCAGCCCGGTGCTGGCCGCGGCCAGGACCTGACCGCCCGATCGCATTCCCAGCGCGCCGCCTTGCCAATCGGTGATGATGCCGCCCGCACCTTCCACCACGGGGACCAGGGCACAGTAATCATACACGCGCATGTCATCTTCGACGACGATGTCGATGAAGCCGGACGCCAGCATGCCGTACTGGTAGCATTCGCCCCCGTAATGCACGAACCTGACGGCCTCGCGCAGCCGGGCATAGGCCGCGGCCGCCGCCGGATCCCCTTCGAACATGTGGGGCGAGGTCGACCACAGGACCGCATTCTCCAGGCCGCCGCGGGGCGCAACCCGCACGGCCGTGCCGTTCAGCGTGGTCGGCTGGCCGGCCGCACCGACCCACCGCTCGTGCAGGGCCGGATGGTCGATGATGCCCAGCACCGGCCGGCCGTCGCGCAGCAGCGCGATCAGCGTGCCGAACACGGGCACCCCGCTGATGAACGCCTTGGTGCCGTCGATCGGGTCGAGCACCCACACGAAATCCGCGTCCACCCGCTCGGCTCCGTGCTCCTCGCCGACCACGCCATGGGCAGGGAATTCCCTTGCGATCATCTCGCGCATGCGGGTTTCGGCCTCGCGGTCGGCGTGCGTGACCGGGCTCTCGTCCGGCTTGTCGGCGATGTCCAGCGGCTGGCGGAAATATCGCCGCACCACGTCGCCGGCCGCATCCGCCAGCCGCTCGGCCAGCACCACGAATTCGCGCGGACAGGAGTGGTTCATGGATTCTGACTGGCCGCCCGCCGGACCCGGTCAGGGCAACGGCTGCGGACTGTCGCTCAGACCGCGCAGATAGGCGATAAGGTCGGCCCGGTCCGCGCCGTCGCGGATGCCGGCGAAGCTCATCTTGGTGCCCGTGGCGAACGTCTTGGGCGCGGTCAGGAAGGCGTCGAGCGCCTCATAGTCCCATGTGCCGCCGCGTTCGGCCAGCGCGCCGGAGAACCTGTAGCCCTCGACGGCGCCGATGCCGCGACCGACGACGTCCCACAGATTGGGTCCGACCTTGTGCTTGCCGCCCTTCTCGAAGCTGTGGCAGGCGGCGCATTTCTTCGCGACCCTGGCGCCGGAAGCCGCGTCCGCCTCCGCCAGCAGGGCGGTAATTCCGCCGGCGGCTGCCGGCACCGGGGAGTCGGGCTCGGGCTCGGCCGTTGCCGGGGCGACAGGGCGCGCATCGACAATCCCGGTATCCAGCAACGGGTACGCCGGCGTATCGATGGTCCCCGGCCGGTACAGGATCCAGGATACAATCGCGGCGGCGACGGCGATCCAGATGGTGACCAGCACCGCACCGGCCAGCTTGGTCAGAATGAGAGGATCCTTGAACATGCCCGTGTTTCCCGTTTCACCTTCTCCCCATGGCGCTGGCGGTATATTCTCTGGGCCGCCCGAAATCAACAGCCGTCCGCAATGAGGCGCCGAATCGCCGCACAAACATGAGCCGCCCGAGCAACCCCGTTATCGTCATCCCCGCGCGGCTCGCCGCCACGCGGCTGCCCGACAAGCCGCTGGCCGACATCCACGGCGAGGCGATGATCGTCCATGTCTGGCGCCGCGCGGTGGAGGCGGAGATCGGCCCGGTCCTGGTCGCCGCCGCCGAGGAGATCGTCGCCGACGCCGTGCGGGCCGCCGGCGGCATCGCGGTCCTGACCGATCCGGAGCTGCCGTCGGGCTCGGACCGGGTATATCGCGCGGTGGAGGCATTCGACCCGGACGGACGGCACGATGCCGTCGTCAACCTGCAGGGCGACCTTCCCACCATCGACCCCGCCGCGGTGCGGGCGTCGCTGACGCCGCTGGGCGACGAAGCGGTCGATATCGGCACCCTGGTTGCCGAGATCACGCGCGACGAGGAGCGTGAAAATCCGAATGTCGTAAAGGCCGTCGCCGGGCTCGCGACGGGGCAGGCGGTCGGCCGCGCGCTCTATTTCACGCGGGCGACGGCGCCGTGGGGGAACGGGCCGCTGTACCACCATATCGGCCTGTACGCCTACCGGCGCCCGGCGCTGGCCCGCTTCGTCTCGCTGCCGCCCGGCATCCTCGAGAAACGCGAGAAGCTGGAGCAGCTGCGCGCGCTCGAGGCCGGTATGCGGATCGACGTCGCCCTCGTTGACACCATCCCGCTCGGTGTCGATACTCCCGCCGATCTCGACCGCGCCCGCGCATTGCTGGCGCCCCGTTGACGGAAGATTCCGGCATGAATACCGAAACACCGGCCGGCGGCGCATCCGCCGATCAGGACACGACCATCGCCTTCCAGGGCCATTACGGCGCCTATTCCGACATGGCCTGCCGGGTGGTGTTTCCGGAACTCACGACCATGCCCTGCGCCTCCTTCGAGGACGTCTTCGCGGCGGTACGGGACGGCCAGGCCGGCCGCGCGATGATCCCGATCGAGAATTCGGTGGCGGGCCGGGTCGCGGATATCCACCATCTCCTGCCGGAATCGGGCCTGCATATCGTCGGCGAGCATTTCCAGCGGGTGAACCACAAGCTGCTGGCGCCGAAGGGTGCAGCGATCGGAAGCCTGAAACGGGTGCTCAGCCACGAGCAGGCGCTGTCGCAATGCCGCAACTTCCTGCGGCAGAACGGGCTGGACCCGCAGGTCTACGCCGATACCGCCGGCGCCGCCCAGTTCGTCGCGGAACAGGGGGACCCGGCGCAGGCGGCGATCGCGTCGCGCCTGGCCGGCGAGATCTACGGGCTCGAGACCCTGGCCGACGACATCGAGGACGCAACCCACAACACCACCCGCTTCGTGGTGATGCAGCGCGAGCCGATCGACCCGCCCGCCGACGACGGGCCGGTGATCACCTCCTTCGTGTTCCAGGTGCGCAACGTGCCGGCGGCGCTGTACAAGGCGATGGGCGGTTTCGCGACCAACGGCGTCAACATGACGAAACTGGAATCCTACATGCTCGGCGGCGATTTCAACGCGACGCAGTTCTACGCCGATGTCGAAGGCCATCCGGACCATACGTCGGTGCGCCTGGCGCTGGAGGAGCTCGGCTTCTTCAGCCGCAGGGTGATGATCCTCGGCGTCTATCCGGCCGACGCGGCGCGCTACAGGTAGCGCCGCAAGGGCGGGGGACCGCGATGCCCGTTCCGTTCAGCGAGGTCGTCAGGACCGTCGATATCGGGCCGATCGAGACCGGCGACGAGCCGGTCCGGCTGCGCGTCGAAATTCTGCACACCGACGGCGCGGCTCCGCCCTATTCCGCCCGCGTCTGGCAGCTCGCGGCGATCCTGCTGCACCCCTCGGAATCGGGGGACCCCGACGAGCTCAACGAGTACCGCATGCTGGTCGAGGACGACACCATCGGCGGCGAGAGCTTCGAAGGCGAGACGCCGGACGACGTGCTGCGGCAGATCCGCCATCGCATCGCGGCGGTCTACTACATCCCGCGGTAGGGGCGCCGCGGCGCGATCCCACCGGAACGTTGGCGCGACCTCATACTTCGAGACGCCCCTTCGGGGCTCCTCAGCATGAGGCTCAAGCGCTTGTGCCCTCATGCTGAGGAGGCGCGGAGCGCCGTCTCGAAGTATGAGGTCGCTCGATGCTCACGCTGCCCCGATCGCCCTCAGCGCCCTCCGTCCAGCCAGTCGCGGAT
Organism: uncultured Alphaproteobacteria bacterium; assembly: GCA_947259105.1. Taxonomy (GTDB): domain Bacteria; phylum Pseudomonadota; class Alphaproteobacteria; order UBA8366; family JADFVY01. The sequence continues at coordinate 73,069 of CAMYKU010000012.1, forward strand.
CAGGCGCCAGGAGATCGAATCGCGGCGCGGCAGGCGGAAGGTCTCGTCTTCCGGCGAGTCCAGCAGCTCGTCGCGGCCGTACCAGCGGCCGGCTTCCAGCTCGCCGGTGTTGATGGCCAGGTCCGCGGACTTCGCCCGCCCATAGAAGCCCAGCATGATCGAGGACGGGAACGGCCAGGGCTGCGAGGAATGATAGCGGATGTCGTCGATTTCGATGCCGGCCTCCTCGAACACCTCGCGCGCCACCGCGTCCTCCAGGCTCTCGCCCGGCTCGACGAACCCGGCCAGCACCGAATGCATGCCGGGCGGCCAGATTTTCTGGCGCCCGAGCAGGACACGGTCGCCGTGATGGATCAGCATGATCACCGCCGGGTCGGTACGCGGGAAGACCGGCCTTGCGCAATCCGGGCCGGTGCAGTGCCGGACGTGGCCCGCCTCCCGCACTTCCGTCGCGTGGCCGCAATGGCCGCAATGGCGATGCGCGAGGTGCCAGTGCATCATGCCCCGCGCATAGGCCATCAGCGCGCCGTCGCCACGCGACAGCAGCGGCCCGATCTTGCGCAGGTCCTCGAAGCAGCCGAATTGCGCCGCCTCGTCCGCCTCGCGGTGCGACAGGTCGATGGCGAAATGCGCGATGCCGTCGACCAGCCCCAGCAGCGCCATCGCCTGGGCATCCGCCAGCAGCGCGGGGTCCGGCGGCAGCAGATGCGGCGTCGGCGCGCCGTCGAGGTCGACGAGGTTGCGCGACTGCCAAACCGGCGCGATCCGCGTTTCCGGATCCTCGAGCCGCTCCGCGACCCAGCCCGCGTCGCCGCGCAGATGCGCCGCCCGGTCGATGCCGCCCGAGGCGTAGATGTTGGGTGCCTTCATGGGGAGGAAGGTGGCACGGGAAGGACCGTCTGGCAACGGCGGGCGGTGGGGACGGGAGGCCGGATCCCCGATCCCTGTTCCCTGGTCCCTGCGAGGAACAACCCCATGCACCGGCGATTTCCGCGGGTTTCGGGGGCGGCCGCGGGTCGCGATCCCCTGGCCGGGACCGGGGGCGCCGGGCTTTCCGGCGCCGGATGTCCAATGCGTTCCCGAAAGCCGTCACTCCCTGTTAACGGTTTGTTAAGACAAGCGGGTAACAGCTTCTTAAGACGAACGCGGGTTTACTGTTTCATGGCAGCCGGAAGGCGCCCCGCTATCGATCCCGTTCGCCGACGGCGACGCGGAGATCGGCGGAGCGCCTTGCAGGCATGGCTCCGACGGGCCCGACGCAGGATGAGGCGCGGGGCAGCAGCAGCCGACAGCGGCGCCGGCCGGATCGTCCGGGCGGAGGCAAGCCGTTCCCGTTGGCGACAGCGTGAAAGCCGCCGGAGCATCGCCATTACGTTGCCCAGGCAGGGTTCACCCACCAGGAACCCTGTTAAAGAGGAGGTAAAAGGCATGAAAACGACGCATTTCACAGGACTCGTGTGTGTTGCACTGGCGATGTTCGCCCTGCCGGCGGCGGCCCAGGCGCGGGACGGGATGACGCCGGCCAAAAACACGATGTGCGACCCGCTGGCCGACGCGACACCGGGGCTGTACGGCTTGTGCGTCGCGATGTGCGAAGCGCAGGCCTGCGAGGCCACGCTCGATCCCGACACCGGCGAAGTGACATTCGATGAAAGTTGCAACCCGTCGGCCGAACGGATACTGGCCAATTATAACAAGAAGGCCAGCCCGTCGGATCCGCAGATGCCTTGCGTTACGATCGCCTGTCCGTGCTGGTCGGAACCGGGAATCGACAACATCGGCGGTGGCCGGAATGGCGGCTCCGCATCCGACACCTGTATGGTGCGGGACTCCTTCGCAGGTCTGTTCGGGCCTTCGGCGGATGGCGGCGGTACCGAACTGGCCTACGCGTACGCGGACCGGTGCGTCAGCGTTCAAACGAATCCGTACACCTTCAAGGAAAAGCCTGTCGGTGCAGAGGAATCTGCAACCTGCCGGGAATCCGTCATCGACGAGATCGCATCGCGCGGCCTGAGGTGCTGACCCCGTTCGGCGGCAATCGAGCCGCCGGGAGGCGCCGCTTGCCGTGAGGCGGCGGATCGGGCGGCGTGCCCTTGCCCGCCGCGGGATAAGGCCGCGCCACGCACGGCCGGCCGGCGGGAAAGCGCCGGGAGAGGGTCGCGCATCTGCGATGCGCGGCGGCCTGGGGTTGGTTCGGTCCGGCCAGGCCAACCGCCCGCACGGGCGCTGGCCGGCGCCCCGCGAGGAGCCGCAGTGTTTGGCGGCGTGCGTGGCGCGATTGCGGGGCCGGCCGCCGCCGTTTCGTTTGAAGGCAGACCCTGCAATCCGTATACTGGCTATATTCCGACAATTGGCCGCGCCGTCATTGCCAGCGAAGCGAAGCAACCCAGTCCCGGTCGGGCGTTTCCGGATTGCCGCGGCGACCCTCATCCTGAGAGTTTGTGAATGTTTCGACACTTGCCTGTTCGGCGCCGGCTTTCGCCGGCAATTCGCTCGAAGGCCACCCCCACCCCAACCCTCCCCCATCAAGGGGGAGGGAGTATTTGGCCGCGATTTCAAAGCCCTCCCCCTTGATGGGGGAGGGTTGGGTGGGGGTGAAAACACGATGAATCGCCGGCGCGGGCCGGCGGCGATTTTCCCTTTGTCGAAAGATTCACAAGCTCTGAGCCCGGCGAAGGACGCCGCCGCGCAAAATTATCCGGGTTGATGACGATTCGAGCCTTGTTCCGCCGGACCATGCTCCGGCCGGGGGCTCACGAACTTCCAGCAGAAAGGACGAACCCATGGATTTATCGGCAAGCGGACGCGCCGAGCAGCCCCGCGCAGCGGGGCGTGTGCGAGCCGCGAAGAAAACCGCCGAGCAGCCCCGCGCAGCGGGGCGTGTGCGAGCCGCGAAGAAAACCACCGAGCAGCCCCGCGCAGCGGGGCGTGTGCGAGCCGCGAAGAAAACCGCCGAGCAGCCCCGCGCAGCGGGGCGTGTGCGAGCCGCGAAGAAAACCGCCGCGCGTCGGCCCCCGGCGGCGTCCTGGGCGCGGCGGCGGCGGAGGCGGCGGCGGGCTGCGAAGACCCGGCATCGCCCGTGGTGGCGGCGCTCGAGGCGGCGATGGCGCTGGCCCCGCGCGACCCGCTGGAGGGCATGCTGGTCGCCCAGATGGCGGCGGTGCACGCGGCCGCCATGCGCTGCCTTGGCCGCGCCGCCGAATGCAGCGACCACCCGCAGATCGAGGCCCTCTACCTGCGCACGGCGGCGCGCCTGATGAACCTGTTCGTGCGCCAGACCGAGGCGCTGGACCGCCGCGCCCGAAGGCTCGGGCGGGGGGTGGAGAGGGCGGACGCGTCGGCCGGGACGGACGGGGCGGCGCAAGCGGCGGACGGGGCGGAGGAGGAGCCGGACGGCGCGGAGATCCTCAAAATGTGCCTCGAAGCCGCCCGCGCCGACATTTACGCCGGCATGCGGGAGCGGCAGAACGCGGAAGCAGAGGGCGCTTCAGGGGGCGGCGGACGGGATCCGGGACCCGGCGGCGGCCCCGGGCCGTGAGCGCCGGCCAGCAGGCGTGATCACGGAAGCCGATTGTTAACCTGCCTTGCGCTATCGTGGCCGGCCACAACGCGGGACGCGCCCATGAGCGAGACGAAGGAGCAGACACCCGGCCAGCCTTCCAGGCTTCGTTCCACCTGGAGTGATTTCCGGTTGTCGAGGCCCGGATTGTCGGGGGATTGGCTCGCGAAGATCTGGCGATGGCTCGTTGCGGCCGTATCGGTCGTGCTGGCGTTTCTGGTGGCCTTGTACACCGCAGCCATAATGTTACATGGTCACCCTGGCACGTACGTGGTGACATTGTTGATTTTATTCAGTTTTCCCCCGATCTGCGTGCTTGTTCATGAAATCGGGCATGCCGCGGCGGCGTGGGCGGTGGGCTGGCGCGTCCACCTGATCGTTGTCGGACCGCTGGCGTTTGCGCCGCGGCGCGGGCGGTTCATCCGGATCGCGAACCGCGGCCAGCGGCAGGATTTCGGCGGGTGGGTCAATGCGACCCCACCACCGGATTCGGCATGGAAAGACGGCCGCATTCCTTTCATATTCGGGGGCGCAGCAGGAAATCTCCTGCTTTCCGTCGTTTCGGTTCTGGCCGCCCTGGCGATATACGAGGCGGAACGGCGCGCCTTCACCGGCCTGATGGGTCTTGCCGGATTTTCCGTTGTTTACGCTGTCGCGAACCTTGTCCCGTTTTCCGTAGCCGGCGGCCACAAGAACGACGGCGCGCTGCTGATCGTAGCCTTCAAGGGCGGAGAACCGCCGCTTCGCGAGCAGAGGATCGCGCGGCTGATCGGCATGGTCTTTGACGGCCTTCCTGCCGCGCAATGGGATGTGTCGGCCCTGAACGAACTGGCCGATGATCCCTCGGCCAATCGGGACGACGTCGATCAGCTCCTGGTAAGCTATGCGTTGGGCGTGGGCGACCTGGCCGCGGTCAAACGGATCCTGGAGCGTTATCTGGAGGCGAAGCCCGACGGCAACATCGAATACCGGTGCCTGTATGCGCTCAGCATTGCGATGATCGACCGGGACGGGCCGCGCGCCGCGAAGATTCTCGAAGAGGTGCCGGGCAAGGCGCGGAAGAAATCCTTTTCCTTCTGGCGGACGCAGGCCGCCACGGCGCACCTGCTGGGCAAGCGGGACGAGGCGCTGGCGGCAGTCCGGAGCGCCCGGCATGCCGCCGGCAAAATCGGCGCACGGCCGGACGAGGACGACGAGGCTATTTTTCAGGCGGTCGAACAGGACCGGGACCTGCCCCGCCTCGAACCCAGGGGGCGGCTTTCGGCGGGCGGCAAGATCCTGGTCCGGGACGGGCGCGATGAAGGACGCTGATATTCGCGGGGATCGGTGACCGGCCGCCCCGGCGGCATGCCGCCGTAGACGGCGGACGCCGCCCATGGCGCGCCGAATTTCCTGACCCCGGATTTCCAGCCGTCTTCACCGCTTCGATTCGCTTTCGGGCCCTGCGGCCCGGCAGGGCTGCCGGCCGAAGAGCTGGAGCGTTCTCCGGCAAGATGGAATCGGAGCCGGCTTTCGCCGGCAGGCTTCGCCTGTCCCCCTCCCCCTGCCCCCTCCCACCAGGGGAGGGGGTAAATTGTTGATGTCACGGAAAAATCCTCCCTCCCCCTTGATGGGGGAGGGCAGGGTGGGGGTGGAACTCACCGCCCCAACAGGGGAAACCCGCGTCCAAATGACCGGACAATGCGCTAACGCGCTGATTGAATCTTGATACGACCTGCAACCTTTGTTATCCTTTTTAAGAAAAATAGAGAGAATTTTTCGCCGGCGGCCACGGGCGTGGATTCGCGATAGCGACACGAAGGGTCGCGGGCTTTGTCAGCGTCTGCGAAAACGGGGGCGGTAATTTTCGGCTATCCGGTCGTCATGATGATGGTTCGAAGAACAGGCAGGTCTTTTCATGAGGGCCGCGTGAACGGCGCGTGGGTACCGATTGTGTCACATACCCTGCGTGCACCTTATTGCCCTGCGCAACGCTGTTGGACGTGAACCACGGGCGGCGCGACCCGCGTCGCCTGCGCGGCGCGCGCGCCGGCCGATGACGGCGCCACTATCGATGGGATCGGGCTTTCTCCAGCCGGTCCCGCCAGACGGAGGGCATTCAAATGCATGGCATTGAAACTCGAACGCGGAAATCCGGCAGATCGCCTCTGAGGACCTTTCTGTTTCCCGTCGTGACCCTGTCGCTTTTCGGGATCGCACAGAGCGCATTCGCCGCTGAAGATCCGATCGTGCCGATATCCGGTCTCAGCCCCTATCCACCGGGGGCGGACTGCAATCTGACGCCCCAGACCGGGACGGTCTGGCGCAACAGCGAGACCGAGCCCTACATGGACGTGGATTTCGGCCGGCCCGACCGGATGGCCGCCATCGTCCACCAGGACCGCTGGAGCAACGGATCGGCGCAGAGCACGGCGACCTTCTATTCGGATGACGGCGGGAAAACGTGGAAGCTGAGCGCGACACCCATCACCCGTTGTTCGGGGGGACTCCAGGCCGGCCCCGAATCCTTTGACAGGGCATCGGACCCCTGGCTGGCCGTCACGCCCGGAAGTGTCGGCGGGGATGACGATGACGGTTTCGACAACGATTTCGATGGCGATGACGACGACGATGATAACGGCGGCGCGGTCTTTCACCAGATGAGTCTGATGACCGACAGGCTGTTCCCGTTCGCCGGGGACTTGCGCAGCGCCTATTCCATGCTGCGCTCCACCGACGGCGGCAAGACATGGTCCGATCCCATCGTCGTGAGCAATCGCACCGAGTTCGAGCCGGGCGCCCCCTTCAACGACAAGAACAGCCTGACGGCGGATCCCTACAGGAAACGGTTCGTCTATGGAACCTGGCAGCTCCTGAAGGACGTACTGCCGACGGACGACAGCGCCATTCCGCTGCAGTTCTTCTACAGCGACACCTTCTTTATCCGCTCGAACAGCAAGGGGAAGCGCTGGGAGCCGGCGCGCGCCGTCTACAGGATCCGTGACGACGTGACCCTGCTGGCGGCGGCCGGCATCGATCCGGCCGTGACACCCATTTTCGGCGCACAGAACATCGGCCACCAGATCGTGGTGCTGCCCGATGGCCGGCTGGTGAATGTGTCGCAGGCCAGGTTCAGCGTACCGGGGCCGGATTTCCTCGAACGCGTCATCATTCGCTCGTTCGACAACGGGGACACCTGGGAGCAGACCGCAAAGATCATTCCCACCGCGACAGTCGGCGGGTTCGTATCTTTCGATGCTGAGTTGTTTGCCGCTTCCGGGGGAACCATAGGCAATACCACCAGGACTGCGGGCAGCATCCCCGATATCGCCGTCAACCGGACCAATGGCCACATGTATGTGGTCTGGCAGAACGTCGATCCCACCTTCTCGTTCATCGGTGTCTTCATGGCGATGTCCCGGGACGGCGGCGATACCTGGTCCGATGAAATCACGGTCGGCGGCGGGGAGCTGACGCCGGACGGCGGGACCAGCTTCGCGCAGCTGCCGGCGGTCCATGTCGCCGATGACGGTACGGTCGGCGTGCTTTTCTTCGACGACCGCAATGACGTCGGTTGCCCGGATCTGAACCTTAGCAACGACGACAATCCGGAGTGTTTCACCGTCTTGCCGGACGGCAGCGTGAAGGCAGGCCCGCTCGACAACGACTGGTTCTTCAAGACCTACGATCCGGACCTCAATTTCATTTCGGAGATGCGCGTCACACCGGAGTCATTCGACCTGCGTCAGGCGCCCATCGCGAGAGGGTATTTCCCCGGCGACTACGTCAACTGCACGTCGACGGACAACGACTTCGCCTGTGCCTTCACCCGCACCAACAATCTTGGCCTGCCTGTGCGGGGCAGCCCGCCGGACGACGTATTGGCATTCGAAGACGACAACCGCCAGGATATGGTCTTCGCGCGCATTGCCGGCGAATCGGTCTGCAACTTCGAACACACGCTGAGCAGTTACGAAACGCAGCTGGCCGCGGCGGAAATCGAGATACCGAGGAAAGTGGAGAAGAAACGCCTGAAATTCCTCGAAAAGAGATTCCGTGCCGCGTGCGACGACGATGACCGGGACGACGACCGGGTCGCGTCGGCCGGCGGCGACGATTGATTTACCCGGACTCGCGAGAGCCTGAATACCGCACAGGCTCTCATCGTAGTTCGCAGAATCGCAGGAGGAACAGGATGTCGATGAAATGCTGCACTCTCATTCCACGGGCACTTGTCGTGCTGGGAATACTGTTCGGCGTATCCCTGGCAAGTTCGGGATCGTATGCCGGGAACGCGATCACACTGGTGCCGGAGGAAGACCGGGACGTGCCGGAAGGCTCCCAGATCCCCGACTGGAGGGTCGAAGAGACGGAATACAAGGTGAAGGAATACAAGGAGAAGATGAAGGAAACGCGTCCCATACAACGGCAAGAGTCGTTGCCGCAGGATGAATTGCCGAAACCTGCGGTCGAACAGCCGTAATACCGGATGCCTTTCCCCCCGCCCGGGATGCGCACCGGGGCTGTGCGGCACGGCCGGATCCGGCCGGGACATCCGGAAGAAACAGGCCCGCCGCGAAAATACGGGCCCGTAATGGCTTAATTCGGGATTCGGATCCGTCGCGGCTCCCCGGAAGGGCCGGCCAGCGCCACGGGCCGCGCATCGCGGATGCGCGCCCCTCTCCCGGCGCCATCCCGCCGGCCGGCTGCGCGACCCCATAAAATTCCCTATCCCCCTTGCCCATTCCGCCCCCAACCCTGATATAGTGCCCTCGGAAGGCTGGCTCGTGGACGGGTCGCTCGCCAACCCGGTCAGGTCCGGAAGGAAGCAGCCGTAACGAGTTCCGGCCCGGGTCGCGTGTCCGGTCTTCCACCCTTTTTCCCAGCCCCGAGCGACGAGGGGGAGCCGAGCCGGCCCAGATGTCCGACGCGCCCGAACAGACGCCCTACCGCGTGCTCGCCCGCAAGTACCGTCCGGGCGATTTTTCCGGGCTGATCGGGCAGCAGGCGCTGGTGCGCACCCTGACCAACGCGATCTCCGGCGGCCGCATCGCCCATGCCTTCATGCTGACCGGGGTGCGCGGCATCGGCAAGACGACGACGGCGCGGATCATCGCCAAGGCGCTGAACTGCGTCGGGCCGGACGGCACGGGCGGCGAGACCGTCACGCCGTGCGGGGCATGCGAGCACTGCGTTTCCATCGCCGAGGACCGCCATGTCGACGTCATCGAGGTCGACGCGGCCAGCCATACCGGCGTCGACAACATCCGCGACCTCACCGACGGCGCGCGCTACCGGCCGGTCACCGCGCGCTACAAGATCTACATCATCGACGAGGTGCACATGCTCTCGCGCGGCGCCTTCAACGCGCTGCTCAAGACGCTGGAGGAGCCGCCGGAGCACGTGAAGTTCATCTTCGCCACCACCGAGATCCGCAAGGTGCCGGTGACCGTGCTCTCCCGCTGCCAGCGCTTCGATTTGCGCCGCGTCGCCGCCGAAGGGCTGGTCGAGCACTTCCGCGCCATCGCCGGGAAGGAAGGCGTGAAGGTCGAGGACGAGGCGCTTGCCATCATCGCCCGCGCCGCCGACGGCTCGGTGCGCGACGGCCTCTCGCTGCTCGACCAGGCGATGGCGCTGGCCGGCGACGGCGTCACCGGGAGCCAGGTGCGCGACATGCTGGGCCTTGCCGACCGCACCCAGGTGTTCGACCTGTTCGAGAGCCTGATGGCGGGCGACATCGCCGATGCGCTGGACCGGCTGGAGACCATGTACCGCGACGGCGCCGATCCGCTGGTGGTGCTGCAGGATCTGATGGAGCTCGCCTACTGGCTCACCCGCGTGACCATCGTGCCGGAGGCGGCGGACGCCGCGGGCACACCCGAGGCCGAGCGGGAGCGCGGCCGGGAGATGGCCGCGGCGCTGTCGATCCCGGCGCTGACCCGCGCCTGGCAGGTGCTGCTGAAGGGGCTAGAGGAGGTCCAGACCGCGCCGGCGCCGCTGCAGGCGGCCGAGATGGTGCTGGTGCGGCTCGCCTATATGGCCGAGCTGCCGTCGCCGGCCGACCTCGCGCGCGAACTGCACGAGGGCAAGGCGTCCGCCGAAAGCGGCACGGCCCGTCCGGAAAAGCCGACCCCTAGGCCCGGCGGCAATGGCGAGGGCACTGCACGCGCCGCCGCGGCTGGCGCGGCGGTGGCCGAAGGCCGGCCGGAACCGAGCGACCTCCCCCTTCGAGACGGGCCTTCGGCCCTCCTCAGGGTGAGGGAACAGGCGGTGGAGCCTCATGCCGAGGCGGCGCTTGCGGTGAGGGAACAGGCGGTGGAGCCTCATGCCGAGGAGTCTGCGAGAGCAGCCGTCTCGAAGCATGAGGTCGCGCCGCCCGGCCCGCGGAGCTTCGCCGAACTCGCCGCATTGTTCGAGCAAAACCGCGAGGCGGTGCTGCACACCCATCTCTGCCGCAACGTCCACCTGGTGCGCTTCGAGCCCGGGCGGCTGGAGTTCCGGCCCGGCGAGCATGCCCCGCGCGACCTTGCGAACCGGATCGGCGCGCTCTTGAGCGACTGGACCGGGCAGCGCTGGGTGGTCAGCGTCTCGCAGGACGAAGGCGCGCCGACGCTGGCCGAGCAGGCGGAACAGGCACAGACCCGCGAACGCGAAGCCGCCGCCGGGCATCCGCTGGTGCAGGCGGCGCAGAAGGCCTTCCCGGGCGCGAAGATCACCCGGGTCCGGCCCTCGCCACGGACCGGGCCGGACGCACCGGGGGAGGATGAAAGCAATGACGCGAACGACTAAAGCATTTCAGGTTTATTCGACGCCGGCGCCGAGCGACCTCATACTTCGAGACGGCGCTCCGCGCCTCCTCAGCATGAGGCATGGAATATCGAGATGTTGGAGCCTCATGCTGAGGAGCGGCTTAGCCGCGTCTCGAAGTATGAGGTCGCGCCGCCGCTGCAATCAGGAAAACACGAGAAACAGAGAAAGCGCGAACCCATGAAGAATCTCGGCCAGATGATGAAGCAGGCCCAGGAAATGCAGGTCAAGATGCAGGAAATGCAGGCGGGCCTGGAGCGCATGGAAGTCGGCGGCGCGTCCGGCGGCGGCATGGTCGCCGTGACGATGAACGGCAAGGGCGCGGCGCGCAGCGTCGAGATCGATTCGTCGCTGCTCAAGGCGGACGAGAAGGACGTGCTGGAGGACCTGCTGGTCGCCGCCTTCAACGATGCGCGCAACAAGGTCGACGACCAGGTGAAGGAAAAGACCGCCGAGATCATGGGCGGCCTGCAGCTGCCCCCGGGCATCAACCTGCCGATCTGACGCGGCGCGCGGCATCCGGTTTCCATGCTGCCATCGGCGCAACCCGTCCCCCCCACCCAACCCTCCCCCACCAGGGGGGAGGGCTATTGCGAGGCGGCACGGAATATTACCCCCTCCCCCTTGATGGGGGAGGGTTGGGGTGGGGGTGACCCCTTGCACCCCCGGTCCTCTCTATGAACGAGATCGAACGCCTGATCACGCTTCTGGCGCGGCTGCCGGGGCTGGGGCCGCGGTCGGCGCGGCGGGCGGCGCTGGCGCTGATCAAGCGGCGCGAAAGCCTGCTCGACCCCCTGGCCAGGGCGCTGGACGAGGCGGCGCGGACGATCCGCTCCTGCGCGGTCTGCGGCAATGTGGACACCGCCGATCCCTGCCATATCTGCGCCGACGGGACCCGCGATGCGACGTTGCTGTGCGTCGTCGAGGACGTCGCCGATTTGTGGGCGCTGGAGCGCACCGGCGCCTGGCGCGGGCGCTACCATGTGCTGGGCGGAACGCTCTCGGCGATCGAGGGCGTCGGGCCCGACGACCTGCGCATCCCGGCGCTGGTCGAGCGCGTCGCATCGTCGGAGGTGGCCGAGGTCGTGCTGGCCACCAACCTCACCGTCGACGGCCAGACCACCGCCCACTACATCACCGAACGGCTGGCCCCGACCGGCGTTCCGGTCACCCTGCTCGCCCACGGCGTGCCGGTCGGCGGCGAGCTCGACTATCTCGACGACGGCACGCTGACCGCCGCCCTGCGCGCCCGCCGCGCCGCCGACGGCTAGACGAAAAATGAACCACAGAGACACAGAGACACAGAGGGGGCGAGGAGGCGTCCCCGATGCGCGATTGCAGCGGCGGCGCGACCTCATACTTCGAGACGGCGCTCCGCGCCTCCTCAGCATGAGGCTCCACCATTCATGCCCTCATCCTGAGGAGGGCCGAAGGCCCGTCTCGAAGGGTGAGTTCGCTCGACGCTGCCGCCGGGCAATCGTCAAGTCTGCCGGCCTTCCGGTTTCAGCACAATGAAACGCGTCCTGTTCGTCTCGATGATCGGCCAGCCCGGCCGCTACGACCCGGCGGTCTACGAGGACCAGCCCGGCGGCGACAACGAGGTGCACTGGGTCTTCCTGCAGCTGCGCGAACTCGGGCTCGCCGACCGCATCGAGTATCACGGCGTCTTCGTGTGCCGCGGCGAGGCGCTGCCGGATCCGCAAGAGGCCGACGCCGTGATCCTGGGCGGCAGCTACCATTCGGTGCACGACGATCTCGACTGGCAGCACTTGACGCGGCGCTGGCTGCAACGCTACCGCGGCACCGGCCGGCCATTGCTGGGAATCTGCGGAGGCCACCAGATGATCGCCGAGCTGGACGGCGCGCCGGTCCGCCGGATCGACGGCGGACGCAAGCTGGCCGGCACGATGCCGGTCCGCCTGACCGAGGCCGGCCGAGACCATTTCCTGTTCGAGGGCTACGAGGCCGAGCCCGAATTCCACTTCGCCAACGAGGAGCATGTGGCGGCCCTGCCGGCGGGCGCGACGCTGCTGGCGGCGCGCGCGGAACTGCCCTGCGCCGCGCTCGACCATGGCGGCGGCTGGTACTCGATCCAGTTCCACCCCGAGGCGACGGCGGAATCGATGGCGGTCTCCTGGCGGCCGACCCACCCGGAATTCGCGGGAAACTACCGCCCGCTCGCGAACGGCAACCTGCTTCTGGGGAACTTCCTTTTCGGCACCGGAATCGTCTGAGCCGCGCGCCCGGGCCCGTCCGGCACGTTCAGCGGTTCGCCTCGTGGCAGTCCAGCATCGCGGCGATCGCCTTGCTGGACCCCCCGAGCGGGAAGCTGTGGCTGCCGCCCTCGGCGCGGATGATGAGGGTGTTGCCCCGCCGCAGCGCCTTGAGCGCCGCCTCGCCATCCGCGATCGCGGCGCGCCGCGCCTTGGCGGTGAGGGCCGGGCCGTCCGCGGTGCCGCTCCAGCGGCGGTCGACGGCCAGGTCCAGCGTGCCCGCGCTGCCGGGCGACAGCGACCACCGCGGGTCGAACAGCGTGACCGCGAGGCCGTCCCGGCTCCAGGACAGCATGACCATCGACTGGCCCGCGCCGGCCCGCGACGTATAACAGCCCTTGATTCGGCCCGTCGCGGCCTCGTGCAGGATGCCGCCGGACCAGTCGCCGGTCTGCCAGACCCCGGGCTCCGCCGCCTTGGCGCGGCCCGGCGCGGCGACAACCGCCGCCGCGAGGAGGAGCGGGATCACGACCGGCAGGCGGCGTGAAAGCTGACGCAAATGCATAACAGGCCTCCCATCGGGTGATACAACCGGCAACGGAAACGATACACTCCGGGAGCCGGGCCGGGCCCTGAAGACGGAGCCGATCTGCCGGCGCCGGGCGATCATTCGTCCTCGGGATCGCCCTGCCACAGCAATTCGTAGCCCAGCTCGTAGGTCTCGTCGCACAACTCGGCGAGGGCGGAAAATTTCTCCTTGAAGACATGGTCGGCGTGGGAATGTTCGTGCTGGTCGAACGACTTCCAGTAGGTGACGATCAGCAGATGGTCGTCGGATTTCTTCTCGTCGTCGAAGGACCCTTCCTCGGAGACGAAGCCGGAGAATTTGAACACCTGGCCGGCAATGAACCCGCCCTCTTCGTTGCCATAGGTGTTCTTGACGACATTGCACATCTCGCCGAGCGCCAGCTCGGCATCGTCGACGGACACGCCGTCCTTCAGCTTGACCACGTTGCTCAGCATCACGGCCTCGAACGGTATGGTAATCGGGTGAAACATGAACGCTCCTCTCTCTTCCACGCATATCAGTGTTTGCTAACATATAGAGGCAACCGGGATCGAAGGCAATATATCGGGCGCCGGCTATGCGAATGAACGAACGGCATGCGCTAGGATGGTATATTTCCCGGACACGCGCGAAAATCGGGGAACGCCATGACGTCCGGCTGGAATCCAACCATGCGAAATCGGAATATCGGAACTGCGAAACAGGGCCGGGGGCAGGACAACCGGATGAATATTCCGGCGTCCCGCCACGACGATCGGCGGTTCTACGAAAAGGTGGATGACGCGATCGCCGTCGCGCGAACGATCGGCGACTGCGCAATCACGTTTCTGGTGCAGCCCGTGACCGCAGGGTGCCTGCATGCCTGCACCATCGACGATGTGTGCCATCTGCTGGCCCATATGCCGCCCGGGGATATTACCGGAATCGACTTGTTCTTGCTCAGGCAACCGACCCGCAAGCAGCGATCCCTTCGCCCGGCATGGGGGCGGCTGGCCTATGACGCAGACACCGGGAAGCATTCTGGGCGGGCCATCATTCTCGATGCCCAGCAACCGGGAAAGTCCTATCGCTGGCCGCGCTCACTGACGCCCGAAAACGCCCCCGAACTCGACCGCCTCAGGGGCCACGGCCACGGAATCGAGGAAGACCGGCGCGGATTCACCGTCACGCCGACACTGGAGAGCATCCGCACGACGCAGCTCTACCGCACCGTCCTTCACGAGCTGGGGCATCACGTGGACTACCGCAGCAAGATCACGGATCTGGCGGCGGACCAGGCGGATTACGATCGCAGACGGGACGCGTTTTTCGCGCGGCCGCAGCGGGAACGCGAGGAATTCGCTCACCGGTACGCCGATGAACAGGCCGCCCGCCTGCGCGACGAGGGCGTCATCCCGTTCGCCCGGCTCGACGATCCGGCGAGTTTGAAAAGGGATGGGCTGGATCCGGCCTGGTTCACCGCGCCGTAGCCCGCAGACCGAAGCTAGAGCGTCCGCTGTTGTAGCCAAAAAACAGATTGGGGAACGGCCGACTTAGCCACCTATACGCTTTTGCGCTATGCGTTCCACTGGATTCGGTGTCCTATCTTGGGAACACTTTGGCGACCTGTCAGGTGGGGGAGTGAAATCTTCCCCGCTCGACGCAGCTCCTTTATCCAATATTTTACGTCGCTTTCCCAGACCAGCGGTGTTTCCAGCGTCGCGGCCAAGACATCATCGTACTTAACGTCCCCGTGTTCAGCCAACAGGCGCTCCATGCCAAGTCGAGCGCCTTCGCAGCGCCGAGTTCGCTCTGACTGATAAGGCGCTGATGTGATGTCATCAGCGAAGAGATCTTTTTGCCCTGTTTTCTCCTCCCTGGCGGCAGTCCGAATGCGCTCCTGCTCCGGCACCATCTTCTTCTCGACAGCGCGGAATTCCCTTAACCCTTTCAGATGGCGTGTCCCGTATACCAAATGAAAATAAGACCGGTCAGAAAGCGGTTTGAGTATGCGAGTGGATGTTACGTGGGCAAATCCGCCGGCAGTTCGTAAACGGTCCAGATAGATGTTCAGTGCTGCTTCCTCGCGCGCCATTCCGCCCACGACAAGATCTTCGAATTCTCTAAACCAGTGCGGATCACCGAAAAGCCCGTTGAAGCTGGCGGCGGTACTTGGTCTCGGGTCCTCCAGAAATCGATTTAAATGGTCGAACATGAAATTGATCAAAACCTCTCCCCGAAGATTGAGCAGTGGTCTGATCTTGTTCATCGCGTATCCGGACCACCCTGTAGGGTCGATGAACGTTAGCGAGAACTCCGGCCCAATGTATCTTACGATATCAGGAACTGCGTCCTCGAAGGTGGCGGGGAGCGTCTTCACTTCCATGTCGGTGATTTTGGCTGCCAACCTCGCCAATTCCTGGAACGCGGTCGGGTTAGCCTCAACAAAGAAACAGCGAATCCGCACGTCTTTGCCCAGCGCACGTTTGATGCCTTTCCGGACACTTCGCATCTGTCGAACCGCGATCATAAACGACGTGTCGTCGAACGCTTCGTCCGCAGTCTTCCAAGGCCCCGAAAATCCATCGACGTAAACAAACCCGTCGCGTGAGGAAAGGATGTTGTAGGCCACCCGTTCCAAATAACTTTCCAAGAAGAAATGCTTTACGTAGGTCTGTTCCCTGCCCCTGTACTCTTCCGGCGGTTTCATTGCAGCGCTTTCCTTACGCTAAGCGTTAAGGCAACGAGCTAACTGCGACCGCGTGCCCTTCCGTTATCGGTAGATCACTCCATTCGCGGCCATCAAGGTCGCGGCCGCCCGATTTGGGTCGGAACCCGCCCCATTGTTTGAAAAAGAATGGCACTCGGGACCGGAGACATTGGTCTCGAACATCCCTGACCCATTCAGGGTCAATCGGTCGTGCCTTCGGCCCGCTTTCGCCTCCCACGATCACCCAATGGATGCCGTCAAGATCTAGCTCTCCAACTGGTCCAATAAGAGGTTCTATGGAAAGGAAGCGAACGGCCGCCCATGAACTTCTTAGATGAATTATGCGGGACCTTTTTGACGCGTCTTCAATTGAGACGCCAAGCCATATGTTTTCAGGCGCTTTTCCGTTCGGATATCGCTCGTTTACAAATGTCCGTAGGCGGGAGCTTCGTTTGGTCAGAACCTGGAAGATGTGCCACCGCGCAGTTTCCATGGTGTCGAAAACCTTCGACACATATTCAAGCGGTACATCTTTGTGAAACAGATCGCTCATCGAATTTACGAATATCATCCGCGGTGAACGCCACATTAGAGGACCTTCCAGCCGTTCAGGTCGAATTTGAAGGTCGAATCCGTTCTCAAAGGGGTGACCAGCGACACCGCGGAAGCGTTCCGAGAAGCGTTCCGCGTAGCAGTTATCGCAACCCGCACTGATTTTCGTGCAGCCTGTTACCGGGTTCCACGTGGCGTCAGTCCATTCAATCGCTGATTTATCCGCCATAACAGTCACCGCCCAGTTAGAACATAACGGGAACATGTATTAGCTCAATCAAACGCAATCCGCAAGTACGCAAGAATCGACAGAACCTCGTTCCGGATAGATACAAACCGCGTGTGTCGTAGTGAGTTGGTCGGTCGGGGCCGCCTTATTCCCCCTCGCCCTTCTCGAACGCCAGGGTCAGCTTGGGCGCCGCCGTCTGTTCGATGGCGTCGTCCGCGGTCTCCACTTCGTCGAGCTCCATCTCCTCGATGTTCTCGGCGCGCCGCGCCACCTTGCCGGCCGACACGCGGATTTCCCGCAAATCCTTCTCGGCCAGGCCGAAATGCTTGTCGAGGTTGTCGACCCGCTGGTTCAGGCGGCCGACATCCGCGGCCATCTTGCCGACCTCGGCCAGGATCAGCCCGGCCTGCTCGCGCATCTGGGCGTCCTTGAGGACCGCGCGGATGGTGTTCAGCGTCGCCATCAGCGTGGTCGGGCTGACGATGTAGACCCGCGCCTTGTGCGACTTCTGGATCACCTCCGGCAGCTCGGCGTGCAGTTCCGCGTAGACCGCCTCGGAGGGCAGGAACATCAGCGCCGAATCGGCGGTCTCGCCGGGCACGATGTAGCGCTCGGCGATGTCCTTCACATGCTTCAGCACGTCGGCGCCGAAGGCCTTGCGCGCCGCGATGCGCACCCCATCCTCCTTGGCCGCGCGCAGCGCGTAGTAGCTCTCCAGCGGGAACTTGGCGTCGACGGCGATGGATCCAGGCGGATTGGGCAGGTCGAGCACGCAGTCGGCGATCCGGCCGTTGCCCAGCTTCGCCTGGAAGCGGTAGGCCGAAGGCGGCAGCGCGCTCTTCACCTGGTCCTCCAGCTGCACCTCGCCGAAGGCGCCCCGCGCCTGCTTGTTGGACAGCACGTCCTGCAGGCTGACCACCTGCTGCGAGAGCCTTGTGATGTTCTCCTGCGCCGCCTTGATGGCGCCGAGCCGCTCGCGCAGATCGTTCATCGTGGTGGCGCTGCGGGTCGACTGCTGCTGCAGCGACTCGCCGACCCGGCGCGAGACGTCGCCAAGGCGCCGGTCGACCATGTCGGTCAGCGCCCGCTCCTGGCCCTGCAGCCGCTCGGCCATGCGGTCCTGCGCCATGATGTGCTGTTCGGCGATCTGGCTGATCCGCGCGGCGAGCACGCCGGTGCTGCCGCTCTGGGCGCGCAGGAAGACGATCAGGGCGATCAGCGCCCCGAACACCGCCAGCAGGCCGGCGCCGAGGGCGATCAGGATGACCGGGTCGATCTGTTCGAGAAGACTCATCAGGCATTCCTTCCGCGAATCGGTGGGAGTCTAAAGCAGCGTCCGCACAAATGGAATCGCTTCCGGACGTCAGCGCGACCTCATACTTCGAGACGGCTGCTTCGCAGCCTCCTCAGCATGAGGGCACAGGCGTTCGAGCCTCATGCTGAGGAGCGGCGCAGCCGCGTCTCGAAGTATGAGGTCGCGCCAGTCCAACCACGGCGCCGACGGCCCTGTGAATCCGGTTGCCTTGACGTTCGCGCCGTTCCACCATACCTGTCTTTCGGATTTTCACGCGACCCTGAGGGATACCGGCCCGAACCATGGCGATCCTGCCGATCATCGTTGCGCCCGACCCGCGCCTGAAACTGACCTGTGCGCCCGTGCCCAAGGTCGACGCCGCGGTCGCACGCCTGATGGACGACATGCTGGAGAGCATGTACGCGGCGCCGGGGATCGGGCTGGCGGCGCCGCAGGTCGGCGTGCTGAAGCGGGTGATCGTCATCGACACCGCCAAGCCGGCCGAGGAGCCGCGCCCGATCAGGCTGGCCAACCCGGAGCTGGTGGCGACGTCCGAGGAGCTGAAATCCTGGGACGAGGGCTGCCTGTCGCTGCCCGAGCACTATGCCGAGGTGGTGCGCCCGTCGCGCGTCGCGGTGCGCTATCTCGACGAGCACAACAGGAAGCAGGAGGTCGAGGCCGACAGCGTGCTGGCGGTCTGCCTGCAGCACGAGATGGACCATCTCGACGGCATCCTGTTCGTCGACCATGTCTCGGCGCTCAAGCGCAACATGATCCTGCGCAAGCTGCGCAAGGCCAAGAAGCTGGGGACGCTGGCCGCGGAATAAGGTCACTATGCTGCGCGCCGTGTTTTCCTTTACGCCTTTCCACCCGTGCCTCATCCTGAGCCTGTCGAAGGATTGGGACCTTTGCACGGAAGCGCAAGCCGTCATTGCGCGGAGGCGGAGCCGACGCGGCAATCCAGAGTCGCTGCCGCCAGCCTGGATTGCCGCGGCGCCCTCATCCTGAGCCTGTCGAAGGATGCGCCTCGCAATGACGAAATTCGCTTTCGCCGCTAGCGGCTACTCTCATACACATCCTTCGACAGGCTCAGGATGAGGCGTGTGTGGAGAAATAGTATTGTGATGCATGCACCGGGTAAGCGACGGACATGACCTACCGTATCGCCTTCATGGGCACGCCGGAGTTCGCGCTGCCGGCGCTGGCCGCGCTGATCGAGGCCGGGCACGAGATCGCCTGCGTCTACACCCAGCCGCCACGCCGGGCGGGGCGCGGCAAAATGGCGCGGGCGACGCCCGTGCACGCCTTCGCGGCGATCAACAATATCGAAGTGCGCCATCCGGAAAGCCTGCGCGGCGCGGCGGAGCAGGCCGAATTCGCGGCGCTCGACCTCGATCTTGCCGTGGTGGTGGCGTACGGGCTGATCCTGCCGAAGCCGATCCTCGAGGCCCCGCGCCACGGCTGCCTGAACATCCACGCCTC
Source organism: uncultured Alphaproteobacteria bacterium (assembly GCA_947259105.1). Classification (GTDB taxonomy): domain Bacteria; phylum Pseudomonadota; class Alphaproteobacteria; order UBA8366; family JADFVY01. Next base: position 92,441 of record CAMYKU010000012.1, read on the forward strand.
GCTGCTGCCGCGCTGGCGCGGGGCGGCGCCGATCCAGCGGGCGATCCTGGCCGGAGACGAGGAGACCGGCGTGACCATCATGCGCATGGACGCGGGCCTCGACACCGGGCCGATGCTGATGCAGGAGCGCGTCGCGATGGGCCCGGATACCGACGCCGCCGAACTGCACGACACGCTGGCCCTGCTGGGCGCGCGGATGATCGTCGCGGCGCTCGACGGGCTGGAGGCCGGAACGCTGGCGGAAACCCCGCAGCCCGACGCGGGAGTCACCTACGCCGCCAAGATCGACAAGGCGGAGACCCGGATCGACTGGACCCGGCCGGCGGCGGCGCTGGAGCGCCAGGTGAATGCGTTTTCGCCCGCCCCCGGGGCGTGGTTCGAACTCGGCGGCGAGCGGGTCAAAGTCCTGTCGGCGGAGGCCAGGACAGGCGAGGGCGCGCCCGGCACCGTGCTCGACGGCCGGCTGACCGTCGCCTGCGGCGAGGGCGCGCTGCGGCTCCTCGGGCTGCAGCCCGCGGGCAAGACCGCCATGGCCGCCGAATCCTTCCTGCGCGGCCGCGCGGTGCCGAAGGGCACCGTTCTCGCATGACCCGCTGGAAGATCACCATCGAGTACGACGGCTCCGGCTTCGTCGGCTGGCAGCGCCAGGAGAACGGCCTGTCGGTGCAGCAGGTCCTCGAGGACGCGGTGGCGGGCTTCGCGCAGGAACGGGCCACCCTGTTCGCCGCGGGACGGACCGACAGCGGCGTGCATGCGCTGGGCCAGGTCGCGCATTTCGACCTCGAAAAAGAGACCGATGCGCTGACCGTGCGCGATGCGCTGAACTACCACTGCAAGCCGCATCCCGTTGCGGTGCTGGAGGCCGAGGCGGCCGAGGCCGACTTCCATGCCCGGTTCTCGGCCATCTCGCGCCATTACCTCTACCGCATCCTCAATCGCCGGGCGCCGCCGGTGCTCGACGCCGGCCGGGTCTGGCACGTCGCCGTCCCGCTGGATGCGGGCGCGATGCACGAGGCCGCGCAGATGCTGGCGGGCAGGCACGACTTCTCGAGCTTCCGGGCCGCCGAGTGCCAGGCGGATTCGCCGGTCAAGACGCTGGATGTGCTGAATGTCAGCCGGGTGGCGGAGGAGGTTCATATCACCGCCGCCGCGCGCTCGTTCCTGCACAACCAGATACGGATATTCGCCGGGACGCTGCGGCTGGCCGGCGAGGGCAAGTGGACCGCCGGCCGCGTCCGCGCCACGCTCGACGCGCGCGACAGGGCCGCCGCCGGCCCGACCGCGCCGCCCGAGGGGCTCTACCTGACGAAGGTCACCTATTGACCCTGGAGTGAGCCGCGGGGGAATTCGGGCGCAACACGCGACAAGGCCCGGCGCGTTCAGCAGCCGGGCCCGGTTCGGAACAGCGGTGTGTTTTAGAGCGCCGTCGCCAGGATCAGCGCCTTGACCATGGTGACGAACATGAACTCGGCCGCGACCAGCAGCGCCGCGTAGCCGCTGTTGACGCCCAGCGCATGCCGTAGCACGAACCAGTGGTAGCTCCACAGCACGATCAGCACCGCCAGGGCCGCCTCGTCGGCTGCGCCGGCCGGAATCAGGCCCGCGAAATGCAGCGTCACGAAGCTCAGCCCGACGAGCACATAGGTCACCCGCATCCAGTTGTATGCGGCGATGTAGCGGAAGAAATTGTCGTCGCAGTCGAGGTACGGCGCGATGCGGTCCAGCACCAGCGGCCAGGCCACGAACCAGCACAGCACGAAGATGCAGAACTCGGCGACCGTCGCGTTGAACAGCCCGGCCTCGGCCGCCAGCGCCGCGAAGTTCCGGATATCGTCCGACGGATTGAGAAACTCGATCGTCGTGCCCAGCATGTAGAGCGGCAGGACGACCAGCGCGGCCCAGTAGGACTTGACCGCAGCCATGTAGGTGTTTTCGAGCAGCGCCGCTGCGCGCTTGTCCCGAAGGAACATGAACCACGCGGCGAATATGCCGCGCGTCGCTTCCTCGACGGTGATGATATATGCCACGATTTCGATCCCCGGCCCTGTACTTTGTCTGGATTTGGCAAGATCGTAGTCCGCAAATGGTTACCATCTCGCTAACGGGCCGGAGAAAATCGCATCCGTTTATATGACCGTGGCCGTGCCGGCCCAGCCGAGCATCGCCGACAGGATGAAATGCGCCGCGACGAGGACCGCGGCGAAGCCGCCATTGAGTTCCAGGACCACCCGCAGGATGAACCAGTGATAGGCCCACATGACGGTCAGGATGGCCAGCGAGATCAGGACCATGACCTGGTCCGACGCGATCCCGGAGAAATTGATGACCGTGTAGAACACCGGCAACACCCCGGCAATCGCCCGCGACCAGTTGTAGGCCGCGAGATACCGGCAATAGTACCGGCCGCTGCCAAGGAACGCCGCCAGCCAGTGCACGACCACCGGCCAGGCGGTCCACTGGATCACGTAGAAGATGGCCAGGACGGTCAGGGTCCGGCCCCAACCGGCCTTGTCGACGAGAAGGCCGAAATTTCCCGGCACGGTGCTGGCGGTGGCGTCCTGGAACGCCCAGTTGACGAACACCAGGGGCAGGATGAGGAGCGCGCACCAGAAGGATTTGAGGGCGCCGCCGGGGCTGTCGTCGATCAGCGGCACGACCCTCCGGTCCCACAGGAACAGGCGCCAGGCAATGAAGACGCCTCTTGTCATCTCGTCCAGTTTGATGGGGCTGGCCACGGCGCAATCCTACCCGGGGAATGCTGCGGAACTCCGGGTCATGGTACGCCGCAAGGGTTACCGGTCCGCTAACGCATTATCCACGTACGTGGAATCGGCGCCGGCCGGTCAGCGCCCGAGGAACCGCTCCAGCACCGCTTCGTAGATCGCCGTCAGCGACTCGATATCGGCGACCGCCACACGCTCGTCGGCCTTGTGCATGGTCTGTCCGACGAGGCCGAAATCCAGCACCGGGCAGAAATCCTTGATGAACCGCGAATCGGACGTGCCGCCGGTGGTGCTCAGCGCCGGCCGGCGCCCGGTGACCTGCTCGACCGCATCGCCGACCAGGTCGCTGAGCGGGCCCGGCGGCGTGTAGAAGGACTCGCCGGTGACCGTGACCTCCAGCGCATATCCGGCCCCGCCGGCGGCGGCATCCAGCCGGCTCCGCAGCAAGGCCGGGAGGCTGTCCGAATTGTGCACATCGTTGAACCGGACATTGAACGCGGCGCTCGCCGAGCCGGGGATGATGTTGGTCGCCTCGCCGCCGGACTCGATCCCGGTGACCTGCACGGAGGACGGCTGGAAATGCGCCGAGCCTTCGTCGAGCGGATCGGCGATCAGGGCGTCGAGCATCGCGACCAGCCGGTGCGCCGCATTGTCGGCGAGGTGCGGATAGGCCGAATGGCCCTGCGTGCCGCGGACCGTCAGCACCGCGTTCAGGCTGCCGCGGCGGCCGATCTTGATCATCTCGCCGAGCGTCTCGGGGTTGGTCGGCTCGCCGGTGATGCAGGCGTCGAGCTTCTCGCCGCGCTCCGCGAGCCACTGCAGCAGCTTGCGCGTGCCGTTGATCGCCGGCCCCTCCTCGTCGCCGGTGATCAGGAGGCTGAGCGAGCCGCCGGGCGGCCCCTTGTCCAGATGACGCGCGGCGGCCGCAACGAAGCAGGCGATCGCGCCCTTCATGTCGGCGGCGCCGCGGCCCCAGACCATGCCGTCCCGCAGATCGCCGGAAAACGGGCCGGCGCTCCAGCGGTCCTCCGGCCCGGTCGGCACCACGTCGGTGTGGCCGGCGAAACAGAG
>CAMYKU010000012.1:96312-124276 GCA_947259105.1 uncultured Alphaproteobacteria bacterium
CCCAGCCCTTCCAGGACGGACTGCAGCAGGTCGAGCGCGCCGCCCTCGGCCGGCGTCACGCTGCGGCAGCGGATCAGGTCCCGGGTGAGCTGGACGGGGTCGATCATGGGGTCGTTGTCCCCGAAGCCATATCCGGCGCCGGCTTTCGCCGGCAAGTCATCTCTGGGCCACCCCCACCCAACCCTCCCCCATCAAGGGGGAGGGCTTTGAAATCGCAGCCAGATACTCCCTCCCCCTTGATGGGGGAGGGTTGGGGTGGGGGTGAAAAATGAAGCTTTGCCGGCGTCGGCCGGCGCAAATCGGTGCGAAGTCTTCCGACCACCGCTTCAGTCCCGCAGCAGATCGTTGATCGAGGTCTTGGAGCGCGTGCGTTCGTCGACGCGCTTGACGATCACCGCGCAGTAGAGGCTGGGCCCGGGGCTGCCGTCGGGCAGGTCGCGGCCCGGCATGGTGCCGGAGACGACCACCGAGTAGGCCGGCACGCGGCCCATGAACACCTCGCCCGTATTGCGGTCGACGATCTTCGTCGAGGCGCCGATATAGACGCCCATGGAGAGCACCGAGCCTTCCTCGACGACGACGCCCTCGGCGACCTCGGCGCGGGCGCCGATGAAGCAGTTGTCCTCGATGATGACGGGGCCGGCCTGCAGCGGCTCCAGCACGCCGCCGATGCCGGCGCCGCCGGAGATGTGGCAGTTTTTGCCGATCTGCGCGCAGGAGCCGACCGTCGCCCAGGTGTCGATCATGGTGCCGCTGTCGACGAACGCGCCGAGATTGACGAAGCTGGGCATCAGCACGACGCCCGGCGCGATATAGGCCGACCGCCGCACGATGCAGTTCGGCACGGCGCGGAACCCCGCTTCGCGGAACCGGTTCTCGCCCCAGCCGGCGAATTTCGAGGGCACCTTGTCCCACCACGCGGCATCGCCAGGCCCACCCGGGATCGGCGCCATGTCGTTGAGCCGGAACGAGAGCAGCACCGCCTTCTTGAGCCACTGGTTCACCGTCCAGCCGTCCGGCCCCTTCTCGGCGACCCGCGCTTGGCCGCCGTCGAGCAGGGTGAGCGCCGCCTCGACGGCCTCGCGCACCGGGCCGGTGGTGTCCAGGCCGATGCCGTCCCGGTCCTCCCAGGCGGCGTCGATGGTTTTTTGCAACTCGGCGCGGCTCATGGCGGCTGAATCTCCGTATTCATGTCCGTTGCGATAAGCGCGCGTTTTGTGAGGCAGCCGCGCCCGGCTGTCAAGCGGGTGGGGGCCATCGGTGGCGGCCCTTTGGGCTTCCGAACATTCGGCCTTTCGCATAAGTTGAACCAGGTGCGTCAGAGCTAGTTTAAGGGGGATGTGTGACTTACAGCCCGCTATTGCGGTCTCTGTTCGACGAGCCGGATGACACCCTTTACGCCGTTGTCGAGGAGCATCTGGCGAATGGGCAGGATCCGAATGCCGCGTCGTCATATGGGGAAACGCCCTTGAAGCAGGCGTATCGGTGCGGCCGGATGGATGTGTTCTCGCTGCTGCTGGAGCATGGCGCGGATTTGTCCGCAATGCGCTGGGGGCCGCTGCACAGGGCCGTCGCGCTGGGCGACATGGAGGAGCTTCAAGACGCCGCCAAGGCCGGAGATATGTCAGCGCGCGATGTGTTGCGACTGACACCGTTCCTGTTGGCTTGCGAGATGGGAGACGTCGAAAAGGCGGCCTATCTACTGCCGCTGACAAAGCAGGAGGATCGGTATAGCTCCTACCATCGGAAACCGGCCCTGACGGTGGCGGCATGGAAAGGTCGGGCGGAAGTGGTGCGTTGGCTGTTGGCCAACGGCTTCGATGTGAACGAGACGGATGAGTTCGGCGGCACCGCCCTGATCGCTGCCGCGGAGATGGACCAGGCGGAGACCGTGAATATCCTTCTGGAATCCGGCGCGGATATCGAAGCCAAATACAACCTGTCCGCGGCCGTCAAGAATATCAATCCAACCGAGTGGGGGCTGTCGCCCTCGCTCAAGGCTGTGGAGGAGCGGGAGTCTTTCGAGACGGCTGCAAGCAAGACGGGTGGCGTCGAGATTGCGCGCCTGCTGATATGGGCCGGCGCGCAGCCGCATGATTTCGACAACGACGTCTTGCGCGAATTGACCGGCGCCGCACTGATCCCCAGACAGAAGATCACGCCGGAAATTTTCGAAGCACAGGCGCATCAAAGGTTCGGCGTTCTAAATCCCGAACCAGTAACCTGTGAATTCTGGATGGAAATGGTGCGAACCGGAATGTCGGCATATTCGGGGTACGAAGTCCACGGCGATGGCCCCCAAAGTTACGGGGAGTCGCCGATCTGGTGTTTCGATCGATTTGGCATGTCGACCACTGAATTGCCCGGCAATGTCTGGGTGCAGATTGCAGGGGAGCACGAGGACTACTACGACCCCGATTTCTGCATTTACAACGACGTTGTGGTGCACGACGGGAAAGGAAATGCGCAGTTCTACGTCTATCCGCGCGAAGTGTTCCCGCCCACCGATTTCCATACGGCGACGCTTGTGGAGGACGCCATTATTCTCATCGGCAATCTGGGTTATGTCGAGAGCCGCCCGACCGGTCGGACACAGGTTCTGCGCTTGAATCTGAAGGACTTCTCAATCGATCGGATCGAAACGTCGGGGGAGACGCCCGGATGGATCAGCCGCCATAGAGCGCGGCTGAACGGGAACAGGATCGTCGTGTGGGGCGGCAAGGTATGGGACGGCTCCGACTATGTTGCGATGGATGGAGCCTATGCGCTGTCTTGGGCAACCGGTATCTGGGAGAAACTGGATCGAGAGTAGCCGTCTCCACCGGTGAGACGACAACGCAGAGTAATGTGTTGGCAGGATTTCGTCCCGGAACGCTGGCCCGCGGCCCCTCACGCAGCCCCCACAACCCCCTCCAGCCACGCCGTCACGTCGTCGGTGATATGGTGCACGTGGTCCGGGTCCTCGGCCTCGTCGCCGGACCAGCTGTAATGGGTGCGCACCCAGACCGTGGTCATGCCCAGGGCGGCGGCGGGGGCGAGATTGACCGACATGTCGTCCAGCATCACCGCGTCCCCGGCCGGCACGCCGTAGTCGGCGACGATCCGCGCGTAAGCCGCCGGATCCGGCTTGGGCAGGTAATCGGCGTCGATGATGTCGAAGATCGCCTCGAAATGATGCGCCACGCCGAGGCGCGCCATGACGTTCTCAGCATGTCCGCTATCGGCGTTGGTGAAGATCAGTTTGCGCCCCGGCAGGCGCGTGAGCGCGGCGTCCAGCGCCGGGTTCGGCCTGACCGGCGAGAGGTCGATGTCATGCACGTAGTCGAGGAAGCCGGACGGGTCGATGCCGTCGTTGACGATCAGGCCGGACAGGGTGGTGCCGTGCTCGACGAAATACTTGCGCCGGATGCGCGCCGCCTCCTCCGCGCCGACGTGGAAGAAATCCATCAGGTAATCGCGCATGCGGACATGGATCTGGTCGAACAGCCGGCACTCGGCCGAATACAGCGTGTTGTCGAGGTCGAACAGCCAGACCTCCGCATCGGCCAGCGCCTGGCGCTGCTCCTCGGTCATGGTTTCCTCAAGCTCTGCAAGGCCTTCGACTTTCGTTGATTTTGAGCCGGCTTTCGCCGGCGAGTCGTATGAGGGCCACCCCCTCCCAACCCTCCCCCGCAAGCGGGAGAGGGCTTTTCTCGCCGAGCCTGCACCATAAAGCCCCTCTCCCGCTTGCGGGGGAGGGGTTGGGGAGGGGGTGACGAAACGATGATTCGCCGGTAAGGCCGGCGGCCATCTTCCATCTCGCATTGAAAGTCACACAAACACTCACTCCCCGCGGATCAGGGTGCCGGAGCCGTCCGGGGTGAACATCTCCAGCAGCATCGAATGCGGCACCCGCCCGTCGAGGATCACCGCCGCCTTGACGCCCTCGCCGATGGCCCGGACGCAGGTTTCGACCTTGGGGATCATGCCGCCGGTCAGCGTGCCGTCCGCCATGTAGACCTCGGCCTCGGCCACCGTCATCTCGTGGATCAGCGCGCCCGACTTGTCGAGCACGCCCTCGACGTCGGTCAGCAGCAGCAGCCGTTCCGCGTCCATCGCCCCGGCGATGGCGCCGGCGGCGGTGTCGGCGTTGATGTTGTAGGTCTGGCCCTTGCCGTCGGCGCCGACCGGCGCGATCACCGGCACGAACCCGGAATCCTTGAGCGCATCCAGCACGTGCGGATCGATCTCCGCGGGCTCGCCCACGTGGCCGAGGTCGACGATCTTCTCGATGTTGGAATCGGGATCGCGCTGGCTGCGCCGCAGCTTGCGCGCCCGGATCAGGTTGGCGTCCTTGCCCGAGAGGCCGACAGCGCGCGCGCCCGCCGCGTTGATGCCGGCGACGATGCGCTTGTTCAGCAGGCCGGACAGCACCATCTCGGCGACCTCCATGGTCGCCGCGTCGGTCACCCGCAGCCCGTCGATGAACTCGCTCTTGATGGCGAGTCGCTCCAGCATGCTGCCGATCTGCGGGCCGCCGCCGTGGACCACCACCGGGTCGATGCCGACCTGCTTGAGGAGCGTGACGTCGTGCGCGAACTCGCGCGCCAGCGAGTCGTCGCCCATGGCGTGCCCGCCGTACTTGACGACGATGGTCCTGCCCGCATAGCGCCGCATGAAGGGCAGCGCGTCCGTGAGGATGCCCGCCTTCTCCAGCCAGTCCTTCTGCCGCTTCGCCTTGTCGCTCATGGTTTCGCTTGTCTCCGGGTCCCGGCCGCGCGCGGGACCTTAGCCCAATGATGCGGGTGCCGCCAGTTGTCCGTTCAGTTGGAATCAGGTCCGGCGGGCGGCGCGACCTCATACTTCGAGACGCCCCTTCGGGGCTCCTCAGCATGAGGGCACAAGCTTTGGCGCCTCATGCTGAGGAGGCGCGAAGCGCCGTCTCGAAGTATGAGGTTGCTCGATGCCGGCACCGAATCTCTCCAATCCGGGCCACAATAAGCATGCAAGGGCTGGGGAGGGAGTATCTCGAGCGGCAATCAATCATCTGTTGCCAGCGATGCCAGCACCGCCCGTAATCCGGCGATGCCGTCGCCCCTGGTGGCGCTGGTCGCGACGACCTCGGGATTGGCCGCGGCGCGCTTGCGGATTTCGCCGGCGATGACGTCGCACCGCTGCTCGAGTTCGCCGGATTTGAGCTTGTCGGTCTTGGTGAGCACGATCTGGTAGGCGACGGCGGCCTCGTCCAGCAGGTCCATGACCTGCCGGTCGGGGGGCTTCAGGCCATGCCGCGCGTCGATCAGCAGGCACAGCCGGCGCAGCCCCACCCGGCCCTTGAGATACAGCCGGATCAGCCGGTTCCAGCGGTCGACGTCGCCCTTGGGCGCCTTGGCGTAGCCGTAGCCGGGCAGGTCGACCAGCATCAGCCGTCCGCCGAGGTCGAAGAAATTGAGCTGCTGGGTGCGCCCCGGCGTGTTGCTGGTCCGGGCCAGCGTCTTGCGGCCGGTCAGGGCGTTGACCAGGCTCGACTTGCCGACGTTGGAACGGCCGGCGAAGGCGACTTCCGGCATCGCATCGGACGGCAAGTCGTCGATGCGCGCCACCCCGATGACGAACCGGCATTCGCCTGCGAACAGCAGCCGGCCGGCCTCGATCGCGGCGGCGTCATCTCTTTCGGCGGCCGTGCCGTCCTTTGGTCTTCTTGCCGCGGGCTTTGCCATGACGATCTTCCACGGTGGGTTTCGGCTCGCTGCCGCTGTCCGGCGCCGCCGCGGGTTCTTCTGCAGGCGCCTCCGGCGTGTCGTCGGCGCCCGGCGCGTCCCGGGCGTCCTCCTCAGGCGGCGTTGGCGTCGGTTTCTTCTTCCCGGACAGTTCCGGATAGTCCCGCTCGACGCCCCGCTTGATGACCCACTGCTGCGCGATGGTCAGGATATTGCTCCACGTCCAGTAGATCACCAGCCCGGCCGGGAACTTGGCGAGGATGAAGGTGAAGACGAACGGCAGCATCATCATGATCTTCGCCTGCGTCGGATCGGGCGGCGCCGGGCTGAGCTTCTGCTGCAGGTACATCGTGATGCCCATCAGCAGCGGCCAGATGCCGATATTCGCGAGTTCGAACATTTCCGGCACGTTCCAGCTGACCAGGCCGAACAGGGTGAGGATGCCCAGCGGATCGGGGGCGGACAGGTCATGGATCCAGCCGTAGAACGGCGCGTGGCGCATCTCGATGGAAACGAACAGCACCTTGTAGAGCGAGAAGAAGATGATGATGGTCGGGACCATCGGCAGACAGCCGGCCGCCGGATTGACCTTCTCGCGCTTGAACAGCGCCATCTGCTCCTGGCCGAACCGCATCCGGTCGTCGCCGTAGCGCTCCTTGAGCTCCTTGACCTTGGGCGCGAGCAGTTTCATCTTGCTCATCGACCGGTAGGCCTTGCTGTTGAGCGGAAACAGGATGCCGCGGAAGATCAGGGTCAGCGCCAGAATCGCCAGGCCGAAATTGCCGAGCGCCCCGAACAGCCAGTGCAGGACATAGAAGATCGGCTTGGTCAGGAAATAGAACCAGCCGAAATCGACCGCGAGGTCGAAATTGAGGATGCCGAGTTCCGTCTCGTAGGCGTCGAGCAGCGTGACTTCCTTGGCGCCGGCGAAGATGTGGCTGGTCACCTCGGCCATACCGCCGGCGGGGACGGTGACGGGCGGCGCCAGGAAATCGGTCTGGTATTTCTCGGCGCCGTTCGACCGGCCGATGCTGAAGCTGGTCTGTACGGCCTGGTCCTGATCGGGCACCAGCGCCACCAGCCAGTATTTGTCGGTGATCCCCAGCCAGCCGCCGGTGGTCTGCTGGCGGATCGGGTCGTCCGGCTCCAGCTCGTCGTAATCGATTTCCTCCAGGGTCCCGTCCAGGACCCCGAGGAGTCCCTCGTGGAGAATATAGAATCCGAGGATATCCGGCGTCCCGGTGCGGGAAACCAGACTGTAGGGGCTAAGCGTGACGTCCGACGCCCCGGTGTTCCGCACGCGCTGGGTCACCGTGAACATGTAGTCGTCGTCGAGCGCGATGGTGCGCTCGAATTTCAGGCCCTGCCCGCTGTCCCAGGTCAGGGTCACCGGCCGGCCCGGCGTCAGGCGGCCGCCGTCGGCCTGCCACACGACGTCGTGGCCGAGGAAGGTGTTGTTCTCGGTGAGGAGCCAGCCGGTCTGCACGTAGTAGGGCCGTTCCGTGCCAGTCGGCTTGAGCAGCTGGATGTTGGCACTGTCGGGCTCGACGGTCTCGCGATAATCCCGCAGCGCCAGATCGTCGATGCGGCCGCCGGTCAGCGCGATCGAGCCGGTGAGGCGGTCGGACTCGATGGTGATGCGCGGCGTGCCTGCCACCGCCTGTTCGCGGCTCTTCGCGGAACCGACCCCCAGGGATCCGGTTTCGGGAGCCGGCAGTTCGGCGCCGAGCTGGGGCTGGCCGGCGGCGCCGCCGGTTTCCTGCTGCTCCGCCGCCTGGCGCGTCTGCTGCTCCTGCAGCGCCTCCTGCCGGGGCTTCACGAACAGGTAGTTCCAGCCCAGGAGGATCGCGCCGGAGACTATGATCGCCAGCACCAGGTTCTTCTGTTCACTCATGCCCGTTCACTTTCCTGGCGGTGCGGTGCGGTCGGTGCGGTCGGCGAGGCGGAATGCCCGGAATGCACGCACGTCCCGTGCTGCGCGGTTCCGGGGACCGGATCGAAGCCCCAGGCGCCCCAGGGATGGCAGCGCAGGATGCGCCGCAGCGTCAGCCAGCCGCCCTTCAGCGCGCCGTGACGCGCGATCGCCGTCATGCCGTAGGCCGAACAGGACGGCCAGTACCGGCAATACCCGGGCGTGAGCGGTGAGATGAATAGCTGATAGAAGCGGATCGCGCCGCGCATGATGGTTCCGGCAATATTCATGAGCTCGTTCTCGGATCCCCTTTTACGTGCCGGCGTCCGGCGGCTGTGTCCCGGCATCCTCCGCATCGTTCCCGCGCCACGCGCCCACCCGCTTCAGCGCGGCCTTCAGGTCCGCGAGCAGGGCCCGGAACGGCCGTTTGGCGGTTGTGCCGCGCGCAATCAGCACCAGGTCGAACCCCGCCTTCGCATGTCCCGGCACGACCTGGCCGGCGACCGCCTTGAGGCGTCGCCTGGCCCGGTTGCGCTGGACCGCGCCGCCGACCTTGCGGCTGGCGGTGAACCCCACGCGCGTCGCGCCGCCGGCCCGGTCCTGACGGCGCGCCTGCAGCACGAGTCCGGGCATCGCGCATTTCCGCCGCGCACCCGCGACACGCAGGAACTCGGATCGCCGTTTCAGCCGTTGCACGGCGTATACCTGGGATCAGGCCGACAGGCGCTTGCGGCTCCTGGCGCGACGGCGCGCAAGCACGCGCTGACCGCCCTTGGTCGCCATGCGGGACCGGAAACCGTGACGGCGTTTGCGGACCAGACGACTGGGTTGATATGTACGTTTCACGTCGCTCTCCAAGCGCAGGCGAAATTCAAGGCCCGCTGTATAGATGCTTGCCCCCGGCAAGTCAATTGCGTGCGGCCCCGGGGCACTCACGGATGCCTCACGGCATGGTGACTGGCGCCCAGAAACGGTTCACACTAGATGTGGTCCCACGATGGAGGTTCAAGCGATAGAATCGGAAGGGCCATGCAAACCGGGCAGGCCCCCGGGCGCCGACGCGCCCGGGAGCCGTGGCCGTGCCTCGGCAGGGCCGGAGAGACCAGACGAAGGATCCGGCGAGATCAGACTGCTGACGCCCAGGCGGGTTCTCCCCCTTGCGGTGATCGTCTGCGGCTTTATCGCCTTCTTCGCGCTCGACCTCGATTCCTACGTGACATTCGAGTCCCTGAAGCAGAACAGGGACTGGCTGCTGGGTCAGGTCAGCGAGCACCGCGTGACGACGGTTCTCGCCTTCATCGCGCTGTACGCAGTGATTGTCGCATTCTCGCTGCCGGGCGCCACACTGATGACCCTCACTGGCGGATTTCTGTTCGGTCTGTGGTTCGGAACGGCCTGGAACGTCATCGGAGCCACGGTCGGTGCGACCCTGCTGTTCCTGGCCGCGCGCACGGCATTTGGTGACATTCTGGAGAAGAAAGCCGGGCCGTGGCTGCAGGGACTGGAACTGGGGTTCCAGAAAAACGCCTTCAACTACCTCTTGTTCCTGCGGCTGGTGCCGGCATTTCCATTCTTTGTCGTGAATCTTGTGCCGGCCTTTCTGAATGTTCGCCTGCGCACATTCGTTGTCGCCACGTTTTTCGGGATCATTCCGGGCGGTTTCGTCTACACCTCGGTCGGGGCGGGCCTTGGCAGCGTATTTGATTCCGGCGACGAACTCAGCCTGTCGGGGGTGCTCAGCCCGCAGATCGTCGCCGCGATGGTCGGCCTGGCACTGCTCGCACTCGTGCCGGTGGCGATCAAATCGTGGCAGGCAAAACGCGGCTGATGCGATTTTTCGGCCCGCTTGCGCCGGAATTTTCTTGAAATGCGCGCGCCGAACGCGAAAAGCTGTGTTCCATCGCCGTCGCCGGGACGGGCGGATCAGGGAAGAGTTCCAGTTTATACCAAGGTTCGTTGATATAAGGGCCCATGCACAGTCTATCGGCGCGACTGCTCGTTCTGACCATCTTCTTCGTCATGTTGAGCGAAGTGCTGATCTTCGTGCCATCGGTCTCGCGGTTCCGCACCGAATGGCTGGGCGCGCGCATGAGCGCCGCGCATCTGGCGATGCTGGTGGTCGACGCCGCGCCGGACCGCGCCGTCGGCGAGATGCTGAAATCCGAACTGCTGACGCAGGTCGGCGCCCATGTCGTGGTCATCCGGCGTGCCGACATGCGGATGGTGCTGAGCGGCGGATCGCCGCCGCCGGTCGACGAAGCGTTCTACCTTGCCGCGCAGGGGCCGTGGGACAAGGTGTTCGACGCGTTGGCAGTCTATGCAAGGAGCCAGGACCGGGTCATCCGCGTGATCGCGCCGTCGCCCGCCGACCCGGCCATTTCCATCGAACTGGTGCTCGACGAGGCGCCGCTGCGCCAGCGGATGGTCAGCTACGGGCTGAACGTATTCGGACTGTCGGTCGTCATCTCGTTTATCACCGCGTCCCTTGTGTATCTGTCGCTGCACTGGCTGCTGGTGCGGCCGATGCGGCGCATCATCGGCAGCATGGCCGATTTCAGCGAAAACCCGGAGGACGCAAGGAGCATCATCTTGCCGGCGGGCGGCCGGGACGAAATCGGCGTGGCGGAGCAGCAGCTGGCCGACATGCAGCGCGAGCTTCGCGGGGCGCTGACGCAGAAGGCGCACCTCGCCGCGCTCGGCACGGCGGTGGCGAAGATCAATCATGACCTGCGGGGCATACTGTCGTCGGCGCTGCTGGTGTCCGACCGGCTCGAGACGAGCGGCGATCCCGACGTGCAGCGCCTCGCCCCGACCGTGATCACCGCCATCGAGCGCGCGGTGGCGATGTGCGGCCAGACGCTCGACTATGTCGGCCAGAGCGCCCCCGAGGGTGCGCGGACGCGGTTCCCGCTGCAGCCGCTGGTGCACGAGATCAAGACCTCCATGGAGGCGCCTGCGGAGGGCGGGCTGCGGGTCGAAAACCGCGTTGGCGAGGCCTTCCGGCTGACCGGCGACCGGGATCAGATCTTTCGCATTCTGAACAACGTGGTGCGCAATGCGGCCGAGGCCGGGGCCGGCTCCATAACCGTTTCCGCCCGGATGCGCGACAACCATGCCGAGATCGATCTCGCCGACGACGGCCCCGGCCTGCCGCCCCGGGCGCAGGAAAAGCTGTTCCAGCCGTTCGAGGGATCGGCGCGCGCCGGCGGCACCGGGCTGGGCCTGGCCATCGCGCGCGAACTGGCGCGCGGCCATGGCGGCGATCTCGTATTGCTCTCGACCGGTCCGGACGGCACGGCGTTCCGCCTGACCATCCCTCCGGACACGGATCATCACGGTTCGGTGACGAAATCGGCGGCGTCGGCCTGACGGGTATATAAGGGACATTCAAACCCCCTCATCGGCCCTGGGACGGTCGACCCGTCATAACCGGGCGGCCGTCCTTTCACGTTTCCACGCGACGCGGCGGCGTCAGTCGAGCTGCAGCGCCAAAGCCTTGAGGTAACCCGATTCCGGCAGCCAGGGATGCGTGGGATGGTCGGCGGCGGCGCCGGAGCGGCGCAGGATGCGGGCCGTCCGGTTCGCGTCGGACAGCGTTTTCCGCATCTGCTCGTCGAACAGCTCGGCCGTCATGTTGTGCGAGCAGGACGCGACGAACAGATAGCCGCCGGGCGCGGTCAGCCGCGCGGCGAGGCGCATCATCTTGCGGTATCCCTTGATGCCGGCCTTCAGGTCCTTCTTCGCTTTGATGAACGCCGGCGGGTCGGCGACGACCACCTCGTAGCGCTCGCCCGCCGCGGCGAGCCGCTCCATCTCGTTGAAGGCGTCGGCCTTGACGAAGCTGCAGCGCTCGCCGCAGCCGTTGCGCTCGGCCGCCTGTTCCGCCAGCGCGAGGGAAGCCGCCGATTTGTCGACCGCGACGACCGCGCGCGCGCCGGCGGCGGCGGCATGGATCGCGAAGCCGCCGGTATGGCTGTAGACGTCCAGAACGCCCGCATCCCGGGCCAGCGACGCCATGAACCGCCGGTTGTCGCGCTGGTCGTAGAACCAGCCGGTCTTCTGGCCGCCGGCGAGGTCGGCCAGGAACCGCACGCCGTATTCGCTCAGCTCCACGGGCTCCGATGCGTCCCCGCCGACCGTCTCGACACCCGTCTTCAGGCCTTCCAGCCTGCGCACCGGGCTGTCGTTGCGCAGCACCACGATGCGCGGCGCGAGAACCGCCTCGAGCGCGGCCAGCAGGGCGTCGCGCTGCCGGTCCATCATCGCCGCGTTCAGCTGCACCGCCACGGCGTCGCCGAAGCGGTCGACGACGAGGCCGGGAAGGCCGTCGGCCTCGGCGTGGACGAGCCGGTAGCAGGGCGCATCGTACAGCCGCTCCCGCATCTCGAGGCAGCGTCGCAGGCGGCCGGCGAGATAGTCCGTATCGACAATCGCCTTCGGCCGGCGGTCGATCAGCCGCGCCGCGATCAGGGAATGCGGATTGAACCCGGCGACCCCCACCGCCTCGCCGGCATGCGTCGTCAGAATCACGAGGCCGCCCGGCGGCAGGGCCCTGGCCTCGTCGGTCATGTCCAGCTCGTTGGAATAGGCCCAGGGATGGCCGCCGGCGACGCGCTTGTGGCGCCCGGGCAGCAGCCGGATCTGCGGGTAGCCGTTGCTCATGGCCGCGACTGTTAGGGCGCGCCGGGCCCGGGCGCAACCGAATTATGCAGGGCGTGGAACTCGTTCCGGTTTGACCGCCGCCGAGCGACCTCATACTTCGAGACGCGGCTGCGCCGCTCCTCAGCATGAGGGCATGAACGGTGGAGCCTCATGCTGAGGGGGCGCGAAGCGCCGTCTCGAAGTATGAGGTCGCGCCGCCGGCCGAGGCGCGATTCACCGGATTAACGGCCCGCCGCAATCCCCTCGCGG
This sequence comes from uncultured Alphaproteobacteria bacterium, assembly GCA_947259105.1. GTDB lineage: Bacteria > Pseudomonadota > Alphaproteobacteria > UBA8366 > JADFVY01. Next base: position 108,835 of record CAMYKU010000012.1, read on the forward strand.
CGCGGATCGGCGCCGCCGTACAGTTTCCCGCCGGAGACCAGTATGGTGTGCAGGCCGCTGGTCAGGGCGCGCACACGGACCTCGTGGCCGCGCGCCTCGAGCGCCGCCTTCAGCGACTCCGCGTCCGTGCCTTCCTCGAGGTCCACGGTTCCGTTGCGGCTGATCACATGCGGCCGGGCCACCGCGGATTGCGGATCCAGCTTCCAGTCCAGCACCGCCATCACCGAGCGCGCGGTATAATTGATGATCCGGCTGCCGCCGGGCGACCCGGTCACCAGGCGCAGCGTCCGGTCGGGGTTCAGCACGATGGTCGGCGCCATCGACGAGCGCGGCCGCTTGCCGGGCTCGACCCGGTTGGCGACCGGTTTGCCGTCCGCTTCCGGCGCGAACGAGAAATCGGTCAGCTGGTTGTTCAAAAGGAACCCGCGCACCATCATGCGCGACCCGAAGGCGCTTTCGACCGAGGTCGTCATCGACACCGCGTTGCCCCGCGCATCGACGATGCTGAAATGGCTGGTCGAGGGCATTTCCAGGGCGCCGTCCGGGGCGCGCCGCTCGGTCTTGCGTTCGGGCGGCGTGCCGGAAGCGGCCTTGCCCATCGATCTGGCGGCCGTGATCAGCCGGCCGCGCCGGGCCAGGTATCCGCGGTCCAGCAGTCCCGCCAACGGCACGCGCACGAAATCGGAATCCGCCATGTAGAGCGCCCGGTCCGCATAGGCGAGGCGCGCCGCCTCGATGAACAGATGTTCCGCCTCCACCGAGCCCGGCCGCAGTCCGGCCATCGGGAACCCCTGCAGGATTCCGAGAATCATCCCGACGGTGAGCCCGCCCGAACTCGGCGGCCCCATGCCGCAGACATTGCTGCCCCGGTACGCGACGCAGACCGGCGGGCGCGTCTTCGCCCGGTAGGCGGCAAGGTCGCCCTCGTCCAGCAGCCCGGGATTGTCCTTCGCCCCCCGGACCGCCGCCACGATATCGCGCGCGATGGCGCCCGCGTAGAAGGCGTCGGCCCCGCCGGCCGCGACCGCGCGAAGGGTCGCCGCGTAGGCGGGGTTCTTCAGCATGTGGCCGACCGGCAGCGGCTCGCCCGCATCGGTATGGAAATAGGCGCTGGTCGCGGCATAGCGCTTCAGATGCTTGTCCGTCTCGATCAGCGCGTTGAGCCGCGGGGAGACCGCGAAGCCGCCCTCCGCCAGGCGGATTGCCGGTTCGAACAGGCCCGGCCACGGCAGTTTTCCGTGCTCGCGGTGGGCCAGCTCCAGCATCCGCAGCACGCCGGGCGTGCCCACCGACCGGCCGCCGACCACGGCATCCCAGAATTTCATCTTCGCGCCCGCCGGATCGAGGAACAGGCCGGGCGTCGCCGCCGCCGGCGCGGTTTCGCGGCCATCGAAGCTGATGACGGTCCGCTCGGCCGAATCGAAATACAGCATGAAGGCGCCGCCGCCGATTCCCGAACTCTGCGGCTCGACCAGCCCCAGCACCGTCTGCACGGCGACCGCCGCGTCGATGGCGCTGCCCCCGGCCTCGAGGACCTCCACGCCCGCGGCGACCGCATGCGGATTCGCGGCAGCCACCATGAAGGCGCGCGTCTCGACGGAGTCATCGGCGCCCGCGGCGGCGGCATGTGCGGTGGCGAGGACGAGAACGATCGAAATTCGGCGCAGCAGATTCATGGCGCAAAGACCTCCCGGCAATTCTTACGTCGCCGGCATGCTAGCGCATTTCAAGATTGTTTGGCATTGGCATCGAGCGACCTCATACTTCGAGACGGCGCTCCGCGCCTCCTCAGCATGAGGACACAAACGTTGGAGCCTCATGCTGAGGAGGGCCGAAGGCCCGTCTCGAAGTATGAGGTCGCACCGCCGGCACAAGCGCGAATCCAGACAATCTTGAAACGCGCTAGAGCGCCTTGGCCGCGGCGCAAAGCCGCCAGCCCATACTTTCAGATCACGTTTCGTCGAGCGGGCGGCAGAGCGCGACCGATTCGAACCGGTAGCCGGCGCCCTTCAACATGCCGGCCACGCCTTCGACGGGCTGCGGGCCCTTTCGCGGCGTCTCGGGCAGATCGACATGGACGGCGGCGCAGCCCTGGTTGCGTGCCATCTCCAGCATCGAGTCGATCATCCGGTCCATAATGCCGACGGCGTCATACAGGTTGGCCGCGATCAGATTACTCACCTTCAGGATGCGGCCGTGCTGTATGTCGGTGCTCACCTCGTGGCAGTATATGCCGTAGATATAGCCCTCGCCGTTCTGGGCCGACATGACGCCCGTTCCCGGGCCCGTATGGCGCTCGTCCTCACATACCAGTTTCGCATAGCCCAGCCACTGGTCGAGCGTCAGGTGCGGCACCGCCGTCTGCACGAGCGGATACGCCTGCAGCACCTGCCCTTCGCCCAACGGCTTGACCACGTATCTCTGAGCCATCTGTGTCACTATCACTGCCTCATCGCGCATGCGATGATATCGTTTTGTTGACATTGCCACGGCTCCCGTGCCGCGGATTGCGGCTTCATCCGGAGCCATCGCAAGCATGACTTTCCCGGGGTTCTGGGTCTTTGACCTAAATCAATGTATGGCGTACAACTTCCGGACGACGTGATGGCGGCGTGGCGGCGCCTGCGACGGAAAGCCGCGCCAATCGGAATCCCCATGACAGACATCCCAGCTTAGTTGCATATGAAACGGAATTGCGCGACGCGGTGCGGCGCCGCGATACCGTAAGGGAGACATGCGATGGCGACAGCAGAGGCAACCGCCGGCGATATCGGCGCAATGGCCGGGTACAACGAGGCGGTCGTGCGGCAATTCACCATAGCCGCGACCTTTTGGGGGGTGGTCGGTTTTACGGTCGGCGTGCTGATCGCCCTGCAACTGGCTTTCCCGGTTCTGAACTTCGATCTGGAATGGTTCAGCTTCGGCCGTCTGCGGCCGGTGCACACCTCGGCGGTGGTCTTCGCGTTCGGCGGCAACGTATTGCTCGGGACCTCGTTCTACGTGGTGCAGCGGACCTGCCGGGCGCCCCTGTTCGGCGGGCCGACGCTGGCCGGCTTCGTGTTCTGGGGCTACCAGATCTTTATCGTGATGGCGGCGCTGGGATACGTGCTCGGCGTCACCCAGAGCAAGGAATACGCCGAGCCGGAATGGTTCGTCGATCTCTGGCTCACCATCGTGTGGGTGGCCTACCTGGTGATCTTCCTGGGCACGCTGATGATCCGGCGCGAGCCGCACATCTATGTCGCCAACTGGTTCTACCTTGCCTTCATCGTCACCGTCGCGGTGCTGCATCTGGTCAACGCCGCGGCGGTTCCCGTCTCGTTTACCGGCGCCAAGAGCTACACCCTGTGGTCCGGGGTACAGGACGCGCTGACCCAGTGGTGGTACGGCCACAACGCGGTCGGCTTCTTCCTGACCGCCGGGTTCCTTGGCATCATGTACTATTTCGTGCCCAAGCAGGTGAACCGGCCGATCTACTCGTACCGGCTGTCGATCGTTCATTTCTGGTCGCTGATCTTCCTCTACATCTGGGCCGGGCCGCATCATCTGCATTACACGGCGCTGCCCGACTGGGCGCAGACCCTCGGCATGACCTTCTCGGTGATACTGTGGATGCCGTCCTGGGGCGGCATGATCAACGGCCTCATGACCCTGTCGGGCGCCTGGCACAAGCTGCGGACCGACCCGATCCTGAAGCTCCTGGTGACCTCGATCGCCTTCTACGGCATGAGCACCTTCGAGGGACCGGTCATGTCGATCAAGGCCGTGAACTCGCTCTCGCACTATACCGACTGGACGGTCGGCCACGTGCACTCGGGCGCGCTGGGCTGGGTCGCCTTCGTCAGCTTCGGGGCGATCTACTACCTGGTGCCGAAGCTGTGGAATCGCGAGCGGCTCTACAGCATCCGCCTCGTGAACACGCATTTCTGGATCGCCACCATCGGCATCGTGTTCTACATCACCGCGATGTGGGTGTCGGGCATCATGCAGGGACTGATGTGGCGCACCTACGACGCCCTCGGCTTCCTCGAGTACTCGTTCGTCGAGACCGTCGAGGCGATGCACCCCTATTATCTCATCCGGGCGCTGGGCGGGATCCTGTTCCTGATCGGCTCGCTGATCATGGTCTATAATTTGTGGCAGACCGCAAGGGGCAGGATCCGCGACGAGAAACCCTTCGGCATGCCGGCTTGAGGAGGGAGGACCGACAATGTTCATCAAACATTCGACGATCGAAAAGAAGCCGCTCCTGCTGCTGGTGCTGATCATCATCACCATATCGATCGGCGGGCTGGTCGAGATCGTGCCGCTCTATACGGTCGAGACCACCATCGAGCGGGTGGAGGGCGTGCGGCCCTACACGCCGCTCGAGCAGATGGGCCGCAACATCTATACCCGCGAGGGCTGCTATCTCTGCCACAGCCAGATGATCCGGCCGTTCCGCGACGAGGTGGAGCGCTACGGCCATTACAGCCTGGCGGCCGAGAGCATGTACGACCACCCGTTCCAGTGGGGCTCCAAGCGGACCGGACCCGACCTCGCACGGGTCGGCGGCAAGTATTCGAACGAATGGCACGTGACCCACATGATCGACCCGCGCTCGGTGGTGCCGGAGTCGATCATGCCCGGCTACCCGTTCATGATGCGCGAGCTCGACGCCGACGACGTCGAGGCGCACCTCGAGACGCTGCGGATCGTCGGCGTGCCCTACAGCGATGACATGGTCCTGAACGCCGCGATCGACATGGCCGCGCAGGCGGATCCCGAGGCCGACCACGAACCGCTGCTGGCCCGCTATCCCAAGGCGGTGGTCGGCGATTTCGACGGCGATCCGTCCCGGCTGACCGAGATGGACGCGCTGGTCGCCTACATGCAGATGCTGGGCACGCTGGTCGATTTCGCCGACGTGCAGCCGGCCGACCTGACGCAGTAGGAGGGCGCCATGAGCCTGACCGAACTGTCCGAGCTCGCGCGCGCCTGGTGGGGCGCGTGGCTGATGCTGTTTTTCATCGGGATCGTCGTCTGGGCGCTGTGGCCGTCCGAAAGGCGAACGCGGGACATGCGCCGCAACGCGCTGATCCCGTTCCGCGATGACGACGACCCCGCCGAGACCCGTTAAGGAGAGCGTGCGATGCCGACGAAAGTGGAGACGGACTCCGTCACCGGGACCGAGACCACGGGTCACGAGTGGGACGGGATCAAGGAACTCAATTCACCGCTGCCGCGATGGTGGATCATCGTATTGTGGATCACCATCATCTGGGCGGGTGTCTACTACGTCCTCTATCCGACACTCCCCGGCTGGGACGGCCTGTGGCAGTACACCGCCCGCAAGGACTTGTCCGAGCGGCTGGACGCCGTCCGGGCGGGCCGCGCCGCGTGGACGGACAAGCTGGCCGTCGCGCCGCTCGAAGAGATCGAGGCGGATCCCGACCTGCTGGAATTCGCGATCGCCGGCGGCCGCGCCGCATTCGCCGACAACTGCGCGCCCTGCCACGGCACCGGCGGCGCCGGCGGGCCGGGCTATCCCAACCTGCTCGATGACGCCTGGTTGTGGGGCGGCACGCTGGACGCCATCAGTGCGACCATCGAGCATGGCGTCCGCTGGCCGCAGGACGATGACACGCGGATCTCCGCCATGCCGCGCTTCGGCGTTGACGAGCTGCTGACCTCGGCCCAGATCAACGACGCCGCGGAATACGTGCTGTCCTTCTCCGGCAGCGCCACCGACCAGGCGGCGGCCGGGCGGGGCCGGGAGATCTTCGCCGAAAACTGCGCCGCCTGCCATGGCGAGTCGGGTGGGGGCAACAGGGAGTTCGGCGCGCCGCGGCTCAACGACGCGATCTGGTTTTACGGCGGCGACAAGGCGACGATCGTGCAGACGATCGCCAAGAGCAGAAACGGCGTGATGCCGGCCTGGGGTGGCCGCCTCGACGCGGTGACCATCAAGCAGCTGGCGGTGTATGTGCATTCGCTTGGCGGCGGCGAGTAGGAATGGCCCAAGGGAACATGAACACGGTTCCCCCGTCCCTTGCCGACAAGGCCGGCGAAAACGCGGATCCCGCCAAGCTGCAGCTCTATGCCGATCGCGTCCGCGTCTATGCGGCGCGGGTCACGGGCCCGTTCCGGCGCTTCAAATGGGCCACGGTCGTCGTCCTTCTGGGCATCTATTACCTTGCCCCCTGGCTGCGTTGGGATCGCGGTCCCGGCGCCCCCGACCAGGCGTTGCTCATCGACATGCCGTCGCGCCGGGCCTATTTCTTCTGGATCGAGATCTGGCCCCAGGAAATCTACTATCTGACCGGGCTGCTGATCCTCGGCGCGGTCGGCCTGTTCCTGGTTACGTCGCTGTTCGGGAGGGTGTGGTGCGGCTATACCTGCCCGCAGACCGTATGGACGGACCTGTTCATGTGGGTCGAGCGCCGGATCGAAGGCGACCGCAACGCCCGCATGCGGCTCGACAAGGCGCCGTGGACGGCCGCCAAGATTGCCAGAAAGACCGCCAAACACGGAATCTGGATCGCCATCGCGGCGCTGACCGGCGGCGCCTGGGTGATGTATTTCACCGACGCGCCGACGCTGGTCGCCGACATTGCCCGCCTCCAGGCCTCCGGCGCGGCGTTGTTCTTCATCGGCCTGTTCACCGCGACGACCTACCTGCTGGGCGGGATCGCGCGCGAACAGGTGTGCACCTATATGTGCCCGTGGCCGCGCATCCAGGCGGCAATGTTCGATGAAGATACGCTGATCGTCACCTACGAGGCGTGGCGCGGCGAGCCGCGCGGCAAGCACAAGCAGGGCGAAAGCTGGGAGGGCAGGGGACACTGCGTCGACTGCCTGCAATGCGTCAACGTCTGCCCGACCGGCATCGATATCCGCGACGGCAACCAGCTGGAATGCATCGGCTGCGGCCTGTGCATCGACGCCTGCAACCGCATCATGAGCCGCCTCGGCCTGCCGCGGGGGCTGGTCCGGATGGACACGGTCAGCAACCAGTTCGCGCGCGAGCGGGGCGGCGGCGCGCCGTTCCGCATCTTCCGGCCCCGCACGATGATCTACGCCGCCATCCTCGCCGCCGTGTCGGCCCTGATGGTGTTCGGCCTGGGAACCCGCTCGACCCTCGACGTCAGCCTGCTGCGTGACCGGAATCCGCTGTTCGTGAGCCTGTCCGACGGCACGATCCGCAACGGCTATACCTTCAAGATCGTGAACCGCGCCCGGGCCGACCGCGAGTTCGTCCTGACGCTGGAAGGCATCCCGGACGCGACGTTCAGCGTCAGGGGCGGCCCGTCGGACGTACAGCGGGCGGTGCTTGGCGCCCGGCCCGACCAGGTGGAGGCATACCGCGTGTTCGTGCGGGCGCCGCGCGGCCCGCTTGCCGGCGACTCCACGCCGCTGCGGTTCGTGCTGGAAGAGAATGCGGCCGACGGCGAAAGCTCGGTGCAGGACACCGTGTTCCGGGGGCCGGGTTGACCGCGGCGCCGCCGGAGGCCGGCAGGGACGGGCCGCGGGACCGCTGGATTCCGTGGCTGATCGCCGCGTTCTTCGGCGTCGTGGTGCTGGCCAACGGCGTCATGGTCTATCTTGCCACGTCCAGCTTCACGGGCCTGCAGACCGAGGGCCCTTACAATCGCGGACTGGCGTACAACCGCGTCATCGAGGCCGAACGCGCCGAACGGGCGCTGGGCTGGGACGTCACCGTGGAATTCGCGCCGGCCGGCGACCGCCGCGGGCGGATCGTCGCCCGCGCGCTGGACGCCGCGGGCGCGCCGCTGGACGCCGCCGCCGTGACCATGCGGCTGGTTCGGCCGACCCAGCAAGGCTATGACATGCAAGTCACGCTCGCCGCCGAGGGCGGCGGCATATACGCGGCGGATGTGGAGTTACCGTTACCGGGCCTATGGGAAATCCAGACACAGATCGTGCATCGCTCGGACGTCTACCGTACGACGCAGCGGACAGTCGCGCCGTAGCTTCGTGCCGGCATTGCGGCGGCCCGCTAGAGCGGATCGGGATCGATCGTCCTCACGATCGGTCGCGTGAATCCGCTCTAAATCTTGAAGCCAGAGCCGATTCACCGGGTTGGCGGATCGCCGAAGGCGATTCCACTCAACCCGGATCGGGTCTGGATAGTGGCGCCGGCGATTTCTGCTGCCCGGGCTGCGCCGCCGCCTGGGAGGCCGTCCGCGGGCTCGGCCTGGAGTCCTATTACCGCCGCCGGGTGCTCGACCCGTCGGTCCGCCCGACCCGGCCCGATGCCGAGCCGCCGCGTTTCGATTTCGCACCGTACGTGACCGGACTGCCCGATGGCCGGGCGGCGCTGACCCTGGCGGTCGACGGCCTGCACTGCGCCGCCTGCGTCTGGCTGATCGAATCGGTGCTGGCGCGCGAGAAGGGGATCGAGTCGGCCCGGGTCAACATGACGACCCGGCGTCTGCGCCTGATCTGGCGGCCCGGGGACACGGAGCCACAGGCCGCCGTCCGGCACGTCGCTTCCCTCGGCTACCGGCTGACGCCGTTCGACGAGGCCGGCGCCGACGATGCCGGCGCGGCGCGGCAGCGGGTCCTGCTGCGCGCCATGGCCGTGGCCGGCTTTGCCGCCGGCAACGTCATGCTGCTGTCGGTATCGGTCTGGGCCGGCCACGCCCAGGATATGGGCCCCGCCACCCGCGACCTCATGCACTGGATCTCGGCCCTGATCGCGGTGCCGGCCATCGCCTATGCGGGCAGGCCGTTCTTTCGGCCGGCGCTGGCGGCGCTGGCGGCGCGGCGGGTCAATATGGACGTGCCGATCTCGCTGGCGGTTCTGCTGGCGGTTGGCATGAGCCTCGTGCAGACCGCCACCAGCCAGCCGCACGCCTATTTCGACTCGGCGATCGGACTGCTGTTCTTCCTGCTGATCGGGCGTTATCTCGACGCGCGGTCGCGCGGCCGCGCCCGCCATGTAGCGGCGAACCTGCTGGCGCTGCGGGCGCGCGCCGTAACGCTGGTCGATCCCGACGGCGCAACGCGTGTGGTCGCGCCGGCGGACGTCCGCGCGGGCATGACCGTCCTCGTCGCGGCGGGGGAGCGGATCCCGGTGGACGGCCGGGTCGCCTCCGGGACATCGGACCTCGACACCGCGCCGATCACCGGTGAGAGCGTTCCCCGGCCGGCCCGGCCCGGCGACACGGTGCTCGCCGGGACGGTCAACCTGACCGGGCCGCTGCGCGTCACCGTCGGGTCCGTGGGCGAGGACACGGTGCTGGCCGAGATCCTGCGCCTGGTCGAGACCGCGGAACAGGGCCGCGCCCGCTATGTCGCGCTCGCCGACCGGGTCGCGCGGCTGTACGCGCCGGCGGTGCACAGCCTGGCGCTGGTGACCTTCCTCGGCTGGTGGCTGGTTCTCGACGCCGGGCTGCAGGCGGCGCTGCTCAACGCCATTGCCGTGCTGATCATCACCTGCCCCTGCGCGCTTGCGCTGGCCGTCCCGGCGGTGCAGGTGGCGGCGGCGGGGCGGCTGCTGCGCGGCGGCGTCCTGATCAAGTCGGCAACCGCGCTGGAGCGCCTGGCGACCGTCGATACGGTGGTGTTCGACAAGACCGGGACCCTGACCCTGGGCCGCCCGATGCTGCTGCGGGACGGCGGCTGGAGCGACGACGACCTGGCTGCGGCGGCGGCGATCGCGGCGGCCAGCCGGCACCCCCTGGCGCGCGCGCTGGCCGCCGCGGCCGCGGATGCAAGGGCCGCCGAAGGTGTCGAGGAGGTGCCGGGATCGGGCCTGCGCTGCGGCGCGGTGTTGCTGGGCAGCCGTGAGTGGTGCGGCATGGACGCGGCGGCCGAGTCCGAAGAGCCGGAGTTGTGGCTGGCGCGGCCGGGCACGCCGCCGCTGCGCTTTGCGTTCCGGGATACGCCCCGCGCGGACGCCGAATCCGTTATCGGGGACCTGCTGCGGTCCGGCTATCGCGTGGAACTGCTGTCGGGCGACCGCCCGCTCGCCGCCGGCGCGATGGCCGGCAGGCTCGGCATCGCCCGCTGGCGCGGCGGCTGCACGCCGGCCGGGAAGGCGGCGCATCTCGCCGGACTGGCCGCCGCCGGACGGCGCGTGTGCATGGTCGGAGACGGGCTGAACGATGCGCCCGCGCTCGGCCATGCCCTGGTCTCGATGTCGCCCGCCGACGCCACGGACATCGCCCAGAACGCCGCGGACGTGGTCTTCCAGGGCGATCGGCTGGCCCCGGTCGCCGAGGCGCTGGCCGTCTCCCGGCGTTCGAACCGGCTGGTGCTCCAGAACCTCTTCCTTGCGTTCGCCTACAATTCGCTGACGATACCGCTGGCGATGATCGGGCTGGTCACCCCGCTGGTCGCCGCGGTCGCCATGTCGGCCTCGTCGATCGTGGTGGTCGGCAATGCCTTGCGCATCGGACGGAGGAAACGGCAATGAGCGCACTGCTGTATTTGATCCCGATCGCCGTGCTGCTCGGCCTGTTGGGGCTCGGCGCCTTCCTGTGGGCCCTGAAGACCGGCCAGTTCGACGATCTGGACGGCGCCGCGAGCCGGATTCTGTTCGATGACGATCCTCCGGAAAGCAAGGATTCCTGAGCCCCGAAAGGCGGTCGATGCGGCCAAATGCCACTTGCCTAAACGGCTTGTTAACGCATAGAGTCCAGATTATTGGATTCGGCGGGAAGTAATCCGAAGGTATGGTTTCTATGGGTTTCGGTGAGCCAAAGAGAGGGCCGTCCCAGGTGGATTCGGAGGGAATAAGCCCCTGCGCCGCGTGTTCCGTGCGCGACATGGCGTTTTGCGGCGTCCTGAGCGACGCGGAACTGCCGCGTCTGCTGTCGATATTCACCACCGTCGACGTCGACGCGCACCAGCCGATCATCGACGAGGGCGAGACGGCGGACTACCTGTTCAACGTCACCGACGGCGCCGTGAAGCTCTACAAGCTGCTGCCGGACGGACGGCGGCAGATCACCGGCTTCCTGTTCGAGGGAGATTTCCTCGGCATCGCCATGAACGAGAAATACGCTTACAGCGCCGAAGCCGTGGGCAAGGTGTCGCTGTGCCGGTTCCCGCGGCGCAAGCTGGAGTCGCTGCTCGACGAGTTTCCCAAGCTCGAGAAGCGACTGCTCGGCATGGCGTCGAACGAGCTCGTGCAGGCGCAGGACCAGATTCTGCTGCTGGGCCGCAAGACAGCGCAGGAAAAGATCGTTTCCTTTTTGTTGAGCCTGTCCGACCGCGCCGTGAAGCGCAGCAGCGAGCCGTCGCCGATCGCGTTGCCGATGGGCCGCGCCGACATCGCGGACTATCTGGGCCTGACCACCGAGACGGTCAGCCGGACCATCACCAACCTCAAGCGCGACGGCCTGATCCGCCTGCTGCAGGGCGGCAGGGTGGACCTGCCGGACCTGACCGCGTTGCGGGATCTTGCCGACGGGTCGTGACCGCCCGGCCGCTGAAACAACGCCTGTTCTCCCGCATTGAGGATGCGCGTGACGATCTCGTCGCGCTGACCCGCGACCTGATCCGCATTCCCACCGTCAACCCGCCCGGCGACGCCTACGCCGCGTGCGGCGCGTTCATCGGCCGGCGGCTGGCGGACAGCGGGTTCACCGTCGAATACCTGCGCGCCGAGGGCGGTTTCGGCGACAGCGACCGCTATCCGCGGACCAACGTGATCGCGCGCATCGAGGGCAGCACGCCGGGCGTCTGCGTCCATTTCAACAGCCATATCGACGTCGTCGCGCCGGGCGCGGGCTGGAGCGTCGATCCGTTCGCCGCCGAGGTGCGGGACGGCCGGATCTACGGGCGCGGCGCCTGCGACATGAAGGGCGGCCTCGCCGCCAGCATCGTCGCCGCCGAGGCGCTTCTCGCCGCCTGGCCGGAGTTTCCCGGCGCGATCGAGATTTCCGGCACGGTGGACGAGGAGACCGGCGGCTATGCGGGCGTCGCCTGGCTGGCGGAGCGCGGCTATTTCTCGAAGCCCCGGGTCGACTACGTGATCATCCCCGAGCCGCTCAACAAGGACTGCGTGTGCCTTGGCCATCGCGGCGTGTGGTGGGCGGAAATCGAGGTCAGGGGCCGCATCGCCCACGGCTCGATGCCGTTCCTCGGGACCTCGGCGATCCGCGGCATGGGCGCCTTCCTCGACCGGCTGGAGCGCGACCTCTACCCCGCCCTCAACCAGCGCCGCACGGCGATGCCGGTGATCCCCGAGGGCGCCCGGTTTTCGACCCTGAACCTCAACTCGATCCATGGCGGGCTGGAAGAGGGCAGCGACGGGTTTCCGTCCGCCCTGGTCGCCGATTCCTGCCGCCTGGTGCTGGACCGGCGCTACCTGATCGAGGAGTCGGAGGGGGAGGTGCGGCGCGAGATCGTCGACCTGCTGGAGGCGGTGCGCGCGGAGCAGCCCGAATTCCGCTACGAGCTGCGCGATCTGTGGTCGGTGCCGCCGGCCATGACCGATGCGGACTCGGACCTGGTGCGGGCGCTCGACCGCGGCATCGAGCAAGTGCTGGGCCGGCGCGCCCGGCACGTCGCCTCGCCCGGCACCTACGATCAGAAACACGTGCAGCGCGTCGGCCACCTCAAGGACTGCGTCGCCTACGGGCCCGGCATCCTCGACCTCGCCCACCAGCCGGACGAATATGTCGGCATCGACGACATGGTGCAGTCGGCGCAGGTGATGGCCGCCGCGACGGTCGACTTGCTGGCCGGCGCGGGAGACGCCGCATGATCGGCCCCGGCCCGCGCAACCTGATCACCGACGTGCCGGGCATCAAGGTCGGCAACGCGGGCAGCCGCGACCATCTGACCGGGGTGACGGTGGTGCTGCCGGACAAGGCGGCGGCGGCGGCGGTCGACGTGCGCGGCGGCGCGCCCGGAACCCACGAAACCGATGCGCTGGACCCGGCCTCGCTGGTCGAGCGGGTCGACGCCATCGTGCTGTCCGGCGGCTCGGCCTTCGGCCTCGACGCGGTGTCGGGCGTCATGTCATGGCTGCCGGCGCGCGGCCGCGGCTTCCCGGTCGGCGACGTCCGCGTGCCGATCGTCCCGGCCGCGATCCTGTTCGACCTCGCGAACGGCGGCGACAAGGACTGGGGCGGCCGGCCGCTCTACCGGGAACTCGCGGTGGCGGCCTGCGACGCGGCGTCCGTCGACTTCGCGCTGGGCAATGAAGGGGCCGGCACGGGGGCGACGGCGGGCGCGCTCAAGGGCGGGCTCGGCAGCGCCTCGGCGGTCGACGGGGACGGGCTCATGGTCGGCGCGCTGGCGGCGGCCAATCCGGTCGGCTCCGTGGTCATGCAGGGCCAGTCGACGCTGTGGGCCTGGGCGCTGGAGCAGGACGGCGAGCTGGGCGGCCAGACCCCGCCCGACCGCCCGGTGTCCCTGGCGCCCGGCTTTCCGGAGACGCTGCAGCCGGCCGCCAGCACCACCCTCGTCGTGGTCGCGGTGAGCGAACGCCTGACCCGGGTCCAGGCGCGGCGCGTCGCGATCATGGCGCAGGACGGCATCGCCCGCGCCGTGCGCCCGGCCCACACCCCGTTCGACGGCGACACGGTGTTCGTGCTGTCGACCGGCGGCGGCCATCCGCCGGGCCCGGCGACGGTGGCCCGCATCGGCGCCATCGCCGCCGACTGCACCGCCCGCGCCATCGCCCGCGGGGTGTATGAGGCGGAGAGCGTGGCGGGGTGCAAATCCTACCGCGAGACGTACGCGTAAAAAGTTGACCACAGAGACACAGAGACACGGAGGGGGCGGGAAGCCGTCACTGCGAGGTGCGAAGCGTCGCGGCAGTCCACAGGTCCAGACAGATTGGATTGCTTCGCCTGCAGCTCGCAATGACGTCAAAGAACGGTTTGGGAGGGGAAATGTGAAAGAGCCTGCCGTCTACATCATGGCGAACAAGAGGAACGGCACGCTTTATACCGGCGTCACATCCAACCTCGTCCGACGGGTATGGCAGCATCGCGAGTCCGCGGTCCCGGGCTTCGCCTCCCGTTACGGCTGCAGGATGCTGGCCTGGTATGAGCTCCATGACGAGATGACTGCTGCCATCGCCCGCGAGAAGCAGATCAAAGGCGGCTCGCGGAAACGGAAACTGGCGTTGATTGAGGCGATGAATCCGGCTTGGCGGGATTTCTACGACGACCTGCTATAAGCCGATGTCGTTTGTGCCGTCATTGCGAGCCGCAGGCGCGGCAATCCAGATCCACCGCCGTTGCTGGATTGCCGCGGCGCTTCGCGCCTCGCAATGACGAATCGCGTGCACGCTTCGAGCCCCAACCGATTGCCGCCGCCCGCGGCGGTTGCTATGCTGCACTGCGAAAGCCCGCGCTGCCGCCGGGCGCCAACAGGACAGGGATATTGTCATGCGCAAGTGGTTGATCGCCGCCGCACTGGCCGCAATCGTCGCGATCGTCGCCGTGTTCGTCCTCAAGCCGTGGGAAGACGTGCAGCGGGACGATCTGGTGCTCGGCATGCCGCTGGAGCCGCCGCATCTCGACCCGACCGCCGGCGCCGCCGCGGCGATCGACGAGGTGGTCTACGCCAACCTCTTCGAGGGGCTGACCCGCATCGACGAGAACGGCGCGGTGCGGCCGGGCCTGGCGTCAGGCTGGACGATCTCGGACGACGGGCTGACCTATACCTTCACGCTGCGCGACGGCGTCACCTTCCATGACGGCACCACGATGGACTCAGGAGACGTGAAGTTCTCGCTCGACCGCGCCCGCGCCGCCGACTCGACCAACGCCCAGAAGGGCCTGTTCGAGGCCATCGCATCGGTCGAGACGCCGGACAAGCTGACCGTGGTGGTCAAACTCTCGCGGCCGGAAGGCCTGTTCCTGTGGAACCTGGGCTGGGGCGACGCGGTGATCGTGGCGCCGGAATCGGCGGCGACCAACCAGACCAGCCCCGTCGGCACCGGCCCGTTCCGCTTCGTCGAGTGGAAGAAGGCCGACAGCGTACGCCTCGCGCGGTACGACGGATACTGGGGCCGGACGCCGGCGCTGACGAGCGTGACCTTCCGCTTCGTCTCCGACCCGTCGGCCCAGGTCGCGGCGCTGCTGGCCGGCGACATCGACGCCATTCCCAATGTCGGCGCGCCGGAGAGCCTGGGGCGCTTCAAGGCCGACGAGCGCTTCGAGGTGCGCGTCGGCAACACCGAGGGCGAGACGATCCTGGTGATGAACCACCGCCGCAAGCCGTTCAGCGACCCGCGGGTGCGTCGCGCGGTCAGCCGGGCGATCGACCGCCAGGCCATTGTCGACGGTGCGATGTTCGGCTACGGCACCCCGATCGGCACCCATTTCGCGCCGCACCACGCGGCCTACCAGGACCTCACCGGCCTCTATGCGCACGACCCGGGGACGGCCAGGGCGCTGCTGGAGGCGGCCGGCTACGGGCAGGGCTTCAAGGCGGTGATGAAGCTGCCGCCGCCGTCCTATGCGCGGCG
>CAMYKU010000013.1 GCA_947259105.1 uncultured Alphaproteobacteria bacterium
GATCGCCGCCGTTCCGTCCTTCTCTTCACCGCTGCTGCCTCCTGTTCGCCGCTGATCGCGCGGCGTGCGCCCGAACATGTCGCGGTAGCATTTCGAGAAGTGCGAGGCGGACGTGAAACCGCAGGCAAATGCGATCTCGGTCACCGGCATCGTCGTCTGGGTCAGCAGCAGCCGCGCGCGCTCCAGCCGAAGCCGCAGGTAATAGCGCGCCGGGCTGGTGTTGAGGTAGCGGCGGAACAGGCGTTCCAGCTGGCGGCGCGAAAGGCCGACACGGGCGGCGATCTCCTCACGGCTCAATGCCTCCTCGACATAGGTCTCCATCTCGGCGATCGCCTGGATCAGCTTGGGGTGGCTGATGCGCAGCCGCGCCTGCAGCGGCAGGCGCTGATTGTCGTGCCCCTCGCGGATGCGCTCATGCATGAACAGCTCGCTGACGGCCGATGCGGTCTCGTCGCCATGACGCCGGGCGATCTCCGTGAGCATCATGTCGGCGGCCGCAATGCCGCCCGCGCAGGTGAACCGGTCGCGGTCGATCTCGAACAGCTCCGCCTGGATGTCGAGATCGGGATTCTGTTCGCGGAAACTCTCGAGGTTCTCCCAGTGGATCGTACAGCGATAGCCATTCAGCAGCCCCGCGTGTGCCAGCACATGCGCGCCGGTGCAGAGCGCGCCGACATGCGCGCCCTCCCGCGCCCAGCGCCGCAACCAGCCGAACATGGCATTGTCCTGATAGAGCTGCGCACCGATCCCGCTGCACACCACCACATTGTCTGGATGCGGCGCGTCGGCGATGCCCTTGTCGGCAACCACGCGCACGCCGTTGGACGCCTCGACGGCATCGCCGTCGCGGCTGAGGACTTCCCACTCGTAAAGGGTACGGCCGGTGGTGTAGTTGGCGAGTCTCAGCGCCTCGAGCATCGCCGTGAACGCCGACATGGAGAAGTTCGGAACGAGCACGAACGACACTCGATCCGGCCGCGCGCCGCTGACTTTCCTGAACATGGCATCCCGCCTCCATGGCCGCCTTTCCCGTTTGGCCCCGAACGGCCGGTTTGTCAATGGGCCGCGAGTCGAACGGCGCGGCGCGGCGGAGTCCCGCCCGCAAGAAAAAGGAGGCCTCCGCCAGAGAGGCCTCCTCGACATCGCATCGCCCGGAAGCCCTCAGGCCGCGCGGATTTCCGCGAGGAAGCGTTCAACGTCGCCGCGCAGGCCTTCGGCCTGGCGGGACATTTCCTGCGAGGCGTCGAGCACCTGGCTCGCCGCAGATCCGGTCTCGCCGGCCGCCTTGCTGACGGCCTCGATGTTCTGGTTCACGTCCTGCGTGCCGCGGGCCGCCTGCTGGACGTTGCGCGCGATCTCCTGGGTCGACACGCCCTGCTCCTCGACCGCCGACGATATCGTCGTCGCGATGTCGCTGACCTCGCCGATGATCGAACGGATCTTCTCGATCATTGATGTGCTGTGAGATCTCCTCGGTCGCCTTGGCGGTCTGGTTGGCCAGATTCTTGACCTCCTGGGCGACGACGGCGAAGCCCTTGCCGGCCTCGCCCGCCCGTGCCGCCTCGATCGTCGCGTTCAAGGCCAGAAGGTTGGTCTGCCCGGCGATGTCGTTGATCAGCTTCACGACGTCGCCGATCTTGCTCGCCGCCTCGGCCAGGCCCTGCACCGTCTCGTTGGTCGTCTCGGCCTCGGCCACCGCGTTGGCGGCGATCTTCGCCGACTGCATGACCTGGCGGCCGATCTCGGAAATCGAGGCCGACAACTGCTCGGCCGTGGCCGCCACCGTCTGCACGTTCGCGGTCGCCTCGTCGGAGGATGCCGCCACATTGGCCGACTGGCGGCTGGTCTCCTCGGCGGTCGCCGACATCTGCTGCGCCGTCGCCTGCATCTCCGTCGCCGAGGACGACACGCCGTCCACGACCTCCTTGACCTGTCTGTCGAAGCGGTCGGCCAACTCCAGCACGGTCTGGCGCTTTTCCTCTTCGATGCGCTGATGCGCCTCGGTCTGCTCTTTCTCCAGGCGAAGCTTGTCGATCGCATTGTCCTTGAACACCTGAACCGCGTCCGCCATGCCGCCGATTTCATCGCGGCGGTGCCGGTCGGGCACCTTGGCGCTGACGTCCCCGGCCGCAAGCTTGGCCATGGTTCTGGTCATCTCCTTGATCGGGTTGGTTACCGTCCACCCAAGCGCAAACACCAGCATGGAAACCAGCACGATCACGACGACTGTACCGACGCCGACCTGGGTCCACAGCGCGTCGGACACTTTCGCATTCAGTTCATCGAGGCTCCAGGCGACCGCAACGGTGCCGATACGGTCCTTGTTCGCGCCAGTGGTTACCGGCATCGCAACAACAAGGTGCCCCCCGGAAAAAACCGCAACCGAAGCGCCGGCTTCCAGACGTGCCTGCCACTGGTTTGGAACATCCGACAGGTCGTAGGAATTCCATTTCTGGGAATTGTAGGACGCCAGGACCGCACCGGCAGAATGCCATACCATGATGTTCGCTATCGTCGAGCCATCGTCGTCAACAAGATCGGCATAGGTCGCTTCGATGCGCTCCACTATTCGCCAGCGGACACCGCCGGAAATCTGGGAGGCCAGCATCTTCGTCACCGTGACGCCGGTTTCCCGCGACATCTTTCGGAGTTCGGCCCGCTGCGTTTCCGCGCTTTTCCCCGCCATCACGCCGATGCCGACGATCACCATTACAGCTACAATCGCCGCGATCTTGCGCCCGATGGTCAGAAAGCCAAGCCGCTTGAAACTCGGCCCCCGGTTCCCGGGCACAGCAGGTTTTTCTGCATTACCAATCGACACCGTATTCATTGCGATCGCCCTTCAAACTGGTATTGCGGTTGATGCTCAGTTGCCAAGCAGCTCGACATTCACACCGATCGTGATGGCGCCGATCACAGCACCGTTGTCGGGATCGGCGATTGCGAGACTCACTTGCGACTGGAAGGTCTGGGTCGAATCGTCGAATTCCACCTCGTCGATGAACACGGCATCGGGCCCGACGCGGAAGGTCTTTGTCCACTTTGCTTCGTCGCCTTGCCAATAGTCGGACGTCGCGTCGCTCTGCGCGACGTTCAGGCCTTGATTGTCCATGACGAAAATTTCGGTGAACAGGCCTTCGCCCTCATTCCTGAAACCGCGGAGCTTTTTCGAGGCGGGCCGCTCGAGCACACGATTGATCATGGGCTTGGCCCTGGCGCCGATCTCGGCACGCCACGTCTTGTCGAGCGCATCGATGTCCGACTGCGTCAGACCGGTATTCGCCTTGTTCTGGGACCGGATCGCATTGACCACTAGCGGATCGGATATCCAGACCTTGAACTTGCTGTCTATGAGTTTGCGAATCGCGGCGTCGTTTTCGCCGGCCGCATGGGCCATCGGCGCCATGAACATCGTCGCCACGGCCGCCATAAGAATCTTCCGCATCGGTCTTCCTCTCGAGCAAGACGCTGGCAATTCTGAAATCTGGAGCCCTGTATCGGTCGGCCACCGCGGGAAAGCGCCGTGCGCATCCTGCCGACAGCCTCCATGAAGCCCCAAACAGGTACTTTCACTGCCAACATTTATGTCCCCTTTACGATAACAAGAGGTTAATTTTTCTATACAAAAAGTTGTAGTTTCGGGGAGCGGTTACGGACCCCGCACGCAGAAGATACCGCGATCTCGGTCATTGCCGTTCAACGGCGGAACACACCGTTACTCCCATGATTTCGTGCCCTCACCCGCCGGCGCGGGGGGATGCGGGGCCGGCGGTCCGGGACGTTCGGCGGACGCCGGAGACCGTTCCGGCCGTGCGTTCATCCGCGTCGCGAGATCAGGATTTCCTGTCGCACATGGAGTTGATCGCGGGGCGCTGTGGACGTACGGATTCGCCATGCCGGCTTGCGTGGACAGAACGCCTGCTGCACTCTGCTTCGCATCCAGGGAGAAAAACCATCGATGCCGGGATATTCCGCATTCACCCTTGTCCGCAACGCGTTGAGCTACCATGAAAACTGGCAGCGCGCCTGGCGCAGCCCCGAACCGAGGCCGGAATACGACATCCTGGTGATCGGCGGCGGCGGCCACGGGCTGGCGACCGCGTATTACCTGGCCAGGGAGCACGGCATCAACAACGTGGCCGTGCTCGAAAAGGGCTGGATCGGCGGCGGCAATACGGGGCGCAACACGACCATCGTTCGCTCCAACTATCTGTGGGACGAAAGCGCCGCCATCTACGAACATTCGCTGAAACTGTGGGAGGGGCTGTCACAGGAGCTGAATTTCAACGTGATGTTCAGCCAGCGCGGGGTTATGAACCTCGCCCACAATCTGCACGACTGGCGCGAACTGAACCGTCGGGTCCACGCGATTCGCCTGAACGGCATCGATTCCGAGATACTCAACGCCCGGCAGGTCAAGGAAGAGGCGCCGATTCTGAATGTCTCGCGGGACAGCCGCTATCCGATCATCGGCGCCTCCATGCAGCGGCGCGGCGGCACCGCACGGCACGACGCGGTGGCCTGGGGTTACGCCCGCGGCGCGGACGCCCGCGGCGTCGACATCATCCAGAACTGCGAGGTCACCGGCTTCGTTATCGACAACGGGAAGGTCGCCGGAGTGGAGACGACACGCGGCCGGATCAAGGCGGGGCGCATCGGCGTCGTGGTCGCCGGGCATTCGTCGGTGCTGGCCGAGATGGCGGGCTTCCGCATGCCGGTGGAAAGCAATCCGTTGCAGGCGCTGGTGTCCGATCCGATCAAGCCGGTCCTGGACTGCGTCGTGATGTCCAGCGCCGTGCACGTCTATGTGAGCCAGTCCGACAGGGGCGAGTTCGTGATTGGCGCCGGCTCGGATGCGCATGTGTCCTATTCCCAGCGCGGCAGCTTCGACATCATCGAGGGTATTATGGGGGCGCTGTGCGAGCTGGTGCCGATGGTCTCGCGGATGAAGCTGATGCGGCAGTGGGGCGGCATCGTCGACGTCACGCCGGACCGCAGTCCGATCATCGGCAAGACCCCGGTCGAGGGCCTGTTCATCAATTGCGCCTGGGGCACCGGCGGCTTCAAGTCGACGCCCGGTTCCGGCCATGCCTTCGCGGCCACGCTGGCGGCCGGCGAGCCGAACGACATGGCGGGGCCGTTCACGCTCGACCGGTTCCGCACCGGCTTCCTGATCGACGAAGCCGGCGCCGCAGCCGTCGCGCATTAGGGAGGGCAACGAGATGTTCCTGATCGAATGTCCCTGGTGCGGCCCGCGCTCGCAGACGGAGTTCCATTGCCATGGCGAGGCGCATATCGCGCGGCCCAAGTACCCGGATGCGGTTTCCGATGCCGAATGGGCGGACTACGTCTTCAACCGGTCCAACACCAAGGGCGTTATTTACGAACGCTGGGTCCACAATCATGGCTGCCGCCGCTGGTTCAACGTGGCGCGGGATACGGTGAGCGACCGCATCCTGGCGGTCTACCGGGTGGGCGGGAAGCGCCCGGAGGTAACGCCATGAGCCAGAAATTCCGTCTGGCCGAGGGCGGCCGCATCGATCGCACCCGCCCCGTCGCCTTTCGCTTCGACGGCGCGACCCTGTACGGCTATGCGGGTGACACGCTGGCGTCCGCCCTGCTGGCGAACGGCGTCCACCTGGTCGGCCGCAGCTTCAAATACCACCGGCCACGGGGTATCCTCTCGGCCGGCGCTGAGGAACCAAACGCGCTGGTCCAGCTGCGCGAGGGCGCACGGACCGAGCCCAACATGCGGGCGCCGCAGGTGGAGCTGTTCAACGGGCTGGTCGCAGAAAGCCAGAACCGCTGGCCGTCCCTCCGGTTCGACGTCTGGGCGGTCAACGGCCTGTTCTCGCGCTTCCTCCCGGCGGGCTTCTATTACAAGACCTTCATGTGGCCGGCCAGCCGTTGGATGACCTACGAAAAGGTCATCCGCAATGCGGCCGGGCTTGGCAAGGGACCGGCGGAACCGGACCCGGACCGTTACGAGCATCGCAATGTCTGGTGCGACGTGCTGGTCGCCGGTGGCGGACCGGCCGGTCTGATGGCGGCGCTGGCGGCGGCGCGCAGCGGTGCGCGGGTGATCGTAGCCGACGAGCAGGCCGAAATGGGCGGTTCGCTGTTGTCCGATACAACCGAAATCGGCGGCAGCCCGGCCGCCGACTGGGTCGCGGCGGTTTTCGACGAGCTGCACGCAACGGCGGACGTGACCGTCCTGCCGCGCACGACGGTTGCCGGCTATTACGACCACAACTACCTGACCCTCCTGGAACGGGTCACGGATCATCTGGGCGCCGAGCCTGACGGCAAGACACCGCGCCAGCGCTTCTGGAAGGTGCGCGCGAAGCAGGTGGTGCTGGCGACCGGCGCCATCGAGCGGCCGCTCTGCTTCCGCGACAACGACCGCCCGGGCGTCATGCTGGCCGGTGCGGTGCGGAATTACGTCAATCGCTACGCGGTGCTGCCGGGCCGCAGGGCGGTGGTCTTCACCAACAACGACAGCGCCTACGGCGCCGCGATCGACCTTGCGCGCGCGGGCGCGGCGGTGAAGGTCGTCGACCTGCGCCGGGAACCGGCCGGCGATCTGATCGATGCCGCCGAATCCGCCGGGATCGAAATCATGGACGGCTGCGCGGTGACCGGCGTGAAAGGCGGCAAGCAGGTGACTGGCGTGACGGTCCGCCGCCTGGACGAGGCCGGTGACGAGGTGGCCGGCGGGTCGCGCTCGATGGGCTGCGACCTGGTTGCCATGTCGGGCGGCTGGAACCCGACGGTCCACCTGTTCAGCCAGTCGCGCGGCAAGCTGCGCTTCGACGACGGTCTGGCGGCTTTCGTGCCCGACCGGTCCTTCGCCGCCGAGCGGTCCGCCGGGTCCTGCAACGGCGCAATGACGCTGTCGGCCTGCCTGAAGCAAGGCGCCGAGGCCGGCCGGTCCGCGGCAAGCGACGCCGGCTTCAAGGCGAAGGCGGGCTCGGCAGCGCCAAAGGTCGACGAGCCCGAGACCGGCGCAACCAGATCCGTCTGGGTCGTGCCGTCGGGCAAACCCCTGGGCCGGGGGGGCAAGCATTTCATCGATTTCCAGAACGATGTGACCGCGGCCGACGTGCATCTCGCGCATCGCGAAGGCTATGTTTCGATCGAGCACCTGAAGCGCTATACGACGACCGGCATGGGCACCGACCAGGGCAAGACCTCGAACGTCAATGCGCTGGCCATCATGGCGCAGTTGCAGGGCGCCTCGGTCCCCGAGGTCGGCACGACGACGTTCCGGCCGCCCTACACGCCGGTCGGATTCGGCGCGATCGCCGGTCGCAATACCGCTGAGTTCATGGATCCGGCCCGCGTCACGGCGATGCATGACTGGCATGTCGAGCACGGCGCGGTGCTCGAGGATGTCGGCCAGTGGAAACGCCCCTGGTACTATCCCAGGGACGGTGAACTCATGCGGGATGCGGTGAACCGGGAGGTCCTGGCGGCGCGCAATTCGGTCGGGGTTCTGGATGCCTCGACACTCGGCAAGATCGACATCCAGGGGCCGGACGCCGCAAGGTTCCTCAACATGATCTACACCAACGCCTGGCTCAAGCTGCCGGTGGGCAGCTGCCGCTACGGACTGATGCTGCACGAGGATGGCATGGTGTTCGACGACGGCGTGACCACGCGGCTCGGCAAGAACCGCTTCCTGATGACGACGACCACGGGCGGTGCGGCGAACGTGCTGACCTGGCTGGAGGAATGGCTGCAGACCGAATGGCCCAAGATGAAGGTCTTCTGCACTTCCGTGACCGAGCAGTGGGCCACGGTCGCGGTCTGCGGGCCGTACGCCCGGCATGTCGTCGGATCGCTGACCGAGTACGACAAGCTTGGGCCGCGGGATTTCGAATTCATGACGATGCGCGAGATGGACGTCGCCGGCATCCCGGCCAGGGTCTTCCGGATCAGTTTTACCGGCGAACTCGCGTTCGAGATCAATGTCCCCCGACGCTATGGCGCCGCGTTGTGGGAGGCGGTCTGGGAGGCCGGCCAGAAATACGGGATCACGCCCTACGGCACCGAGGCGATGCATGTGCTGCGCGCCGAGAAGGGCTTCATCATCGTCGGCCAGGATACCGACGGCACGGTGACGCCCATGGATCTCGGCATGGACTGGATGGTCGCGAAGACGAAGGGCGATTTCATCGGCCGCCGGTCGTTCGCGCGCGAGGATACGGCACGCGACGACCGCAAGCAGCTGGTCGGTCTGTTCACCGAGGACCCGCACCAGGTCCTTGTCGAGGGCGCGCAGCTGGTCGAGGCGGTCAAACCCGCGCCGCCGATGAGGATGGTCGGCCATGTGACGTCGTCCTATTACAGCCCCAATGTCGGGCGCTCGATCGCGCTTGCCATGCTGATTCGCGGGCGGGCGCGGATGGGCCAAACGCTCTTTGCGCCGCGCCTCGACGGCGGCGCACCGCTCGAGGTGACGGTCACCGACCCGATGTTTTACGACAGGGGCGGAGTGCGCGCCCGTGGTTGAGAAAAAGAAAACCGGCAAGGCCGCCCCGAAGCCGAAGAAGGCGAAAGCCGGACCCGCAGCGAAACCCGAAACGGCGGCCGCGGCGCCTCCCGTCGCGCCCGCCGCAAAACCGACGGCGGCTGCCCCCGGGGTCGCGGCGGCGAGCCCGCTGGACGGCCGCCCGGGAACCGGCATCGACACCGCCGTCATGGTCGAGCATCCGCATGCGGGCAAGATCAACCTGCGCGGCGATCCGGCGGACCAGGCCTTTCTCGACGCGGTCAGGGACGCCGCCGGCGCGGCCCCGCCCACCGACGCCAACACCGTGGCCACCGCCGGCCGCAACGAGATCCTCTGGCTCGGCCCCGACGAGTGGCTCGTCGTCACCCCGGAAGGCGAACAGGGCGCGATGGAGACGGCGCTCGGCGCAGCGCTTGCCGGGCAGCATGTTTCGGTGGTCGATACCACCGACGCCCGCACCACGATCCGCATGCACGGGGCGCATGCCCGCGACGTGCTGGTGAAGGGCTGCCCGCTCGACCTGCACCCGCGCGCATTCGGGCCGGGCCAATGCGCACAGACGATCATCGCCAAGGCCGACGTGCTGATCCACCAGCGGGACGATGCGCCGACATACGATATTTACGTGTTGTGCAGTTTCGCGCGCTACCTGTGGGACTGGCTGGTCGACGCGGCGAGGGAGTTCAGCTGACAACGCGGAAGGCCGCGGCAGCGCCATAGAAGCGGGATGCCACCCGGGCCACATGGATCGGGTCGCCGGTGGTAAGGAACTCCAGCCGGCCGGCCTCTTTCGCATCGGCCGGGAACTCGGTGTGGCGGGCAAGATAGGCCGCCAGGCTGTCGGCGACCAGGTCGGGCTGGTGCAGGATCGCCGTGCCGGGCGGCAGGACGTCGCGAAAGGCCTTGGCGACCAGGCCGTAATGGGTGCAGCCGAGCACCGCGACATCGGGCAACACGCCCTGCATCCGGCCCAGCAGTTCGGTCGCGAAACCCTCGACGAGGCCATGAATTTCGTCTTGCGGAGCACCGGCCTCGATGGCGTCGACCAGGCCGGGACAGGCCTGCTGGACGATCAGCACGTCGGGCGCGCGTTTCAGGATTTCACCGACATAGGCGCGGCTTTCCACCGTGCGGCGGGTCGCGAAGATCGCCACCGTCTCCGACGGCGCGTCGGGGCCGGTGTGCGGCGCCTCGACATGCCAGGGCTGGCGCACGATCGCCTCGACCACCGGCACCAGCACGCCCAGAACCCGCCGGCCGGGCCAGGCGTCGTCCAGCCAGGTTCGCTGCAGACGGCGCAGCGCCACCGCCGCCGCCGTGTTGCAGGCGAGGATCACCAGGCGGCAGTCCATGCGGAACAGCCGCTCGATGTTCCCGATGGTGAGATCGTAGACCGCCTCGGCGTCGCGTTCGCCGTAAGGCGCGTTCGCGTGGTCGCCGAGATAGACGAAACCGCGCTCCGGCAGCCGGTCGGCCAGCGCCCGCAGAACGGCCAGCCCGCCATGGCCGGAATCGAAGACGCCGATCATTTTGCGCCTGCGGAACTGTTGTCGAACGACAGAGACACAGAGACACAGAAAGGGTGTCGGGCCTGTGTCGGTTGTGGGAAATCACCCTGAAGACTTGCGACTCTCCTGATGTCCGGCTGTTTCGGGCCGGCATTCGCCGGCAGGACATATTGTTTCCACCCCCTCCCCAACCCCTCCCCCGCCAGCGGGAGAGGGGCTTTTGCCAGACGCTTTCGTGAGTCCCTCTCCCGCTGGCGGGGGGGGGGGTGGGGAGGGGCTGGAAAAGGAAGTACTTGCCGGCGAAAGCCGGCGCCGAAAGATTCACAGACGCCCGGGTGCGATGACGGAAACCACAGATTACCGAGCCATCTCTGTGTCTCTGTGTCTCCGTGGTCAGTCACTGTCGCGATGTCCGGCCGCTACCGGATCATGTCCTGGATATAGGGCGGCAGGGCGAAGGCGGCCTTGTGCACCGCCGGTGTGTAGTAGCGCGTCTCGATGCCCGACGCTTCGAGGCGTTCGGTCAGCGTCTCTTCCGATATCTGGCGCAGGGTCTCGTCGTCGCTGCCCCAGCCGAAGGCCATCGGGCCGCCGACATAGGTCGGCACCGTCGCAAGGTAGCACGTCGCATCGCGGAACAGCTTGCGGAAGGCGGCGAGCGTGCCGGTCAGCTCGTCGCTCTGCAGGAACGGCACGCCGTTCTGGGTCGCGATGATCCCGCCCGCGTTCAGACAGCGTTTCACGTTGCCGTAAAATGCCTCGGTGAACAGCACCTCCGCCGGGCCGATCGGGTCGGTGGAATCGATGATCGCGACGTCGAACCGCTCGTCCGTCCCGGCAACGAATTTCGCCCCGTCGGCGATAACGAGATTCAGCCGCGCATCGTCGAACGCGCCCTTGCAGATGTCGGGCAGGTATTTCTTGCTGAACGCCACCACGCCGGGGTCGATCTCGACCATGGTTACGCGTTCGACCGAGTCGTGCTTCAGCACCTCTTCGGCCATGCCGCCGTCGCCGCCGCCGACGATAAGCACATGCTTCGCATTGCCGTGCGCCAGGATCGGCAGGTGCGCCATCATCTCGTGGTAGATGAACTCGTCCGACTCGGTAGTCTGCACGACGCTGTCGAGGGTCAGCACGCGGCCGAACGTCGCGCTCTCGAACAGCATGAGCCTCTGGTGCTCGGTCTTGCTGTCGAACAGCAGCCGGTCGATCCTGATCTTGATGCGAAGGTCGTCGTGAAGGACTTCCTCCGACCACGCATCCATCAGTCGCGGCCCCGAAGGTGCTCGCTCACCTCGACGCGGCTTGGCCGGAAGAAACGCTCCAGTACGGCCACGGCTTCATTCGGGCGGGCCTCGCCGCACATGAACACGTCGAACGCCGCATAACCGCATTCCGGCCAAGTGTGCACGCTGATATGCGATTCCGCCAGCACCGCCACCCCCGACACGCCGTCATTCGGCGTGAAATGGTGCAGGTGGATATGCAGCAGGGTCGCGTCGGCGGCCTCGACGCTCTCGCGCATCGCGGCATCGATATGATCGATGTCGTCGAGGCGCTCGCAGCCCCACAGATCGATGATCAGATGCGTACCGGCGAACCGGACGCCATCGCGCTCGATGAAGAAGTCCTTGTGATTTTCGAAGGAACCACGATCGGAATGCAGCGGCACGACGCTGCGGGTTACGTCTTCCCCATGGGCGGCGCCTGAATCGCGGTCCAAGTCCGTCCCCGGCCGGACGAGTGCGGTGGTCTTCGGCATGGCCCGTACCCCCAACCAGTAGATGGCCCTGAAATTGAAAAACAGAACGCGCGATATGGACGACCCGCGTGTGTTTTTCAAGGATTAAATTGTGGATTGCTCGTGATTCTGCGGCGCCGCGGCACGGCCCGCCCAAGCGGCCCGGGGGCGGCGGTCAATCGGCGATAGAGGCGCGCCTGAACATATCCGGCCCTGCGTCCCAGTATAATATGTCACGGCCCTGGTCCAGAACGTTCAGGATCACGGCTGGTGCGTCCAGCCGCAGTGGAATCGGCTCCAGGACCGGCGAGGCGACGGTCAGCCGGACCTCCGTTCCCGGCGGCATGTAGCCGAGATAGATATCCTCCGACAACCCCCCGAAGAAGGACTCCATGGCCTTGGCGTAGCGGCCCTGGCCATGGCCCAACAGGACAGCGAAGATCTCGTCGCTGCCCGATGCGGTGTGCTTCTTGATCAGCACGGCGTAATCCGCGTGGCCGTTTCCGTCGAAATCGGCACGGATCGCGGTCGGCGAACGGTCCGAATGATCGTATGCCGCGTCCTTGACGGTGAGCGCCCCGACCTCCGCGGCGAGATCCCCCAGCGTCACCGGCGTGTAGCCCGGGAAAAAATGTGCGACAATCGCAGCCAGCGGCGGCTCCGCCGGAATCTTCTGCGGACCCTCCTGCGCAAGGGCGGGCGCATGCAGGGTCATCAACGCCGCAAGGCAGGCCACAGCCGCGATCCGCATTCGTCCAGATCCCCTCGTTCCTCCGGTCCGGCGAGTCTATTCGACCGCGCGGGAATTGCCTAGACCGGACTTCTCACCAGGATGGCGCCGGCACGTGGCGGACAGGCCGACAGCCGTTCGTTGCCGGCGTCAACGAATGCGATACCGTTAACCAATGGCTTAAGAAAGTTTTCATAAAAGACGCGCATTCTTGGCGCCTTATTTCAGGGCTAAAGATCAGGAGACTACTATGGCTGAAGTTACCACCCCGGTTGAAGCCGGGCCCGAAATGACGCTCACCAAGGTCTGGTTTTCCTTCAATGGCCGGATCAGCCGGTCGACCTGGTGGATGAAATACTTTCTGCCGATACTCGGTATCTCGATTGGACTGAGTATCCTCGATATGATCCTGGGAACGACTTTCGTCGTTGCCGAAGGTAATGCTTACAACGGATATGTCGACCAGACCATGGGCATCCTGTCCACGGTTTGGATGTTACCAAGCATCTGGATCTTCTTTGCGGCCGGCGCCAAGCGCATTCACGACCGCAACCGTTCCGGCTGGTTCCAGCTGATCTGGTTTGTCCCGTTGCTCAACTTATGGATATGGATCGAGACCTGGTTCCTGCGCGGCACCGTCGGCGCGAACCGCTTCGGCCCCGATCCGGTGAGCGAGTAAGATTCGACGAAGCTTGCGCCCGGCGGAATTCGGTCCGCCGGGCCGGGTTTCTCACAATAGGGGCCGTCACACGTTCGAATCGGGCGTCTCGGCCTTCTTCTTCGCCACGAATTCGTCCAGCGCCTCGGCGATGCCGGGATCGATCGCGGGCGCCTCGTAACTGGCGAGCATCTTCTTGTAGATCGCGTTGGCGCGCTGCGCCGCGTCCTGCTCGCCCTCGGCTTTCCATTGCTCGAACGAGTTGTTGTCGGCGATCTTCGAACGCCAGAAGGCGGTTTCGAAGTTGGCCTGGGTGTGTGCACAGCCAAGGTAGTGGCTGCCGGGGCCGACTTCGCGGATCGCATCCATCGCCTGGCCGTTTTCCGACATGTCGACGCCGGCCGCGAATTTCTGCTGCATCGCGCACTGGTCGGCGTCCATGACGAACTTCTCGTAGCCCATGGCAAGGCCGCCTTCCAGCCAGCCGGCGCAGTGCAACGCGAAATTCACGCCGGCCAGCATCGTCGACTGCATCGTATTGGCCGATTCGTAGGCCGCCTGGGCATCCGCGATCTTCGAGGCGCAGAGCGCGCCGCCGGAACGGAACGGCACGCCAAGTCGCCGCGCCAACTGCGCCGCGCCATAGGTGACGAGCGCCGGTTCCGGCGTCCCGAAGGTCGGCGCGCCGGACTGCATGGAAATGGAACTTGCGAAGGTGCCGAACACCACCGGCGCACCGGGACGCACCAGCTGCGCGAAGGCCGTGCCGGCCAGCACCTCGGCCAGGATCTGGGTCAGCGTGCCGGCAACCGTCACCGGGCTCATGGCGCCGGCCAGGATGAAGGGCGAGATCACCGTCGCCTGGTTATGCCTTGCATAGACCTTCAGCGCGCCCAGCATGGTGTCGTCGAAGGTCATCGGCGAGTTGGCGTTGATCAGGTTGACGACGCAGCAATTGTTTTCGACGAAATCGTCGCCGAACACGATCTTCGCCATATCCACCGTGTCCTGCGCGCGGCTGGGCGCGGTCACCGAGCCCATGAAGGCCTTGTCGGAATAGCGGATATGGCTGGCCACCATGTCGAGATGGCGCTTGTTGACCGGCAGGTCGACCGGCTCGCACAGCGTGCCGCCGGAATGGTGCAGCGACGGCGACATATAGGCCAGCTTCACGAAATTCCGGAAATCCTCGATCGTCGCGTAGCGGCGGCCCTCGTCGAGATTGCGGATAAAGGGCGGGCCGTAGGCCGGCGCGAAAACGGTGGCATCGCCGCCAATCCGGACGGTGTTGGCGGGATTGCGGGCGTGCTGGACGAATTCGGCCGGCGCACTGTCCTGCACCAGTTTGCGGCACATGCCGCGCGGGAAGCGCACCCGCACACCGTCCACGTCCGCACCGGCGTCACGCCAGATCCGCAGCGCCTCCTCGTCGTCGCGGAACTCGATTCCGATTTCCTGCAGCACGGTATCGGCGTTCGCCTCGATCGTGGCCAGCGCGTCCTCGTCGAAGACCTCGAACGGCCTGAGCCTGCGCACCACGTAGGGCGCGCGCGCCGCCCCGCCGTCCCCGCTACGCGCCGCCCGCCGCGCCTCCCGCCCGCCGCCGCGGCCGGTCCGGCGGCCGCCGCGGTCCTCTGTAGCTGAATTCATCCCGACGGCCTCCATCCCGCTCATCGCCCGCAAATTCAAGATGCAGATTTTACGGACGGCCCCATCTATGTGTCCGAACCAACGGGGACACTCTCGAATCCGCGACGCCGACGGCGCAAACCGCGCCATGGCGTCCCGGACGATCTTTGTGGGCTCCTTTGATTCCGATTATAGTCGTCCGTGGGATGAAGAACAGCCGATCCGGAGAAACTGTGAAACGCTGGGCCCGCGCCATGCCGCTTGCCCTGCTGATGCTGGCCGGTTCCGCCTGCGAGCCCGAGCAAGAGATCGCGCCAACCAGCCCGGCCTACGAGCAAAGCCTGATCGATTCCGGGTTTCGCCCGATGAGCGAGCGGAGAACTGCGTCCCTGTTGAGCGATGCCACCGTTTACGCCACCTATGCCCTGACAGAACAGAAGTGGATCGAATACATCGACAGCGGTGGCGTCGTCGTGCGGACCAGTGCTGCTGGCGATCCGGCCGGGACCGGCGCGGGCCGGACGCTCCTGTTCGGATCGTGGTGGCGGGAAGGCGACAGCACCTGTTTCGCCTACGGGCACAGCAGCGCCGCCGAATGCTACAGGCTGTATTACCGGGACGGGTCGCTGCTCTACGTCCAGACCCAATCCGGCGGACAGGTCCCGGCCGGCGCACTGCTGGGCTATTCGACCGGGATCCGCAAGGGCAACAGCGAGAATTTCCCCCTGATCGGCGATTAGAGCCTTCGCGCTTCTGCCTTGCGCGGGCCGGCAACCCGACGCATGATCGCCGGCCAACGACGAACCCGGCCGAGTCTGCATGTCCCTGTTTCCCGAATCCCGGCGCGGGCCGGTTGCCCACGGCGCCTTCGACGCGACCGGTATGCCGGCGCTGGTCCTCTTCGCCAGCATGATCGGCTATGGCTCGATGGCGCGCGAGGCCGGCCTGACGCTGTGGACCGCGGTCGCCTCGACCGGACTGGTCTGGGGCCTGCCCGGACAGATCGCCATGGTCGAGCTTTATGCGCTGGGCGCACCGGTGATCGCGGTAATAGTGGCGGCATCCGCCGCCAATGCCCGGTTCCTGCCAATGGTATTGTCGGTGATGCCGCTGTTCAACGAGACCCCGACGCGACGCGGCTGGCACTACGCGGTCGCACAGTTCATGTCGCTCAATCCCTGGGCCGCGATGATGCGCGACGGCCCGCGCATGAATCCGGCCTACCGCACGCCTTATTTCGCCGGCTTCGCCGGTGTCTGCATCACAGCGGCCCTGATCGGCACGGCAGCCGGATTCCAGATGGCGGGGTCGCTGCCGCGTGACGTGACCTTGAGCCTGGTGTTCCTGAATCCGGTCTTCTTTACCCTGGTTTTCGTCAGCACCCGCGATCGCGGCCAGATCCTGGCGGTGCTGGCGGGCATCGCGGCGGGACCGCTGTTCCACCTGGTGTCGGCAGACTGGGGCCTGGTCCTGACCGGCGCGGTCGCGGGCACCGGAGCCTACCTGGTCGACCGGCGGATGCGGCGGCGCCATGACTGACCCGACGCTGTGGACCATCGTTCTGTTGAGCGGCGCGGCGACCTATATCTGGCGGGCGCTGGGCGTCGCCATCGCCGGCAAGGTGAGCCCCGACAGCGAAACCTTCCGGCTGTTCGCCTGCATCGCCTACGCCATGCTGGCCGGTCTGATCGCACGCATGGTCGTGCTGCCCGAAGGAATACTGGCCGAATCGCCGCTTTCGTTCCGGCTGGTCGCGGTGGGGCTGTCGGTGGGGGTCTTCTTCGCATCGAAACGCAACCTGCCGCTGGGCGTCGCGGTGGGCGTCGGCACCTTCGCGCTGCTGACCGCGGTCTGGGGCTGACAAATATCCGCTGAATTCGCACCGGCCCGCTCCCCCGCCCGGCCACCCGCAGCTTAACGATAACGTTGGGCGGCCGGGTAGGTGAGCGGGCCGGTGCCGAGGCCACGTAAGTGGATAATGCGCGGACACGCGGGTTTGATTTGACGTGCCGGCCGGTCGGTACGACAATTCCGGTCTTCAGAATCGGATGAGGACGAGCGCCATGATCCGCGTGATTTTCGGGTTCCTGACCCTTCTTCTCGCCACCGCTCCGGGAACGGTGCTGGCGGCCCCGCAGATTCTGGGCCTCATCGCCACCGGCGAAGCGATGCCCATGCAGTGCGGGAACGGCGCGTGCACCGCACTGCTTTCCGCGTTCTGCCTCCAGGAGAAACGCCTTCCGCCGGATTTCGAGACGTCGTACCGGCCGGCGCGTCCCGGTGCGGTAACGCTGGCGGTCACGATGGAAGATGGGCAGGTACAGCGATTCGACGCAGCGGATCTGATGCGGTTCCGCAGCCGCTACGGCTACACGGCGATCCGGGCGGATCTCGCGCTTGAGAGTCTGGGCGGTCCGTCGCCGGTATCGGTTGCCCTCGAAATCGCGCCGCGCACGACGTTGCTGCCGGACGCCGTACCGGGCGACCCGGACCCGCTGACCGCGGAGGAAATCGCGCTTGCGGCCGGACCCTGGCGCGTCGCGGCGGAAGCCGTTCTGGAAGGCGGCTCGGAACGGGCGCGGGCGA
This sequence comes from uncultured Alphaproteobacteria bacterium, assembly GCA_947259105.1. Classification (GTDB taxonomy): domain Bacteria; phylum Pseudomonadota; class Alphaproteobacteria; order UBA8366; family JADFVY01. The sequence continues at coordinate 17,371 of CAMYKU010000013.1, forward strand.
CGCAGGTCACCGCCCGGCTGATCAACGCCCTGCCCCTGGACGGCGATATCGCCGCGGCGGAGCGCCTCGGCCTGTGGCGGCACGTCGCCGGCGCCATAGCGCCAGCGCTGGCGCGGCGAACCTTCGATTCCTGCAGCCGTTCGGTCGACCAGTCGGTCGGGTACCCCCTGCGCAAATGCCTCGAGGAACGGCACGAGAGGCTGCAGATCGAGAGCACCCGCGAATACTGGGGCTCGCTCGGCGGCTCTTAGCGCGCCGTCAAGCCTGGCCGATCAGGTCCAGCCACTCCTGCTCGGTCAGCGTAGCGACGCCCAGTTCCGCCGCTTTCTTCGCCTTCGACCCGGCGCCCGGGCCGGCGACCAGGTAATCGGTCTTGGCCGAGACCGAGCCGGCGACCTTGGCGCCCAGCGCCTCGGCCCGCGCCTTGGCCTCGCCGCGGGTCATCGTCTCCAGGGTTCCGGTGAAGACCACGGTCTTGCCGGCGATTGGCGAGCCGTCGGTGGCGGGCGCCGCGAAGTCGGTGACGGTCAACTCACCGGTAACCTTGCCACCGAGGTCGCCGGCGAGGTCGTCCATGATCTTCCGGTTATGGTCCTCGGCGAAAAAACCGGCAATGTCGGCGGCCATCGCCGGACCGATGCCGTCGATGGCGATCAGGTCGGCATGGTCCTCGCCTTCGGGGTCGGCGGCGCGGTCCATCGCCGCGCGCCAGGCCGCCAGCGACAGATAGGTCTTCGCCAGCAGCCGCGCGGTCGAGCTGCCGACCTGGCGGATGCCGAGCGCGTAGATGAAGCGGTCGAGGCCGATCTCGCGCCGGTCCTCGATGGCGGCCAGCAGGTTGTCGGCCGATTGCTCGCCCCAGCCCTCGCGCGCCGCAATCTCGTCGCGCCGCGCGCGCAGCCGGAAGATGTCGCCTGGCGTCTTGATCAGCCCGTCCTGCCAGAACGCCTCGATATGCTTCTTGCCGAACCCCTCGATGTCGAAGGCATTGCGGCTGACGAAATGCTTTAGCCGCTCGACCGCCTGGGCCCGGCAAATCAGCCCGCCGGTGCAGCGCCGCGCCGCCTCGCCGGGCTCGCGGATGGCGTTGCTGCCGCAGATCGGGCATTCATGGGGAAATTCAAAGGGCCCGGAATCAGCGGGCCGTTTTTCCGTCACCACCGCCACCACCTGCGGGATCACGTCGCCGGCGCGCTGGATGATCACGGTATCGCCCTCGCGCACATCCTTGCGCGCGATCTCGTCCTCGTTATGCAGGGTGGCGTTCGAGACCACGACGCCGCCCACGGTTACCGGTTTGAGACGGGCGACGGGGGTCAGCGCGCCGGTCCGCCCGACCTGGATGTCGATCTTCTCGAGGATGGTCTGCGCCTGCTCAGCGGGGAATTTATGGGCGATCGCCCAGCGCGGCGCGCGGCTGGACGAGCCCATGCGCGCCTGCCAGTCGAGCCGGTTCAGCTTGTAGACGACACCGTCGATGTCGTAGTCCAGGGTCGCACGCTGCGCCGCCACTTCGCCATAGAGCGCCAGCACGTCCTCGACGCTGGCGCACAGCCGGGCCAGCGGGTTGGTGCTGAAGCCCCAGTCCCTGAAGCGCTGCAGCACCGCCCACTGGCTGCCGTCGATGGGCCGGGACATCTGGCCCCAGCTATAGGCGAAGAAGCGCAGCGGCCGGGTTTCGGTGATCTTCGGGTCGAGCTGGCGCAGCGAACCGGCCGCCGCGTTGCGGGGATTGGCGAACACTTTCTCCCCGGCTGCTTCCTGCCGCTCGTTGAGGGCGAAGAAGTCGGGCCGGCTCATATAGACTTCGCCGCGAACCTCCAGGACCCCGGGCCAGCCGGCGCCCGTTAGCTTTTGCGGGATATCCTTCAGGGTTCGCAGATTGGCCGTTATTTCCTCGCCCTCGGTCCCGTCGCCGCGGGTCGCACCCTGGACGAACTCGCCGTCCTCGTAGCGCAGCGATGCCGAAAGCCCGTCGATCTTGGGCTCCGCCACCGCCTCTATCGGGATCGTCGGGTCGTCTTTCAGTTCCTTGATGAAGCGGCGCACGCCTTCGAAGAAATCCCGCACATCCTCCTCGCCGAAGGCATTGTCGAGCGACAGCATCGGCGCGGCATGCCGCACCTTGGCAAAACCGGCGGCAGGCTCCACGCCGACCCGCTTCGACGGGCTGTCGGGCAGGACAAGGTCGGGGAAACGCGCCTCGATCTCCCCGTTGCGCCGCTTCAGCGCGTCGTAGTCGGCATCGCTGATTTCCGGCGCGTCGTTCTGGTAATAGAGTTCATCGTGGTGGCGGATCCCGGCGGCGAGCCGGGCGAGTTCGTCTCGCGCCTGGGCCGCGGTCAGCCGGTCCACCGGGATCATGACGGTATCGGCCGCCGTCACGCCTCGACCCCCTTGAGAAGGCGGGTTGCCGCAGCCCGGGCCTCGTCGGTGATCGCCGCGCCGGACAGCATGCGCGCAACCTCTTCGCGGCGCGCGTTTTCGTCGAGGCGGCTGACCCTGGTCACCGTAACGCCGCCCACCATTGCGTCTTCCTTCCCGACCCGCAGGTGGTCGGTCCCCCGCGCCGCGACCTGCGGCGAGTGGGTTATCACCAGGACCTGCAGGCCCCGCGCCAGGCGCGCGAGCCGTTCGCCGACGGCGTCGGCGGTGGCCCCGCCGACATTGGCGTCCACCTCGTCGAAGACAAGCGTCGGAACGTCCCCGGGCTCGGCTGCGACCACCTTCAGCGCCAGCATGATACGGGAGAGTTCGCCACCCGAGGCGACCTTGCTGAGTGGCCCTTCCGGCGCACCCGGGTTGGTCGAGACAAGGAAGGAAATCCTGTCCGTCCCGTCGGCGCCCCATGCGTCTTCCGCACGCTCTTCGATCGATGTGAGGAATCGCGCCTTGTCCAGGCGCAGCGGCGGCAACTCCGCATTGACCGCCCCGTCCAGCCGCACCGCCGCGCCGCGCCGCGCCGCGCCAAGCGCCTGGGCGAGTTGCCGGTAACGGGAGCGGGCATCGGCTTCCGCCTGTATCAGCCGCCCGACGGCGTCGCTGCGGTCGTGAACCAGCGCCAGCTGACCGGCCATGCGATCGCGTAGCTCGGTAAGATCGTCGACCCCGACCTGGTGCTTGCGGGCAACCGCACGCAGGCTGAACAGCCTTTCGTCGATCTCTTCCAGCCCTTGCTGGTCGAGATCGATCGCGGCGCCGGCGGCCTCCAGTTCCCGCACCGCCTCGGCGGCCTCGAGGACGGCCCGCCCTAGTGCCTGGAGCGTGCCGTCCAGCGCGCCGCCTGCCTTGTCGGCGACGCGTGCCAGCTGCTTCTGCGCGGCCTGCAGCGCATCCTCGACACTGCGGCCGCCGGTCAGTTCCGCCGAAGCCGCATTCATTGCCTCGACCAGCTGTTCGGCATGCATCAGGCGCGAGCGTCTCTCGGCGAGTTCCTCCTCTTCGCCGGCCTGCGGGTCGAGCTGGGAGAGTTCGGCGACCGAGTGCTCCAGGAAGTCGCGATCGCGCGCGGCGGCGCTGGCGGCGCTCTCCGCCTCCTCGCGCGCCCTCGCCGCGTCCCGCCAGGCGGCATGTGCATCACGCACGGCGCGTGCTTCGGCGCCAAGGCCGCCGTAAGCGTCGAGCAAGGCCCTGTGGGTGGCCGGGTCGATCAGGCCCCGCGGTTCGAACTGTCCCTGGATTTCGATCAGGGATTGGCCAATCTGGCGCAACAGTCCGATGCTGGCCGGCTGGTCATTGACGAAGGCGCGGCTGCGTCCGTCGGCTTGCAGCGTGCGGCGCAGCACGAGTTCCCCGCCGGGATCGTCGAAGCCGTGTTCGGCGAGCAGGAGATGCGCCGGATGGTCGGGGGAAATGTCGAACACCGCGGTCACCATGGCACGCTCGGCGCCATGGGTGACCAACCCGCTGTCGCCACGCGCGCCAAGCGCCAGACCCAGCGCGTCCAGCAGAATCGACTTGCCGGCGCCGGTTTCGCCAGTCAGCACGCAGAGTCCGTCTTCGAAGGTGAGGTCCAGCCGGTCGATCAGGACGACGTCGCGAATGGACAGCGCCGTCAGCATCGCACGTTCAATTTGTCCCGCTGTTTGTCTCGTCCGGCATGCCGGCCGTCTGCGACAGGCCGCGCTCCCCGACCGTCAGGACATCCTGTTTGTCCAGCAGGGCCCAGCTGTCCTGGTACCATTCGCTATCGGGGTAATTGTGGCGCAAAACCGCAGCGGTGTAACGCGCCTCCTCGACAACGCCAAGCGCGAGGTACGCCTCGGTCAGGCGGTGCAGGGCTTCGGGGACATGGGTCGTGGTGCCGTATTTTTCGATGACGAGACGGAAGCGGCCGATCGCCGCGAGCTCGTGCCCCGCGCGCAGGTAATACCGGCCGACGCTCATGTCCTTGCCTGCCAGATGGTCATGGGCGAGGTCGATCTTCAGCAGCGCATCGCGCGCGTATTTGGTGTCCGGAAAACGCCGCACGAGGTCGTTAAACGTCGTCAGCGCATTTTCGGTCATGCGCTGGTCACGGGCCACGTCGGAGATCTGTTCGTAGTAGCACAACCCCTTGAGATAATACGCGTAGGCTACGTCGTCGTTGCCGGGGTGGAGCTCGATAAACCGGTCGAGCGTTATGACGGCGTCATCGTAACTGCCGCTCGCATAATGGGTATAGGCCGCCATGATCTGCGCCTTGGTCGCCCACTTGGAATACGGATGCTGCCGCTCGACTTCATCGAAGGTGGTGGCCGCCGTCCTGTAGCTGCCGGCCTCGAGCTGGTCCATCGCCTCATTGTAAATGTCTTCGACCGGCCGCTCGACATACGCCGCGGTCTCCTCGTCAGAGGCACACCCGGCAAGCGCCAGAAACGACAATCCGAGCACCAGCGCCGCCAGCCTCTGCCAAACAGTGTCCATTCGACGTTCCATTAATAGCCCCGAGGGTCCATGGCCAAGCTACGGCGCAGAATACGTCCGCGCCGCCCTTATACACCCTAACCGACTTTGACCCAAGGGCAAGCGCCCAAAGCGGCGTGCCGGCGCCCGTAGCGTCACGCCGACGCGGCTGATGCCCGGGCCTCGACCTTTTTGCCAAACGCGTCCACCGCTTCGTCCATATCGACGGACTCCCAGGCGGACTGATCCGCGAAAAGCCGGCGGAGCAGCCGGTTGTTGATGGCGTGGCCCGGCCGGACACCGTGGAAATGCCCGATGATCGGCGCACCCGCCAGATAGAGGTCCCCAACGCAATCCAAAGCCTTGTGCCGCGCGCATTCGTCGTCAAAGCGGAGGCCACCTTCGTTCAGCACGGTATCGCCGCTGATCACGACAGCGTTCTCCATCGACCCGCCCCGTGCCAGCCCGGCCGCCTGCAACGCCTCGACCTCATGCAGGAAGCCGAACGTGCGCGCGCGGCTGAGGTCGCCGCGGAAACTGTCCGAGAGCATGTCGAAGAACATCGACCGCCGCCCGATGACAGCGGTTTCGAACTCCAGTTCGATATTGATCGTGCTGCCGGCCCAGGGCTCCACCCGCGCCGACGATACGCCGTCTGCGACATCGACCGGCTTGAGAACGCGAATGGCGCGCCGCGGCGCATCCTGTGCCACGACCCCGGCACAGTCGATCAAGAACACGAAGGGCTCTGCACTGCCGTCCATGATCGGAAGTTCGGGACCGTTCACCTCAACGATCACATTGTCCAGCCGGCACCCGGCAAGCGCCGCCATCAGATGCTCGACCGTCGAGACCGAAATCCCGGCGTCGTTGGTCACGGTCGTACACAGCCGTGTATCGCTCACCTGGTCATAGCGCGCGGAAATTTCTGCATCGGGCCCGCCGACGTCGGCGCGGCGGAAAACAATGCCCGTACCGGGTTTCGCCGGATGCAGCGACAGCGCCACCCTGGCGCCGCTGTGCAGACCCGTGCCGCTGCAATAGATCGAATTCTTCAGCGTATGTTGACGAAAGCCAGTCGACGCCATGGTGGATTCACCGCCAAGTTCAGCTTCGTACGAGACCCTCATATTTCTTTGTCTTTCTCTTCAGATTGTACGGCGTTCAAACAAACGCCGTCAGAAGTGTTAATGTTTCGTTAATATTTATGGCGACTTTCGCTCGACAGTTACTTCAAGAATCTTGTGAGTTGTAACGGCATTACGAGTGGACAACAAATCACTCTTTGTGTCGAAATGTTACGCGGCCGCACCGGGAACGGTGCGGCCGCGCATGCCGGTCTTGGAGCGCTATCCGCTTACGTGGAATCGGCTCCGGCGGGATCCGTCAGTTGGCCTGGCGGCGCAGGAAGGCGGGGATATCGAGCATCTCGCCTTCGGCGCCGGTCGCGCCGCTGCCACGGCCCGGTTCAAGTCCGCCAAGCCGCGGCTGGCGGCCGTCCATCGCCGCGGGTGACACCGGTTTCGGCGGCGGCGCCGCGGCGGCCGCGGCGACCGGCTCAACGCGCTGCTGTGTCAACAGCGCCCTGCGCTCCCCACTCACGACGCCGGCGGCCTCGGCCACCCGCTCGAAAAGGGTGGGTTTCTTCCGCTGCCCGCCACCATCACCGGCGCCGTTCTCAAAAGCCGCCTCGGCGAACGGATCGGCGGGCGCGGCCGTCTCCTCCGGGTGGACCGGCGCAGGAGGGATGAAGGCGTCGTTATCCAGCTCAGGAATACCCGTCGGCGGCTGTTCTGCCGACATGGCCGGCGCAGGCCCGATGGCCTCGTCCAGCAATGTCAGGACATCGCCCGGCTCCACTCCGTTGGGCGCGCCCGCCGCGACCTCGGCCAACGCCGGCTCTGGCGCGCAGGCGGGCCCTGTTCCGGCAACGGGCTGCGGTGCGACCACCGGCCGTGGCCGGATAATGGGAGTGGGCCGAATCTGGCCCTGCTCGCCGACCTCGATGCCGGTCGCCACGACGGAAATCCGGATGCGGCCCTCGAGGCCGTCGTCGAAGGTGGAACCGAAGATCATGTCGGCCTCGGCGTCGACCTCCTCTAGGATGCGGTTCACCGCCTCATCGACCTCCATCAGGGTCATATCCAGACTGCCGGTGATATTGATCAGCAGCCCCCGCGCCGTCTTCATCGAAAGATCCTCAAGCAGCGGATTGGCGATCGCGGCTTCGGCGGCCTCGATGGCGCGCCTGTCGCCCTCGGCCTCGCCGGTGCCCATCATGGCCTTGCCCATTTCGGCCATCACCGAGCGGATGTCCGCGAAATCGAGATTGATCAACCCCGGCATGACCATCAGGTCGGTGACGCTGCGCACCCCGGCAAAGAGCACGTCATCGGCCATCTTAAAGGCATCCGCAAATGTCGTCTTCTCGTTCGCGACCCGGAACAGGTTCTGGTTCGGAATCACGATCAGCGTATCGACATATTGCTGCAACTCGGCAATTCCGTCGTCCGCCAGTTTCAGTCTCTGGCGGCCCTCGAACAGGAACGGCTTGGTGACCACGCCGACGGTGAGCATGCCGGCCTCGCGGCAGGCGCGGGCAATCACGGGCGCAGCCCCCGTGCCGGTCCCGCCGCCCATACCGGCGGTGACGAACACCATATGATTGCCGGCCAGCTGCTCCATGAGTTCGCCCAGCGATTCCTCCGCGGCGGCGCGGCCGACATCGGGCTTGGAACCCGCACCCAGGCCCTGCGTCAGTTCGGCCCCCAGCTGCAGCCTGCGCTCGCTCAACGTATGGCTCATGGCCTGCGCGTCAGTGTTGCAGACCAGGAAGTCGACGCCCTCCAGATTGGCGCGGATCATATTGTTGACCGCATTGCCGCCGGCGCCGCCGACGCCGATAACGGTTATTCGCGGCTTGAAATCCATTTCATGACTCGGGGTCATCAGATTGATCGTCATGTTAGCCTCCTACGATCGGTATGCCGGGTTGCGCCGGCATCGGCCGACGCGGGTCAATCTGCGGTTTCCTGCAGAATTCTTGTCGTCAAAGATTCTCACGAAGCCATCCTCCGATACGGCCCAGCGGACCGAGGCGGCTCAGCAAGCCGTCCGTTGCCGGGGCCCTGTAACCCGCATGGTTGCGCAGGTCGCCCGTATCTTCCGTCGCGAAGCGCAGCAGGCCGGCGCAGGCCGCGAAAGCCGGGCCGCTGGTGGCGGCGGCCATCCCGGCGAATCCGGCAGGGCTGCCAATGCGGATCTGCTTGTCGAGCAGACGCGCGGCCAGTTCCGGCACGCCCGGCAGCTGGCATGCGCCGCCGGTCAGAACAACCCTGCGGCCGGCGATGCGGCTGGCGCCCACGGGGTCCAGCTCGGCACGTACGAGTTCCAGGATTTCCTCGATTCGCGGCGCGACGATGCTGACCAGGAAGGATTTCGGAACATGATTCTGGGTGCCGCCGGATTCCTCGCCGACCTGCGGCGCGACAATGGTCTCGCGCTCGTCGCTGGGCGACGGCAGCGCACTGCCGTACAGCGTCTTCAGGCGTTCCGCGTGGGCGAGGGGGGTGGCGAGTCCGCGCGCGATATCGTTCGTGACATGGGTTCCGCCGACCGGCACGCTGCCGGCGAATACGGGCGATCCCTCGAGAAACACGGCAAAAGACGTCGCGCCGCCACCCATGTCGATGACCGTTACGCCGAGTCCCGTCTCGTCCGGCACCAGGGTGGCAAGACCGGCAGCATAGGGGTTCGCCACAACGTCGCTGACATTGAGGTGACAGCGCTCGACACAGGTCGTGACGTTCCGGATGGCGGTTGCGGAGGCGGTGACCTCGTGTACATGGACCGCCAGCATATGACCGTGCATGCCGCGCGGATCGTGGATGCCGTTGGAGCCGTCGATGCTGTAGCCGACAGGCACCGCATGCAACAGCACGCGGTGCGGCTCGGTTTCGGGCGTGCCGCCATAAAGCAGGCGGCGCAGGTCCACGTCGCGTACGGGACCGCCATTGAGACCGGTCTGCATGTCGATCAGGCGACTGGACAGCTGGCCGCCGGCGACGCCGACCACGACATCGCGAACCGTTTCGCCCGCCATGCGCTCGGCGGCGAGCACGGCCGCCGTGATCGAGCCTTCGGCGGCGTCCATATCGACGATCGTGCCCGACTTGATGCCGCGACTCACATGGTGGCCTATTCCGGTCACACGGATGCTCTCGCCCTCCCCGGGCAAGCCGATGAGACAGCAAATCTTGCTGGTCCCGATGTCGAGAGCCGCTGTCAGGCTGTTACGCACCAACGCTATCCTCCGTTCCGTTCCCGCTTCGGCCGATCATCTCAGGCGCCCCTGTCGTCGCCGCGCCCCTGCGCAGCCGCGGGTGTCAGACGCAGCACCAGACGGTCGGGGATGCGCAGATCGATGTGGACGAGGTCCCGCTCCAACAGCGCACTGTCCCGCACCGCGTCGGCGAGCACCCGCCAAGCCGTTGCGATGTCCTGTTCCGGCAACAGCACGGTCATGCCGTTGGCGAGGCGCAGGTTCCAGCGGCGGCCGCCGATCCGGAGCGCTGCCGTTACGTGTTCGAGCATTTCCGGCCGGGTCTCGAGTGCTGCGAAAAGCGTCGCGAACTGCTCCGGGGCATCCGGGCCGACGATGACCCGCAGGGACGAGAAGCGCGCAACCGCCTCGTCGCCGATCACCGCACCGGTCTCGTCGACGAGCGCGAGCCTGCCCGCGTTCTGCCAGATGGCGGCCGGACGCCGCTCCTCGAGGTGCACATAGACCACATTCGGGAACCGCCGCTCGACCCGTGCGTCCCTGACCCACCCCAGCGCCAGCAACCTCTCGCGGGCCGCGGCGGGCGAGAAGGCCAGCAGGGGCGATCCCTTGCGCACGTCGAGCGCCGTCAGGATCTCGGCGGCCGGCGTCTCGACGCGCCCCGCCACGAGCACATCCCTGACCGCAACGCCCGCCGAGCCGGTCCAGGCCAGCACCGCGCCGCCCAGGGCGTCCAGGCCGCCGCTCCGCCAGGCCCCGACCCCGCCGGACAGGACGATCAGCGCCACCGCGCCCATGATCGCGGGCCGCCGGAGACGCAGAAGCCAGCGCGGCGCCCGCTGTTTGCGCAACGCCCTGCGCTTTGTCGCGGCACCCCGCGAAGACGTCCGGCGCGACGCTTTCGCGGCGCCTTTTTTCGCCGCGCCGCGCGGCAGGAAGGTGGGAAACGTCAGCTGTCGCATGCGGCGTTCTCCACCATCCATTGCACGAGGTCCTCGAACGATATTCCGGCGTGGGCGGCTTGCTCGGGGACCAGCGAGAGCGGCGTCATGCCGGGCTGCGTATTGATCTCCAGCATGTACATCCGGCCGGGCTCGCCGCCGGTGTCGTCGTAGCGGAAATCGGCCCTGGTCACGCCGCGGCAGCCGAGCGCGCGATGCGCGACGACGGCGTAGTCCAACGCCTGCTGCGCGACCCCGTCGGACACCGGCGCCGGGCACAGATGGGTGGTCTTTCCGTCCGTATACTTGGCCGTGTAATCATAGAATCCGTCGTGGGGCCGGAGTTCGGTCACCCCCAGCGCGCGGTCGCCCATGACCGAAACCGTGAGCTCCCGGCCCGCAATGTAGGGTTCGACAAGCACCGGCCGTCCCGGCGGCAGATCGTCCAGCAGCAGCGCGTTGTCCCCTTCATCGACGATATGAACACCGACGCTCGAGCCTTCGTCGATCGGCTTCACGACATAGGGCGGCGCCATGACGCGGCCGGCGCGGATGTCATCCGGGGTGACGATCTCGCCGGTCGGACACGGGATGCCGGCCGCCTCGAACACTGTCTTGGCCAGCGGCTTGTCCATCGCCACGGATGAGGCGAGCACGCCGGAATGGGTGTACGGGATGTCCAGGATATTGAGCACGCCCTGAATATTGCCGTCCTCTCCCCAACGGCCGTGGAGGCCGTTGAAAACCACATCGGGCCGCGGCTCCAGAGCGGCCAGAAGCGTGGCCATATCGCGCTGCAGGTCGATGCGCGTGACGTCATGGCCATGCGCCTCCAGCGCGCCGGCGCAAGCCGCGCCGCTGACCAGAGAGACCTCGCGCTCGGCCGACCAGCCGCCCATCAGCACCGCGATGCGCTTGCTCATCGGCCGTCCTCCCCGGCGGGGACGCCGATGCGCCGGATCTCCCAGCGCAGCTCCACGCCGCTGCTCTCGCGCACGCGCCGACGCAACTCCTCGCCCAGCGCCTCGATATCCGCGGCGGTGGCGTCGCCGGTGTTGATCAGGAAATTGCAGTGCTGTTCGGACACCATGGCGCCGCCGATACGCATGCCGCGGCAGCCGGCGGCGTCGATCAGCTGCCAGGCCTTGCCGCCTTCGGGATTGGCGAAGGTGGAGCCACCGGTGCGGCTGCGGACCGGCTGGCTGTCGAACCGCGATTCACCGATTTCCGCCATGCGGGCGGCGATCGCCGCCGGATCGTCCGGCCGGCCCTCGAACTCGGCCTCCGTGAAGATCCAGGTTTCCGGCACGCCGCAGTGGCGGTAGGAAAAGCCCATCGCCGCGTTGCTCTTCTCGTGCACATCGCCTGCGGGATCGACGGCCCAGGCGCGGCGCAGGATGTCTTTGGTCTCGCCGCCGTAGGCGCCGGCGTTCATGCGCAGGGCGCCGCCGACGGTGCCCGGCACGCCGCACAGGAATTCCAGCCCGCCGAGGCGCGCGTCCCGCGCGGCGCGCGCCACGTAGAGATCGGGCGTGGCTGCACCCGCGCGGATCAGGTTGCCGTCGATCTTGATATTCGCGAAACCCTTGCCCAGACGGACCACGACGCCCGGCACCCCGCCATCGCGCACCAGCAGGTTCGAGCCGACCCCGATGACGGTGACCGGCACGCCGTCCGGCTTGGCCGCAAGAAAGGCCTGCAGATCCTCGAGATTCGCGGGACGGAACATCACCTCGGCCGGGCCGCCGACGCGAAACCAGGTGATCCTGGACAGATCCGCATCGAGGGTGAGGCGCCCCTTCAACGGCGGCAGCCCTTCGATCCAGCTCCGACTGGTGCTCTGTGCCGCGGCGATCATGCGTCGGCTCCCGCGCCCAGGGCCTCGAGCTGACCCGGCAAGGCGTTGGCCCAGGCGCTGATCGTCCCGGCGCCGAGACAGACCACCATGTCCCCCGGTTTGGTCAGCTCGGATACCATCCGGGCAAGATCGCCCTCGCCGTCCAGGGGCTGGACATGGCGGTGGCCGTGGCTGCGCAGTCCTTCGATCAGCGCATCCCGGTCGATGCCCGGGATGGGTTTTTCGCCGGCCGGATAGACGTCGGCCACGACGACCGTATCCGCATCGTTGAAGCAGGCGCAGAAATCTTCGAACAGGGATTGCAGCCGGGTGTATCGATGCGGCTGGACGACGGCGACGACGTCGCCGGCCGTCGCGGTGCGCGCGGCCTTCAACACAGCCGTGATCTCCACCGGGTGATGGCCATAGTCGTCGATGATGGTGACGCCGTTCACCTTGCCGGTCGCCGAGAAGCGCCGCTTGACCCCCTCGAAGGCCGAAAGCCCGCGGACGATAACGTCGTCGTCGATCCCCATCTCCAGGCCAACCGCCACGGCCGCCAGCGAATTCAGCATGTTGTGCTCGCCGTACATCGGCAGCCGGACATCCTCTATGGTCCGCTGATCGTCGCCGCGGGTTACCACGACCGAGAAGCGGCAGCCGTCCGGGCCGCATCCCGCGTCGATCGCCCTGATCTCGGCCTGCGGGCTGAAGCCGTAGGTCACGAGCCGGCGGTCGGAAACCTGGCCGATCAGCGCCTGAACCTCGGGATGATCGATACAGAGCGCCGCGAAGCCGTAGAACGGGATGTTCTCGACGAAAGCGCGAAACGCGTCCTTCACCTTCTCGAAGGTGCCGTAGAATTCCATGTGCTCGGGGTCGATGTTGGTGACCACGGCAATCGTCGACGGCAGCTTCACGAAGGTCCCGTCGGACTCGTCGGCCTCGACCACCATCCATTCGCCGGCGCCGAGCCGGGCATTGGTTCCGTATGCGTTTATGATGCCGCCATTGATGACGGTGGGATCGTATCCCGCGGCATCCAGCATGGCCGCGATCAGCGACGTCGTCGTGGTCTTGCCGTGGGTGCCGCCGACCGCGACCGCCCATTTCAGGCGCATCAGCTCGGCCAGCATCTCGGCACGCCGGACGACCGGTACCTGCCGCGTCCGGGCCGCCGTCACTTCGGGATTGTCGGGCTTGACCGCGGACGAGACCACCACGACCTGGGACTCGCCGATATTCTCCTCCCGGTGCCCGATCTCGACCGGCACGCCAAGCCCGCGCAGCCGCATTACGTTCGCGTTCTCGGACAGATCGCTGCCCTGCACCGAATAACCCAGATTGTGCAGGATCTCGGCGATGCCGGACATGCCGATGCCGCCGATGCCGACGAAATGGATGGTGCCGATCGTAAGCGGCATTTCCCTCATGCCGGGGCCTCCTCCGGCTGGTTCGCCGCGGTCGCGGCCGGGCGGGGCGGATCGCCAATCAGTTCGCAAACCACGTCGGCCAGCCGTTCCGTCGCGTCCGGCGCCCCGATCCGGGCCGCGCATGCCGCCGCCCGGGCGAGCCTGCCCGGGTCCGCCAGCAGCGCGCCGATCAGCTCGCACAGCGCCACCGCGGTTGCGTCGCCCTGCGGCAGTTGCCAGCCGCCGCCCGCATCGCACAGGCGCGCGGCGTTTTCCCGCTGATGGTCGTCGATGGCATGCGGATAGGGGATCATGATGGCAGGGCGGCCGGCGGCTGCGAGTTCCGCCACCGTCGATGCGCCGGAGCGGCAGATCACCAGATGCGCCCGGGCCAGGAGCTCGGGAATATCGGTGATGAACGATGCCAGCTCGGCCGCAATTCCGCTTGCCGCATAGCGGCCCCGGACGGCATCGATGTCGTCCTCCCGACACTGCTGGGTAACGCTCAGGCGGCTGCGCAGATCGGCGGGAAGCGCGGCCAGCGCCGCCGGGATGATGTCCGCGAATATCGACGCGCCCTGGCTGCCGCCGGTCACCAGTATCTCGATCGGGCCGTCGCCGCCCGGCGGCTGGTAGGGACGCACCGCGGCGACGATTTCGGTCCGGACCGGGTTGCCGGTGCGCACGGCGCGGGCGGCATCGGCTTCCTGGAGCATGGCGGTGGTGTCGAAGGCGGTGGCGATGCGATCGGCGCGCGGCGCGAGCACCCGGTTGGCGCGGCCGAGCACGGCGTTCTGTTCATGGATCACGGTCTTGAATCGAAGCTGGGCCGCCGCCACCATCGTCGGCACCGAGGGGTAGCCACCGAACCCGACAACGGCTCTGGGCCCGAGCTGCTTCAAGAGACGACGCGCTTGAAGCAGTCCCAGGCCCAGCTGGAAGACCGCCGATATCTTTGCCGTCAGCCCGCGTCCGCTGATTCCTGCTGCGCGAATGCGGTGGGTTTCGAGGTCGCCAAGCAAACCGCCATAGACACTGCCCCTGCGGTCGGTGATGAGGACGAGCCGGTACCCGCGGCCGATGAGCGCGCGTGCGAGGGCCTGTGCCGGGAAGACATGTCCCCCGGTTCCGCCCGTCGCAAGTACAATGGGTCCATCTGCTCTACTCGTCACTCTGCCTCCCCGACGCGCCTCCTTGTCAGTGCCAGCAACATGCCCATGCCGAACGACATGGCCAGAAGCGACGATCCGCCATAGGACATGAACGGCAGCGTCATTCCCTTGGTGGGGATCAGGTTGAGGGTTGAGCCCATGTTGATCAGCGCCTGCAGGCCGAACTGCACCAGCAGTCCGAAACCGGCCAGCGTGACGAAAACATTGTGCTCGTTGAACAGGCGGTAGAAACCGCGCAGCACGATGAAGGCGAACAGGGTGACGATCGTCAGCGTCGCAACCAGCCCGAATTCCTCGGCCGCAGCGGCGAGGATGGTATCGGTGTGGATATCCGGGATACTGGCCTTGATAACGCCCTCGCCGGGCCCCTGGCCGGTATAACCGCCCGACATGAAGGCCTGCATCGCACGCTCGACCTGATAGCTAGTGTCGGCGTTGGGGTCGATGAACCGGTCGATCCGCAGCGCCACGTGCGGGAAGGCGAAATAGGCGCCCACCATGCTGAGCCCGCCGAGGATCGCCGATCCGCCGATCCAGGCGATCGACAGGCCGGCCAGGAACCACTGGGCCAGCCATACGGCGGCCACGACACCGGCCTGTCCGATGTCGGGCTGGGCCAGCAGCAGGGCGATCACGCCGGTAAAGAGCAGTGTGCAGATCGCCGCGCCCGGAATCTCCCTGTTGAACGGCCGCGGCGCCAGAAGCCACGCGGTCAGCACAACGAAGGCCGGCTTCACGAATTCGGACGGCTGGATCGAAAAACCGCCGAAGTCGATCCACCGGGCCGCGCCCTTCACTTCCGCGCCGATCATGACCGTCATGGCCATCATCACGACCGCGGCCAGAAACACAGCCAGCGCCAGCCGCCGCACGTTCTTGAGCGACAGCGTCGAAACCGCCAGCATCGTGACCAGCGCCAGCGGCAGGAACATCGCATGCCGCACGACGAAGTATTGCGGATTCAGACCGAGTTTGACCGCGACCGACGGGCTCGCCGCCATGGTCATCATCATGCCGGCGGCAGCCAGCAGGAAAAGGGCCAGAAGGGTCCATTTGTCGACGGTCCACCACCAGCGGCCGACGACGGAATTATCGGTTCGGGATAAAGCAGGCATCAGGCAGTCTCTCCACGTTTAAAGTTACGTAGAGACCCCCGGGACATTTCTGCCACAAGCCTCTGAAACTCGATCCCGCGTTGTTCAAAATCGTTGAACTGATCGAAGGACGCGCAGGCAGGTGAAAGAAGCACGACCGCGCCGGCGATTCCCTCGCGCAAGGCAGCGTCCCGAGCATTCCGTACCGCGGTCCCAAGGTCGCCGCTTATTGTTGTTTCGACCCGGCCCCGCAGTTCCGCCGCGATCCGGTCCGCTGCCTCCCCTATCAAAAAGGCATGACGGACCCGCGACAGATACGGATCGAGAGCGGAAAGTTCGCTCTCCTTGGCACGGCCGCCGGCGATCCAGTAGATATCCTCGTAGCAGGCCAGCGCCCGTGCTGCAGCGTCGGCATTCGTTGCCTTGCTGTCATTAATATAACTTATTCCATCGATTTTAGCTATTCGCTGCTGCCTGTGCGGAAGCCCCGGAAAACTGCGGATTCCATTGACTATCGTATGGGATTTGAGATTAATCCGCCCAAGGGGCGAGGAAATCGCAGCATAGGCGGCCGCGGCATTCTGGTGGTTGTGCACGCCCGGCAGCGTTTCGACATCCGTCAGGGACGCAATTTCAGCGTTCATCCCGGTTCTGTCGTCATAGAGCACGCTGTCGAGAACATAGACCCCACCGGGAACCCGGTGCCTGGACGAGATCCCGCAGACATCGATATCGCCGACCCGCGCCGCCGCCGTCGATCGCATCTCTTCATAGATCCGGCGCGACTCCTCATCGTCGACACCGACGACGATCGTGGCCCGGTGCGGGCTGCCGGTGACGATTCCGCGCTTGGCGGCCACGTAGCCCCGCATTCCATCGTGGCGATCCAGGTGGTCCGGGCTGATGTTGATCAGCAAGGCGACGTCGAAGGCCCGGGACGGGGTCAGCTCGATCTGATACGACGACATCTCCAGAACGTAGAAGCCGTCGTCCTCCAGCATTTCGAACTCACATACCGGCCTGCCGATATTTCCACCCACCTCGACGGTCTTGCCCGCCTGCTTCAGGATGTGCCCGATCAGGGCCGTCGTGGTCGATTTCCCGTTGGTTCCGGTGATGCCGACACAGGTTGCCGGCGAGCCGGCGCGAATCAGCAATTCGATATCGCCGATGATCTCGGCGCCTGCGTTTCGTGCCCTTGTGGCGGAGATATGCGGGGCGGGATGGGTGTGTGGAATTCCCGGGCTCAACACCAGCGTCTGCACGCCTTTCCAGCTCTCCGGCTGCGAGAGATCGGCGAGCGGAATCCCGACGTCCACCGCCGCCGCGCGGCCCGCCGCGCCGTCGTCCCATGCGCGCACCTCGGCCCCGCCCGCGGCAAGCGCGCGCGCCGCGGCCAGCCCCGAGCGGGCGAGGCCCATCACGGCGACCGGCTTTCCGGCGAAGAGGCTGAGGTCGATCATCGCGCGCAGTCCCTCCTCACCGCAGCTTCAGGGTGGCAAGGCCGATCACCGCCAGGATGGCGGCGATGATCCAGAAGCGGATGACGATTGTCGGCTCGGACCATCCCTTCTTCTCGAAGTGATGGTGCAGCGGGGCCATGGCGAAGACGCGCTTGCCGGTCAGCTTGAAGGACACGACCTGGACGATGACCGAAACGGTCTCCAGCACGAACAGCCCGCCGATGATCGCCAGCACCAGCTCGTGCTTGGTCACGATGCTGATCGCGCCCAGCGCGCCACCCACGGCGAGCGAACCGGTATCGCCCATGAACACCATGGCCGGCGGCGCGTTGTACCACAGGAAACCGAGGCTCGCCCCGACCAGCGCGCCGCAGAACACGGCGAGCTCGCCGGTGCCCGGCACGAAGATGATCTGCAGGTAATTGGAGAACACCGCGTGGCCAACGAGATAGGTGATCAAGCCGAAACAGCCGGCGGCGATCATCACCGGCACGATGGCCAGACCGTCCAGACCGTCCGTCAGGTTCACCGCGTTCGACGCTCCGACCATGACGAAGACGGTAAAGGGCACGAACAGGAACCCCAGCGGTATCAGCACATTCTTGAAGAACGGCACGGCAAGGCCCGTGGCCAGCGCCGGATCGGCGATTCGCATGGCGAACCAGCCGGCAAGGCCGGCGATCAGGATTTCCCAGATCAGCTTGACCTTGCCCGGCAGCCCTTTCGAATTGCGTTTCGAGAGCTTCAGATAATCGTCCGCGAAGCCGACGGCGCCGAAGCCGATGGTGACCAGCAACACGATCCAGACATAGGCGTTCCGCAGGTCTGCCCACAACAGGGTGCTCAGGGTCAGCGCCAGCAGGATCAGGAAGCCGCCCATGGTTGGCGTGCCGGCCTTGGTCAGGTGCGTTTCCGGCCCGTCGGTGCGGATCGGCTGGCCCGCGCCCTGTTGCGACTTGAGCCAGTTGATGACGGTGGGCCCGAGCAGGAAGCTCAGGAACAGCGCCGTCATCATGGCGGCGCCGGTCCTGGATGTCAGATACCGGAACACGTTGAGAACCTGGAAATCGTCGGCGAAGGGCGCAAGAAGATTGAAAAGCATGTCGTGTACCCCTAACCCCGGCCGCTCGCGGCGCGCCGGATTTCGCCGCCATTGCCGTTCTCGCTGTTCAGGGCGAGCAGCGCGTCCACGACGGGCGCCATGCGGCTGCCAAGCGACCCCTTGACGGTAACGATGTCACCCGGACGCACGGCCTTTGCCACCGGTCCGAGCAGGCCATCGCTCGCCGCGGCATGCAGGCCCTGCATTCGCCTCGGCAGGACTTCGATCAGCCGCGCCATGTCGGGACCGGAGGCATAGACGAGATCCACGCCCAGCCTCTGCAGGTCGGCCGCCAGACCCGCATGAAGCGCGCCGCTATCGCCGCCCAGCTCCAGCATGTCGCCCAGAACCGCGATCCGCCGGCCGCCGGGCCCCGGTTCCATGGCGCCCAGCACCGCGAATGCCGCCCGCATGGAGGCCGGGCTGGCGTTGTAGCTCTCGTCGATCACGGTAAACGATCCGCCGCCGGGCAGGACCACCTGATGCTGCGTGCCGCGTCCCTTGGGCGCGCGGATGCCGGCAAGCGATTCGGCCGCCTCGTCGACATCCGCGCCGAGCAGCGAGGCCATGCCGAGGACGGTAACGCCGATCATCGCCCAGTGCCGGCCGGGCGCGCCGGTGCGGAATGAAAACCGCCGGCCTTCGATATCGGCCTCGACCCGGTTGCCGCCATCGTCGATACGCCAGTCGATCAGACGGTAATCGACGCCCTCGCATTCCCCGAAAGACACGATGCGGCCGACGCCCGTGTCGAGCGCATGTTGCCGGAGCCGGTCGAAATGCCGGTTGTCGGCGTTCAACACGGCGGAACCGCCGGCGTTCAGACCGGCAAATATCTCGGCCTTGGCGTCGGCGATCGCCTCCTCGGACGCGAAGAACTCCAGATGCACCGATTCGACCGTCGTGATGATCGCGACGTCCGGGCTCAGCAGCCGGGAAAGCGGCGTCAGTTCGCCGGGGTGATTCATGCCGAGCTCGAAAACGCCGTATACGGAATCTCCGGGCATCCGGGCCAGCGACAGCGGCAGTCCCCACTGATTGTTCAGATTTCCGCGGGTCGCGGCGGTTCGGCCCTGGGCCGACAGGACATGGGCCAGCGCGTCCTTGGTGCTGGTCTTGCCGACGCTGCCGGTCACCGCGGCGATGCGGGCGGCGCCGCGCTTGCGCGCCATGCGGGCCAGCGCGTTGAGCCCTTCCATCGTGTCCTCGACGATAAGCAGCGACAGGTCGGTCTCGGTCTGCGCGCCGGCCCAGTCACTGTCGACCATGGCGGCGACCGCGCCTCTCGAAAGCGCCTCTCCGGCGTAACAGTGGCCGTCCGTGTGCGGCCCGCGTATGGCGATGAACAGGTCGCCGGGGTCGACCGTGCGGCTGTCGATCGAAACGCCGGTTGCTGTCCAGTCGCCGGTCGTCGTGCCGTCCACCGCGGCGGCGGCCTCTGCGGAGTTCCAGAGCGCGGTCACGATACACCGTCCCCGCGGGCGCGCACCGCGTCGCGCACCGCGTCGAACTCGTTGAACGGCAGGGTCTTCCCGCCGACGATCTGGCCGGTCTCGTGGCCCTTGCCGGCGACCACCAGGATATCGCCCAGTCCCAGCGCGGCGACGCCGGCGCGAATTGCCTCGGCCCGGTCGCCGATTTCTTGCGCCCCCGGACAGCCCGTCATGACCTGGCGCCTGATTTCCGTGGCATCCTCGCTGCGCGGATTGTCGTCGGTGACGATGACGTCGTCCGCGAACCGCGCGGCGATCTCGCCCATCACCGAGCGCTTGCCCGCGTCGCGGTCGCCGCCGCAGCCGAACACCACGGAAAGCCTGCCGGCCACGAAGGGGCGCAACGCGGTCAGGACGGTGCGCAGCGCGTCCGGCGTATGGGCGAAATCGACGATCGCCGCGCCGCCGTTCGCAAGGCGCGCCGCGACTTCCATTCGGCCCGGCACCGGCTGCAGGCCCGGCAGGGCGGTTGCCGCGGATTCGGGGTCGGCGCCGCAGCCGACGGCGAGCGCCAGCGCACAGAGCGCATTCAGCAACTGGAACCGGCCGGGCAGCGGAAATTCGGTCTCGATGGTCCGGCCGCCGACCGACAGGGTCAACTGCCAGCCGGTACCGGCGATCTCGGCTTTCGGGCAGTGGATATCGCCCGCCTCGATGCCGTAGGTCGTGAATTTCTGCCGGCGCCGCACGGCGATCGCGGCCACCCGCTCCTGATCGACCTCCTCATGGCAGGCGACCGCGGCGCCGCCTTCCGGCAGCAGGTCTTCGAACAGGCGGAGCTTGGCGGTGCGGTACGCCTCCACCCCGCCGTGATAATCCAGATGATCGCGCGAAATATTGGTCAGCGCCGCGGCGGACAGGCGCACGCCGTCGAGCCGGTACTGGTCCAGCCCGTGGCTCGACGCTTCGAGCGCCAGATGGTCGATGCCGTGGCCGGCCAGCCCCGCCAGCGTCTTGTGCAGCGCCAGCGGATCGGCCGTGGTCAGCGCCGGGCCGCTGTCCAGCGCCGCGATGCCGGACGACACCCCCAGCGTCCCCATGCTGGCGGCGTTCTCGCCGAGATGCTGCCAGATCTGGCGCAGGAAGGTGGCGACCGAGGTCTTGCCGTTGGTGCCGGTTACCGCCGCGACCGTCTCCGGCTGCGCGCCGTGGAACACCGCCGCCATGAGGGCAAGGCGGCGCCTCGGATTGTCGTCGGCGATCAGCACCGCGGGAATGACCGCATCCGGCCGAACGTCGGCCGGCGCCAGCACCGCCGACGCACCCGCCGCCACCGCCTGGGGAATGAAGCTGCGACCGTCATGGACCACGCCGGGCAGCGCCGCGAAGAGCGTGCCCGGTTGCACCGCCCGGCTGTCGGCGGCGAGTGCCGCGATGTCCGGCCCGCCGTCCAGATCCGGCGGGATACCGCCGGCGGCCTGTGCGGCCCGGTATGCCGATTCGCCGATCAGTTCAATAAGACGCAAGCTCGCGTCCCTCCGAAGTTATATCCAGTTGCAGCTTTCGCAACTCGGGTGCGTCCGCCATTGTCGGGGCGATGCCCAGCATCGGCGCCATGCGCCCGATCACCTTGCGGACGACGGGAGCCGCGACCCAGCCGCCGGTCGCATTGCCGTTGGTGCTCTCGTCGCCCTGCGGTTCGTCCAGCATCGCCAGCACCACATAGCGCGGCTGCGTAATCGGGAAGACGGCGACGAACGACGACAGCAGCGATTTGCCGACATAGCCCTTTCGCCCCGGCTTTTCCGCGGTGCCGGTCTTGCCGCCGACCGGATAGCCGGGAACTTCCGCGTTCCGGCCGGTGCCGTTCAGGACCGTCAGCCGCATCAGTTTGCGAAGCTGCAGCGACGTTGATTCCGAGAACACGCGCTGGCCGGCCGTACCCGTGACCCCTCGCGGCGCCCGGATGAGCGTCGGTTCATGGACGATGCCGCCATTGGCCACCGCCGCAACCCCCGAGGCGAGATGCAGCGGGCTGACCGCCAGCCCGTGGCCGAACCCGATGGTCATTGTGTTCACCGCCCGCCAGGGCGAGGGGACGATCGGCCGCCCGGTCTCGGGGATCTCCAGGGGCAGCGGGTCCAGCATGCCCAGCCGCCGCAGATAATCCTGCTGGCGCTTGCCGCCGATGTCCTGCGCGATCAGCGCCGCCCCGATATTCGAGGAATATATGAAGACTTCCGGCAGCGACAACCAGCGCCGCTTCGCGTGGTAGTCGCGAATGGTAAACTGCGCGACCTTCAGCGGCCGCCTCGCGTCGTAGCGCCCGCTCATATTGGCGACGCCGGAGTCCAGCGCCATTGCCGCGGTGAACACCTTGAAGGTGGATCCGAGCTCGTAGACGCCCAGGGTCGCACGGTTGAATCGCGCCGCGTCGCGCGCCTTGCCGGGATGGTTGGGGTCGAAATCGGGCAGCGAGACAAGCGCGACGACCTCGCCGTTGCTGGTGTCCAGAACCACGCCGGCAGCGGCCTTCGCCTTGAATTCCAGCATGGCGCTGCGCAGTTCCTCGCGCATGATATGCTGCACCCGCAGATCGATGGTCAGCCGCAGCGCCGCATCCGCTCCGTCCAGCGTCCCGTCGAACCGCTTTTCCAGCCCCGCGATGCCGGTGTTGTCGCTGTCGACATATCCCAGCAGATGCGAGAGCAGCGGTCCGTGCGGGTAGACCCGGCTGTATTCCGGGATGAAGTCGATGCCGGGAATTCCGAGGGCGGTCACTTCCAGCTGCTCGCGCGGCGTCAGGTTGCGCCGCAGCCAGACGAAGGTGCGACCGGACCGGAGCTTCTTGAGGGTCTTGTCGTAGTCCAGGTCCGGCAGGACCGTGACCAGGCCCAGCGCGGCCTCTTGCGGATCGAGCAGGCGGCGCGCGTTGGCGTAGAGTGACGCCGTGGGCAGGTCGGTCGCCAGGACCTCGCCGTTGCGGTCGACGATGTCCGCGCGCGGCTTGAGCGGCTTGTCGGCGGTGCGGTGGGCGACCGGACTGTGCTGGTCCGATTCGCCGAGTATCGCGAACTGGGTCAGCCGCCCGCCGACCATGGCGAACGCAAGCATCATGAAGAGTCCGGCGACGAGCATGCGCGCCCGGCCCGTCTCGAGCGCCTTGCGGACGTCCTCGTCCAGCCGCGGCGGCATATAGGGGCCGAACGCACGTCCCCTGCGCCGCCGCAGACCCGATGCACCGGCGATACGATCGGCATGCCAGCGTTCGCTCATTGGATGATCCTCGTCGAGGCCGGCGTTGCCAGATCTTCGGGATTCAGGACGTCCAGCACGTCGGGCAGCGGCTGGTATGGAATGTCCCCGGCGGTTCCGATCTGGCTTGCGGACAGGCTGCGCATGCGCGGCAGGTATCTCTGGGAAAGCTCCTCGATCCGTGCCGGCCGTGCGAGATAGGCCCATTCGGCCTCGAGCCCGTGGGCCGCCGCACGCTCGTTGCGGATTTCCATCTCCAGTGCGGCCAACTCCGATTCCATGCGCTCGACCTCATAGGCGATGCCGTAGAGCGCGGCCCCGGTGATGCCGGCCCCAACCACCCAGACCGTGAGGATCAGGATCTTCATGCGGCGCGCTCCTCCGGCCACGCCGGTGCACCGGTCCGCTCGGCCGCCCGCAGCCGGGCCGAGCGGGCCCGCGGGTTGGACGCCACTTCCTCTTTCGAAGGCTTGATGGTGCCGCCCTTGATGAGCGAAAAGGTCGGCGCGCGGCCTTCCTCCTGCGTCGCGGGGAGGTGTCGCGACGTGCGGGGGGCGGCTCCGGATCGAGCCCGGAGGAAGGCCTTGACGCGCCTGTCTTCGAGGGAATGGAAAGCGACCACCGCGAGGCGGCCGCCGGGTGCAAGCAGGGTTTCGGCTGCAACCAGCGCACGGTCCAGCTCTCCCAGCTCGTCGTTGACGTAAATGCGCAGCGCCTGGAACGTCCGGGTCGCGGGATCGATGCCGTCGCGCGACCGCGGCACCACCCGCCGCACGATCCCGGCCAGCGCCAGCGTGCCGGTGATCGGCTCTTCCCTTCGCGCCTTGACGATGGCGTGCGCAACGCGCCGGGAATGCCGCTCCTCGCCGAGCTGGAAGATGATGTCGGCCAGTTCCTTTTCGGCCAGGCTGTTCACGGCATCGGCCGCGGTCGGCCCGTCGGCGCCCATGCGCATGTCCAAAGGCCCGTCCGCGCGGAACGAAAACCCCCGCCCAGCCTCGTCCAGCTGCGGCGAAGAGACGCCGAGATCGAGCGCGACGCCGTCGACCAGCGTCACGTTGCGGTCGCGCAGCAGCGCCACCAGCTCGCCGAACCGGCCATGCACCAGCCGGAGCCGCCCCGGGTAGGCCGCCGCCAGATCCTCGCCGCGGCGGATCGCATCCGGGTCCCGGTCGATGGCCCAGACGATGCAATCCGCCGCTTCGAGAATCGCCCGGCTGTAGCCGCCGGCGCCGAACGTACCGTCAACATAAACCCCGCCATCGCGGGGGGACAGCACGGCCAGCACCTCGGTCAGCATCACCGGGCGGTGGGCAACGTGTTCGGTCATCTTGCGGCCCGCACTCATGAGTCGCTCTCCGGCGGCCGGAGTTTCAGGGTGCGTCCCCGGGCGCGGGCGCGGGTCGCCGCCGCATGTTCGCCATAGGCGTCCGGGTGCCAGATCTGGAACCGGCGGCCCCGTCCAACGAAGGTTGCACGTTCTTCGATACCGGCGAACGCGGTGTGTTCGGCGGGGATCATGATCCGCCCCTCGCCGTCGAGTGACAGCGGCCGCGCATCGGCCAGAATGACGCCGCCGAGATCCTCTTCCTCGTCGGAAAACATATCGAACGCTTCCAGGCTGTCGGCGAGCCGGTCCATGAAGGCCTGGTCGCAGGCCTCGAGCGCCGGCAGGGCGGGGGACCGGTAGACGTAGACGAGGCGCGCGTCGCCGTCCGGCAACTGGGAACGGAAGATCGAGGGCAGGGACACACGCCCCTTGCGGTCGACCTTGTTCTCGTATGTACCGGTGAACAGCGCCATCTCTCTCGCCACGCGTCATCCGCATTGTTGGTCCGCTTGCCTTCGCGCCCCCGCTGCGGCATCCGGTGAAACGAGTCAGCCAGTCTTTCGGCTTTCATGGCACACCATGCCAAACGTGGGATGTTATGGGATATCATGGGATATTACCGTACGTCAATGGGATTTCATAGTAATTCGATGGTAATTCAGTGTGATATTTGTTCCCTTCAAAGAACTTCTTTTGGTGTTTCCACAGGATCGTCACACAAGACGTTGAGAGCACAGTCGCGTTATTAATCCTTTATAAATGATTTGTTCCTTTTGTGTTCTTTTTATGTTCTACGTGAAAAAATTGGGATTTCTTGGGACGAACGGCAACGATTGTGGCCGGACGATGAAGAATCGGGCGACCGCGGGTGCCGGCCAACGCCACTGGCGCCGGATCGAAGATCCGCCGCCTGATCCCGCGGCCATCCCGCTGGCCGGCGTCGAGTGGAAAGAATGCGCGCTCAGACGGCCTGTAAGCCGGGTTCTGTCCACGCTCTTGCGAGCGATAGATGGCCATTCGTCTGGGACGTCCGTTGCCGGACGCCTCGCGCGACCTACCCGGGCGGCGGCGCGGAAACCCGCCTGCCGGCGGCCCGAAGGCCCCGGCCGGCCGCCCCTATTCGGTCTTGCTCCCGGTGGGGTTTACCATGCCGTCCCCGTCGCCGGGGACGCGGTGCGCTCTTACCGCACCCTTTCACCCTTGCCGATCGGGCCGAAACCGGGCCGGCGGTTTGCTTTCTGTGGCACTTTCCCTGGGGTCGCCCCCGCCGGCCGTTAACCGGCACCGTGCTTCCGTGGAGCCCGGACTTTCCTCCCCCCGCAGGGTTTCCCCGTCGCGAAAGGCGACCATCCGGCCATCTGGCGCAGAGTGTATATAGGGTTTTTGCTGCGGCGGCGCAAACCGCGCATGGGTGAATCAATCGAGTCCGTACCGGGCGATGTAGCGATCCCAGATGTCCGGCCGCCGGTCGAGCGAATAGCGCTCGGCATAGAATTCGCCGCGCGCCGCTGACCGGCGGGACTTCGTCGTGATCCGGTCGTGATGATGGCCCAGTTCATGGAGGAACACCTCGAGCAGCAGGAAGGCGCGGGCCTGACTCTCGGTGAATTTGCACAGGATGATATCCTTCCGGCGCTCGCTGGGGACGCCCAGCCGTTCCAGCAGTGCCTTGTCCTTGTTGAAATAGTCGACGTGAAGCTCGGTCCAGAGCTGGCGCTCCCACGCGCAGATACCGATCACGCCGACATCGTAATACCAACCGAAACAATCGTATTCGCCCCGGGCCAGGATGATGCCTTTCAGCCCATCCGAATAGAGATCCCATTCGGGAATCATGGCGATGAACTCTTCGACATCCCGCTTGCGCAGGACGTGCCGGAATCCCTGGCCCGGACGTTCGCGTTCGATCGCAAACTCCCCGCCATTACCCGTCCAGATATTCGGGGTCGGGTCATGCCGGTTCTTCTTCAGGGGGCGCCCACCCTCGACCTTCGGTGTGACCCGCCTGTGATAAGCTGGCATTGCAGGCCTCGTTTGATTTTGTGTATGGCGAGATTACCGGAAGCGGATTGAAAAATCCTGAAGGCGTTCAATTGGCTACCGCCAGCAACCCCGCAAGCAGCCCGGCGGTCTCCTCATCCGCGATGCCGTCGATGCTGGATGGGCGGAAATGGCGCTGGAACGCGGCGATGGCGCCGTCCTCGTCAGCGCGGTAGCCGTATTCCGCCAGCATCATCGGCACATCCTCGGGCTTTGCCGGAACCGGCTCGGGCCACAGGCCGATCCCGACGCGCGCAAGACGCTGCCAGTCGAACAGTTCGCCCGGATCCCGCTTTCGCGACGGCGCGACGTCGGAATGACCGACCACGTTGCGCGGCGGGATCGGATGGCGGCGCAGGATCGCCGAGGCGATCAGGGTCAGCGCCGTGATCTGGACCTCAGGAAACGCCTGATAGCCGAATTCGTGGCCCGGATTGACCAGTTCGATGCCGATCGACCGGCCGTTGATATCCGTCTCGCCGCGCCAATACGCAATGCCCGCGTGCCAGGCCCGCTTGTCCTCGGGCACCAGGCGCGTAATCGCACCTTCCTCGTCGATGCAGTAATGGGCGCTGACCTTGGCGGAGGGGTCGCACATGCGGGCCAGCGCCTCCTCGGCCGACTTCATGCCGGTGTAGTGCAGCACCAGCGTGTCGACCGGGACGTCCGCCGGCCGCGGTCCGCAGTTGGGTGAGGGGCGTTCGATCATGGCGCCGCGATACTACACCCGATTCGGCCGCATGGACATGGCGACGTCGGCAGCAAAGCCGACCGCTCCCGGGGCCCAAGCCTACCGAATCGACCGCTCCTTGCTGATGACGTCCCAGGCATGGTTGATTGCGGCCAGGCGCTCGTTGGCGAGCTGCACGAACTCTTCCGGCATGCCCTGGGCGGTCAGGGAATCCGGATGGTTCTCGCGCACCAGCTTGCGGTAGGCGGATTTGAGCTCCTTGTCGGTCATGTCGCGCGTCACGCCCAGCACGCTGTAGGGGTCGCTGGCCCCCGCGGGCGCGCGCAGGCTGGTGACGCGCTCGAAGGCGTGGTCGTCCAGCCCGAAGATCTCCGCCACCTTCTTCAGGAATTCGAGTTCGTTGGGATGGACATGCCCGTCCGCCCGCGCCACATAGGCGAGGCAATAGAGCAACTCCTCCAGCACCGCGGGATTGTCGCGGAACATGCGGGCAACCTGCTGCGCATAGGGCTCGAACCCCCGATGATCCTTGCGGGCCTGATCGAACACCCGGCCGAGGTTCTTGACCTCGCTGGCGGGAATGCGGAAGACCCTCTTGAAGGCCTCGACCTCGTCGCGGGTCACCACGCCGTCGGCCTTGGCGAGCTTGGCGCCGAGCGCGATGACGGCGATCGTAAAGGCGATCGACTTGGTCTGCGCCTCGCCGTGCGGGCGGCGCATCGCATCGACCGCATGCCCGGCCGCGGCGCCGATCAGCGCGCCGAGCGGCCCGCCCAGCGCAAATCCGGCGGCCCCGCCGAGAATCTTGCCCCAGATGCTCATCCGGGTCTGTTTAGCCGCTCTTCCCCGGCGTGCGCAAGCACGGCGGAAGCGGCTCAGGAACGATCCTCGGCGTGCGCGGCGTGCCCCCAATCCGGCCCGAGGCGCCCGACACCGGGGAGTTTCAACGCCAGGTCCAGCGGGTCGACGCCGAGCGTGAGCCCGACGACGTTCAGCTCCAGCCCCTCCTCGAGAGCCGCGGTGAAGCCGAGCAGGCCGTACAGCGAGACCTGGAAGCCGGTGCCGCTTGGCGCGCGCGCGGCCACGGTGGTGGCGCCGAGCCAGTCCTTGCCGACCGCGGTCGGCGGCAGATCGAGGCCGAGTCCGGGCACCTCCCGCGCGATCCAGGCGGTGAAGGTGTTGCTGTTGGGGCCCGGCCAGACCGTGTAGGTGTCGTTGTAGGGATAGGCGCGGGCGGCGCGGTCGATATCGCGAATGACGGCCTCGACGCCCTCGCCACGCAGATCGGCGATGATCTCGGGCCGGTTGCCGAACCAGTAGCGGTCCGGCGCCTCCTGCCGGGTCGCCATAGCCTTGCCGCCGTGCATGACGTTCCAGCCGATCACCTGATAGGTGGTCCACGCACGGGCGTTCGCCGGCTTTACCGCGATCCAGGTATGCACGCCGAGAACGCCGCGCCAGGAAAACGCGCGCGCCGCATAGACCTGAACGACCGCCTCGCGAGTTTTTGCCGGATCGGGCGCGATCCCCGCGGAATGGCGGGTCGCGGTGTTCCAGTCGCCGCGCATGCTGGCCTGCCCCGAGAGCAGGACCCAGGCCGGACCGCCCGCCAGCAGCAGGAACAATATCGTCAGCACCAGTATGACCCGCCGTTTACGCATAAGCTTTTCTCCCGCCGGTTTGGCGGCATATCATGCACACAGATTGCGACGAAGTTCGGGCACGGCAAGTCACAATTTTGTCTCAGCAATATATTGACAAATTATCGATAAAATGTCTACATAATCTGCGAACAGCGGCGCGGGGCAGACATATGGCCGAATACGACGACGGATCCGGGACCTGGCAGTTCTGGGTCGACCGCGGCGGCACCTTTACCGATATCGTGGCGCAGGGGCCGGACGGCGCGCTGGTCACCCACAAGCTGCTGTCGGAAAACCCGGAGCATTACAGCGACGCGGCGGTGCAGGGCGTGCGCGACCTGCTGGGCCTGGGACGGGATGACCCGATTCCCTCTGCGGCCGTCGAGGCGATCAAGATGGGCACGACCGTGGCCACCAACGCATTGCTGGAGCGCAAGGGCGAACGTACGCTGCTGGCGATCACCGGGGGATTCCGCGATGCGCTGCGCATCGGTTACCAGGCGCGGCCCCGCCTGTTCGACCGGCATATCGTGCTGCCCGAGCTGCTGTACGAGGTCGCCGTCGAGATCGAAGAGCGCGTCGCCACCGACGGGACGGTGCTGACGCCGCTCGACCGCGAGGCCGCCCGCGCCGCGCTGCAAGGCGCGTACGACGACGGCTTCCGCGCCATCGCCGTCGTCTTCATACACGGCTACCGGTATCCGGACCACGAACGCGCGGTCGCCGCGATCGCCCGCGAGATCGGCTTCACCCAGATCTCGACCAGCCATGAGACCAGCCCGCTGGTCAAGCTGGTCGGCCGCGGCGACACCACCGTGGTGGACGCGTACCTGTCGCCGATCCTGCGGCGCTACGTCGACCAGGTCGCGGCACAGGTCGGGGACGTACGGCTAATGTTCATGCAGTCCAGCGGCGGCCTCACCGACGCCCGCATGTTCCAGGGCAAGGACTCGATCCTGTCCGGTCCGGCGGGCGGCATCGTCGGCGGCGTACGTACGGCGCAACAGGCCGGTTTCGGCAAGTTGATCACCTTCGACATGGGCGGCACGTCGACCGATGTCGCGCATTACGACGGCGCGTACGAGCGCGCCTTCGAGACGCTTGTCGCAGGCGTACGCATGCGGGCGCCGATGATGCGGATCCACACCGTCGCGGCGGGCGGCGGGTCGATGTGCGTCTTCGACGGCGCACGTTACCGGGTCGGGCCGGAATCCGCCGGCGCCAATCCGGGTCCCGCCTGTTACCGCAGGGGTGGGCCGCTGACCGTGACCGACTGCAACGTCATGCTGGGCAAGCTGCAGCCGGACTTCTTCCCGCGCGTCTTCGGGCCCGACCAGGACGCGCCTCTGGACGCGAAAGCCGTACGTAAGAAATTCAGCGAGATGTCCGAGAGGATCGGGGCCGCGACCGGCAATGTGCCTACGCCCGTTGAGGTCGCCGACGGATTCCTGAAGATCGCGGTCGATAACATGGCGAACGCGATCAAGAAGATCTCGGTGCAGCGCGGTTACGACGTCACCGAATACACGCTCTGCTGCTTCGGCGGCGCCGGCGGCCAGCACGCCTGCCTGGTAGCCGACGCGCTGGGCATGAAGACGGTCTACCTGCATCCGTTCGCGGGCGTGCTGTCGGCCTACGGCATGGGGCTCGCGGACATACGGGCGCTGCGCGAAACCTCGATCGAGGAATGCCTCGATGACGCTGTGCTGCCGCGGGTAACGGCGGTGCTGGACAGGCTTGCCGCGGATGCCGGGGCGGAACTCGACAACCAGAACATCCCGGCGGCGCGCCGGACGATGCTGCGCAGGCTGCACCTGAAATACGAGGGCACGGACACGTCGCTGGAAGTGCCATTCGGCCCGCCCGCAGGCATGAAAGCGGATTTCGAGGCGGCGCACCGCCAGCGCTACGGTTTCATCATGCCGGAGAAACCGCTGGTCGTGGAGACGGCCGCCGTGGAGGCGATCGGCGCGACCGGGAATGTCGGCGCCGCCGCCCGTACGGATGGCGGCGCGGTCGAGGCGGCGGCGCCGCTTGCCGCCGTACGCGCCTTTATGGCCGGTGCGGAGCACGAAACGCCCGTCTACGACCGCGACGCGCTTGCAGAGGGCCAGACGGTCGCCGGGCCGGCAATCCTCCGCGAGCCGACGGCGACGACGATCGTCGAGCCCGGCTGGCAGGCGCAAATGCATGCCGGCGGCGACCTGGTGTTGACCCGCATCGTGCCGCTGCCCCGCCGCGAGGCGATCGGCACCACCGTCGATCCGGTCATGCTGGAAGTGTTCAACAACATGTTCATGTCGATCGCCGAGCAGATGGGCGTGACCCTGCAGAACACCGCCTACTCGGTGAACATCAAGGAGCGCGTCGATTTCTCGTGCGCGATCTTCGACGCTGACGGAGCGCTCATCGCCAACGCGCCGCACATGCCGGTGCATCTCGGCTCGATGGCCGAGAGCATTCGCGCGGTGATCCGCAACAATCGGGACGAAATCCGGCCCGGCAACGTCTACATGCTGAACGCGCCCTACAACGGCGGCACCCATCTGCCGGACGTGACCGTGGTCACCCCGGTCTTCGACGATGCCGGCACCAGGATCCTGTTCTATCTGGGAAGCCGCGGCCACCACGCCGACATCGGCGGCGTCACGCCCGGCTCGATGCCGCCGAACAGCCGGGTCGTGGAGGAGGAAGGCGTATTGATCGACAATTTCCTGCTGGTCGACCGCGGCGATTTCCGCGAGGCGGCGCTGTTCGAACTGCTGGGCTCTGGCGACTGGCCGGCCCGCAACCCGGGCCAGAACGTCGCCGACATCAAGGCCCAGATCGCCGCCAATGAAAAGGGCGCGGCCGAGCTGCGCCGTATGGTCTCGCATTTCGGCCTCGATGTCGTACGTGCCTATATGGGGCACGTACAGGATAATGCCGAGGAATCCGTGCGCCGCGTCGTCGACGTCCTCAAGGACGGGGAATTCACCTATCCGCTGGACAACGGCGCCAAGGTGCACGTGGCGATCACCATCGACCGGGCGGCGCGCAGCGCCCGGGTGGATTTCTCCGGCTCCAGCGACCAGCTGGACAACAATTTCAACGCGCCGAGCGCGGTTTGCCGGGCCGCCGTACTGTACGTATTTCGCACCCTGGTCGACGACGAAATCCCGATGAACGAGGGCTGCCTGAAGCCGCTGGAGATCGTCATTCCGGAGGGCTCCATGCTGGCGCCGAATTACCCGGCCGCCGTGGTCGCCGGCAATGTGGAAACCTCGCAGGTCATCACCGATGCCCTGTACGGCGCGCTCGGCGTCATGGCCGCGGCCCAGGGCACGATGAACAACACCACCTTCGGCAACGACCGCTACCAGTACTACGAGACGATCGCCGGCGGCTCGGGCGCGGGGCCCGACTTCGACGGCACGGCCGCCGTGCACACCCATATGACCAACAGCCGTCTGACCGATCCCGAAATCCTGGAAATGCGCTTTCCCGTCGTCCTGGAAGGCTACGCGATCCG
This sequence comes from uncultured Alphaproteobacteria bacterium, assembly GCA_947259105.1. Classification (GTDB taxonomy): domain Bacteria; phylum Pseudomonadota; class Alphaproteobacteria; order UBA8366; family JADFVY01. Next base: position 49,461 of record CAMYKU010000013.1, read on the forward strand.
AGCGGCAAGCGGCGGCCGCGGGCGGCGCCGGGGCGGCGACGGCGCGGTGCGGCGGCTGCGGTTTCTCGAGGACATGACGATCTCGATCCTGTCCAACCACCGGATCGTGCCGCCCTACGGCATGGCGGGCGGCGAGCCCGGCGCCCCGGGGCGCAACTGGATCGAGCGCGCCGACGGGACGATCGATGAGATGAGCGGCACCGACACGAGGCCGATCCATCCCGGCGACGTCTGGGTGCTGGAAACGCCCGGCGGCGGCGGCTATGGCGAACCCGAGGCGGCCGAACGGGCGCGCAAGGAAGGACGGCCATGAGCAAACCGGCGGCAGGCGATGGCAAGGGCGGGCGGATCGTATCCTCGGCCCATCTCGCCGAGGGCGGGGCGCCGGCGCTCAGCGAGTTCGAATACGGGCTGATCATTTCCGGCAACGCGTTCGAGCGCTGGGTAGTGCGCTGCATGGCGGCGGCGGGGTATCCGGAATTCAACGCCCTCGACGTCCTGGTCGTCCATTCGGTGAACCACCGGGCGCGGGACAAGCGCCTTTCCGACATCTGTTTCGTCCTCAACATCGAGGATTCGCACCTCGTCAACTACGCCCTGAAGAAACTCGCCAGGGCCGGGCTGGTCGAGGCGGAAAAGCGCGGCAAGGAAACCGTCTACCGGACGACGCAGGAGGGTGCCGGAGCCTGCGCCCGCTATCGCGCCGTCCGCGAGTCGTGCCTCGTGGAAACGGTCGCGGCGCTGGGCAATTTCGACGACGCGGAGATCGCGGCGGTGGCGCGCTTCCTGCGCGCCCTCTCGGGCCTCTACGACCAGGCCGCCCGCGCCGCCGCCAGCCTCTGACGAGGCGGCACGGTTTGCGCCGACACGGAACCGCACCCGGGCCGGCGAAAAAGAAACAACGCCCCGCGCCCGCTCAGCTGGCGATGATGTTTCGCAGGAATCCCGCTTCGTTTTCGAGTTCCTCGAGGCGGCTCTTGACGATGTCGCCGATACTCACGAGGCCGACCATCGCGCCGCCATCCATTACGGGAAGGTGGCGAATATGATGCTCGGTCATGAGGTGCATGCACTTCTGCACCTCGTCCGCCGGCGAACATGTCACGACCTCGCGCGTCATCAGCGCGCTGACCTGCGCCTCGAGGAGGCGCTCGCGCCGCGTGACGTCGCCGAGCCCGGCGACAATATCCCGCTCGGACAGGATTCCCAGCACACCGTCCCCGCCGTCACTGACGACCAGCGCACCGATCCCTTCACGTTTCAGAACCTGGGCCGCCTCTCCAACCGTTGCCTTTGACGCGATCGTGACGACCTTGTCGCCTTTTCCTTTCAGGATTGCCTTAACGTTCATACCCAGTTCTCCCAAGTTTCGGGGTTCGCAGCGTCTCGCGAGTGAGACGAACCTAGCACAATTTCCGGTAAATCTCGATATGCTGTGCGCGGAGAGTCGCCGACGGTTTTGCCGGCGCCAGGCACTTCGTTCATGGGGCATCGCCCGGCCCGTTCGGAGCAGCGCCATTGACCGGACGGAAATCGGGTGTACTGTTTCATTTCGGGTCGAATTCCAGGCTGGCCGGCCATGATTGCGAGGAAACCGGGCATGAAGGTGCAATCGCTCGCATTACGCAAGGTGCCGCTTCCCGACTCGCTGATGCCGGCGCTGAGCCTCCTGCTGGGCGACCGCGCAACGGCGTCGGCGTCGGTTCGCGAACAGCACGGCCGTGGCGAGGGCGGGTTTTCGCCATTGCCCCCCGACATCGTATGCTTTGCGAACAGCACCGAGGAAGTGGCCGCGATCGTGCGCCTTTGCGCCGAACACAAGGTACCGGTCATCCCGTTCGGCACCGGCACCTCGCTGGAAGGCCACGTTTTGGCCCTTAAAGGCGGCGTCAGCATCGATCTCAGCCACATGAACGAAATCCTCGAGGTCAACACCGAGGATCTGGACTGCCGCGTCGAGGCGGGCGTCACCCGCAAACAGCTGAACAACCACATCAGGGATACCGGGCTGTTTTTCGCGGTCGACCCGGGCGCCGACGCGTCGCTCGGCGGGATGGCCGCGACCCGCGCTTCGGGAACCAACGCCGTCCGCTACGGGACGATGCGCGAGTCGGTGCTGGGGCTGACCGTCGTCATGCCCGACGGCCGCATCGTCCACACCGGTGGCCGGGCCCGCAAATCCGCCGCCGGCTATGACTTGACCCGGCTGCTTGTTGGCTCCGAGGGGACCCTCGGCGTGATCACCGAAGTGCAGCTGCGTCTATTCGGCATCCCCGAGGCGGTCTCGGCCGCCGTGTGCCAGTACGATACCCTGGAGGGCGCGGTCAATACGGTGATCCAGACCATCCAGCTGGGCGTGCCGGTGGCCCGTATCGAGCTTCTCGACGAGGTCCAGCTCGGCGCCTGCATCGCCTATTCGAAGCTCGAGGAATACGCGCGCAAGCCGACCCTGTTCTTCGAATTCCACGGCACCGAAAACAGCGTCAAAGAGCAGACCGAGACCGTGGACGAAATTTCGCGGGAAAACGGCGGCGGCGATTTCCGCTGGGCGACCCGGCAGGAGGACCGCAACGCCCTGTGGCAGGCCCGCCACGACGCCTATTTCGCGGCGGTCGCGCTGCGCCCGGGAAAACGCGGCATCTCGTCGGACGTCTGCGTGCCGATCTCGCGGCTCGCCGAGTGCATCGTGGAGAGCCGCGCGGACATCGAGGAAAGCGGTCTCGTGGCCCCCATCGTCGGGCATGTCGGTGACGGCAACTTCCATGTACTCTTCGTCATCGATCCGGACGACCCCAAGGAAGCGGGGCGGATGGAATGGGTCAACGAGCGCATGGTCCACCGTGCGCTCGCGATGGGCGGCACCTGTACCGGCGAACACGGCATCGGCGTCGGCAAGATGGACTTCCTGGTCGCCGAGCAGGGTGAGGCCGTCGGCGTCATGCGCACGGTCAAGATGGCGCTGGACCCCGACAACATCATGAATCCGGGTAAGATCCTGCGGGTGTAGAGCGCCGGCCGGCGTGAACACCGGCACCATAAATCTTTCCACCACCTCCCGCACATGCCTCATCGTGAGCCTGTCGAAGGATGAGGCGCGTGTGGACAGGGTGGTACGGGAAACACGGCGCCTGCTCCTCGCACAAGAATGCCAAATCCCCGCCTGTCCCGACTGTCCGCTTTGCCGCCCTCGTCCATGCCGCCATGATACGGATTGCAGGATCTGCCTTCGACCGGAAATCGCCGCCACGGTAGCGCATCGCCACGATCCGAAGGAACAACCCCATGCACCGGCGTTTTCCGCGGGTTTCAGGAGCGCCTGCCGGGGCCGGGGAATGCGTCGGCGCGGTCCCCCTTTGCGGGAAATTGGCGCGTTTGATCCGGATCATGGGCGCGGCGCAGCGCCGGCGCTAGCTTCGGGGCACCATGCCGATCGACGCTGATGCGGCCGGCCGGCCGCTCCGGCCGCCGATTTCCCGGATCCTCGAGACGCGCTGGCACACCGTGCCGGCGGACGAGGCCTTGCGCCTGCTTCGCAGCGGCGAGGAGGGCCTGGACGAGGCGGAGGTTCTGGCGCGCCGCGAAGTCTTCGGCGAGAACGCCCTGCCCAAACGACCCAGGCCGGGGGGGCTGGCCGTCTACCTGCGGCAGTTCAAGAGCCCGCTGATCTATCTGCTGCTGGCGGCCGCTTCGGTCTCGCTGGCGATCGGAGAATATACCGACGCCGCCTTCATATTCGTCGTGCTGCAGCTGAACGCGCTGATCGGCGCCATCCAGGAAGCGCGGGCGGCGGCCAGCGCCGCGGCGCTGGACACGCTGGTGCAGCACCGGGCGGTGGTCCGCCGCGACGGTGGGCGCGCGGAGATCGACGGCGTGTCCCTGGTTCCCGGCGATATCGTCGAAATCGCCGCGGGCGCCGCGGTGCCGGCCGATATCCGGCTGCTGCATCAGCGCGACCTCAGAATCGACGAGTCGCTGCTGACCGGGGAGTCGACGCCGGTCGCGAAACGGCACGACGCGACCCCCAGCCCGGACGCGGTTCTGGGCGACCGGACGAACCTGCTGCACGCCGGCAGCACGGTGCTTGCCGGCCGCGCGCTGGGTGTGACGGTGCGCACCGGCCTGCATACGGAGATCGGCCGAATCGCCCAGGCCATGGAGACCGCGGAGGCGCCGCCGCCGCCCCTGATCGGCCGGCTGGAGCGCTTCTCGCGCCGGGTCGGCTACGCCATGGTCGCGGTCATTCTGCTTCTGGGCATGGTCCAGCTGTTTCGCGGGATGACGCTGACCGAGGTGTTTTTCGTCGCGGTGGCACTGGCCGTCGCGGCGATTCCCGAGGGTCTTCCGGTCGCCATTACCGTGGCGCTGGCGATCGCGACCCGACGCATGGCCCGCCGCAACGTCATCGTGCGGCAGTTGCCGGCGGTGGAGGGGCTGGGCGCGTGCACCATCATCGCCAGCGACAAGACCGGCACGCTGACGGTCAACCAGCTGACCGCGCGGCGCCTCTATCTGCCCGGTGTCGGCGACCTCGATGTCGGCGGCGAGGGCTACGCGCCGGAGGGCGAGATCCTGCGTGACGGGCGGCCTGCCGAAACCGCCGCAATCGATCCCGCCCGGCTTCTGGCGCTGTCCGGCGCGCTGTGCAACGAGGCGACGTACGAGATCGACGAAAACGGCGTCCGGCATCTCGGCGATACGGTGGATGTGGCGTTCCTGGCCCTGGCCGCGAAGCTGGGGCTGGATCGCGCCACCCTCCTGGCAGCGCACCCGCAGATCGACGTCATCCCTTACGAGCCGCTGCAACGCTTCGCGGCGAGCTTCAACCGGGACGGCGGCGCCAGCGTCGGGCACGTAAAGGGCGCCGCCGAAACCATCATTCCCATGTGTACCGGAATCGATGCGGCGGCGATGCTGGACACGGCGGGCCGAATGGCCGCGGACGGGTACCGGGTCCTTGCCGTCGCGCGCGGAGAGGTTTCGGGCGCGGCGGCGGAAGCGGCCGACGCCGCATCGCTGGCCGGTCTGGAATTTCTGGGATTCGTCGGCCTGATCGATCCGTTGCGCCCGGAGGCGGCGCCGGCGGTCCGGAACTGCCGGGAGGCGGGAGTCGCGGTCTGCATGGTCACCGGCGACCACCCGGCGACGGCGCTTGCGATCGCCCGGGATCTCGGCATTGCGGCCGAAGAGTCCGATGTGGTCACCGGCGGCCGGCTGGCGGAGCTCGGCGACGACCGGGCCGCGCTGGATGCGGTCGTCGCCGAGGCAAGGGTGTTCGCGCGGGTCGAACCGATCCAGAAACTGATGCTCGTCCAGGCGCTGCAGCGCCTGGGGCATTTCGTCGCGGTCACCGGCGACGGCGTCAACGACGTGCCGGCCCTCGGCGCCGCGAATATCGGCGTCGCCATGGGCCGGGACGGCACCGACATCGCCCGCGGTACGGCGGATCTGATCCTGACCGACGACAACTTCGCCTCGATCGCCGGCGGTATCGAGGAAGGCCGGATCGCGTACGACAACGTGCGCAAGCTGATCTACCTTCTGGTCACGACGGGGGTCGGCGAGCTGGTGCTGTTCCTGCTGGCCATCGCCTTCGGCCTGCCGCTGCCGATCTTCGCGGTCCAGCTGCTATGGCTGAACCTTGTCACCAACGGCATCCAGGACGTCGCCCTGGCCTTCGAGAAAGGCGAACCCGGCGTGCTGCACCGGCGGCCCCGGCCGCCGCGCCAACCGATTTTCGACCGCCGGATGATCGAGCAGGTGGCCCTGATGGGCAGCTGGATGGGCATCGCCGCCTTCGGGTCGTTCTGGTACCTGCTGGACTCGGGCGTCCCGGAGGCGGAGGCCCGGAATCTCGTGCTGCTCCTGATGGTCCTGTTCGAAAACGTGCACGCCTTCAATGCCCGGTCGGAACGGCGGTCGGTGTTCCGCATTCCCTTCGCGGCCAACCCGTTCCTGGTGCTGGCGGTGGTCGCGGCGCAGGGGCTGCACATCGCGGCGATGTACACGCCGGGCCTGAGCGACGTGCTCGGTGTGGGGCCGATCAGTTTCTCGGACTGGCTGACCGTCGCCGGCGTGGCCCTGTCGCTCCTGGCCGTTGCCGAAATCTACAAGGTCTGGCGTGACCCCGAGGACAGCGCGCCCGGCGCCTGATCGCCGCCTTCGGGCTCGACCAGGTCCCGGTAGGCGTGCCAGGTCGCGTATCCGACGAGCGGCAATGTCAGCACCAGCCCCAGAAACAACGTGGCGATGCCGATCGACATGAAGACCGCTATGATCATCGCCCACAGCGCCAGCGCCTTGCGGTTCCGGTATACGGCGCGCAGCGATGTCGCGACGGCCGTCGGGACGCCGACATCCCTGTCCAGCAGCAGCGGCAGCGAGATCGTGCTGATCGCGAACACGACCGCCGACAGAATCGCGCCCGCGACGGTTCCGGTGACCAGGAACGGCAGACTCTCGGGGACGAAAAATACGCCCTCGATGAAATTACCGGTGCTGATCGATCGGTCGCTGAAGAAGAAGGCGAAAATCAGCAGCGCGATTTCCATCCACGCCAGGAAGAACAGCATCAGGACCAATCCCATCGCCGCGAAGGTGTCCGCGCGGGACAGGATCGCCTTGATGGTCGCGCCGAACGCCACGGGCTGCCCGGTTTCCAGGCGCCGGCTGACGTCGTACAGGCCGACCGCGGCGGCCGGGCCGACCAGCATGAACCCTGCCGTGGCCGGCAGAATCAAATAAAACGCGCCAGCCGCATACAGCCAGTACATCAGCGCATAACCCGCGGCGCTGAACACGATGCCGTATGCGACGCTGAGCAACGGCACGCGGTTGAAATCCCGCCAGCCCGCCGCAAGCCAGGCCCACGGCCGATCGATCTCGACCGTGCGAACCTTCGGTATCGGCTCGGATTCTGCGGTCGTTCCCTCGCCCATGGATTGACGCTGCCCTTCCTCCAACCTCTCCTTGACGCCGTCGGCGCGGCGCGAATCAACAGGCCCGGGCATCCCCGGCGCCGCACCGGCACCGCCGGTTCAGTCGGTATCCGGGGGGCCGTCCTTGCGTTCCAGCTGGTTGCCGTCCCGCGCATTCGCCTGCAGATCGCGCTCCGCCGCATCGCGTTGCTTCTCGGCCTTCGTGCGGCCGTGGCGCAGCCTGTTGCCGGATGCTTCCGATGCGGCCTTCGCACGTTTGCGCGCCTTGCGGAACTGATTCAGGCTGACGATCTCCGCCATTTTAGCCTTTCTCCTGCCCGGCCGTGCGGGCATGTTTGATCGCGGTCCGGCGATCTCCTACCTTACGGGATATCGCGCGTACCGCAAGCGCCAATGACGGCGTCCGACCCGGCGACGGAGCCGGCTGCCGTGTGGAGTCGTTCTTGAAGAAAGCCCTGGTTTTCGTTCTTGCCATCGTACTGGTTTCGCTCGGCATCCTTCTGGTGGCGCCGTTCTTCATCGACTGGAACTCCTACCGGCGGGACGTCGCCGCCGCCATCGCCGAGACTACCGGGCGCAAGGTCACCATCGCCGGTGACCTGGATCTTTCGATTCTCCCCTTGCCGCATCTCACGGTCCGGCGGGTCGGCGTTGCGAGCATCGGCGGCGCGATCGACCCCGAGATGCTCCGGATCGGGGAGCTGCGCATGGAACTGGCCGTCGCCCCGCTCATGACGGGACGGATCGTCGTGCGTTCGCTGTCGCTTATCGACACCGCAGTGACCCTGGAGACCACCGCGGGCGGCCGGCACAGCTGGGACTTTACCCCGGCCGGGCCGGGCCGGACGCCGGGCGGCCTGGCTTCCGGTATTTCCGTCGATACGGTTTCCGTTTCGAACGGCAGTCTCTCATGGCGCACGGCGGGCGCGGAGCCGCGGCAACTGGATGCCATCGAGGCGACCCTCACCATGGCCGGCCTGGCGGGCGCGATCCGCGTGCAGGGAAGCGCCGTCTTCAAGGCTGTTCCGTTTCGCTTGCGGGCGGATGTCGGGCGCCTCGGAACCGACGGATTGGCGCCGGTCTCGGCGGCGATCGACATCGCCGGCGGCGCCGGGACGCTGGCCGCGACCGGCCGGGCGAAATTGCAGGAGCAGTGGGCTGGCGGCACGATCCGGCTTACCGCGCCGGACGCGGAAAGACTTGGCGCAGCGCTCGCCGGGGCGTCGGCGCCCGCAATACCGGCCTGGAATATTGCGGCGGAGTCGACGTTCACCGCCGATCGGGACACCGTCGCGCTGCACGATATCGCGGTCACCTATGGCGAGATTCGCGGGACGGGCCAGGCCGAGCTTGCCCTGGGCGACGTCCCGGCGCTGGCTGCCGAGATTCACGTCGGGACCATGGATCTCGACGACCTGCTCGCGGCGGCCGATACCGGAAGACCGCTCGACGGGCAGCACGGCGATTCGCGCCTCGCGTGGGGATCCGTCCGGCCCCCCGAAAGCTTCACGGCCGATCTCGACCTTTCGGTCAGGGCCGCCCGCTGGCGCGGCGGGGTCATCAGGGATATCGGGACGTCCGTGCGTCTTGCGCCGCAAGGAATCGTGATCGAACGGATGGCGGCGAAGATGCCGGGCGGGACCGATGTCACGCTGTCGGCGATCGCGAAGCAGGGCGAGGCGGGCCCGCGGCTGGACGGCGACCTCGCCGTGATCTCCGACAATCTGCGCGGCGCACTGGTCTGGGCAGGAGCCGCCGAGGACGAACTGCCGTCCGACCGGTTGCGCAGTTTCTCGTTTACGAGCCGGATATCCGCCACAACGGACGCCGTGCATCTGGCAAACATCGCGGCCCGGCTGGACGCCACGCGCATGACCGGCGCCGCCACGATCGCACGGCAGGCGCGGCCCTCGTTCGGGCTCAGGCTCGAGCTGGACCGCCTGGGGCTCGACGCCTATCTGCCGCGGTGGATGCACGATGAAGACGGGACCGGCCGAAAAGCCAGGGGCGGCTTTCCCGCGGCCGGCCGTTTCGACGCCAATCTCAATCTCTCCATCGGCAATCTGACGCTGGGCGGCAAGACCGCATCGCGGGTGGCTCTCGACGCGCAACTGTTCGATGGCGACGTCCTGTTGCGCAAGCTGTCGATCGGCGATCTCGGTGGTGCGGCGCTGGCCGTATCCGGCAGGATCGGCGACCTTGCCGGCACACCAGGCGGCGATCTGGAGATCGTGCTCGAGGCCAGCGACACGGAGCGGTTTGCCGGGTTCATGGAGGTCCGCCCGGGGACCATCGCACAGCGCCTCGGCCGTTTCCGGCTCGACGCGCGCGCCTCGGGCACCCCGGGCAAGGCCGCCGTCAAGGGAACGCTCGGAATTGCCGGCGGCGAGGTGCGCGCCGAGGGGACGCTGTCCCGCCTGGACGGCAACACGGGTTTCGATTTTGCGGTGGCCGCCAGCCACCCCGACAGCGACAGGGTGCTCAGCCTGCTTGCGCCGGGCCGGCCCCGCGGCGAGATCGGCGCGATGGCGATAACGTTCGGGCTGGCCGGAACCGCCGATGCCCTGACGATCCGGAATCTGGACGCGGCGCTGGGCGACATGGAGGTTGCCGGCCGGATCGATGCAGAGCTTGGCGGCGGACGCCCGAAAGCGGTTGCCGCCCTGACCGCCGGCCTCCTGGACCTGGAAGGGCTGTTGCCGGCTGCGCCGAGACCATACGGGGACACCGGGACACCCGCCCGCAGGGGCAGCGCCCGCTGGTCGCGCGAGACCATCGATCTGTCGGCGCTGCGCGCGCTGGACCTGGATCTGACCCTGCGGTCGGGAACGGTCTTGCATCGCGAGATCCGCGTCGACGGGCTCGACCTTCGCGCCGGACTCGCCAACGGCGTCTTGACGGTCGATCGGATAACCGGGAGCCTGTTCGGCGGCAACATCGAGGCCTCCGGCCGAATTGACGCGGCGGGTCCGGGTATCAGCATCACGGTTTCGGGCCATGATATTGCAGCCCGGCGCACATTCGACGCGATCGCCGCGATTGACCGGCTGGACGGGCCGATGTCGTTTTCCCTTTCGCTGTCCGGGACCGGTCGCAGCCCGTTCGACCTGGTATCGTCCCTGTCGGGACACGGCGTGTTTTCGGGTACGCTTCAGGCACAGCGGCGGGGCAACGAGCCGATCCCTGTCGGCGCCGCCGGGGACGCGATCGACACGCTCCTCAAGGCCTTTTCCGACGCGCCGGCTGTTTTGAGCGGCAATCTTCGGATCGAAAACGGAACCGCGCGCACGGACAACCTGCTGCTTGACGGCGGCGGCGTGCAGGCGCTGACCCTGGGCGCAGCGGAAATTCCCGGCTGGCGCATCGATTCGACGACGGCACTGCGGCGCAACCAGGATGACGGCGATCTCCCTGATCTGGTGGTCCGGCTCAGCGGGCCGCTCGACGATCCCGCGGTCCAGCTTTCGGGCCCGGCGGTCGGCGGAGATCCGGACGAGGCGCCGGCACCGGACGCCACACCCGTCATTCCTGTCGAACCCGTCGCGCCAGCCGCGGAAAACCAGCAATGAAGAATCCTAAGAGGCCGGCGCTTCCGGATCGAAACCGGCGGAGATTTCCGTCAGCACGAAAACACGGATAGCACTGGACAGATTTCCGCTGCGCACCCGGTCGATTTCCGTGACCAGTTCGCTGACGCTCTGCCCTCTCGCGGCCGCGATCCCGCGCAGCAAGCCCCAGAACGCCTCCTCCAGCGATACGCTGGTTCGGTGTCCGCCGATCGTCACCGACCGCTTTCGAACCGATCGCGAATCGGGGGCCGGCCCGGCGGATTTACCGGGCGCCGCCATTCGGGTGTTTGGCGCCTGCTTCATCGGGTCCCCAATCCATCCAAGCCGGGTTCCGGATTACCGAAGATCCGGCGGCTGCACGCCGTCATAGGCCGGTGTAAACGCAGTGTTAAGGAAAATAAACTAATGTTCCCCCAGCAAATTGGGATTTTACCGCTGGCGGCGGCCCTGCGGAAGGAGCCGCCATGCCACGACGGGGCAAAGACGACGAGGTAAGATATATGGCTACGGTGGCAACCATCGCGGACACCACGATTGTGGGCGATAACGAGGAGCAGCTGGTGACGATGGTCGTCGACAACCAGCTGTTCGGCATCCCGATCCTGCAGGTCCAGGATATCGTCGAGGCGTCGAAGATTACACCGGTGCCGCTGGCGCCGTCCGCGATCGCGGGCGTTCTCAATCTGCGCGGCCGCATCGTGACGGTGGTCGACCTTCGCAAGCTGCTTGGAAACCACGAGGAAGTGCCCTGGGAAAGCCAGATGGGCGTGACCGTGGAACACAGGGGCGACCTGTACACGCTGCTGGTCGACGCGATCGGCGACGTGCGCACGCTGCCGAAGCGCGACTTCGACAAGGCCCCGTCGACCATGGAGGACAACGTCCGACGGCTCTGCTCCGGCATCTACCGGCTGCGCGGCAACCTGCTGGTGGTGCTCGACGTTTCGCGGATCCTCCACACCGACGTCATCGAGGCGACGCCGATGCTGACCGTCGAGGAGCGCAGGAGCCGCAAGGACATGGCCGTCTCGCAGTCGGACGGCGGCGAGGCCCGGACGCACCAGCTTTCGGCGCTGATGACGGACCTTAACGCATACGAATCCGAGACCGAGGGTGTTTTCGGCGCCGCGGACACCGGTGATGATGACCTCAAGGCCCGCAAGCGCGCCAACCGCGACCGTCGGCCGGTTGCGGAACGCTGGCAGGAGGTTCTCGAGGAAAAGGCCCGCAAATCCGGGCAGGTCGCGTATCGCATGCGCGAGCCCGTCGAGGAAACGGTCTAAAACGCCCGCACCGAGACGGCCGAAGACGACGCCGAATGGGCGGCCCGGGTGATGGCCGGCCGCGCCGGATTTCGATGACGGCTTTGCGCCGGCCGGAAACGACGACGTGCCGGCGAGCCCGGACGCCGCGCCGGATATCCCCGCGACGCAGAAAGACCCGGGGGCCCGGAAGCCCTTCATCCTCGAGGCCGTGCCGGATTTGCCGATGGAGGAGCCGGAGATCGAGGCCCGCGAGCCGCAGGAACCGGACCCCGTGCCGGATCTGCCGGCGGAGGAGCCGAAGGTCGAGGCCCGCGAGCCGCAGGAACCGGACCCCGTACCGGAACTGCCGATGGAGGAGCCGAAGGTCGAGGCCCGCGAGCCGCAGGAACCGGACGCCGCAGCGGAACTGCCGATGGAGGAGCCGAAGATCGAGGCCCGCGAGCCGCAGGAACCGGACGCCGTACCGGAACTGCCGGCGGAGGAGCCGAAGATCGAGGCCGCGTCACCGACAGCGCCGGCCGAAGATGCGGATGCGCCGCAACCCTCCGAACGCGGGGTCGGCGGAATCACGTCCGGCTGGTGGAACAAGCTTCGCGGCAAGACCGGCGATGATACGGCCGGGCAGGATACCGCCGCGCCCGCCGCCGGAGACGATATCCCCAGCCCAGAACCGGCCGATGATATCGTCGGGGACGAAAGCCCCGGCAAGGCCAAGCCGGCCAGGAAGAAATCCGCGGCCAGGAAGAAATCCGCAGCCAAGCCCAAGGCCAAGGCCAAAAGTTCCTCGAAATCGGGCAGCAAGCCGAAGGCGAGTCCAAAGTCGAAGAAGACCTGAGGTCAACCGGGGTCATAATTGGTTCGGGCCGCAAACCGGTTGCCCGTTTGCGGCCCGAAGGTAAGTGTGTCGGCACTAAACCCGATCCGGGTTGAGTTGACGCGCCTTCGACGATCCGCCAACCCGGCGTATCGGTTCCGGCCTTAACAACATGCAGGGCGGACTCACGCGGTCAATCGCGACCCGCTCCAGCGGTCCTGACCTTATTGCTCCAGGATGATCTCCACACGCCGATTGCGTGGCTCGGCGGTTTCATCGGCGGTCATGACGGCCGGCTGGGTCTCGCCATGGGCCTCCGTCATTACCGCCTTTACAGGCAGACTGCCGCCGCTGCCGAGGACCTTTGCGACGGCCTGTGCCCGCATTTCCGAGAGCTTCTGATTGTACTCTGCGGCGCCGACCGTATCGGCGTTGCCCGAAATCTTCACGACAGGCTGGCCGAGTTTCGCGGCCGCGGCCCGGGCCTCGGCGACCACCTGTTGCGCATTCTTGTCCAGCACCGCCTTGTTGGTCGGGAAGTAGACGATGAACCGGACCGCCCCAGGCTTCGGCTTGGACACCGCCACCGGCGCGGCGGCGCCGACGGCCGCGTAGAATCCGTCACGGCAGCGCGCAATGTCCACAGGCTGGCGGTTCTCTTCCTGCTCCTGCATCCAGCAGTCGAACATGACCTGCGCTTCGGCCGCCCCCGACGGGTTTCTTTCCGCGGCGCCGGCGTCCAACGCCGACACCAGAGTCATGCGCGCTTCGGTCAACTCGCCGACGTTCTCCGCCGGCAGCGAACGGGCCGCGATGTCTTCGGGTGCAACAGCGCTGCCGGCGCCAGCCTGTTTCGCACGTTTCGCGAAGGCATCCGAATCCCGATAGTCGCCCTCCGCATACTCGGATTCCGAAAGGCCGATGTAACCTCTGTACAAACTCTGATTGAACTCGGAGCCCGTCGGCTGAACCGTCCGTGCGCTGCCAAGTTGCGCGCCGGAACAACCGGCAAGCAATATAAGTCCGGCTGCGGCGCCGGTTGCAACAATTATGGTTTTCATTTTTGATACCTCTGGTTAAGTGCAGTCGTTCCTCCCAGAACGCAGCATCTATGACAAATCTATCATGTATTTTCGATTAATTCCAGATATCAGTTTGAGGTAGGTCTTTTGAACCGGGTTTAATCGTCGCCACGTCGGGCGTCTGGCCCGCACGTCAGGACGCGGGCCGCGGTTCAAGAGCAATCGCTGTCGGGGCTCAGTTTTTTCGGAAGTTGTCGAAGGCGATGACGTTGCCGCTCTTACCGGTGCCGCCATCGGGAGAACTCGCATCTTCATCGGCGGCGGGCTCGGCGACCTCCGCCATCGCGACATCGGCATCGGCCTCGACCTCGGTCAACCCCTGCGCCGCGAGCATTTGCTCTGCATCGAGGAACGTCAGTACGACGTTGGCGGGCGGATCCTGGAACGTCGTTACCGCGTCCAGGGGTACGGTCAGGCGCTGCTGGACCCGGTTGAAGGAGAGCGTAACGGAAAAGCTGGTGTCGTCGACGTCGAGATCGTGGAACACGTGCTGCAGGATGATCGCCATTTCGGTCGGATATTGCAGACGCAGGGCCTGTGGCATCTTGACGCCCGGATGGTCGGTCCGGAAGGTGATGTGGAAATAGTGATCGTCCGGCAGCCCACCCTCTACAACCACGGCCAGCGCCCTGCGCATGATCCCGCGCAACGCTTCCTGGTAATACAGCCCGTATGGCAGCGGATCGTCCGGCATGGTCCCGATTATGTCTCAGGTTCGGTTAACGGAACCTGACTTCGTTAACAGGAGCCGCGGCTCCCGGAAAGCGTCAAGATTGGGGGGCTTCTGTTGCCCGGCGCCCCCCGAGCCGCGCTTACCTGTTATTAGGCAGCGAGCGCCATCTGATTGTCATTGGCACTTGTCAAAATGGCCCGGTAACGGTGGTACCATGCCGAGCGAAAACCATGTCTTTACCACGCGCGTCGATCCTGTTTCGCCCCCATGGGAAGGCCGGTCGCCGTATCGGACGGCGCCCGGCCGGAATATGGTGGAGGCGCCGGGTACTGCCCCCGGGTCCGCTACGCTTATTCCACAAGGCGTTTATCGCCATAGTCGGCAGAGCCGACAGGTACAATATAGGGCCTGCGACGCAGTTTTTGAAGCAATTATCGATTCAATCCAATTGGAATTACGAGCGCCTGCGATGTATATCAAGGGATTGGCTCGCAGTCTCATTCCGCAACCAGCACGGCGGCAAAGGCAGAAAACGTGACAGTCTCTTACTCCCGCGTTCGGACATACCCGCGCATTTCCGGGTTAAGGGGACATATCCTGTTGCTTGGCGTGGCGCTCGCCATGGCCGGATGCAGTGGCCTCAATCGCCAGGATGCGTCGGAATGGGCGGATTTACCGAACGAGCCCGGCACGCTGTCGGTCATGTCGTTCAATGTTCTCAAAGGCGGGCGGCCTGCCGACGACACGCTGGACGCCATCGCCGACGCATCGCCGGATCTGGTATGCCTGCAGGAAATAACGGGCGAGTTCGCGGGCCGGTTCGAAGAGAGATTTGCGGCCGCCTATCCCCATCGGTTCTTCGTACCCGGCCCGACCATACAGGGAATCGGGATCGCAAGCCGTTTTCCGATGACGGACGCCAGGCTGCTCGAACTGGACGTACCCCACCAGCCTGCTGTGGCGGCCACGATGCGCCCCGACGCCCGGCCGGTTCATGTGGCGTGCGTTCACTTCGTGACCCCCTTCGCCAGACATGGTCCGAAAGCAAGCCTGACGAACCGATACAAACGCCACAAGGTAATGCGGATGGGACAGGCCCGCGCATTGTTGCAGCACGTCGATTCCATGGACATGCCGGCGATCGTGCTTGGCGACATAAACGAATGGGACGGTCAGGCGGCGCTGGCCATTCTTGACGAGGCGGGTTTTCGCAATGCCTGCCATGCACAGGCCAGCCGGTGCGGAGCGACCTGGCCGGGTCGCGTGGTACCTGCCCCCGCCGTCATCCGGATCGACCATATTCTCGGCCGGGGGGTGGAGTTCCAGCAGGCCGTGGTCCTGAATTCGGGCGGCTCGGATCATTATCCGGTCGCCGCGCGATTCGCCGTCATGGGCATTGAGCCTTGATACGCTCGAGGTCGACCGGCTGTTAAGATCTGGCGCCTATAATCGCCATATTATCGTCGCATCATGCGAGGTGCGGGCAGTCCTCGCGGCTTGAACGGAATCAGATGAGCGAAATGACCGATAAGGCCCGGCGCCGCTCGCGGTCCTGGCTCTCGGCAAGGAAAAGAATGATCGGGCTGGCCGCCGCCTTGTCCCTCGGCGTTGGGCTGATCCTGGTTGTCCTGGACCGGCCGACACCGGCGGCATGGTCACGAAACGGGGTCAGCGGCGCAGCAGCCGCATCATTCCTATCCTTCAACGTCCTCACAGGCGGGGCTCCGGCGGAAATCGCTCTGGTCGCGATAGATGCGGCGGCGCCCGATGTCGTCTGCCTGCAGGAATTGACCCCAAAGATGGCAGAGGCCTTCGTGGGGCGCCTCGGCAACCAGTACCCGCACCGGATCTTCGAGCCGCGTCCACATGTGCAGGGCATCGGCATTGCCAGCCGTTACCCCCTGACCGGTGGCGAAATCCTGACGTTGGGCCTGCGCCATCTGCCGGCCGCGGTAGCGGCCGTGACGCTGCCGGGCGGCCGCATTCACGTCGCCTGCGTCCATATGATTCCGCCGCATGCGGGGTTCGGCAAGGCCGACGACCTGCTCCAGCTTTACGAGGACAACAAGGCAATCCGGATCGGCCAGGCGCGCGGAATTCTGGAGCATCTGGAGAGCGTCGGCGGCCCGGCTATCGTGCTGGGCGACTTCAACGAATGGCCAGGACAAGCCGCCCTGGAAGTGCTGCGCACGGCGGGTTTTACGGACGCCTGCCGCAGCCGCCACAGCCGCTGCGGACCTACCTGGCCAGGGTATGTGGTGCCGCTACCGGCGTTGTTCCGAATCGACCACATCCTTGGCCGCGGGGTCCGGTTTACCGGGGCGGCGGTGCTGGAGGCCGGCGGCTCGGATCATTATCCGGTCGCCGCGCGATTCGCCGTCATGGGCATTGAGCCTTGATACGCTCGAGGTCGACCGGCTGTCCCGATCGGGAGCACGCAACCGCCATATTCCCATAGTATCCCGCGAGGACGAGATAACCCTCGCGGCTTGTGCCGATGCAGGTGAATGCGATGACCGACGGATTCCGGCGCCGCTCGCGATCCTGGCTCTCGGCAGGGAATAATATGGCCGGGATGGCACTCCGGCGCGCCACCGGTATGCCCCATTTCCGAGCGTAATCTGCCCATATGCGCTGCAACAATCCCCCTTGGAGAGAACAATCGGGGGGCTGCGCTTGGCGAGTATGAGCCGGGTCCAGCGATACGTCTTCACGCCCAACCGTCGCACGGCCGTGCTGGCGGCCCTGGTCGCAGTCGGGACCGGCTTGATTTTTCTGGTCATACAGCGCCAGTCTCCGGAAGAATGGCGCCGCGCCGCGGGGGCGGGCAACGGGCTGACCGTCATGTCCTTCAACGTGCTGCTGGGCGGCCAGCCCGCCGGCCCCGCGCTCGACGCCATCGAGGCCGCGGCGCCGGACATTCTCTGCCTTCAGGAAATGACCCCGGAGCTGGCGGAAATGTTCAAGGCCCGCCTCGGCAAGCTGTACCCGCACCGCTATTTCAAACCCGGCCGGATGACGCAAGGCATGGGAATCGCAAGCCGATATCCGCTGCTCGGCGGCAAGGTCCTGACGCTGGGCCTGACGTATCTGCCGGCGGTGTCTGCCACCGTCAGGCTGCAATCCGGCGAGATCCGCGTCGCCTGCGCCCATCTGATGCCGCCCCTCGCGCGGTTCAAAAAGAGCGTGAACGTCTGGAAGCGGTATTTCCGCAACGAGGCGATCCGCGTCGGCCAGGTCGCCGAACTGCTGAAACACCTGGACGGTATGGACATGCCCGCCATCATCATGGGTGACATGAACGAGTGGCTGGGCCAGGCGGCGATGGCGGAACTGGCAAAGGCCGGGTTTCGGGACTCCTGCGCCGGCCCGGACGGCAGGTGCGGACCGACATGGCCCGGCCGCACGCTGTCCTGGCCGGCGATCTTCCGCGTCGACCACATCCTCGGCCGAGGCGTCCGGTTCACCGATTCGGCTGTGCTCGAGGCCGGCGGGTCGGACCACTATCCGGTGGCGGCGCGTGTTATTGTCGGACCCCGGCAACTCGCGGAAGGGAAGCCACGATGAAAAAGAGTTTCTGGCCCGTGTTGGCCCTGTTCCTGGCCTGGCCGGGCGTGCCACCGGCCAACGCCGAGACGCCGTCATTGCGGCTCACGGCGCCGGCTTAATATGTTGTCGGATGGCAATCCGCTTAAGAGACTGGCCGCCGTCTCCCGACGTAGCCGAGGTGGATCAGATTTTATCGCATCTGCAAATCGAAGCGGAGCTTAAGGGCAGCGTTCGAGTTCATGCGGAAGCCTTTTATATGGACCACCTGCTGGCGTTGGTCTCCATCGAGGGCGGGCCATCGCACGGTCGGTGGGTTTTCGCCCTGGTCCAAGAGTCTGAGGTGGCCCGGCGGGTCGATAGCGAGGCGCCCGGCATACCCATGATCGAGGCCCTTTTCGCCGCCTGGGACGAGACCGGCTGGATCGAGGTCGTTCCGACCGACCTGCGATAGCCGCCAAGGTAACGGCGGCGGCCTCTTCCGAGACCGCCGCCGATCACTGCAAGGGGCGGAATGTACCCCTGGTGGGAACGGATATTCAGCAGGTCGCACCGCCGGCAATATGGACGATGCGGTCCGGGTTTCCACCCGGATCGCCGGTCGCGCAGCCGTCGTAGGTCGGCGATCCGCCGGTCGCCAGCAGCACGCCGGCCACATGCGGCGAGGCCATCGAGGTGCCGGACAGGTTGAGCACGCCGCCGCCCAACAGCGTCGACAGGATGTTCACGCCAGGTGCGGCATAGTCGACCGGCGGGTTGCCCCAGTTGGAAAACGAGGCGAACGCGTCGAAGCGGTTGACCGCCGAGACCGTATAGACGTTCGGATGCTCGACCCGTGCCGGCGAGAAGTTGCCCGCGAACGCACCGTCGTTGCCCGCCGAGACGGCGAACAGGATGCCACGATTCGCCGCACCGATGACGGCGGCGTCGAGCGCGCTGGACGCGCCGCCGCCCAGGCTCATATTGGCGACGTCCCCGGACGATGCGTTCGCCGCCACGTAGTCGACTCCGGCGATGACGCCGCTGATCGTGCCGCTGCCGCTTCGCCCGAGGACCTTCACCGCAACCACGGTCGCGCCGGCGGCAACACCGACGACATCGACGACATCGATGCCGTTGTCGATCGCCGCTATGGTGCCGGCGACATGGGTGCCGTGGCCGTTCCCGTCATCGGCGGTCTTCTTGCCCCTGACGAACGTCGCCGAACGCGCAACGTCGACATCGAGGTCCGGATGGTCGAGGTCGATGCCGGTGTCGATGACCCAGGCAGTAAGCCCTGTGCCGTCGACCGGCCCGCCGACCCGCGCGATGCCCAACGGCGTGACCTGCGGCGACACCGCGGCCGTGACGCCCGGCTTGGCCGCCGCGCCGGCCTGGCCGATCGCCCGCACGACGCCGTCGGCCTCGTAATAGGCGATCTCGGGATTCTGCGCGGCCACGCGCGCGGCCGCGGCGGCCGGCATTTGCGCCGAGAAGCCCTGCAGGGCCGTGGTGTAGACATGACGGACGGTGCCGCCGGCCGCGCCGGCCAGCGCGTTGGCCCGCCCCGGCGCGTTGCGCGCGTTGACCGACCGCTCGAAAACGAAGATATAGCTGTCCTGCAGCTCCGCCGTAACCTCGGCGGGAACGTCACCGACCGGCCCGCGCCGGCCGTCCTGTTCGGCATTCGCCGGTCCTGCGATCAGCAGCAGGATTGCGCC